>JAXLWN010000169.1:0-5265 GCA_046328475.1 Chloroflexia bacterium | reverse complement strand
GCCGCCACCCCGCTTGCCTCCGCCTCCGCCTCCGCCTCCGTCGCCTGCTTCGGCCGCATCGTCGCCGCCGCATCCCGGTCCGGCACCCGCAGCGCCATGATCGCCCCCGTCGCCGCCAGCGCCGCCGCCGCCACGAACGCCGCGCGATACGCCACCAGCGACGGCTCGCCGATCTCGCCCCCCGTCGCCGCATTCGCCGCCACCAGCACCCCGCTCAGCACCGCCACCCCCAGCGCCGACCCGATCTGCCGCTGCACGCTGAAGAACGTCGACGCCTGCCCCGTATCCTCGCGCGAGATCGTCGCGAAACTCGCCGCCTGATTCGGCAGGAAGACATACGCCATCCCCACCCCGATCAGGAACATCAGCAGCCGCACCAGCCACAAACTGCTCCCCAATTGCAGCGCGCAGAGCAGCGCCATCGATATCGCCACCCCCGTCAGCCCCCCCGCCATCAACCGGCGCGGCCCGATCGACGGGTAGAGCCGCGCCACCAGCTGCGTCGAGACCACCACCCCGATCGCCTCCGGGAAGGTCGTCAACCCCGACAGCAACGGCGACGCCCCCCGCGCCTCCTGCAAGAAGAGTGGCACCAGGAACAGGATCCCCGTGAACCCCGCCGACGCGAACAGCGACACCAGCAGCGTCGCGCGGAACAGCCGGTTCCCCAGAATCCGCAACTGCACCATCGGCGCGGCCACCCGCAACTCCACGAACACGAACGCCACCAGCGCCGCCAGCCCCGCGATCCCGCAGGCCAGAATCAGCGGCGTCGTCCACCCGCGCGACGGCCCCTCCGTCAGCGCAAACACCACCATCCCCAGCCCGCCCCCGGCCAGCACAAAGCCCGGCAGATCGAAGCGCCCCGCGCCCGCCTCCCGGTGCTCGCTCAGGAACAGCAGCCCGAAGGTGAACGCCCCCAACCCCAGCGGCACATTCGCGAAGAACGCCCAGTGCCACGATAACTTCTCCACCAGGAACCCGCCCAGCACCGGCCCCAGCGCCGGACCCAGAATCGTCGGGAACATCAGCAGGCGCGACAGCCGCACCCGCTCTTCCGGCGGGAATGCCCGGTAGAGCATCGACATCCCCACCGGCGTCAGCAGCCCGCCCCCGCCCCCTGCACGATCCTGAACAAGACCAACTGCCCGAAACTCCGCGACACCCCGCACAACGCCGCTGACGCCCCCACGAACAGCGCCAGCGTCCAGCAGGAAACTCCGCTTCGTCCCCCAGCGATCCCCCAGCCACCCCGACACCGGGATACAGACCGCCTGGCTGACCAGGAAGCTCACCACCACCGCCTCGATCGCGGCCGGCGACACATGAAACTCGCGCCCCAACGTCGCCAGCGCCACGTTGATAATCGTCGCGCTCAGCGAATTGAGCAGCATGCTGCACACATAGACAACCGCGACCACCACCCGCTGGTCAGGCCGAAACCGCCCCAAAGCCGCCCTCCCCTACGCCCCGCGCACCCCCCGGCACACCGCAACCGAGCATACCCCACCCCGCTTCCAAAAACCATCGCAATTCCCAAGCCTCACAGCCCGATTCTTCCCCACCCCGCTCCGCCCCCCTCACCCCACAGGCCACTCCCTCCCCCTGTCATTCTGCGCGCAGCGAAGGATCCGTAGCCCATGCCTTCGGCAACAAGCAGTCGTGAAATCAAAGGCAGCGACATTGCATTGCTATGTCATACAATGTATGCTTTGCATGACAGGAGGAATCAATGGTTAAGGATGTGACCATCTCGGCGCGTATCTCGGAGGAGTTGAGCGAGCAGCTAACCTCGCTTGCTCAGGCACTCGGCCGCAATCGCTCTTGGGTGATCGAAGAGGCGTTGCGCGGCTACATCGCCTCAGAGCAGCAGTTCCTCACCGCAGTTGAGGAAGGCTTGCGCGACCTCGAAGCCGGGAACGTGCTTGATCACGACGAAGTCATGGCTGAAATGGATGAACGTCGGCAACGTCTGATGGCTGGAAGCCCGCGATGAGAATCGTCTGGACAGCCAGCGCGCGACGCGACCTCATCACGCACTTTGACTACCTCGCAACGCGCGACCCTGATGCCGCGATCCGCATGGACGATGCGATCCGCAGTGCCATCGCTCGCCTGACCGATTTTCCCAATCGCGGTCGCCCCGGTCGCCGCGAAGCTACCCGCGAACTCGTCGTCGCGCATTGGCCCTACGTTATCGTCTATGTCGTGCGCGACGCAACGGTCGCCATCCTCCGCATCCTCCACACCTCCCAGGAATGGCCACCCCGCGACGCCTAAATTGGCGGTTGCCCCTCCGCGTCATCCTTTGCAGCTCCGCGTCTCTGCGGCCTCCCGGCACGTTCCTCTCCCCTTGCCCCTCGCGTCTTTGTCTCTGTGCCCTCCGTGCTCTCTGTGGTTCTATTCGTCATTCGTCATTCGTCTCTGCGTCCTCTGCGGTTAAATCGTCGTCTTCTTGGCGCTCTTGGCGTCTTGGCGGTTCAATCCGTCCCCTCACCCTTGCCTTAATAGAACAATAGTGCTAATCTTTCCTCCGCAATCAACCCCTCGGCCAGGAGCATCCCATGACCGACACCGAGCAGATCGACGCCTACCTCGCCACCCTCGACCACCCCCACAAAGCCGAGATCGCCGCCATCCGCACCATCATCCTCGCCGCCAGCGACCAGATCGCCGAGCGCATCAAGTGGCACGTCCCCAGCTTCTACTACAAGCACAACCCCAAACACGACCTCGCCGCCTTCCACCCCCGCACCCAGGACGCCGCCCACCTCATCCTCGTCTTCCCCAACGGCCTCGTCCCCGACCCCACCAACCTCCTCGCAGGCAGTTGGCAAGACCGACGCATGGCAAAGTTTTATACTCTCGCCGACGTGCAGGCGAAGCAGCCCGCGCTCGCCGCCATCGTCAACGCCTGGGTCCAATTAGAGGAGCACGCCCAATGAGCAGCACCGACGTCACCGCCTATATCGACGCCTTGACCGTCGATTGGCAGGCCGACATCGCCCGCACCCTCCACGCCCGCATCCACGAAGCCATCCCCGACGTCGCCGAGCGCCTCCAATACAGCAAGCCCCACTACCTCAAGAACAAGAAATACGCCTGCGTCATCGCCCCCGCCAAAGGCTGGGTCGCCCTCACCATCTTCAACGCCACCACCATCGACGCCCCCCAAAACCTCTTCGAACCCGGCCCCCCCGAGCGCAAAACCATCAAGATCAAGCCCAACCAACCCATCGACTACGACCTCCTCACCAACCTCATCCGCCAGGCCGCTGCCACCATCTAGCACGAGTCGCGAGTCGCGAGAGGAAGCGTTACCAAGCCCCAGTTCCAGGTTCCAGGTTCTGGTTAGCGTGTGTCGAACTTGGAACCTGGAACCTGAACCTCGACCCCTTTCCTCCTCTCACCCCTCGTCATTCGTCGTTCGTACTTCGTCGTTCGTACTTCGTACTTCACCCGGAGGTCCCCATGCCCAACGCCACCCCCACCCCACCCCCTCCTCCCCTTCCCCAAACTCGGCCAACCCGCCCTCCGCGCCCTCGCCAACGCCGCACACCCACCTCGGCCAACTTGCCGACGCCCGCACCACCGACCTCCTCACCCTCCACGGCTTCGGCCCCAAATCCCTCCTCTACCCTTCGCGAAGCCCTCGCCGCCCACAACCTCACCTTCGCCGACGAACGCCCCACCTAACCCCCCACCTCACCCTGGTAGGGCGGGTCACCGACCCGCCCGCGTGGGGACGGCAACCTGCCTCACAGATCACCACCCGCGCCCCCTCGTACCCCACCCTCTCCTCATCAGGGGAGGGTCGCGCCGCAGCGCGGGGAGGGGTCTGCCGAGGGCATGGTAGAAGCCTGCGCCATCTCTCGATCCCTCCCTTTAGGGGAGGTGTCGCCGTCCCGCAGGACGGCGGGGAGGGGTTCACCCCACGCACAGCAAAGCACTCCACCATCCCCTCACCCTCTCCTGCTAGGAGAGGGTGGCCGCCGCAGCGGCCGGGTGAGGTCCGTCCCCCATTCGTCGCCTGTACTTCGCACTTCGTACTTCACATTTTCCTCCAAAACTCCCCCCAAACTCGTCTCCCAAAACTGTCGATCTCCCCTCACCCCAACCGACTACTTAATGGCTACACCCTGGTGACACTCGAAATACCGTTACGGAGGTACCACGATGCAGGCGACATCCTCGGCCACCACCCACACCGCCCCGTCCACCTCGATCCAGGTCTGGTCCGGGCGCGTCCTCAGCGCCCTCGGCATCCTCTTCCTCCTCTTCGATGGCGTCATCAAAGTCGCCCAGGCCACCCCCGCCGTAGACAGCGGCACCCTCCTCGGCTACACCGCCAACCAGACCCTCGCCGTCGGCATCCTCGAACTCGCCCTCCTCGCCATCTACGCCCTCCCCCGCACCGCCACCCTCGGTGCCGTCCTCATGACCGGCTACCTCGGCGGCGCCATGGCCAGCCAGTTCCGCATCGACGCCCCTGTCTTCAACATCATCTTCCCCCTCTTCATCGCCGCATTCCTCTGGGGCGGCCTCCTCCTGCGCGACGCCCGCCTCCGCGCCTACATCACCAACCGCTAACCTCCATCCCCCTCATCCCCGCCCGCGCCGCCTCCCACCAGAGACGGCCCGGGCACAACTGCATCTCCCCTCGTTCCTTCGTACTTCGTCGTTCGTACTTCGTACTTGCTCAGCACTCAGCACTCAGCACTCAGCACTCAGTGGAGGTCCCATGCGCGTCACCGATATCCAGGCCCTCTTCGACTACAACACCTGGGGCAACGAACGCCTCCTGAACATCGCCGCCGCGATCCCCACCGCAGCCTTCACCGCCCCCACCCGCTTCCCCTGCGGCAGCCTGCGCGGCAGTTTCCGCCACCTCCTCGGAGCCATCTATTTCCACCTCCCCCAGTGGCCCGGTAACCCGCAGCTCCCCGATCTCGCGGCAGACGACTTCCCCGATCTCCCCTCACTTGCCCAACAACTGGCCCGCGCCGAAGCACAACTGCGCGCCTACCTCGCCACCCTCGCCGATGCCGATCTCGACCTGCCACACACGATCAGCCTGGGAGACGGCTACAGCGCGACCGCCCCGCTCTGGCTCTTGATGATGCACGTCATCAACCACGGCACCCAGCACCGCAGCGACATCGCCCAGATGCTCACCGAACTCGGCCACTCCCCCGGCGATCTCGACCTCATCGACATGCTTCCTATCACCCCGCCCTCCTGAATCGAGGTACGCACCCGCACACC
>JAXLWN010000168.1:0-5383 GCA_046328475.1 Chloroflexia bacterium | reverse complement strand
TGCGCCTGAATACGACCATCCCAGACATAGCGATAGATATCGTTGGAGATGGTCGGGGCCTGGGGAACAAAGGCGATCCGGGTGGCGACCGCGACCAGCACGATGACCAGCAACGCGCCGCGCGCGTCGGGTCGGCGCAAGACCACCCAACCGGCGGCGAGGGCGTAGACCGCGAGCTGCGCGGCGAGGGTAATCGCATAGGATCGCGGCTGGAAAGCCGGAACCGGCCAGTGCGCCATCCAGAGTGTCAGGCCAACCAGAGCAGCGCCAAGGGCAAAGAGGATGGCGAGGTCGCAGGCAGCACGGCGGCGAGAATGGCCTGGCTGTGAGTTCGCTACCAGGGATAACCTCGGCACAAAGCCTCCTCCGCCTGGCTGCACGCTACTTCGCCGCAGTCTCGCGGGCTATGTCGCGAGCGGCGACGCGCTGCACGATCTGCTTCGCTCGCAGCCCCGTCTCGGCGGCGGCGAAGTAGTCGCCGATCGTGCCCTGCGTGGCGATCCAGTCGAGATAGTTGCGAATGCCCGTGGCGAGATCGACCGTGGGCGCGTAGCCGATCGCGGCGGCGCGGGAGATGTCGGCGGTGAGGTAGCGGATCTCGCCGGGGCGGAACTCGCCCCGCGCCAGGGGCGCGATCGGGGTGTTCAACGCCTCGGCAATCGTGGCGGCGACTTCGCGGATCGGCGTGGCGTGGCCGCTGCCGATGTTGACGGGCTGGCCATCCAGTCGGTCGCTGGTGGCGGCGAGCAGGTTGGCGCGGGCGATGTCGCCGACGTAGCAGAAGTCGCGCGTCTGCTCGCCGTCCTCATACAGAATCGGCGGCTGGCCGTTCAGCAGGCGCGTGGTGAAGATGGCGATCACGCCGGTGTAGGGATTAAAGACCGACTGGCGCGGGCCATAGGTGCAGGAGTAGCGCAGCGCCACGGTCGGGATGCCGGTCTGCCGCCCCCAGGTCAGCACCAGCCGCTCCTGGTCGGCCTTCGTGATCGCGTAGACCGTCTCGCCGCCGATCGGGGCCTCCTCCGGCGTCGGCGCGGGCGTCGTGACCGCGCCGCAGTGCGGGCAACGCACCGCGAAGTCGCCCGCCTGGAGCTGCGCGAGCGGCCGGGTCGCGGGATAGAGCCGACCATGCTGCGGGCAAATCGCCGCGCCCTCGCTGTAGACCGCCTGCGACGACGCGACGACCACCTTGCGGATCGGCAGGTTATCGTCGCGAATGATCTCCAGCAGTTGCGCCGTGCCGAGGCTGTTGACCGCGACGTACTTGGCGATCTCGGGCATGTACCCGCCATACGCCGCCTGGTGGAAAACAACGTCGATATCTTGCAGCGCCTCGGCGACGGCGGCGCGGTCGCGGATGTCGGCCTGGACGAACTGCGCGGCCTGCGGCAGCCACGGCGGGCGACCGTTGCGGTGCGTCTGCGGCTCCAGATTATCGAGAATCCGCACCGCCCACCCCTCGCTCACCAGCAGGTCGGCAAGGTGCGAGCCGATCAGCCCCGCCCCCGGTGACGAGTGCGCGCTTACCACCAGCGCCGTTCCAACTCCGCACGATCTACCCCTTGGTTCAAAGTTCAAAGTTCAAAGTTGAGCACGGATTCTTCACTCCGCTGCGCTCCATGCAGAAAGACACAAGCGCAGCACAGCCCCACCCCTGTCATGCTGAGCGCAGCGAAGGATCCGTCCTCGTTCCTCGTTACTCGTTACTCACCCAGCACTCAGCACTCAGCACTCAGCACTCAGCACTGGCTCACCCCTCAACCCGCACCGTGATCCGGTGATACCCGGTCGCCCCATCCGGCGCGATGCCGCGCGTGTCGGAGGTCTGGTACTCCCCCTTGGCGTCCACGGCTCGCACCGCGAGCTTGTATTCGCCGCTGCGCGCCGGTTGCCAATCGAGACTCCAGAGCACCCAGGCAATCTGCGAGTTCTGGTAGTCGAGCCGAGCACTGGTCCAGCTCTGCCCGTCGTCCGTGCTGACCTCCACGCGCTCGATGCCGCGATCTCCCGCGAAGGCAACGCCGTGCAGGCGCGTGGTCGCGCCGGTCTTGAGCGTCTGCCCGCCGATCGGCTCGTCGAAGCGCGAGAAGGTCTGCGTCAGGAAGGTCGGTCCCCAGCCCTGCCGCTCGTAGAACCCCTTCACCTCGTGGTCCACCACCTCGATGCGCGTGACCCACTTGACGCTCTTCTCGCCGAAGCGACCGGGGACGATGATCCGCACCGGATAGCCGTGGCGGCGGGGCAGCGGCTCGCCGTTCATCTCCCAGGCGACGAACGTGGTGCCGTCCATCGCCTTGTCGAGATAAATCGTGTCGGCGTAGTTGTCGGCCCCGTGGAAAACGACCTTCACGGTCGGCTGCTGCAAGCCCGCCGACTCCAGCAAGGCGCGCAGCGAGATCCCCTTCCAGACCGCGTTGCTGGCGAGGCCATCGCCGGTGTCGTTGCTGATGCAGGAGACGGTCGCCTCCTGCGTCGTCACGCCGGGGAGCGCCGCGAGTTCATCGAAGGTGAAGGTGCGCGGGTTAGCGACCCGACCATCGAGCCGCAGCCGCCAGAGTGGCCGCGCGATATCGGGGTCGAGCACATTCTTGGTGACGCTGTAGAAGCGGTCGGTCGGGGTGATCGGCTGAATATCGGGGCCACGGTAGCGCGTGCCATCGTAGTGGAGCGTCGAACGATTGTAGAGCAGGCGCACCAGCCCCCCCGCGACCGCCGCCGTAACCACCCCCGCGCCCGTCACCAGCAGGGCGCGGCGACCGATGGGAGCAGTCGCCGGATCGGCGTCCAGCTGCCCGGCACCAGGAGTGGCGGTCATCCAGCGATAGGTCGCCACGAGGACGCAGCCGAACGCAGCATAAAGCAGCAGGATACCGACAACCGATAGTGCGGTCGCGGGCGCAGCGGGCAGCCCTCGGTAGTTCGTGTGGAGCACCGGGCGCAGCGGGATGATCGTGACGAGCCAGGCAACCACCCCGGCCGCCACCACGAAGTTCCGAGCACGCCGCCCGCCGAGCCAGCCATACACGCCCCCGGCGACCGTGCCGGCGACGATCTGCCCGATCAGCACCGAGCCGATCCCGACGCGCTTGATGCCGTTGCCGCCGCCGAAGCGGTCGATCAGCCTGAAGAATTGCCCCAGGCTGAGATTCGGGATGAAAACGTCGCCGATCAGCTCCGCCGGTGTCGGCAGGCCGAACCACCAGCGCGCGAGCGCCATCAGCGCGGTCATCGCCAGCGCGGCGACCAGCCCGGCGAGCAGGCCCGCGCCGATCCGGGCGACCCGGCGCTCGGCAGGGCGGCGTTGTGTTGTTGGGCGCGAAGCGGTTGCCGTCGTCATGGGTCGCTCCCTGTTGGTCGAATGGCGGTCAGTCGGCGGGAGTGGCTTCGGCGTAGATCGGTGTCGTTGTCGGAACGGGACCGTCGAGCAGCCCGAATTCGCGCAGCGCGGCGCGGGTTGCGACGAGGTCAGGGCGAATCCTGGCGAGCGGGCGGAGTCGGTCGAGGTCGGACGCCTCGTCGATGTCGAAGGTCGGGGCGACGAGACCGACCGAGCGCCCCTGCCCCTGTGCGCGGGCGATCAGGTCGCGCAGCACCGAGCCGGTGCTCATCGGCACGCCGCGCAGGAGGTCGCACCAGCCCTTCATGCCGATCAGGTAATAGCCACCATCCGCGACCGGCCCGAGCACGAGATCGTGGTGATCGAGCTGGCGGAAGGCCGCAACCACAACTTCGACGCCGAGGTGGGGCGAATCGGAGGCGATCAGCACGGTCCGCGCCTCGCCGCGCGCCGCCGCGCCCGCGAAGAGCGCGTCCTGCCGGATCGCCCAGTCCCCCTCCCCCTGCGCCAGGATGATCGCGCGGCCCCACCCGCCGCCCGGATCGACCAGCGGCGCGAGTTCGGGCCAGGCGTCGGGCGGGGTGATGTACCAGCCGAGCGCATACTCAGCCGGGAGCGCCGCGAACCGCGCGCCGAGGTCGCGCAGGAAGGCGCGATAGAGGCCCAGCGCCGCCTGCTGCCCGATCCCGCGCGCGAGGCGCGTCTTGGCGTGGCCCGGACGCGGGGCCTTGGCGGCGATGTAGAGGGTGCTGCGGCCGAAGCTCGCGGTCGCCATCGTCACACCCCCAGCGGCCGGCGAACCGGCGCGGCGGCCGTCCACCGGCAATGGCGCAGCGTCGTGCCGATGATGCACCACCCGGCGCGCAGGCTCCCCGAGAGGGTGCCGCCAACCTTGGAGACGCCGATCCGGCGGCGGTACTGCACCGGGACCTCGCCGTAGCGATAGCCCGCCCGCGCCCCTTTCACCATCATCTCGACCGACCAGCCGTAGGTCAGCTCGGCCATCTCCAGCGCGAGCAGATCGGCGCGGCGGATGGCGCGGAACGGCCCCAGGTCGGTGACGCGCAGCCCGTAGAGGCGGCGCATCAGCCAGGCGGCGAGCGCGTTGCCGAAAATCTGCTGCGGTGCCATCGAGCCCGCCTCGCGGCTGCCGAGCGTGCGCGACCCGACCACCAGATCGACCTCGTCGCGCAGCAGCGGCGCGAGCACACGGCGCAGGTCGGCGGGATCATCGGCGGCGTCGCCGTCGAGCAGCACGACGATCTCGGCGTCGCGCGCGGCGAGCACCCCGGCCAGGCACGCGCGCCCGTAGCCGCGCCGGGGCTCGCTGACAACCTCGGCCCCGGCGGCGCGAGCCAGTTCGGCGGTGTTGTCGGTCGAGCCGTTGTCCACCACGATCACGCGATCGAGCGCCACGTCGGTGCGCGCGAGCAACCCGCGAACGACACGCTCAATAGACAGGGCTTCGTTCAGGGCGGGGATGACGGCGGCGCTGCGCGGTGTGGGCGACAATCCGTGGGCGCTGGGGATAGGCATGGCGACCTCCTCCGCGCTGCGTGGCTCCTCGACTGGGCACGTTCCATGCCGCAAAGGCAGGAGCAACCCTGGTTCGAGTGTAAGCAGGAGAGGTTATCGGTCCCTTGCCTGGTCCTTACGGAAGTGTTACCGGGGAGGAAAGCGGTGCCGCCGCGCGGCAATTGGGGGCCGGACGCCCAGGCCGCCGGGGTCAGTTGCCGATGGTGGGGAGGAGGGCGACCTGCGCGCGGGTGGCGCGGCGGTGGCGGAACTCGGCGGTGGAAGGCGGCACCGGCGGCGCGATCGGCGAGGGGAGGTCGGGGATGAGTCCTCCCGCGAGGAGGTTGCCGATCGCTTCGGCGTCGAGCGCGCGGGCGAAGTAGTAGCCCTGGGCGCTGGTGCAGCCGAGGGCGCGCAAATTCGCCACCTGATCGGCGGTCTCCACCCCCTCCGCCGTCACCGCCAGCCCCAGCGTGCGCCCCAGGCCGATCATCGCGCCGACGATGGCGGTATCTTCCGGGCTCGTGCCGA
>JAXLWN010000167.1:0-5399 GCA_046328475.1 Chloroflexia bacterium | reverse complement strand
GCGAGGGGTGCCGCCCGCAGGCAGCGGAGCGAGGGCTAACTCTCTATCGCCTATCGCCTATCGCCTATCGCCCGACCCACTCAGCACTCAGCACTCAGCACTCAGCACTCACGTATCCAGCCGCGCCCAGCGCACGCTCTTGGTGGCGCTATCGCCCCCGTAGTAGACCACAAAGACCTCACCCGAAGGCAGGCGCACCCCGCGCGGGTGGCCGACACGCCACGCGATCATGTCGTCCCAGTAGTCCCCGATCGCGCGCTCGCTGGTCGCCCCCAGTTCCGTCCCGGCATCGCTCTCGTAGACGACCACCTCGCTCTCGGCCTCCCAGGTTGCGCCGAAATCGCGGCTGAGGATCGCGCGGATACCGGCCGGATCCTTGCGGCGCACGTAGGCCGCGACGAGTTGCCCCTCGCCCAGTGGAATCGGCTGGCAATGCTGCCCCGGCAGCCCGGTTCCGTGAGGGGTGGTCCAGTGCAACCCATCCGGCGAACCCCACGCCAGGTGAACATCCCGATCCCGCCCCGCCACCACATCGTGGGTCCAGAACATCGCCACCAGCCGCCCGGTCTCCGGCTCCACGGACAGCCGCTGGTCCCAGTAGAACAACTTGTTCTCCGGATCCGCCGCAACCGTGGCGAACGCGGGCCAGCTCACGCCGCCATCGGCCGACAGCCGCAGCAGCGCCGCCGGGCGACCCGGCGCGGGATCGTCGAACTCCTTCCAGTGCTCATACGGCTGCGCCAGCGCCCCCGGCAATCGCAACACCGGCCCTGTCGGCGATGCCCCCGGATGTGGCGCAGTCTCAATCTGCCGCCGCTCGCTCCAGGTGTACCCCCCATCGCGCGACACGGCGTGGCACACCCGCATCGGCAGCAGTCCCGTCGTCTCCGGATTGACGAACGGTCGCGGCGGCCCCGAGCGATCGACCCACAGGCTCGACCCAAGCAACGCCCCGTCGGGCATCTCCGCGATCAGCAGCGCCTTCTCCTCGCCGGGCACGCCATCCCAGGTCGCCTTCCCGTACCCGTCGTACCGCTCCTCCCAGGTTTCCCCCTCGTCATCACTCGCGAAGACACAGACATGCCCATCGACCGACTCCCTGGCGCTCCCCCGCCGCGACGTGACCAACAGCGTCCCATCACCGAGCCGCGTCACCGCCGTGAACTCGCATGAGCGCTGCCACGCCTCCCCCTCGCGCGCGTCAAAGACATAGCCCGAAGCCACCACCCGCATCCGCATCCCTCTCCCTCTCGCCATCGGGCAGCGCCGATTCACACCCAACGCCCACCAACCGTGCTGAATCGCCCGCCTCACCTCGCGCAGAGACGCGGGCCTCCCCGCCGACCAATCGCGCCGGGAGTGTGCGACCTACCCGCACACTCATCAACCTGGCGAAATGCCCTGGTCCACAATCGCTCGTCAGGTTGAGTCTCCCCCCTCCTGCTGGGAGAGGGGTGCCGCCCGCAGGCGGCGGGGCGAGGTCCGTCTCTCCCCTCGTTACTCGTTACTCGTCACTCGTTACTCCTCCGCCCGACTGCCCGACTGCCCGACTGCCCGACTCGCCTACCCCGCCGTCCCCCCCACCCGCCAGACCGCGCCGACCGTATACGTGTTCTCCTCGGAGCAGAGGTAGTTCACCACAACCGCGACCTCATCCGCCGAGGAATAGCGCCCGATCGCCACTCCCGGCGGATTCGCCAGGAACTCCGGCGTGAAGCGCGGCACTACCATCTCGGTCAGCGCCCGCCCTGGCTCGACGCAGTTCGCCAGCACACCATCCTTGGCGTAGGCATTCGCGATCGAGCGCATCAACGACACGACCGCCCCCTTCGAAACCGCGTACGGAGCCAACTGCGGCGCACCACGCCGCGCCCCGCTGCTGATCGTCACAATCCGTCCCCAGCCCTGCGCGATCATCGGCGGCAGCGCGGCGCGACAGGCGTGGTAGGTGCCATGCAGGTTGATATCGATCACCCGGTGCCACTCCTTGTCATCGCGCTCCAGAAACCCTTCCTCGCGCCCCAGCACCCCGGCGCAATTGACCAGGATATCGAGTCGGCCAAAGTCCCGCACCGTCTCATCCACCAGCGCACGCACCGCCGCCTGATCGGTCACATCGGTCTGCACGAAGCGCGCCCGCCGACCCAGCGCGGCGACCTGCTCCGCCGCCCCTCGCCCGAACTCCCCGACATCGGCGATCACCACATCGCGCCCCGCCCCGGCCAGCCGCAGCGCCGACGCCAGCCCGATCCCGCGCCCACCCCCCGTCACGATCGCCACCCTGGCCTGGTCCGCCATCGCCCCCGCCTCCCTCTCGTCCCTCGTAACGCGCCGTCGCTGCGCTCCGCCCTCCCGACTCGGCTCAGTACACCGCGATCCCGCACTCCCGCGCCGTGCGGTGCAGGAAGGCGCTCACCGCAGGCAACTCCTCGATCGCCGCCGCCTCGACAATCACCGGATAGCTCGGGTCCAGATCCTCGATCAGCCGCAGGAAGGTCGGGTAGTCGAGGATCCCCGTCCCGGCGGCGATGTTGTCGATGTGGACCACCAGGCGATCTTGGATCGCGACATCCTTCGCGTGCGCGCTGACGATCTGCGGCCCCAGCGTCTCCACCATCGCCGCGACCGCCGGTCCGGTCTCGAACACCGTCCGCAGCGTGATCCAGTTCACCGGATCGAAATCGCACTTCACCATCGGGGAATCGACCTCATCCAGCACCGCGCGCATCGTCTCCGCCGTGTCGAGCGTGACCAGCTGGTGCCCCTCCAGGCTGAGGATCACCCCGCACCCCTCCGCCACCGGCGCGCACTCCTTCAGCGACTTGACTAGCTGCTCGCGCGCCCAGGGTGCCCAATTGTCCGGGTGCGGGAACCAGGGGCCGCGCGGGCTCATGCTCCCCGGCCCCGTATCGATGCCGCGCGCCCCGAGCCAGGAAGCGACCCGCAGCGCCGCCTGCAGCGTCCGCACCGCCTCGCCCCGTTGTGCCTCGTCCGGGTGGATCAGGCATTGCCAGTAGCCAGTCGCCTGGTACATCGCCAGCCCCGCATCCTCCAGCACCGCGCGGGCGCGCAGGCACTGCTCGCGCGTCGTCGTATGGGGATCATTCGCGCGAAAGCGGCTGAAAACACCGGAAAAGCCGAGCGCCCGGACCCGCTCGGTCAGCGCAGGCGTGATCGCATCCATGTTGTCAGGAATCAATTCGCCGGAAACGCCGAAGCGCATCACTCCTCCTCACCGGACCCAATCTGCCGGATAGTCGGCCCCAGGTTCGACCCGTGACCGCGCGGGAAGTGCCCCTCGCGCATCCCCCGCAACGGCCGCGCCATTCTACCCGATGGGTCGGCCGATCAAGGCTCCACCCATCAGAAAGTTGACATAAATTCTAGTTCCGATTATGCGTCAGGCGAGACCTGGGGGAGGGTCGGCGGCTCGCCGCGTTGCAGGGCAAACGCCGCCGCGCAGTTGCTCGACGGTCAGCCAATGCGTCTGGTGGCCGCGCCGGAGGATGCCACCGGGGACTCCCTGAAAAACGACACGCCCCGGCTGCTCGATGATGCGCAGGCTGCGGAGGCCGCCCCGGTCGAGCAGCTGGCCGAGCGCACGCCGACGCTGCTCGTGGCGTTCCTTCGGTTTGCGGAAAAAACATCGCGCCCCCTCGCGTGGTCCACCGGCCCAAACGACAGTCCGCAGCCATCGCTACGCCATGCTGGCACGAAAGCAAGTCGCGTACCGGCATCGCGGCGCACGACCGGGGCATAGGGAGAGCCAGTGCCGCAACAATGCACACAAGCTGCTCCCGGCGACCCAGGCTCGTGCAGCGGATGGCATCCAGGATCGCTCTTCCGATATGCTTCGCCCAGCGGTCACACTTTCCCGACTGGATACGTCATCGGTGTGACGGGGGCGGCAACCCGTTCGTATGCGGTAGTCGCCAACTGACCTTATAAAGGAGGCAGCGCGTGGCAGCACAGCAGTCCGCAGGCGGCACGGTCAAGGATCGCGCCGCAACGCAGGATCGCGCCACATTCGCAGCGACACTCTTCGAGCCCGACGCAACCGAGGCCATCGGCTCGGGCATCCTGCTGGCATTGCCGAAAGATGTGAGCGCCAACCTTCCCTCGCGCGGCATGACCCTGGTCGAGGGCACCATCAACGGTGCCCCATTCCAGGCGGTGCTCGTACCGGACGGCCAGGGCAGCCACAGGTTCAAGGTGAGCGACGCGGTGCGCGCAGCGGCCAAAGCCGACGTTGGCGACACCGTCACGCTCGCGATCACGCCGACCAAGGACTGGCCGGAACCCAGGGTGCCCGCCGATCTGGCGCACGCCCTCGCCGCCGCTCCGTCGGCGCAGGCCCTCTGGCTCGACATCACCCCCATGGCCCGCTGGGACTGGATCCGCTGGGTCGGTGCCACCCGCAACCCGCAAACCCGCCAGCGCCGGGTCGCCGTCGCCATCGACAAGCTCACCTCCGGCAAGCGCCGCCCCTGCTGCTTCGATCGCAGCCAATGCACCCTCACCGACGCCTAGCGGGCCAGCGCAAGCATCGCAACGCGTGAACACGCCTGCAGCCTTGCCAGGGCCTGCACCGCAACCTCCCCACTTGACGGGATCCATCCCGATCCGGCTATACTGCCATCGCTATCAATCTGGATCTTCCCGCCCCTGATCGGCGGACGCAGCGTGGGGATGGACGAACATGGATCTGCGCTACACGGCGGAGGACGAGGCGTTCCGGGCGCGGGTGCGCGCGTGGCTGGCGGAGCACGCGCCGCGCGAGCCGCTGCACACCGTCGCCGCGAAGAAAGCCTGGCATCGCAAGCTCTACGAGGCGGGCTATCTCGGCATGGGCTGGCCGAAGGCGTACGGTGGCCAGGACGCGCGCCCGATCGAGCAGGCGATCGTCGTCGAAGAGATGGCGCGGGCCGACGCGCCCGGTTCGGCCAACTGGGCGGGCCTGGGGCTCGCCGGGCCGACCCTCATCCACCACGGCACCGCCTCGCAGCGCGAGCGCTACCTGCGCCACATCCTCCTCGGCGACGAGATCTGGTGCCAGCTCTACTCCGAGCCCAACGCCGGTTCAGACCTCGCCGCCTTGCAGTGCCGCGCCGAACGCGACGGCGACCACTTCATCGTCAACGGCCAGAAGATCTGGACCAGCACCGCGCCCGACGCCGACCTCGGCCTCCTGCTGGTCCGCACCGACCGCGACGCGCCGAAGCACCAGGGCATCTCTTACCTGATCGTGGACATGCACTCCCCCGGCCTCGAAGTGCGCCCCCTGCGGCAGATCACCGGCATCGCCGACGAGTTCGCCGAGGTCTTCTTCACCAACGTGCGCGTCCCGGCCGAGAACCTCATCGGCCAGCTGAACACCGGCTGGCGCATCGCCCAGACCA
>JAXLWN010000166.1:0-5758 GCA_046328475.1 Chloroflexia bacterium | reverse complement strand
TCCAGCAGCACAAAGCGACGCCCGCCCCACCTGGGATTAGGTGGGGCGGGCGTCGCTCTTTACGCGAAGCTTTCGGGAGAGCGCCCAGCCTTCTTACGACTTACGACTTACGACTTACGACTCGTCCCTATCGCCGCGACCCGAAGCTACCACCGCCAACGCTCGCCCCGTAGCCGCCGCCCGTGTTCGGCATACCCGGCGTGGTGGCCGGGGTGAGGAACGGCGCGACGATCGCCAGCACCTGGTCCGGGGTGCGCGGCGTCTCGAACGCGGCCGGCGAGAAGAGGTCGGTACCCGGCGCGACGAGGTCGGCCAGCGCCGAGGCGTGCTCCGCCTCGACCGCGTGGATGGAGAGCGCCGCCTCCAGTACGTCAAAATTCTTGATCGACCCGGCCGCGCCCAGGTAGGCGCTCACGCCCACCGCCTCGACCTGCTGGAAGAACTTGACGATCTCCGTCGCCGAGGTCGGCACGCTGGAGAAGTTGAAGGTCGGCTTCGCCACCGGCGTGCCGCCGAGCTTCGGAATCGTCGCCAACAGCGCGTCCACATGGTCCTGCTCGTGCTGGCCGAACGCCTTGAAGTAGGTCGCGGCGCGGCCGGAGAGCACCCCCGCGTCGTTGATCGCCTTGTAGGCCGCCGCCTCCAGGTACTCCAGGGTCAGCGCGTAGTTCAGGATGTCGAGGTCGCTGTCGAGCGGAGCCGCCGCCGTGGCCGCCGTCGCGCCGACGCCGCCCGCGCCGAAGGTGCCGCCGAAGAGGGTCAGCATCGCCGCCCCAGCCCCGGCCACCGCCGTGCCCTTGAACAGCCCGCGCCGCGTCACCTGCGCGCTCAAGCCCTGCTGGAGATAGCGATCGAATGCCTGGGTCATGATCTGTATCCTTCCTTCGCTGATGAGGAGTCCGAACGATGGTCACCCGCGTGACCGGGAGCGGTGCGCGGGTCTAGCTCTCGGGGCCGAGCAGCGGGCCGACGGTGTTCAGCACATCCTGCGGCTTGATCACCGACTCGAAGCTCTTCGGCACCGGATTCCCGTTCGGATTGATCAGCGCGCGGACGATCGCCGTGTGCCGCGCCTCGACGGCCACGATCGACCCGGCGACGCCGAGATAGGTCTTGTTGCTGATCTCGCGCGCCGCGCCGTTGTATGCGCCCACGCCGGTCATCTCTAGCGTCTCGGCGATCTTCAGGATGCCATCCTGCGTGTTCATGTCGCCCAGCGCCGCGAAGTTGTACGACTGCCGCGCCTTGACCGGGGTCCCGCCCGCCGCCGTGATCGCCTTGCTCAGCTCGGTGACGTGCGTCACCTCGTGGTCGCGGATGACGGTGAGATACTTCAGCGCGTTCCCCTGCAACTTCCCGCCCGAAACGACCTGCGTGTAAAACGCGGCCTCAAGATGCTCAAGAGTGAGGGCGTAATTGACCACCTCGATATCATTCTTGAAGAAGGGTGCTAGCTGCGTCGTTGCCGCCAGGAACTGCCCGAATGCGTTGGTCATCGTCTGCTCCTTCCAAACACCGAATCGGGCCACATCGTCGGCCCGTGTCGTTCGAGATTCCCCTTGTTTGCTCAGTTCACCTCCTGCTCCGCCCGACACCGAATGCGCCGAGCCGTGTCAACTGTCAGGTGCTACGCAGACCGTTCGGGAATGGATCACTCGAATCTCGACAAAAATAATGCAAATATTGTGCCATAATTGTACGTGCGCGCGACTGTGCGTTCGCACATGGACGAGGGTAGTGCGTGTCTGCCTACATGGGCGCGCACGCACATGGGCAATTCCTGTGCCTCACCGGCGCGAACGTCCGCGCACGCGCCCATGCGCTATACTGAGCGCGCCCATGCGCGTGCGCAGGGCAGCCATCTGGGACTTTTGGGCTATAGCTGAACGTTTCGCCGGTTGGGGATGATCCATCACGGGTCATGGTGCGTAGCATGGATCGAGGGAGAGCATTGCGGGGGAGCATAGCCAGCGGCCCGGATGCCGACAGCGACGACGCGCTGCTCGACGCCATCCGCCGTCGCGATGAAGAGGCGATCGCAGCCTTATACGATCGCTATGGCCGACTTGCGTTCGGCCTGGCGTACCGCGTCGTGGGCGAGCGCAATGCCGCCGAGGACGTGGTGCAGGAGGCATTTCTCAGCATCTGGCGTCGGGCCGGGAGCTTCGAGACGACGCGCGGCAGCGTGCGCACCTGGGTCCTCTCGATCGTCCACCACCGGGCGATCGATCGGCTGCGCGGCACGGCGGGGCGAACCCGCCAGGATGCGCCGATCGACGACTTCGAGCGCGTCCTGGCGATCGATGACCCCTGGCGCGAGGTCTCGCAGGTGATCCAGCGCGAGTCCTTGCAAAAAGCAATCGCGACCCTCCCCGACGCGCAGCGCCAGGCGGTGGAGTTGGCGTATTTCGACGGCTACACGCAGCAGGAGATCGCCACCAGGATGGAAGTGCCGGTTGGCACGGTGAAAGGACGCTTACGACTAGCGATGCAACGCTTGCGCTCACTCCTCGCGGGCATTGAGGACGACCAGGGATGAACGAAGAACGACAGCGACAATTTGCTGCCACGCACTGCAGGTTCGCCGACGAGGGTTTCCCGGCGGCGTACGTCCTCGACGCGCTCGACGGCACGGATCTCGCCCAGTTCCGCGCCCACTTGCCCACCTGCCCCATCTGCACCGCCGAAGTCGCCACGCTTGGCGCGACGGCGGCGCAATTCCCCCTCTTGATCGACGAAACCGCGCCCGAGAGCCAGCCCACACCCGCGCTGCGGCAACGCCTGCTCGACTCCGTCGCGGCCGAGCGGCCCGCTGCCGCCGCGCCGCCAGCGCCGATCTCCTT
This sequence comes from Chloroflexia bacterium, assembly GCA_046328475.1. Lineage (GTDB taxonomy): Bacteria > Chloroflexota > Chloroflexia > Thermomicrobiales > CADCWN01 > CADCWN01. The sequence goes on along the minus strand of JAXLWN010000166.1, from coordinate 2,915 downwards.
CCCGGCCGCGCGTCGCTGGGCGCAGCCCTTTGCCGTCGCCGCCGTTCTGCTCCTCGCGCTCAGCCTCAGCTTGCTCGCCTGGAACCTCAATGTGCAGGGCGATCTGCGCGCCGCGCGCAGCGAACGCGACCAGGCGGTGGCGACCATCGCCCTCACCCAGCAGCAGCTGCAGCAGGCCCAGCGGGAGCGCGACCAGGCCCAGGCCGCCCTCGCGGCGACCCGCTTCCAGCTCGCCGCCACCGCCGGACAGGTGGCCAGCGGCACGATCACCTACCTGCCCGCGCAGCAACAGGCCGTGATCGTCGTCAACAACCTCCCGGCGCTCGCCTCGGGCCAGGTCTACCAGCTCTGGCTGATCACCGGCAATAACGTGCAGCCTTCGACCGTCTTCCTCACCCCGACGACGGCGGTGCAGGCCAACCTGACCCAGTTCCAGGTCGCGGCGATCACCATCGAACCCGGCCCCACCGGCAGCACCGCCCCGACCTCAACCCCGATCGTCACCGCCAACCTCGGCGGCCAATAACACACGCCGGGCGGGGTGTTCGCTCGAACGCCCCGCCCGGCGCATCGATCACCCCGCTCGCCACGCTCATTCGCACACCACCCGAGCCAGATTCATCCGGCGCATTAACGTAGCCCGGATATTAATCTCCGGGCGAACTGCGGAACGCCAACCCGCTCTACCAAGACCCTCCCCATCGCCCTGTACGTACAACCCCTCCCCCGCGTATAATCCTCTCGTGGGCGCATCCTCGCCGGTGCGCCCCAGAATCGGTGTCGGTCGGTGTCAGTCGGTGCCAGGAGGTTCGGCCATGTCCAGTCGCCCGCCGCTGACGCTCGATCCGCACGACGAAGAGACCCAGCCCCTCCCCTTCGAACCCCTCGACCCCGCGCCGCCCCCGCCCGACTACGAGCGCGAAATCCGTCGCACCAACGCCCAGTGGACCGCGCGCCTGATCTACTTCGTCTTCGGCGTGATCGAGATCATCATCGGCATCCGCATCCTCCTGAAACTGCTCGCCGCCAACGAAGCCAGCATCTTCGCCCGCGTCGTCTACGGCTTCACCGCCCCCTTCCTCGCCCCCTTCCAGGGCGTCGTCAACTCCCCGCGCGCCCGCAACGGCTCCACCTTCGAAATCCCCTCCATCCTCGCCATCCTGATCTACCTCCTGATCAGCTGGCTGATCGTCCGCCTCCTCTTCCTCCTCCTCGACCGCCCCACCCGCGCCTGACACCGCCCGGCGGATGTGCCCGGCGGGAGCTGTCTCACGCTCGCCAGGGCAGCGTCGCCCGCTGGATCGCAGCGATCTCCGCCGGGTCCAGGCGGAACGAGAGCGCCCCGGCGTTGTCAGCCGCCTGCCGACCGTTCTTCGCGCCCGGGATCGGCAGGACCCCCTCCTGCTCGATCAGCCAGCGCAGCGCGACCTGCGCCGGGCTCTTGCCGTAGCGCGCCCCGATCTCCTCCAGCAGCGCCAGGACCGGCACGATCGCCTCCAGCCCCTTCCCGCGAAAATTCCCCATGAACCGCCGGAACAGGCCGGTGGGGCGTGTCCCCGGCCGATATTTCCCGGTGAGCGCGCCGCTGGCGAGCGGCTGGTACGCGATCAGGGTAACGCCCAGCTCGCGGCAAGTGTCGAGGACCCCGTTGACCTCGGGCTGGCGATGCAACAGCGAATACTCGACCTGATTGGAGGCGAGCGGAATGCCGCGCGCGGCGAGCGCCGCGTGCGCGGCCCGTACCTGGTCCGCCGAATAGTTGCTCACGCCGACCGCCGTCACTTTCCCCGCCTCGACGGCATCCGCCAGGAGCGCCATCAACCCCGCGATATCCGTGGACCTGGTGGGAAAGTGGTGCTGGTAGAGGTCCACCGTATTCCGCCCCAGCCGCGCCAGGCTGGCGTCCAACTCCCTCGGCAGGTGCTCCGTGCGGAAAGAGAAGGAACCCGGGAACTTGGTGGCGATCAGCACCTCCCTGCCGCGGGCCAGGTCCCCCAGGCGTCGCTCGGCGGCACCGCCGCTGTACATCGCCGCCGTATCGAACAGGTTCACCCCCGCCGCGACGCTCGCCTCAAGTGCGCGTCGCTCCTCGGCGAGCCCGTGCGCGCCGCCGTAGGCCAGTTGGGCCGGATGCCAGCGCGCCAACCCCCTCGGCTCGCCCCAGGTCATGGCACCCACGCCAAGACGGGGCACGCGCAGGCCGCTGCGCCCCAGGGTCATGGTGGGTTCCGCGTTCATGGCTCCCTCCGCTCGCGCTTGCGCCCGCCGACGCACCGTGGTACGATACAAGTCTGTATCGTTGCCGCAGCATACAATACAGACCTGTATCGTGTCAAGCGGAGGATGGACGATGCCCGCTACCCTTCCCCCCAAGGATCGGCTCTTCCAGGCCGCCGCGCGCCTCTTCTACCAGCATGGCTACCGGGCCACGGGGGTGGATACCATCGCGGCGGCGTCCGGCATCGGGAAGATGACCCTCTATCGCCACTACCCGTCCAAAGACGATCTCATCGTCGCCTTCCTGCGGCAAAGCGACGCGGATTTCTGGCAGCACTTCGAGCAGAGCACCAGGGACGCGCCGACCGCGCGCGGGAAACTCCTGGCATTCTTCGCGGCATTGCAGGCGTATGTCACCGACCCCGCCTGCTGCGGTTGCCCGTTCCTCAATCTCGCCACGGAGTTCCCCGAGGCCGAGAACGCGGGCCATCGTGTTGCCCTTGAACACAAGCAGACCGTCCGCGCGCGATTCAATCGGCTGGCGGAGGAGGCCGGGGCGCGCGAACCCGAGGCGCTGGCAAGCGCGCTGCTGCTGTTGATGGACGGTGCCTACATGGCCGCGCGGCTGTTCGGGAGTACGCCAACCAGCCCGGCGGCCCACCTCGCCGAGGCCGCCCGGCAACTCCTCGACGCGCACG
>JAXLWN010000165.1:0-5788 GCA_046328475.1 Chloroflexia bacterium | reverse complement strand
GCGGGAGTAGACTGTGTGTGTAGTCAAGCGATGGTGGTGGCGACAACGAAGTCGGAGCCACCCGGCAATGCAAAGGAGGCCGACGATGGAGAACATGCATCCCGCACTGGTGATCGATGTTGCTGGCGCGGTGCATCAGGAGCGGCTGGCGCAGGCGGCGGCGGCGCGGCGGTCTTCCAGCCTCGCGCCGCGCGGCCCGACACCGCGCGCGGCCCTCGCCCAGGCGCTGGTCGCGCTGGCCACGCGACTCGCCCCGGCCTCCGCCGACGCTCGCGTCTGAGCACGATGCGACACCCGGCCCACGAGTTCCATGACGCCGCCGGTCCCGGTTGGGACCGGCGGCGTTCTTTGCGCCCGCGCCCCGCCGCCCCATCGCCTATAATGCGGCCCGCTCGCCATGCAGCACTCGTCGATTGGCGCTACGGGAAGGGAGCATTCGATGGACCTGTTCAACGGCCTCGGCATCGGCTTCGGCGGGATCGCCCGCCTCTCCAACGCGGTCACCCGCTCGATCAGCGCCGAGAATTACACCGGGGCACCGGGCGCGGGGGGCATGGCGACCGACGGCGTCGGCGCGAATGCGTCGCGCGATCTCGGCCAGGGGTGGAAGGTGTCGCCGTGCGTGAAGATCGCGCCGGGTGCGACGTTCACGATGGGGGAGATCGAAGGGCCGGGCGCGATCCAGCACATCTGGCTGACGACCCACCGCAAGCACTGGCGGCAGCTGATCTTCCGCTGCTACTGGGACGATGACGCGCAACCGGCCGTGGAGGTGCCGGTGGGGGACTTCTTCTGCCAGGGGTGGAACGAGTTCAGCCAGGTGAGTTCGATGCCGATCGCGGTCAACCCGCACGGCGGCTTCAACTCCTACTGGCCGATGCCCTTCCGCAAGGGGGCGCGGCTGACGATGGAGAACCTCAGCCCGCACGAGGTGACGCTCTACTACCAGATCGACTACACGCTGACCGAGGTGCCGGAGGATCTGGCCTACTTCCACGCCCAGTGGCGGCGCTCCAACCCGCTGGCGTACAAGACGGACCACACGATTCTCGAGAAGATCGTGGGGAGCGGGCACTACGTCGGCACCTACCTGGCCTGGGGGGTGAACAACAACGGCTGGTGGGGCGAGGGGGAGATCAAGTACTTCATGGATGGCGACACCGACTGGCCGACGATCTGCGGCACCGGGACGGAGGACTACTTCGGCGGGGCCTGGAATTTCGACGTGCCGGGGCAGGGGTACACGGCGTTCAACACGCCGTTCCTGGGGATGCCGCAGATAATCAAGCCGGATGGGCAATACCGCTCGCAGCAGCGATTCGGGCTCTATCGCTGGCACATCATGGACCCGATCCGCTTCGCGAGGGACCTGCGCGTGACGATCCAGGCGCTCGGCTGGCGCAGCGAGGGGCGCTACCTGCCGCTGCAAGATGACATCGCCTCGACCGCCTACCTGTACGGGCGCGAGACCTCCTACCCGCGCCCGGCGACGCCGACGCTGGACGAATTGGAGGTGATCTGACCCCGGCGATTTTTCCTGTCTGCGTCGCGCATTTCCTCCTCGGGGCGGCGCGGATGGTGACATCGTGGCACAGCAGTTGCACTTAGGTGGGTGGCGGCACCGAACGGTGCCGCCACTGCGATTGTGCCACGATGGTCGCCACGCTCCGAGGAGGGATGACGATGGCCCGGCTGCGCTTCACGCAGATCCCCGCGCCCGCCGATGCAGAGGACGATCAGCGCACCTATGCGGTCGCCAAGAATGGCGAGTACGCCGGCTGGGTCGAGACGAGCCGTTCGGGCAAGGGCTGGGATGCATATCGGCCGTCCGGCGATGCCGTCGGCGCGCGGTTCGGCACGCGCCGGGAGGCGGCGGCGGCGCTGGTCGGGAACGCCAGACTGTCCACCTCGGCGACCGATCTCGCGCAGGAGCGGGAGGGTCGGCGACGGCCGCACACCACGCTCTATGTCACCGATACGGAGATGGCGCGGCTGCGGAGCCTGGCGGCGTCGCTCGGCTTCTTCACCGAGCGCGGGCCGCACGCCAAGCAGCGCGGGAGTGTCACGGCGCTGGCCGAGGCGCTGGCGCAGGCGGATGCGCGCGATCACCGCTCGACGCTGGCGACGCTGCGCGGGCTGCTGGCGGAGACGGCGGGGGATTAGGGGTGTGGGGAGTGGGAAGTGGAGAGTGAACAGGGGAATAGGAGAGCGGGAGAGCAGGAGAATGGGGAGGGACGGATGCTGACCCTTCGCGATGCTCGGGGTTAGCATGACAGGGTGAGGAGGTGAAAGGCCGGGGAGGTTGCCCCGGCCTTCGATTTGTATTGAGTTATGTCTGGGCGTTGCCAGGGATTAGTCGCTGGCGGCGGCGCGGGCGGCGCGGCGTTCGGGGGCGGTGGCGCGTTTTTCGGTGACGGTGTCGCGCTTGGGGGCGAGGGGGCAGGAGCTGCACATGCGACCGGTGGGGACCTTGTAGATCAGGCAGCAGTAGGAGCGGAGGGTGCGGGTGGTCGGTTCGCCGCTCTTCGGGTCGAGCAGGTTGACGATGCGGGTGGGATGCTGGAGCGGGTTCGGGGTGGCGGTGAGGCTCCAGTCGCTGCGCTCGAAGAAGGCGGCGCGGTCTTCCTCCCAGGCGGGGGTGCGCTCTTCGGGGGCGACGCGGGCGAGTTGCTGGAAGAAGAGGTCGGCCTCGTAGGAGACCTGGCCCCAGAGGACTTGCAGCGAAACGCCGGTGAGCGCGTGGATGCTCTCGATCAGCGGCAGGAAAGTCTTGCCGAAGAGGCCGTCGAGGACGAATTGGCGCAGTTCTTCCGCCGTGGCGACCGGGCGGCCGATTGCTTCCAGGGGGAGCGCACCGTGGTAGCGTTCGGGGAGGACGACGGTGCCGCTGGTGTCGAGGATCTGGATCTCGGCGGGCTGGCCGGTGGGTTGGAGGATGTTGAGGTTGGCGAGCGAGGCGTCGAGGCCGATCCCGGCGCGCACCATCGCCATCTCGATCGGCGGCAGCACGGCGTAGCCGAGCTGGCCAGCCCAGTGGACCCCGGCGATGCGGAGGTCGGTGGTGTTGATGCGTTGGCCGAAGCGGGTGATGTGATCGGTGAGCACGGCGCGGTCGAGGAGGGATGCGCCCGGCACGATCTCCACATCGGGTGGCGCGTCGAGGTGAATGCCGACCTCCTTGTAGCGGCCCCGCAGCGGGGTGAGTTGCTCCGAGAGTAGTTGCGCGAATTCCGCCCGTCCCTGCCCCACCCGGTCCTCCTGCCAGTCGCTGCGCGGTCGCTCGTTTTGGGGACGCCGTAGCATCGTACGAACTGATCGCGATACCATCATCGAACGAGGTAACTATACCTGATGTTGAGTGCTGAGTGCTGGGGGCGTGATTCAGTCGTGAGTCGTGAGTCGTGAGTCGTGAGAGAGGACGGACTCTGCTCCCGCTGCTGTGGTGGCGACCTCCCCTTGCGAGGGAGAGGGTTGAAGAATTCTGGGGGAGCGCGGGTGGCGAGGGTGGGGGTGGGTGGCGTTGTGTGGGAGAGCGCCCGGAGATGAAGTCTCCGGGCTACGAGATGCGCCGGATCAATCCGGCCCGGGGTGGTAGCGGGCGGGCGGAGATAGGTTGGGGACGGATGCTTCGCTGCGCTCAGAATGACAGGGGGGAGGCGATGGCTTCCGGGGTGTCATTCTGAGCGGTAGCGCAGCATGCATTGGCTGCACTCTTGCTGCGGCCTTCACGCATGGGGTGGGATTAGAGGTTGATCGCTGGCACGCCGTGGGTGCCGAGGGCGAACGAGAGCTCGCCGCCGTGGTGCATGTCGTGCTCGAGGAGGTGCCAGAGGACCCACTGGCGCGTGTGCGTCACTTCCGTCCCATCATCCTCGACGTCTGTGACCAGTTCTTGCAGGTCGGCATACGACCAGCGGTTGAGGGCGTCGTCGATCACCTGCCAGGTGATACGCAGACCATCGGCGAGTTCTGCGGCGGATCGTGATTGCTGATCGGAAGCGCCCCAGGCACCGATCGGCCCGAGCACGTCGCCGCCGATCTTGAGCACGAAGTAGAGCCACCCGGCGCGGACGAGCACGATGTGCGTGGCGATCGTGCCCACCGAGCGCAGGTGGGGCGCGGTGCGCAAGTCGAGCTGCTCGGCGGTGAGCGGCGTGACGACATCGAGCAGGTGCTGCTGGTACATCTCCCAGCCCTGGTAGTACGGCGCGACCACGGTTGGATTGTCGGTCATCGTCAACCTCCTCACCTGCTGAGACCCTCGCCAGACGAGCCGCGTCGGCGCGACTGCTGGCATCGCGAGGACACCTTAGCACATTTGAGCGAAACCGGGGAGCGTTGCGGAGATTGTGGGCTGTCCGTTTGGACAGTGACGGTGGGGGGTGGGGGCGCTAGAATCGGGGCACAGTTGGATATTTAGGCTCTGAAGGGGATTAGTAGGCTGGGTACGCGGCGTTTCAGGGAGGAAGGCCACCGACTGCGAGCCTTCCCGCCAGCACCGGGCTGAACCCACCCCCGAGCCGACTCTGGAAGGTCCTTGGTGGCCGAAGGAGTCCGGTGACCACCGTTAGCGGTCGGCAATGAGGGAGGCAACCGCGCCTCCGAATGCGGGTGGTACCACGAGAGGCCCCTTTCGTCCCGACACTGGACGGAAGGGGCTTTGTGCATGTGGCGGGATGGCCGCTTGGCCCATTCCGGTGCATGGCCCGCACGGAGGACGCGATGCTCGCCCATTTTGCTCGTCGCTCGGTCGTGGAGCTGGAACCGTATGGGTGGGAGGCACCGAACGCGGTGATCGCCGCCCGCCACAATCTCCCCCTCGCCGATGTGCTCCGCTTTGACTTGAATACGGTCGCCGCTCGGCCGCGCTGGTGGCAGGCGGCGATGACGACCGCGCGCGACGACGACGGGCCGCAGGAGTACGCCGATCCCTCCTACTCGGAGTTGACGCAGCTGCTGGCGGACTATTGCCGCGTCGATGCGTCGCAGGTGATGGTCGGGGCGGGGGCCGACGAGGTGCTGTCGATCATTAGCCAGACCTTCCTGGACCCGGGCGATGCGGTGGCGGTTACGGCCCCAACCTATCCGCTGCACGCGATCCGACCGCAGCAGCTGGGCGCAACCGTGCGGATTTGTCCGCTGGGGGTGGGGTTCGCGCCGGACGTTGAGGCGCTGCTGGCCGCTGCGGTGGGCGCGAAGCTGCTCTACATCTGCACGCCGAACAACCCGACCGGGAACGCGATCGCGCCGGATGTGGTCGAGCGGATCGTGGCGGGGAGTCCCTGCCCGGTCGTGGTGGACGAGGCGTATGCCGAGTTCGTGGGATGGTCGGCGATCCCGATGCTGGCGCGCTACCCGCAGATGATCGTGGTGCGGACGATGTCGAAGGCGTTCGCGCTCGCGGGGATGCGCCTGGGCTACGCCATCGCGCGGCCGGAGGCGATCGAGCTGTTGCAGCGGGTGCGCCCGACGAACAGCATCAGCGTGGTGACGGCGCGCGTGGCCGCCGCCGCACTGCGCGATCTGCCGTCGATGGAGGCGAACGTGGCGGATATCGCGGACGCGCGCGAACCGCTAGCGTCGGGGCTGCGGGCGGCGGGGGCGAAGGTCTACCCGTCGGTGACGAATTTCCTGCTGTCGGACTGGGGCAGCTCGGCGGCGGCGCAGGAGGTGGCGTCGCGGCTGGAGCGGCGGGGGATCGTGGTGCGGAATTACGCGCAGCACCAGTGGCTGCCGGGGCATCTGCGGATCACGGTGCGCTCGCCGGAGCAGAATGCGCGGTTGCTGG
>JAXLWN010000164.1:0-5894 GCA_046328475.1 Chloroflexia bacterium | reverse complement strand
CATGGCGGCGACGGGCGGGATGAATCCGATGTCGAAGTAGCAACCGACGACTTCCGGCGGGGGCAGCGTCACGGGGCACCTCGGGGAATGGGGCGTGGCAGCATCGAGCATCGGCCGCCTGTCGGGACGGGCTTGAGGCGGACAAGGGGGAGACCGCGGCCGGCTGGCAGGCGGGGGCCTGCATTCGATACCCCCCTCCTCCTCGACGCACGGCGTACCAACGAGCCGGGGGGGGGGGGGGGGGGCGGCCCGGCCGAACAGGAGACACTTCTCCCCGCAGTCACCACCCCACAAACACGATACCCCCTCTCCATTCGGCGTGGTAGCCAGGTGGAGAGGGGGGCCGGGGGGAGGTAACCCCCTTACGACTTACGACTTACGACTTACGACTCTTCTATCCGACTATCCGACTGCCCGACTCCTCCTACGGCACCCGCTGCCGCTGCACCGGCGATTCGCCGTAGCGCCACGCGTAGTAGTGCTGCCCCACATTGCCCGCCTCGACCTGCCAGGCCGGGGCATTCGTCGGCACGAACGTCAGCACCCGCCGCTCGAACGCCTGCACCAGCACCCAGACATCCTTGCCATCGATCTTCGCCTGGGTCCAGTACGGCTCCGTCAGCGGCAACCCCACGGCGTAGAGCCAGTCCACCGGCTGCGCCCCGAGCCAGGTCCAGAAAACATCGGCGACATTGTGCCCCAGCGTCGGATCGTAATAGGCATAGCGCGCCTTGCCCGCCAGCGCCCCATTCGCCTCCACGACGCCCGCATTGGTGATCGTCGCCGTGATCTCGCCGCCGATCTGCGACTGCGCCGCATTCCCGCCCGGTTCCAGCGAGGCCACGCCCGCCAGCGCCGCGTACGTCACGGCCGTGCTGTTGACCGCCTCACCCGCGAGCGGCAGCGCCGCCGGGTCCATCGGCGCGAACGTCTGCGCGCCGATCTGCACCTTCCCGGCGATCATCTCGCGCACCAGCAGCCCATTCGTGATGAACCAGGGGCTGGTGCGGTCGCCGTTCGGGTCGTTGATCTCCATCCTGCTCTTGTCGAAGTAGTAGACCGTGCGCGTGCCGCCCGGCGAGCCGTCATACGGCTCCTGGCGCGCGGTCAGCACGTCCGGACCCCAGGTCCAGGTCCGCTGCGCCGCGCCGCGCCACACATCGTAGTCGGCCGCCTTCCAGCGCGCGACCGCCGCCGAATCGAGCTTCGCCACGCCGGGCGGCAGGCTCACCGCCGATGGCGCGACCGATGGAGTCGCCGATGGCGCGGGGGTGGCGGACGGCGCAATAGCCGTGCCCTTCGTGGTGAAACTCCACTTGCGCGTGAACGCCGCGCCGTCGAGCGTCCCGTCGATCGCGACCGTGTAGGTCGCCCCCGGCTGGAGCGGTGCCCGCGCCAGCACCATGTAGGTATTGCGCGTGATGAACCCCGTGCCCGCCTGCGCGATGACCGGCACATCCGCCTGCGATGGCGACGACAGCTTCGCGCCGGTGAACGCAACCTTGCTCGCCCCGTTGTACTTCAGCGTGATCGGGTAGCCGGTCGGCAACGTCAGCCCGGCGATCGGATCATTCCCCTCGCCATCGAAGCGCAGCCCGATATTCGTCGCATCCGGCGGCGGCCACGGCTCCCAACTCGGCTCGATCGTGTTGCGCCACTGCACTGTACCGAGGTCGATCACCTCGATCTTGACCTTCCCGTCATTCACCACGCCGAAACCGACATCGGTGTAGCGCGGGTCGATCAGCGTCAGCCGGTGGTTGATCGTGTCGAGCGACCAATCCACCGTCACCAGCAAGCTGCCGGACAGGCCGATATTCTCGTTGATCGAGCCGCTGTAGCCCGCCGCCTTGGCGCGGGCCGAGAAATCGGCCCCGGTGAAGCCCGGCTTACCCTGATCCTCGTAGTGCAACCCCATCCCCGCCAGGCTGGGGTCGCCGAAATTCACCTTGTAGTAGTTCGCGTGGGCGCTGGCGGCCTGATCGAGCGCCGCATGGCGCTTCAGCGGCGGCACCCCGATCGCCGCGCGGGCCTCATTGATCCGCGCCAGCCCCCCGATCGTCCCATCCGGGTCGGTCTCGGCATTCGGCGCGGCACCCACCGCCCCGCCGAACCCGGCGGTCGGGGCCAGTGACAGGAGCAGGGCGAAGATGAGCGCGAACATCGCGCCGTTGGCGGACAGGGATCGACGGTTCGCTCGCACGGTCAAACTCTTCCCCCAGGCATTGCCATAACACGACAACGCTACTCTATCACGAGATTCGCCGCACCGCCCGGACACCCGTCCGGAAATGGGAGCGAAGTACCAGCGTTGCGTGTCGTCAGCATATCGGCGTCGTTGCCGCGTAGTCACACCGTTCAACGACGGGCCTGGGGGATGGTTGCGCGCCATGAGAGAAAGAATGGCCCGCGCCAAGGGGAAGCGCGGGCCGTGGAATGTGCCGAATCGCGCCAGCTACCGCAGCAGCAAACCGCCAACGATGCAGCCAACAGCCGAGCAGCGCCGCAATTCGCGCCGCATTCGTCCGCCAGCGCGGCCCGCCAGTGCGCCAGCAGTGCAGTTGGATCGCCAGCATGGTCACCCCTCCCCATTGTGAACTGCCCGCGGGACGACGTTCGCCCATGATATCCAGAACCCCGATCACCCCTCTTCGCCCAGCGTATGCCAACCCACCAGACGCCGGAACCCCATTCCTCTGTCTGTCCAGTCTCCAATCGGCCACTTTTCAGCCAATGTGGCACGATCTTGCCCCCTCGCCGGGTGTAGAGAAGTAGCGGCACCTTCACCGCCATACATCCTTCCCCACGCCGCATCGTCCAGGCCGCGCCTTGCACACCACGGAGGAGCCTTCACCGCGGCCACCCTTCCCCCAGCCACCCGTCAAAGGCCCCCCAGCGTGCCGGGTTGACAGGGGTAGGTATCGGAGGGGAAGCGGCTAGGGCGAGTGCCGCCGTGGAGGGCGAGGTGGGGCGGGGCGGGCGGCCAGGGCTCGGGGGCGAGCCAGAGGGGCGCGGCCAGAGGGTGCCGAGGCGGAGTTGGTCGCCGAGCCAGCTGTGAGCCGCGGCGGGCCACGCTGAGGGTGCGGCGCGGGGCGTCCGGGGGCGGGGGTGGGGCGAGGCGCGTCGGGGGCGACGCCCAGGCGGCGTCCTCGGCGCGGGTGCCGACGGCGACGGCGTAGAGGGTGGCGACGGCGAGGACCAGCCAGTGGCGCGCGGCGCGCTCGGGGTCGGCGCGGCGGGTGCGCTGCCACTGCCAGCCGAGGCGCTTGCCCAGGCGGAAGCCGCACTCGGCCCAGGCACCAGGCCGTACCAGCAGGCCCCGACCCGGCCGGGCGGCAGGTCGGTCAGCGCCACCACCGGCTCGGCGTGGCCGTGGTCCCACCAGACGACGAGCGTGCCGCTGCGCCGCCGGCCCTCGCCCTGGTGCGCGAGCGCCGCGCCGACCCAGGCGTGCCCCGGCCCGGGCACCAGCGCGGCGGGGGCGACCCAGCCCGGCTGCCCGGCCGGCTGGACCCGGCTGCGGCCCTGCAGGCGCAGCAGCGGGTGCCTTGGCCAGGTCGCGCACGCGCTTCCACAGCCGGGGGCTCCACGGCCCCGGTCGGCCAGCACCAGCACCTCCATGCCGGGCGGCACCGCCGGGCGCAGCCAGCGCAGCAGGCGCAGGCTCGGCCCCATCCGCGCGCCCGGGCGGTTGGCGGGCAGCACGTGCCAGGCCACCGGGAGCGCCGTGCCCCGGTAGAGCACGCTCACCGTCAGCACCGCCAGCTCGTCGCGCCGCAGCGTCGCATCCAGCGCCAGCGCCAGTACTCCCCTGCCGCAGGCCAGCACCCAGCCCAAGAGCGGCGCGAAGCAGGCGCGCACCGCCGCCTGGCCGCACAGCGCCGGCTGTCCGCCCCGGCGTAGGTCCACTCGCGCAGCCGCTGCCGCAGCGCGTTGCGCGTACAGCCCCAGCGCCGCCAGCACCGCGTGCTGGCACGCGCTCTGCGCCAGGACCGCCCCGCCACCCAGCGCCAGCCCCCGCCGCTGCGCCATCCGCAGGCACCCCCAGGTGCCGCTCGATCTCCGCTCGATCTGGTAGTATCCGGGCGGGAAGCGCATGCCCCACCTCCGGCCGCATGGTTGCTCGACACTCCCATGATGCCAGATCCGGGCGGCGCTTTCCCTTGCCCGCCACACCCCCGCACACCCAGCCTACCCCTGTCAACCAGCATTGGGGGGATGGAGGGGGGCCTCCTCTCTCACCCAGCCACCCGCATCACCCCACCTCGGGAAGAAAGAAAGAAAGTTAAAACCGCAAATCAAACCTACTTTTCGCCAATGTTATCGACAACCCCCGGCCCACCCCGGACACTCGCGCCCACAACCACCGGCCCCACCAGCGAGCCAACGAAGGAGACCGCGCGTGAAAATCAAGTCCATCCGCGCCGCCGTCATCGACGTCACCCCGCAGCTCACCACGCAGCCGCGCGTGCCGCGCCAGCAGGTGGACGGCTTCGGCAGCCCGATGGCGCGCTACCCTGAACTCAAGCGCACCGCCTGGAACAACCGCTGGCAGCGCGCCGCCTGCGTCGTCACCGCCGAGGACGGCACCTGGGGCTTCGGCCTCACCAACCACAGCGGCCCGGTCGAGCAGATCATCAACGGCCACTTCGCCCCGCTCCTCACCGGCCAGAACTGCCTGGCCACCGAGAAGCTCTGGGACATGATGCAGCGCGCCGCCGCCCCCTACGGCAACGCCGGCCTCGCCAGCTACGCGATCAGCGCCGTGGACAACGCCCTCTGGGACCTCAAAGGCAAGCTGCTCCAGCGCCCGGTCTACGAACTGCTCGGCGGCCCGCAGAAAGAGAAGATCTTCTGCTACGCCAGCAACACCGACCTCTCCTACGGCACCGAGCACAGCGTCGCCTGGTTCCTCGAACTCGGCTTCAAGGCGATCAAACTCTTCCTCTCCGAGGGACCCGAAGCCGGGATCGGCGGCATCCGCCGCACCGAGGAACTGGTCGCGCGCACCCGCGAGCAGGTCGGCGACGACGTCGAACTGATGGTGGACGGCTGGATGTCGCTCAACGTCGAGTACGTCGTCCGCCTGATGGACGCCCTGCGCCCCTACCGCATCAAGTGGCTGGAGGACTACCTGCTGCCCGACGACCTGGACAGCTACTTCAAGGTGCGCCAGCGCCTCCCCGGTGTCACCCTCGCCACCGGCGAGCACTGGTACAACGTCCACCCCTTCGCCCTCGCCGCCAGCCACGGCCTGGTCGATATCCTCCAGCCCGACGCCGCCTGGGTCGGCGGCATCACCGCCGCCGTCCGCATCTGCCACCTTGCCGAGGCCCACGGCCTGACCGTCATCGCCCACGCCGGGATGAACTACCCCTGGGGCCAGCACCTCTCCTACGCCATGCCCGCCATCCCCTGGGGCGAGCGCTCCGAGGGCGTCGCCCCGCCCGGCGTCCCCCTCGAAGAACTCGTCGCCCTCCCCGGCACCCCCGCCATCAAAGACGGCTACCTCGTCCCCAGCGACGCCCCCGGCCTCGGCCTCGAATTCACCCTCGACTGGCTGGAAAGCAAGGCCGTCTGACGCCGCTCCTCACCCCTCTCCCAATCGTTGGGAGAGGGGTCGCCGCCGCAGCGGCGGGGGTGAGGGCTTCTCCAGCGTATGCAAAAAGGCCGGGGCGACCATCATCGCCCCGGCCCAACCTGCACAGGCGTTACTTCTGGACCGGATACCCCTCGTCGTCCAGCGTCGCCTCGATCTGCGCCAGCGAGACGCGGCTCGCGTCGAACTCGACGTTGATCTGCTTCGTCTGCTCGCTCGCCGCGACGCTGCGCACGCCCGTCAGCCCGCCAACCGCCTTCTGCACGGTGGCGACGCAGTGGCTGCAAGAAATGTC
>JAXLWN010000163.1:0-6135 GCA_046328475.1 Chloroflexia bacterium | reverse complement strand
CGCCGCAGGTGCAGTCCTCGCGGAGATCGAAGAGTAGCACCCCACCAGGGCTGAGGCGTGCTGGGAGGGCGGGTGCCTGAGCAGGGCGACCACAGCGGCTGGGCGCTGGCCATGGTCGCGCAGGATGGCGAGCAGCATCGGCCCCGCGCCGAGGCGGGGCTGGCTGCGGCCCTCGCCGAACACGGTGTCCTTGGTGTGATGCCGACCGTTCTCGATCTGCCGCTGCCGCGCGCCCCACCGCGCGATGGCCAGCACCGACAGGCGGTTGGCGAGCAGCGCCGCCATCGCCAGCGTCAGCACCGCAGGCAGGGCAAAGCGTCGCCCCTGGGCGCGGCGCGGGCTGCTGCGTGTGCGCACGATGCGCAGGGCATACACCGTGCGCGGGCGGGATTTTCGGTATACTCTCCCCACCACAACGCCTGTTCGTGTTCGTCGTGCCCGGTCGATCGGGGCGCTGGGTTAGCTCTGGGCAGCGCCACAGTCAGGGTTCTTGCGCTGTCGCTCTATCGACGAGTGGACTCCGCGACGAGGAGGATCGCCCATGCGTCACGGTCCAGCCTGGTTGGTCGTCGTTGGCCTGTTGCTGAGCCTGCTGGCCTGCGGGCAACCGGAGGCGCAGGTGCGGCGCGAGGCGGTTGAACCATCCGCCACCCCGCTCCCGCCGACGGCGACGGCGACGGCGACCGTGACGCCAGTGCCGATCCCGACCGTGACGCCGTTGCCGCCGTTGCCGACGGCGACAACCCGCCCGCCCGCGCCGACGGCGGTGGCGACGGCCATCGCGGCACCGGCACCGACCCGCGCGGCGACGGCGACGACGCGCGCCCAGGCGACGGCGACGCGCGCCCAGACGACGCAGCCACTCGGTAGCCGTCCGGCGGGTTGGAAGACCTACACCGGCACGACCCTGCCCTTTGCGATCTACTACCCGCCCGATTGGTTGATCGACGACTCGAATCTGGCGAATGGGTATATCGTCTTCGTCGCGCCGCAGGGTTACCGTGGGGTACTGATCGGCTCGACGGGTCAGCGCACCACCGCCTCCGCCGACCAATTGCGCGACGAGTATTTCAACGAGGTGCTGGCGGAGTGCGTGAAGAAGGGGATCGATATCACGCGGGATAATACCTTCTCCAATATCGTCTTTAAGTCGGTGGGGGCGACGTGCAACAAGGCAAATGATCGGGATCTCTACTACTTTTACATTGGGCTGGGGCTGAATAACAGTGTCCCGTGGCGCTTCCGCTTCTACTCCATCTATTCCGAGTACGGCCAGAATGTCGACGACTATTTCTTCCCGATGATCTCCTCGCTCAATATCTTCGGTAACCCATAGGAGTAGTTGGTAGCGCAGCAAGTATAGTGCGAGATCATGCTGAGGCGCGGCATTCGCCGTGGGAATAGCTGTGCTGGCCGGGCGTTGGTCAGAATATAGGGCCGACAAGGGATAACTTGCCTTTGTCGGTCGATTTACGCAACAATTCCCTCGCCTGTTGTGGGGCGGCGGGCGGAGTGAGGTGGGGCGATGGTGGGGACGGCGACATCGCCGGGGACGGTGCGACCGCTCGATCTGATTGGCAATACGCCGCTGGTGGAATTGGCGCGCGTGGGGGCCGACCTGGCACCGGGCGTGCGCGTGCTGGCAAAGGCGGAGATGGCGAACCCCGGCGGGAGTGTGAAGGACCGTCCGGCGCTATCGATGATTCGCGATGGCATCGCGCGCGGGCTGCTGACGCCGGGGAAGGTGATCCTGGAGGCGACGAGCGGCAATACCGGGATCGCGCTGGCGATGATCGGGACGGCGATGGGCTTCGGGGTCGAACTCTGCCTGCCGGAGAACGCCAGCCCGGAGCGCAAGCGCATCCTGAAGGCCTATGGGGCCGAGGTAATCCTGACGAGCGCGCTGGAGAGCAGCGACGGGGCGATCCGCGAGGCGCGACGGCGCTACGCGGAGAACCCGGGATCGCTATTTCTACGCCGATCAGTACAGCAATCCCGCCAACTGGCGTGCGCATTACGAGACGACCGCGCCGGAGATCTGGGCGCAGACGGATGGGGCGATCACGCACTATGTCGCGGGCGTCGGGACGAGCGGGACCTTCATCGGCACGGCGCGGCGGTTGCGCGAGTTGCATCCCGGCATCCGGCTGATCGCGATGCACCCCGATGGCCCGTATCACGGGCTGGAGGGGATGAAGCACATGGCGAGCGCGCTGGTCCCGGCGATTTACGACCCGAGCGTGGCCGACGAGAATGTGACCGTGGCGACCGAGGATGCCTACGCGATGGTGCAGCGCCTCGCGCGCGAGGAGGGGCTGCTGGTCGGCATCTCGGCCGGTGCGAATGTCCACGCGGCCTTGCGCCTCGCCCGCACGCTGGAGCAGGGCACCGTTGTGACAATCCTCTGCGACGGGGCGGATAAGTACCTGTCGGCGCGGTTTTGGGACGAGAATGACTGAGTAACGAGTAATGAGTAACGAGTAACGAGGAGCTTGGATCCACTCGTTACTCGTTACTCATTACTCGTTACTGGAGCGAAGCGATGGCGCTGATCTGGACGGACGAGCAGCGGGGCGCGGTGGCGCGGCATGGCGAGGGGGGCTATCCCGACGAGGTCTGCGGCTTTTTGCTGGGGACGCAGGGGGATGGCGACAAGGTGGTGCGCGAGGTGCGCCCGGTGGAGAATGTGTGGGAGGAGACGGAGCAGCGTCGGCGGCGCTTCCTGATCGAGCCGCGCGATTTCATGCAGGCGGAGCGGGATGCGCGGGCGGCGGGCTGGGAGATCCTGGGCTTCTACCATTCCCACCCGGATCACCCGGCGCGCCCGTCGGAGACGGACCGCGAGGCGGCCTGGCCGGGCTATTCCTACGTGATCCAGTCGGTGCGCGAGCGGCAGGCGGCCGAGGTGCATAGTTGGGTGTTGAAGGGCGATCGATCGGGGTATGATGAGGAGGAATTGAGGATTGAGAATTGAGAATTGAGAAAATTTGTGGGGTGTCGTAACACGACGAGCAGTACGAGCCCCACATTTCTCCATTCTTCATTCTTCATTCTTCATTCTCACACGGAGGAGCAGATGGCGAGCAATGTGAAGGTGCTGGTGCCGACGGCGCTGCGGCAGTTTGCGGGTGGCAAGGAAGAGGTGTCGTTCGGCGGCGGCACGGTCGGCGAGGTGCTGGCGGGGCTGACGAGCGAGTATGGTGAACTGAAGCAGCATCTCTACAAGGAGAACGGGCAGCTGCGCAACTTCGTCAACATCTACCTGAATGACGAGGATGTGCGCTACCTGGAGCGCGAGGCGACCGAGGTGAGCGACGGCGACACGATCACGATCGTGCCGGCGATCGCGGGCGGCGTGGCCGAGGCGGAGGTGGCCGAGATCACGCTGTCGCCGGAGGAGATCGGGCGCTACAGCCGCCACCTGATTATGCCCGAAGTGACGATGGCCGGGCAGAAGAAGCTGAAGGGTGCGCGCGTGCTGATGATCGGCGCGGGCGGGCTCGGGGCACCGCTCGGGCTCTACCTGGCGGCGGCGGGGGTCGGCTACCTGGGCATCGTGGATAGCGATGTGGTGGACGACTCGAACTTGCAGCGCCAGGTGACCTACACGACCGACGATATCGGCGTGCCGAAGCTGGTCGCGGCGAAGCGGCGGCTGTCGGGGCTGAACCCGTTCATCGAGATCGCGACGCACGAGACGCGGCTGTCGAGCGAGAATGCGCTGGAAATCTTCAAGGACTACGACCTGATCGTGGACGGGACCGACAACTTCCCGACGCGCTATCTGGTCAACGATGCGTGCGTGCTGCTGGGCAAGCCGTATGTCTACGCGTCGATCTTCCGGTTCGAGGGGCAGATCACGATCTTTGGCGCGGAGGACGGGCCGTGCTACCGCTGCCTCTATCCGGAGCCGCCGCCGCCGGGGCTGGTGCCGTCGTGTGCCGAGGGCGGGGTGCTGGGCGTGCTGCCGGGGATCGTGGGGTCGCTGCAGGCGGCGGAGGCGATCAAGCTGGTGGTCGGCATCGGCAACCCGCTGATCGGGCGGCTGCTGCGCTTCGACGCGCTGAAGATGCAGTTCCGCGAGTACAAGCTGCGGAAGGACCCGGATTGCCCGGTCTGCGGCGAACACCGGACGATCCACGAGCTGATCGACTACGACGAGTTCTGCGGCATCACGCCGGGGCCGGAGGTTTCGCTCGACGCGAAGCTGGAAGTGACGCCGCGCGAGTTGAAGTCGGAATTGGACAGCGGCAAGCATGTGGTGATTGTGGACGTGCGCGACCCGCACGAGTGGGCGATCGGGACGATCGATGAGCCGGATGTGCGCTTTATCCCGCTGGGCGACCTGCCGGCGCGGATGCACGAGCTCGATACGGCGGATGAGATCGTGATGCAGTGCCGCTCGGGCGTGCGCTCGGCGCGCGGGCTGGGGATCCTCCAGGCGGCGGGCTTCCGCAAGCTGCGGAACCTGACGGGGGGGCGTCTGGCCTGGTCGGATGACGTGGATCCGTCGAACGCGAATTACTGACTGGCGACTTTCGCCGAGAAGCAGAAGCCCCGCTGCCACCAGTGGCAGCGGGGCTTCTGCTTGAGTACGATTGCCACCGGACATTAGTAGTAGCGATGGTAGCGCGAGGCAGTGCAGCAATGACAGCGCAAGAACTTGAGCAGCAAATCTCACATCTCGAACAAGAGGAGAAGGTGCGCGTCTTCGGGCACCTAGCGCTTGAACTGTCCCATACCTGGCCCGGCATCGAAAAAACACCGGGTGTCCAGGGCGGTGACGCCTGCATCGTGCGGACACGCATCCCAGTCTGGACACTAGAGACGTACCGTCGCCTCGGCTGGGATGACAACCAACTCCTCTATAATTTCCCGACGTTGCGGCCGGTTGATCTCTTCTATGCCTGGCTCTATGTCGCCGGTAACAAACAAGAGATCGAGCAGGCGATCCGTAAACAGGACGAGGCGTAGGCGTAGCGATTGCTCGGCGACGGTGCCCCAAGGGTTGAAACCCTGGGCTGGGGGCGACCTGCGGGTCGCCGCGAAGCCCGCCTGCGCGGGCTGAGATGCGCGGGTTGTCCAGAGTTGCGCTGTGAATTGAGACAATGCGAGAGGGCGGGGCTATGTTAGCGGCCCCGCCCTCTCGCTTGTGTCATGTTGTGGGTCACGCTGTTTAGGCCGAGAGTTCCGGGGTGGCGGTGCGCTGGGGGTCGGGGAGGGCGCTGAGCTCGGGGGTGAGGCGGGCGGCGAGGGCGACGAGGGCGTTGGCGCTGATGGTGCGTAGGCGGCGCATCGTCCGCGAATCCCGGTTCATCCAGCCGTCCATGCGCTGCCTGGTTTCCTTGCCGCCGTTCATCTGGTCCACGATCGCGAGTCCGATTTGCAGGTTCATTGTTCGTTCCTTTCTTTCTTGCCCTTGCCGTTCGCTCTTGCGTCCGGTCCCTTCGATGTCACTACTTTACGCCGTGGGACGCGGGCGCACATCGCGTGAACCACGCAATCGTGCGGAGCATGTGTGGGGCGCGTATGGGTGGTGCGCTACGGTGAATTACCTAGTGGCGGGGAGGTGGTTGCGCAGCGCGACTGCGTGGTGCTATCCAGTTGCCGGGAGTGTGGCCCAGGAGGTTTGCAACCCTTTTGCGCATGGTCGTGTTTTTGCCTCCGTGGCGCAGGGAAACTGTGCAGGATGGTGAACGGTATCGTGAGGAGTGCTGGTAATGGGACGGGCTTTTCGGTTCGGGGTGATTAATGAGCAGCCGCTGGCCACCGAGGCGTGGATTGCGCATGTGCGGCGGGTGGAGGAGTTGGGGTATGCGACGTTCTTGATCCGCGATCATTTTGTGCCCGATTTCTTTGGCGATCAGTTCGCGCCGCTGGTGGCGCTGATGGCGGCGGCGAGCGCGACGACGCGGCTGCGGGTGGGAACGATCGTGATCGACAACGACTATCGCCACCCGGTGCTGCTGACCAAGGAGGCGGCGACGCTCGATCTGCTCTCGGGCGGGCGGCTGGAACTGGGGTTGGGGGCGGGGTGGTTGCAGAAGGAGTATGCGCAGGCGGGGCTGGTCTATGACGCGCCGGGGGTGCGCATCGGGCGGCTGGCGGAGGGGATCGCGGTGTTGAAGGGGCTCT
>JAXLWN010000162.1:0-6207 GCA_046328475.1 Chloroflexia bacterium | reverse complement strand
GAAGAAGGGATCAGGGGCAGTGGAGTTGGTCGGCGAGGGCGAGGAAGGTGGGGGCGGTGTAGTCGAAGGTGGGGTCGGGGGTGAGGTCGGGCGGGTTGTCGGGGCCGTATTCGAGCGGGCGGGGGATGAAGGCGGTGCGGAGTCCGGCGGCGGCGGCGGCGCGGAGGTCGGATTGGTGCGCGGCGACCATCAGGATCTGGTCGAGGGGGAGGGCGAGGTAGGTGGCGGCGGATTGGTAGGTGGCGGGGTCGGGCTTGTAGGCGCGGACGAGCTCGGCACCGAGGATGCAGTCCCACGGGAGACCGGCGCGCTTGGCCATGTTGGTGAGCAGGGCGACGTTGCCGTTGGACATCGGGGCGAGGGTGAATTGCTGGCGCAGGCGGGTGAGGCCGGGGACGCTGTCGGGCCAGGGGGCCAGGCGGTGCCAGACGCGGTTGAGGTGGTCTTTTTCGGCGTCGGTGAGGGTGGGGAAGCCGAAATCGGGCAGGAGTGCTTCCAGGGATTGGCGGTGGAGGCCGTCGAGGTTGGTCCAGGGGAGCTCGCCGCTGCGAACGCGGTTCATCGAGGGGGCATAGCGTGCGCGCCAGGCGTCGGCGAAGGTGGCCCAGTCGATGCTGGTGCCGTGGGCGCGATCCCAGGCTGCGCCCTCGGCGATGATGCTGCCGCGCCAATCGACGACGGTGCCGAAGACGTCGAAGATGAGGGCGTGGACGGTCATCGCTGCGCTCCAGTAGTCAGTAGTCAGTAGTCAGTAGTCAGATTCTCGCACGAAACGCTTGCCTTTGCGTGCAGAGCAAGCTCCGGGAGAGGCACTGACTACTGACTACTGACTACTGTCAACTCTTCGGATAGGTCGGGTCGGTGATGCCGAAGGTGCCTTTGATAAAGCGGATTTCGCCGAGGTGGTGGTAGCTGTGGGAGACGGTGTGCTGGAGGCGCGAGGCGGAGTTCATGGTCGAGCCTGGGCTGAGCGGGGAGGGGCGCTCGGCGCGGATGGATTCGTCGGTGGCGGAGTCGAGGTAGGCGTTGGTGGCGGCGACGAGGGTGGCCTGATATTCGGTCAGGACTTCGCGGGGGATGCGGACGCCATCGACTTCGGCGTCGCTGTAGCCGACGCCCATGCCGAGCCCGCGCAGGCCGAGGCCATCGGGCTTGTAGTCGGCTTTGGTGGAGAAGTCGCCGCGATGCCAGAGGCTGTCGTTGAGGGGGTTGGTGCCGGTGCGCAGGCTGTGGTCGAGGTCCCAGATGCGGAGGATGTGCCAGTAGATGAAGCCGATCGGGTTCTGGGAGGGGCCGGTGCGCCGGTAGAGGATTGCGTCGGGGACTTCGGCGATCTGCGCGGTGAGCATGGTGACGAGGCTGTCGATTTGCTCGCGGTAGGCGGTGAGTTCGTTCATGGGGCCTCCTTGTGATGAGTGCGAAGTGCGAAGTGCCGAGTGCGAAGTGCCGAGTGCCGAGTGCGAAGTGCCGAGTGCCGAGTGCGAAGTGCCAAGTGCCGAGGGGTTGGTTCGAAGTTCAAGAAGTTGGTGCGGTGGAATCTGGAACCGGGAACCGCGCGTTGCACACTTGGCACTGAGCACTTGGCACTCGGCACTTACCGGCCTCGGTGAGGGCGCGCAGGATGGATTTGTGGATCTTGGCGACCATGGTGTAGGCGGGGTCGAAGACGTTGCCAACTTCGTACTCGATGACCTGGCCGAGCAGGGTGCTGGCGGCGCGGATGTCGAGGCCGTAGTCGGCGACGAGCCAGCGGGTGAGTTCGGTGGTGGCGTGCTGGAGGGCCTGGTCGAGCGGGCGGGCGTTGCCGCAGGCGAGATCGTCGGCGTCCTCGCCGCGCGGCCAGCCGATCTTCTTCCCCTTCTGGAGTTCGACGGTGAATTCGACGTCGGCGGAGATCTCGATGCCGGTGCCGACGATCTCGCCGCGCCCTGGGTGGCGTGGGCGTCGCCGAGGTGAAAGAGGGCACCCGCGACGGCGACGGGGAGGTAGACGGTGGAGCCGGGGGCGAAGCCCTTGTAGTCCATGTTGCCGCCATGCTCGGCGGAGGTGGCGCAGGAGATCTTCGGCCACCTGGCAGGGCGACGCCGAGCAGCCGAGCATCGGGGTTAGGAAGCGCAGGTGGCCGAGTTGCGGGGTGTTGGTGGGCGGGGTGGCGACCTGCGAGTCGAGATCGACCTGCCAGGTGCCGACCTCCGCGGACCGGGAGTTCGCGGACGAAGGCGGGATCGACGACGTTCTCGGCGAGGACGGTGGCGGTCCAGCCGGTGGCGCGGTTGGGGGCGATTTTGGTGAAGTGGACGACGAGGGTGTCGCCCGGTTCGGCACCTTCGATGTAGAAGGGGCCGGTCTGCGGGTTGCCGCGCGGGGTGACTTGCTGGCCGGTGGCGTCGCCGCCGCCCGCGTCGACGGTGGTGGTGATGACGGTGTCGCCGGGGCGATGCGCAGGACGAGAACCGTGGCTGCCGATCGCGGTGGTAGTGCGTGGGCTGGAAGTGGTGCGGGTGGTCATCGGGGGCCTCCTGTGTGAGGTCGTGAGTCGTGAGTCGTGGTAGACGAGTGCTGAGTGCTGAGTGCTGAGTGCTGGGTGGGTCCGTCCCTCCTCGTCACTCGTTACTCGTCACTCGTCACTCATTCGGCCGTAGCCGCGGTCGGCCAGCCAGGCGGCGCAGAGGGTGGCCCAGGTGCCGACGATGGGGTCGTCCAGGGCCAGGCCGAGGCCGTGGCGTCCGGCCGGGTAGACGTGCAGGCCGAAGGGTACACCATGCCGGGCCAGCGCGCTGGCGAAGCGCAGGCTGTGCTCGACGGGGACTGAGGCGTCGGCGGCGGTGTGCCAGAGGAAGGCGGGCGGGGTTCGGGCATCGACGTTGCGGTCGGCGGAGAGGGCGGCGCGCTGCGCCTCGGTGGCGTCGGGGCCGAGGAGGTTCTCGATCGAGCCGAGGTGGGCGTTGTCCATGAAGGAGATGACCGGGTAGGCGAGGACGATCAGGTCGGGGCGGCTGCTCTGGCGGGCGACGGGATCGGGGCTGGCGGGGTCGGCGGCGTCGGGCTGGGTGGCGACGGAGGCGGTGAGGTGCCCGCCCGCCGAGAAGCCGAGCAGGCCGACCTGGGCGGGATCGAGGTCCCAGGTGGCGGCGTGGTGGCGCACGAATTGGATGGCGCGCTGGCCGTCGCTGAGCGGCGCGGGGTGGCGGTTGGGGGCGATGCGATACTCGACGACGAAGGCGGCGATGCCGAGGGAGTTGAGCCAGCGGGCGATCGGCTCGCCCTCGTGCGGCGCGAGCATGCGGTAGCCGCCGCCGGGGCAGACGACGATCGCGCCGCGCGGGTTGTCCACCGGGTAGGGGGTGATCTGGGGTATGGGCGTGGTGGTAACGTGGCCGTCGGGCCAGAGCGGTGCGGGGTGGGAGGTCATCACGGTCGTTGTAACCCCTTTCAATCGCCATTGACTACCCCGCAGGATATCGAACTGTGGTGAGGGTTGGCAAATTGGCGGGTTCCGTGTTACCAAGAACCAGGAGATCGCCGCTGTGCGGATGTGCCGGGTGGGCGATGGCAATGGGTGTTGAGGAGAGCGATGCGCGCGGAGTTGCGGGAGCTGGACCAGGCGTATAAGGCGTTGAAGTTTGCGTATGAGGACCAGGCGCGGCTGATCGGGCGGGCGCGGCGGGCGACGCGGGCGGAGTTGGAGCGGGCGCAGGATGCGGTGCGCGCGGCGAACGATGCGTTCGATACGGCGCGGCGGGAGGTGGAGGGCGGTGCGCGTGGGGTTAGCGGAGGACGAGTGAGGGCGTGGGGGCGTGAGGGCGAACGGGCGAGCGGGCGAGCGGGCGAACGGGCGAACGAGAGACCTCACCCCCGGCCCCCTCTCCCGCGAGGAGAGGGGGTGCCTCACTCGGAGGACGGTGGCGTTGGAGGAGAGTGTCGCCCGTTCGCCCGTTCGCCCGCTCGCCCGCTCGCCCGTTCGCCCGTTCGCCCGCTCGCCGCTCGCCCGTTCGCCCGCTCGCCCGCTCGCCCGCTCAGAAACGTTTGCGGTGTGATGAGCGTACTCTATTGGCAGTGACCGGGGCGATAGAGGTGCGTCTGACGTAGGGAGGTATCCGCGCGATGCTCGGTGTATCCGCTGGATATGTCGTTCAAGATTCTGGCGATCAATCCGCCCAGGTGCGGGTGACCGATGCGAGCGGGCAGTTGGTCGCGTATGTGAAGCGAAGGCATTCCGGCTGAAGGAAGATATCACCATCTTCGCGGACGAGGGCAGACGCAGCCGCTCTACCGGATGAATGCAGACGGATCCTCGATTTCAACGCGACTACAATATCACCACGCCGTATGGGCAGCCGATCGGGCAGGTGCGACAGCCAGGTTGCGCTCGATCTGGAAGGCGAATTATCCGATTAGCGATCCGGGCGGCAATGATCTCGGCGTGATCCACGAGGAGAATGCCTGGGTCAAGGTGATGGATGCGCTGCTCGGCGAGGTGCCGGTGCTGGGGATTTTCTCCGGCTATCTCTTCAATCCGGCCTATCTGGTCGATGTGCGCGGGCAGACGGCGCTCTATCTGAAAAAGCAGTAAGCGTTCCTGGAGGGGCAAGTTCCGGGTCGAGCAGCGCGGTCGCTGTATGAGCAGGATGAGCCGCTGGTGATCTCGAGCATTATCATGGCGCTGATGCTGGAGCGGATGCGGGGCTGACGCGAAGTGGGAAGTGGGAAGTCGGAAGTGGCTCACTCAGGGCGATGGCCTTTCGGGATGAGCGCAGCCGCACAGGCGCGATGCTTCCGACTTCGGCCTTCCCGCTACACTTCATCTATACTGCGCGCATGAAGGTGAGGCGGGACAAACCGAAGCGGCGGTGGCGGACGCTGGGATTGATCGGGCTGGCGCTGGTGGGATTGCCGCTGCTGGGGGCGGGGTCGATCAGGCGTGGATGCAGCTGGCCGCACGCAGGAGATCTACCGGGACCTGGCGGCGGTGCCGCAGCGGCGGGTGGCGATCGTCTTCGGGGCGCAGGTGTTGCCGGGGAGCGGTTGAGCAATGCGCTGGCCTACCGGGTGGATGCGGCGATCGCGCTCTACAACGCGGGCAAGGTCGAGACGCTGCTGATGACCGGCGATGGCCGCGCGAGCAATTACGACGAGCCGTCGGCGATGCGCGACTATGCGCTGGCGCGCGGGGTGCCGGAGGGCGCGATCGTGCTGGATGGCGCGGGGCTCCGCACCTACGATAGTTGCTATCGGGCGCATTCGATCTATGGCGTGCGGCCGGACGAGGCGATCCTGGTGACGCAGGAGTATCACCTGCCGCGTGCGCTCTACACCTGCGGCAATCTCGATGTGCGGGCGATCGGGTTCGCGGCGCGACCGTTCGAGGGGCCGCGCGCGGTCGAGGCGGAGCGGCGGGAGCACCCGGCGCGCTGGCTGGCGTGGTGGCAGGTGGTGGTGAGTCGTCCGGTGCCGGCGTCGCTGCATTGAGAGAGGCCCCCGCGATCCCCCGAGGCCCGAGGGCTGAAGCCCTGGGCTGGGGGCGACTTGCGGGTCGCCGCGAAGCCCCACCCGCAAGCGGGTACCCGGCGCGGGCTGAGGTCTTTGGACAGAAAGCCGCGCCCCCTCCCGCTAGCGGGAGGGGGCGCAGTTGTGTGTTCGGTGGGTGGTGGGGTTAGCGCGGGGCCGGGTCCTTGAGGAGGTCGCGGATTTCGGTGAGGAGCTTCTGGTCGACGGTCGGGGCGGGCGGGGCGACTTCTTCCTGCTTCTTCATGCGCGCCATCAGGGAGTTCATCGGCTTGACGATGAGCAGGAAGACGACGAGCGCGATGATCAGGAAGCCGACGACGGCATTAATGAAGTTGCCGATCAGGATCGGCCCGGCCTTGATCGTTGAGAAGTCGGGCTGGCCGCCGGCCGCGCCGATCAGCGGGGTGATGATGTCTTCCACCACGGAGGTGACGATTTTGCCAAAGGCGGCACCCATGATCACCGCCACAGCCAGTTCGACCACGTTGCCGCGCATGATGAAATCGCGAAACTCCTTGAACATCCCTTGCCTCCTTCTGCAACGCACGGCCTCCGCCCCCACGGAGCCGCTGGCTGGTGTTTGTCCCCTGGCAAACGTGCCGGGGACTACGTTATGGGTGGTGGCGGTTCCCCGCCAATAGGCTACGGGGTTCCTTGCATGCCGTCAAGCACCCGGAGCCGGTGAGCAGCGTACACGAT
>JAXLWN010000161.1:0-6710 GCA_046328475.1 Chloroflexia bacterium | reverse complement strand
TCGCGCGCTCGGTGCAGACTTCGACGATCGAGAGGCCGTCGCCCGCGATGCCGTTGGCGACGGCAGTGCGGAAGTCGGACCAGTCGCTGGCGCGGTGAAAGGTGGCACCGTAGAGGGCGGCGGCGGCGGCGTAGTCGAGGCCGATCGGGGTGCCGAAGAGTTGCTCGAAGCGGTCGTGCGGGACGGCGGTGGCCTGCGGCAGGAAGGAGAAGATGCCGCCGCCGTCGTTGTTGACGACGACGATCGTCGCGCGTAGGTGGTGCAGCTTCGCGGCGAGCAGGCCGTTGAGGTCGTGGAAGAAGGAGAGGTCGCCGATCACTAGCACGACCGGTCCGGCGCTGACCGCCGCGACGCCGAGCGCGCTGGAGTTGACGCCATCGATGCCATTCGCGCCCCGGTTCGAGAGGCAGCGCACGGCGCGGTCGCCCGCCGGGAGGAAGGTGTCGAGATCGCGCACCGGCATGCTGTTCCCGGCGTAGAGGGTCGCGCCGTCCGGCAGGAGCGCGGCGAGTTCGGCGAAGACGCGGCCCTCGGAGAAATCGTCCGTGGCGGCGAGTTGGGCGTCGATGGCGGCGCGGGAGCGCGCGGCGATATCGAGCCAGGTGGCGGTCCAGTCGCTGCAGGAGGCCACGCCCGCGCCGAGGTGATCGGCCAGGGCGTCGCAGACGGCGACCGGGTCGGCGTGCAGCACGTCGGAGGTGAGGAATGCGGGATCGCGCCAGGCGGCGACGCCGTCGATCAGGAGGTGGCGGCTGGCGGGGTAGCGCGCGAGGTATTGCGCGAGCGGCTTCGAGGTCGGCGGTGCGCCGAAGCGCAGCACGACCTCGGGCGCGAGGGCGCGGCAGGTGGCGTCGTCGCGGAGGAAGGCGTCGAAGGTGTCGATGACGAGCGCGCGGTCGTGGGGGCCGCTGCGTGTTTGCGAGAGGCCGTCGGCGAGGAGCGGGTAGCCGAGCGCGGCGGCGAGCCGGGCGACGGCCGGGGCGAGCGCCGGGTCATCCTGCGGGCCGCAGACGATCAGGCCGCGCTCGGTGGAGGCGAGGTCGGCCGCGAGTGCGGCGAGCGCGGCGTCGGGGAGCGCGGGGCCGGTGGAGACGGCGGTGAAGGGGCGATGCTCGCCGCGACCCGCCGTCGCGATCTCGTCGGCGAGCGCGGGCACCGTTTCGCCGGGCGCGGGGACAAGGGGCTCGCGCGTGGGGAAGTTGAGGTGGACCGGGCCGCGCGGCGCGGCGAGCGCGGTCGCCACGGCGCGGGCGGCGGTGAAGCGGACCTGCCGCAGCAGTTCGGCGGTGATTTCGGGCACGGGCAGTTCGTGGAACCACTTGACGTGCCCGCCGTAGAGGCGCACCTGATCCATCGTCTGCGCCGCGCCGACGTCGCGCAGTTCGGGCGGGCGGTCGGCGGTGAGAACGAGCAGGGGGATGCGTGAGAGCGAGGCTTCCACGACCGCCGGGAGGAAGTTGGCGGCGGCGGTGCCGGAGCTGCACAGCACGGCGACCGGTTCACCGAGCGACCGCGCCATACCGAGCGCAAAGAAAGCGGCGGAGCGCTCGTCGATGTGCAGCCAGATGCGGATGTCGTGCGAATCGGCCAGCGCAAGCGCCAGGGGCGTCGAGCGCGAGCCGGGGCAGACCACGGCGTGGCGCACGCCCGAACGGCCCAGTTCCGCCACAAACGCGGCGGAAAGCGCGGCGTTCTTCATGCCCTCGCCGATCATGCGCCCACCCCCAGTGCGGCGCGCATCGGCCGCAGCTTCAGCGCGGTCTCGGCGTACTCCGAGTCGGGATTGGAGTCGCCCATGATGCCCGCGCCGCCGTAGAGGATGGCCATGCCCGGCACCACCAGAGCGGATCGGAGGGCCACCGCGAACTCGCCGCCGCCGTAACCATCGACCCAGCCGACCGCCCCGGCGTACCAGCCGCGCCCGAACCCCTCGCGCTCGCGAATCGCCACCAGGGCCTCGGCGCGCGGGATGCCGCCGACGGCGGGGGTCGGGTGCAGGCGCGCGACGAGGTCGAGGACGCAGCGGTCGCCGCGCAGGCGGGCGCGCACGGGCGTCGCGAGGTGCTGGAGGTTGCGAATCTGCATGATCTGGGGCGTGTCGGGCATCAGCCACTCGTCGCAGACCGGTTCGAGCGCGTCGCGGATGGCGCTGACGACGATGGCGTGCTCCTCGCGGTTCTTGGCGCTGTTGAACAGCTCATCGGCCAGGCGCGCGTCCTCCTCCGGCGTTGCGCCGCGCGCGGTGGTCCCGGCGAGGCAGAGCGTGGCGACTTCCTGGCCAGCGAGGCGAATCAGCCGCTCGGGCGTGCCGCCCAGGAGGCAGCCGCCGGGGGTGCCGAGCGCGAAGACGTAGGCACCGGGATAGTGCTCGCGCAGATAGCGGAGGGCGGCGGCGAGATCGGCGTCGCCGTCGAGATGGACGCGCTGCTGGCGGGCCAGGACGACCTTCGCGTAGCGCCCGGCGCGGACATCGGCGGCGGTGCGGGCGACCGCGTCCTTCCAGACGTCCGGCGCGGGCAGTTCCTCGATCGATTCGACCTGCGCGGCCTGGGTGGCAACGGGGACCGTCTCTTGCAAGGAGGCCAATTCCGCCAGGGTGGCGGCGAGCGCGACCGACCAGTCGGCACCGGGTTCAACAAGCACGGTAGCGGTGAGTGTCGCCTGCCCGTCGGCGACCTGGACCAGGATGCGCGGCAGGACCAGTTGGCCGTTCGGGAAGTCGTCCCACTCGGGCGGGGCGGTTTGTGTCGGGTCGAAGGCGAAGCCGCCGAGGTAGCGCGGCCCGCCGACGGCGCGCGTGAGATCGTCGGCGACGATCGCGGCGCGGTCGGCGCGCAGGAGGTCGGCGGCGTCGGCGAGCGGGGTAAGGCTGTCGGAGCGGACCAACCGCGCGACGCCCGAGCCGAGGAGCACGGTGCCGAGCTCCGGGCGCTCCCAATAGGCGCGATAGCCGTCGCTGCTGCCCGCCCGCGCGAACCAGTCGGGCGGATCGGCGGGCGCGTCGATCGGCAGCGAGCAGGCGGCGAGGACGGCCTGTCCGGTCCTGACGGCCAATTCAGCGGCCTCGACGCAACGCGCCTCAAGTGCGGGAGCGATCGTGTCAGTAGTCGCGCGTTCCACGACAATCATTGGCTAGTCTCCTCTGCTGGCAGGCCGACGCCGGAAAGAAGTAAGCGCCGGAGGGCCGGGTAGGCATCCTCCAGGCGCTCCGGCTGCCCCGTCAGCACCCAGCGCGTCACGACCTGGTTCACCGCGCCGAACCAGGCCACTCCGACGAGATCGGGATCGAGCGGCGGGATCAGTTCCTGCAACACCGCGTCTGCTACCTGTTGAGCGATGATGGTCGCGAACTGGTCGTGCAGTTCGGCCATCTTGAGGTTGAACTGGTGCCCGGCACCGAGCGCCTCGACCAGCAGCAGCCGCGCCAGGGCGCGGTGGCTGCCGAAGGTGTGGAGCACGGCGCGGAGCGCGGCCATGCCGCGCGCGAGGGGGTCGGTTTCGGCCGCGATGGCGCGCTCGATGCGGTGGGTCAGCAATCGGCCCGCCTCGTCGAGCAGGGAGATGAAGAGGGCCTGCTTGCTCGGGAAGTGAAAATAGACGCCGCCCTTGGAGGTATCGGAGCGTCGCGCGATCTCATCGACGAGGGTGTCGCTGTAGCCATCGCGCGTGAAAATGTCGAGCGCGGCGTCGAGGACGCGCTGCCGCCGATCCCTGCTCCGCTCCTGCTCGCGCACCATCGCCGCCACCTCACGAATCCGACCGACCCGTCAGTCGGTTTCTCCTGAGGGGAGTATATCACAAGTTTCAGGATTTTGCGAAAGAGGGCAATCCCGTTTCGGTCGCGTTCGAGCGCCGCGCAGAATCCCGCGAAGGTACGCCGAACTCTTCGAAGTTTGCAGGGGATATGTTCTAAATCAATTTTGGGCGGGTGTGGATGCTGCTGTGAGTATCGCGTGAGTATCGCACTATTCCGCCTCTTCGCGCGAGTTCGGCTATACTTATGAGCGGCTTGCTGGGTATCAATGGCAGTGGGGTGTGGTGGTGCAGGCGTACATGCAACCGTCAATGGAATGGCGATTCCTGGCAATAGAATGGCCCATATTTGTATCACACGCAAGCAACACTCTCGATAAAGCACCGAAACTCTTGGTCTGGGGATTAGAGCGATTGAGTCGCATTGTCGTTAGCATCGTGTCGATCTGCTGGTTATCCGGCGGAGTTGCCCCTCTTCTGGTTTACTTCAAGTGAGGATTGCCCTTCGCCGGGGCTGGCTGGATTGGCGCTTACATCGCCACGCTGTGGTTTGTTTTGTTTGGAATCATGTATGGCATTTGTTTTGGAGTGATATTCGCTATCTATCAAGAACTCACGTTCTTACGGGACAGGAATATACTTCGCTGGCGTTTGCGCTCAAGCCGTGAGCGCTTAGAGCCGGTTGCACAACCTCATCTGGGGCGCTGGAGGAAGCGCAGACAGATGAGGATGCAGCCGATGTCGAGGAACGCTTGGTGGATGTCGTCGCGGCGCTCGTAGCGGATCGGCAGGCGCTTGAACTGGTTGAGCCAGGCGAGGGTGCGCTCGGCGACCCAGCGGTGGCGGCCGAGGCGGGTCTTGCTCTCGACGTCCTTGCGCGCGATGCGCGGGGTGAGGCCCCGGCGGCGCAGCGTGGCGCGGCAGTGGGCGTAGTCGTAGCCCTTGTCGGCGTGCAGCTTCGCCGGGCGCTTGCGGGGCCGCCCGCGCGGGCGCTTGACCGGCTCGACGGCGTCCACCAGCGCGGCGAGCAGCCCGTCGTCGGGGCGGTTGGCGGCGGTCAGGCCGATCGCCAGCGGGATGCCGCGCCGGTCGACCACGACATGGCGCTTCGAGCCCGGTTTGCCGCGATCCGTCGGGTTCGGCCCAGTCGCCGCGCCCCCCTTTTTGCCGGGACGCTCGCGCTGTCCGCGCTCGCCCGGCTCCAGTCGATCTGGTCGGCCCCGCCCAACTCGTCGAGCAGCAGCCGATGCAGGGTGTGCCAGACGCCCGCCGCCTGCCAGGCCTGGAGCCGCCGCCAGCAGGTGCTGCCGCTCCCGCCGCCCAGCTCCAGCGGCAGGTCGTTCCAGCCGACGCCCGTCTTGAACACGTACAGGATGCCGCACAGGGCGGGCCGGTCCGGCTCCCAGGGGTTGCCGCCCTTCTGCTGCGGCGGGTGCGGCGGAGCAGCGGCGCGATGCGTGTCCAGAGGTCATCCGAGACCAAGTCATGCACTTTCATGCCCACGACGCTACAAGGCCCGTGCCAGGGTTGTGCAACCGGCTCTAAGTCCTTGCAATCGTCACAGCGATAATCTTGCTTGTGGGAGGCATAGTATTCAGGGGCATCTTGTCGGAGCTGTTGAAGTTCGTCCTAGTCTTGCCTTCCCAGGTTGTGACGGTTGGCTTTTTAGCCGCCTATGCTTTCAGCAAGCTCCCAGTCTCGTCTGTTGGACCGTTCGCTAACGAGTTCTTCTCCGTCGCGCTGATGCTCATCTGTAGCGTTGCGCTCTACTTTGCGTCGGCTGTGATAGCGAATGCTCGCCGGGAGTTTCGCTCCACGTTCGCGCAAGGAAAGTTTGCTGCGACGGGCGACCTGCCCCGCCCTGCCGCTGATGCTGCTCATCGTCTACGCGTTCGGCCTGGCGGTGTGGGAGACGACGGCGCGGCGGTGGGGGCTGCGCGCCGGGGACGCTAATTCGTCCTTGGGCTGCGTTTGATATAATGACTTATCGTCCAGAAAGTGTATCCGTCGCATAGGCCCAAGCTCCTGTTGAATGCTGCCAATTCATCACCCGCGCCTTCGCTCTACTGGTAGGTCATATGGGAGGTCGCTATGTGGGTCGTCGCTGCAATTCTGCATTGGCTCTGGGATCACCGTGTCGCGCTCATTGGCACCTTGCTACCGGCGAGCGCTCTAGCGAGTGTGGGGGTGTACTACCGCCAAAAACTCAGCTACGTTGTTGAGGGAATACTATTCGCCTTAAATCGTCCAATCGCACATGCTCTTGCTGCTTCGCTCTCCCTCAAACGCTACTGCAGCCTCCTCCTTACCGATGATGTCTTGCTACTTCGGGTCGCTTCAACTAGCGACGTGACACTCAATATCGATCAAATCTATGTTACATTGGGGCTTGAGGGCGCGGGGGGTGAACACCTTTACACGCACGAGACCCTTCTCGAGACAGAGACACTCAACACGCAGGGGCGCCGAATTCGCATCGTTGGTGACCCGGGTGCTGGGAAGACCACGCTTAGCAAACGCCTGTTAGTTGACGCTTGTCGGACGGCGCTAAAAGATCCTAGGCATGCCCGTTTCCCGATTCGTGTTGAACTGCGCACCCTCGAGCCGCCCAAGGATCCTGGCAACGATTGGCTCTTTCAGGTTCTTCGAGATCGAGCAACAGACAACAACGCCTATCGCATGGCAGATTGCTTCGATAGTTATGCCAGCAAGTCGGGCCTCCTTGTCATTCTTGATGGGCTTGATGAGGTCGCGAGCAACAACTATCCGCGTGTTCGTGATGCCTTGATTGTACTCAAATCGCACCTAGACCGAATTGGCAACCAGAATGTCGCCATCCTTACTATGCGTACACAATTCCATCAGCAGGTCCGCGCTGACTTCCAGGATGCATTCCCGCGGACCCTAACCGCAAGGCCCTTTACAAACTCTGACATTTACGATTTCTTGTCGCGTTG
>JAXLWN010000160.1:0-6794 GCA_046328475.1 Chloroflexia bacterium | reverse complement strand
TCCGAACTTTGAACTTTGAACTTTGAACCTGGAACAACATGATGACTACCCGCATCGGCATCGGCTACGACGTCCACCAACTCGCGCCCGGTCGCGCCCTCGTCCTCGGCGGGGTCACCATCCCCTTCGAATTGGGCCTGCTCGGCCACTCGGATGCCGATGTCGCCCTGCACGCCATCATGGACGCCCTGCTCGGCGCGGCGGCCCTCGGCGACATCGGCCAGCACTTCCCACCGAGCGACGAAACCTATCGCGGGGCCGACAGCCGCGCCCTCCTCACCCGCGTGCGCGAAATCTTGCAGCAGCACGGCTGGCAACCCACCAACGTCGATTGCACCATCGTCGCCGAGCGCCCGAAGCTCGCCCCGCACACCCCCGCCATGCGCGCCGCCATCGGGGCAGCCCTCGGCCTCCCCAGCGACGCCGTCAGCATCAAAGCCACCACCAACGAGCGGATCGGCTTCATCGGCCGCGAGGAAGGCATCGCCGCGATGGCCGTCGCCCAGATCGCCCGCATCGGCTAATCCCACCGGGAACAGGAAGGAGCAAGCAACCTCGTGCGAGCACTGGTACAGCGCGTCAGCAAGGGCGCGGTCACGGTCGAAGGCGAGACCGTCGGCGCGATCGACGCCGGCCTCGTCATCCTGCTCGGCGTCGGCGATGGCGACACCGAGTCCGACGCCGACTTCCTGGCCAACAAAATCGCCGGGCTGCGCATCTTCGGCGACGCCGACGGCAAATTTAACCTCTCCCTCCAGGATGTCGGCGGCGGCGCACTCGTCGTCTCCCAGTTCACCCTCTACGCCGACGCGCGCAAAGGTCGCCGCCCCAGCTTTGTCCACGCCGCGCCGCCAGACGTCGCCGAAGCCCTCGTCGCCCACTTCGCCACCACCCTCAAGCGCCTGGGCATCCCCGTCGCCACCGGCCGCTTCCGCAGCCACATGTTCGTCGAAATCCACAACGACGGACCCGTCACCATCTGGCTCGACACCGCCGAACTGCGCAAAGCGTGAGGGCGACGGGTGGGCGAGCGGGCGAGCGGGCGAACAGGAGAACAGGAGAGCAGGAGAACAGGAGACACCCCTCCCGAAGCCCCACCCAAAAAGACACCCCCTCTCCTCTCGCGGGAGAGAGGGGGCCGAAAGTGAGGAGTCTCCCCACGAACCCACTGACGCACTGACGCACTGACCCACCGACACACGCCACACCCGGAGCCCCCATGCCCACCCATACCGCCCCTCTCCCCCACCTCCCCTGGCCGCAATCTGCACCACTGCGCCTCGAACGCCACGCCCTCGTCGGCGCCGTCGCCCGACGCCACCCCCGCCGACATCGCCGCCGCCATCTCTGCGGCGCGCGCACGCCAGGTCCTCTCCGCCGCCGAACTCTCAATCGGCCTGCGCCTCACCAACGCACGCCCGCCACCATCCGCGACGCCCTCTGGACCCGATCACACCTGATCAAAACGCGCGGCCCGCGCGCGCTGTCCACCTCCTCCCCGCGCGCGACCTCCCGATGTGGACCGGTGCCCTCTCCGCGATCCCACCACGTCCAACCCCTTCTCGCCCGACATCCGCCTCTCCCCCCGAGTAGACCGACGAAGTCATCCGCCGCCATCGCCGCCGCGCTGGCGAACGCCGAACTCACCGTTGACAAGCCTGACCGCCGCCATCGTCGCCATCGTCGGCCCCTGGGCAGAGGCACTGGTCATGCCGCCTTCCAGACCTTCTGGCCCCGCTGGCAGCAGATCGAAGGTCTCGCCATGAACCGGGGTGTCCTCTGCTTCCGGCCCCAACGCTCGGCCGCAATGTCACCTACACCAGCCCCCGCCGCTTCACCCCCAACTTCAGCCCCTCGCCGCCCCCATCCGCGCCTGCGCCGAACTCTCCTCAAACGCTACCTGCACGCCTACGGCCGCCACACCCCACCAATTCGCCCAATGGCTGGAGCAGCGCCCCGCCGCTGGGCCACCGACCTCTTCGACACCCTCGCCCCCGAGCTGCAAGCAGTCGAAGTCGCGGGCACGCCTGGGTCGTCGCCGGTGACACCGCTACCCCCGCCGATCCCTCCCAGGAGCTCCACCTCCTCCCCTGCGCTGACGCCTACACCGTCGGGGTTGCCACCCGCGCAGCTCCTCTTCCCCGGCCGCGCCGCCGGGCGCGCCCTCGCCGGTAGCCAGGCCGCCTTCCCCGTCCTCCTCATCGGCGGCACCGTCGCGGGAGCGTCTGGCACCAGCGCCGCACGGAGCGCAAACTCCACACATCACCGTCGAACCGCTCGCCCCCTCACCACCCCGCAACGCCGCGCCCTCGACACCCGGATCATGTCGCGACCTTTCTCGACGCCACACCCCCACCCTCACCATCAGCCCCATCACCGCGGTGCCCCGCCTGATGGCGGGAAGAGGAGAGTGGAGGGGGAGAGAGCAAGATTGTCTCGCCCTTTCCTCGTCTCTGTGCCTCAGTGTCCTCTGTGGACCAATCCGTCCCTCGTCGTCCCTTCTCTCCACTCTCCTCCTCCACCCCTCGTCGTCTCTGCATCGTTCTCTGCGCTCCCTCCGCCCCGCCCGCTGCGGGTCCGATCGTCTCCCCTTTGGCGCTCTTGGCCTCTTCTTGGCGTCTTGGCGGTTCCCCGTCCTTCTCTCCTCTCTCCACTCTTCTCTCCACCCTCCTCACCCCGTCCCCCCTCCGAAATGCCCCGCCTACTTGATACCAAAGTACAGATACTCCCGGAAGTACCGCTGCTATACTCGATTGCAGCGGCACCGTCGTCTGTCTCCGGTATGACCGCTGGGCACCGTGCCGCAGGGGCGCTTGTCCGTGGGTGTCCGCTGATTCGCAGTTGCGCCGCGCGGATGCGAGGCCGAGGGAGGATTGCGCGTGATCACCTGTCCAGATTGCCACGCTGAGAACGAGACCGGCGCGAGGACGTACCCTCCTGCGGTCGCGCGCTGCTGAGCCGAGCCAGCCAACGCCGCACTCCCGCCGTGGCTCCAGCAATTGAAGCCCGGAGATGCCCTGCTCGAAGAGCCGATGGCCGTCTCCGCCCGGGCCATCGCCACCGGCACCGACAGCGTGCTGGCCGCGCCGAAGAGCAAGAGCAGCAAGCGCTCGAAGCCCGAGCCCGAGCCGAAGGCGGCGCGCAAGGCGGCATGACCGAGACCGCCTCGCTGATCAGCGAAGACGACCTCCCCGCCTGGCTGCGCGCCTTCGGCGAGGTCGAATCGCAGAAGCAGGCCGCCCCCGCCGACGAATCCTGGATGGTCAGGGTCGATGCCGAAGGTGCCGCGAATCAGGCCTCGGCGCAGAACCTCGCGCAGTCCTGGCAAGCCCCTCGCGCCCGGTCGAAGCCCGCGCCGCAGCGGTGCCGCATCGGTCTTCTCAAGCCGGGCGAGAGCGTCGCCAAGACCGACCGCGTGATCGCCTCGGCGGCACCCGTCGCGCCCGCCCCCGAGCCGGAGCCGGAAGTGCGCCCCGCCAGCGGCCGGATGGACCTGCCGCGCCCGACCCCGATGCCCCGCGAGCGGGCAACCTGCCCCTCAGCGCGTCGCCCTGGTCGCCTTCATCGCCGCCCTGGTCATCTTCCTGATCGTCGTCGCCGTCTTCGTACTCCGTCCGTCACTCGGCTAGTCATTCAGTTGCGCCATCGCCTCGCAGATATATCCGGTGCAGGGCGGGCAACAACATGGTAGGGGCGGGTCTCAGACCCGCCCGCGTCGAGCAGCTAGCGGCCACATTCACCCAAGAGAGCGCGGTGCAGGCTTCAAGCTCATCTCGAATCAGCACACGAGCGCACAAGAGGACGCGAACTTAAGGAGCAGGCATGAGCGATGGGCAGGTCCTCGAATCGATCATCGTCGCCGATTGCGGGAAGGCCCTGACCCGCGTCTCCCTCGTGGAGCTCGTGGAAGGCGTCTGCCGCTTCGTCGCGCAGGGCACCAGCCCCAGCACGATCGAAGCCCCCCACGACGACGTTGCCGCCGGGCTGCGCGCCGCGCTGACCTCGCTGGAAGAAGCCACCATGCGCCGCTTCGTCGAGCGCAATCGCCTGGCGATGCCCCAGGAGGACACCGGCGACGGCGTCGATGCCTTCCTGGCCACCGTCGCGGTCGCCCCACCCCTGCGCGTCGCGATGCTCACCTCCGGCGGCGGCACGATGGTCGACGCGCTGCTGACGATCGCCCGCCGCTCGCCCGTGACCGTCCTCCCGACCCTCACCGTCGATCCCGGTGGCCCGAGCGACGACACCACGCGCGCCACCGTCGCCACCCTCAAGCGCCTGCGCCCCGACCTCCTGCTGATCGTCGCCCCGAACGATGTCGAGCGCGCCCTGCCGCGCCTGCTGGGCCTGGCGAGCGAAGTTGTCGGCGCGACCGCCGTGGGGCACGACGCCACCAACCCCGCGATCCTGGTGATCGCCGACCAGCGCGGGCAGGACGCCGCCACCGCCGCCTTCGGGCGCGGCTACGAATTCGGCTTCCTCCCGATCAACGACAGCGACCCGGCCACGATCGCCCTGACCGTCGAGGCGGAACTGCTCGACCTCAGCAACCGCCGCGCCTCCGCCACCCTCCCCGGCTTCGAGTCGGTCGAGGCCCTCAGTTCCGCGCCGCCACTCGCGCGGGCGCGGGCGATCGACCTCGTCAACCGCTTCATGGCCCTCCAATTCGATTGCGAAGTCCTCACCGTCGATCTCGACGAAGGCTTCACCTGCTGCTGGGCGCGGGGCGGCGAAGGCCGCGCGCTGAGCGAGCCCGCGCTCGACCTCGCGCTCGGCGCGGCCAATTTGCTGACCGCCCTGCCGCTCG
Source organism: Chloroflexia bacterium (assembly GCA_046328475.1). Lineage (GTDB taxonomy): Bacteria > Chloroflexota > Chloroflexia > Thermomicrobiales > CADCWN01 > CADCWN01. The sequence goes on along the minus strand of JAXLWN010000160.1, from coordinate 1,987 downwards.
GCGAAGTCCTCCGCTGGCTCCCCTTCAGCATGAGCGAAGCTGGCCTGCGCGAGTGGATCCTCAACCGCGCCGTGCGCCCCTTCACCGTGCCGGTGAGCCGCAAAGACCGCGTGATCGAGGTCGCCATCGTCCGCGAACTGCTGAAGATCGGCGCGGCCGAACTCGGCGGCACCGGCAAGAGCGCCCTCTCGCCCGATCTGCTCGTCGCGGGCAGCTTCTTCGCCCGCTGGCCCGACCCCTACGACGTCTTCATGGCCCTGATCGACGGCCTGAACCCGCAGCCCGCGACCGGCGTGGTGCAGGTGGCCATCGACCGCGAAGCCCTGCTGCCGCTGATCGGCACGCTCGGCGCGCTGGAGCCGGATCGCGCCGCCGAACTCTTCGAGCACGACGGCCTCTTCGACCTCGGTGCCTGCGTGGTGGCGAGTTGCCCCCCCGGCGAGGAAGTGCGCGGCGAACTGACCTACCAGAACGGCCAGACCCGCAAGTTCGCCGTCGCGGGCGGCAGCCTGTTGCGCCTGCACCTGCCGGGCGGCGAGCGCGCCGCCTCGCTGACCTTCGCGCCGGGCGGTCGCGTCTCGATCGGCCGCAATGGCCAGGGGAAAGGTGCCTCCTTCGCGGGCGACCTGGCCCCCCACGGCGGCCAGGTCGGCCTCGTCATCGACGCGCGCGAGCGCCCCGTCACTCTGCCGCGCAACGAACAGGAACGCATCGAGCGCCTGGCGGGCTGGTCCGCCGCGCTCCGCTCATGATTGTGACGATCGGGCGAGCGGGCGAGCAAGCGAATGGGCGATGTCCTGCTACGTTGCGATTCGCCCGTTCGCCCGTTCGCCCGTTCGCCGTTTCGACCCAAGGAGGCCGCCCTTGTACCACTACCACCCGACCCGCCAACCGCTCCTGGTGCGCGACAACGAGTTGCGGATCATGCGCCGCCTGCCGGTGGCGGGGAACGTTTCGGTGCGCCCGGGCGAACGCGTCGAGCCCGGCGTGATCGTCGCCACGGCCGAGCACGCCAACGCGCCGCTCCTGATCAACGTCGCGCACGAACTCGACATGGATCCCGCCGGTGTGCCCGAGCGGCTGACCAAGGATCCGGGGCAATCGATCGCCGAGAACGAGCCGATCGCCAAGCGTCGGCGCGGCCTCCGCACCACCTCGGTGCGCAGCCCAGTCGCTGGTATCTTCATCGGCTACGACACCATCACCGGCACCGCCGCCATTCGCCCGCAGGCCACGCGCGTCGAACTCGCCGCCTACGTCGGCGGCGTGATCGAGGACGTCGAGACCGCCTGGGGCGTCACCATCCGCACCTTCGGCTCGCGCTTCTACGGCACCTTCGGCCTCGGCGACGAGGTCTTCGGCGTGCTGAAAGTCGTCGGTGGCGACCGGCAGCGCCCGCTCAGCCCCGACCTGATCGACGGCCGCGCGCAGCGCGCGGTGATCGCCGCCGGCGGCACCGCCAGCGCCGCCGCCCTCACCAAAGCGGCGCAAGTCGGGGCGCGCGGCGTGATCGTCGGCTCGATCGAAGAATCCGAACTCAACCAGTTCCTGAAGGCACCAGAAGGCGTCCTCTGGCGCGTCGGCCTGCCCGATTGGAAGATCCCGCTCGCGAATTCCCCGCTCACCATCGTCGTCACCGAAGGCTTCGGCCGGGCCGCGATGGCCGCCCCCTTCTACGACACCCTCGCCGCGAACGACGGGGCCGAAATCTCGCTCTGCGGCACCACCCGCCTGGCCGGTGGTCTGAGCCGCCCCGAAGTAATCCTCCCCTCGCGCGGCGGCGGGCGCGGCGGCGAAGACAGCAGCCTGCCGGTCGCGACCCTCTCGCCGGGCGCGACGGTGCGCCTGGTCGATCAAGACCACCTCGGCGTGATCGCCACCGTGCGCGAAGCCCCGCGCTACCGCCGCTTCGATGGCGACGTGCTGCTCGACGCCCTGGTGATCAACCTGCCGAACGGCGAACCAATGCTCGTCCCCACCGCCAACG
>JAXLWN010000016.1:0-108513 GCA_046328475.1 Chloroflexia bacterium | reverse complement strand
GGACGTCCCGTGCGAGACGAGCGAGGATCTGGGAGAGCGTGCGCGGCGGATGCATTGCGGCACCCTGGGCGATTAAGCTGGACTGCAAAGCCTCGGGAAATTGCTGAAGGACGCTGTCAAGCAATGTACCTGGATGCCAGACCCGGATTCCATAGGGAGCAAGCGCACCAGCGGGAAAGTGGCGCGTATTGTAGGTGAGAATTATGCTTGCGGGGGCATCAAGGGCGCAGGCAAGCACATGGCGATCGTGTACTGCGATTGGTAAATTTGGCAGCAGATCCGGGCGATCATCAGTAAACGCCAGGGGGAAGTTCTCTCTCAATGCGGTGAGCAAACGAACATAGCGCTGCTGTGCCTCGTCTGCGCCGCTGACTCTGGCAAAACTCCGCTCGACTTCGGCCAGAATCGCGGGCGACCAGAAGACCGCGATGATCTCCGCCTCCGCCAGGCGAAGAATCGTGTCGCGAATAGGTGCCTGGAGCAGGACATTGGCATCGAGGACAAAACGCCAATCAATCGCCTGCTCGCTCGTCATAGGCACCCTCTTCCTCGCTGATTTGCTGAATCAGCCGAACGCCTTCGCGCTGGCGTTCTTTTAACATCGCGCGGTGTATCAGGAGATCGGCGGGGGCGATGCGCACGTCGGTATTGACCAGGCGATGCGGCAATTCGCCACTTTCGAGGATCTTCGCGATGTAGGAGCGAGACGCGCCGAGAATATGGGTCGCTTCCTCAATGGTGTAGCCATCGAATGCGCCGATCGCCATATCTTCGCCGGCTGCCAGGTGTGTCACGAGCTGCCCAAGTGCCCGCGCAACCGATCCCGGGATGGGGATACTTCGCCCGTCGTCCAACACCAGTTGCGCCGAGGCGATGGCGTGTCCCTGGAGCGCCTCAGCTGCCTGCTGCAGCTGCGGACTTTCCTCGGCCTGCACCACCACCGCCGAACGCGTCATTGTCGCCATTGGCTATCCCCTGACCGACCGCCCTTCGCGCGCTACAGCAACGCTCTGAGGCGAAGAAGTGTAGCAAAGTGGCACCTTCCGGTGCCGATTCTATGACTGCGAGGGGGCGTGCTGTGCCGCCCCTCGCAGTCGTTGGAAACTTACGGTGCTACGGTCAGCGTGCCAGTCTGGTAGGTGATCGCGTAGTTGTCGGAGCGGACGCCGCGCGGGGTGATGGTGTAGGTTCCGGCGGGCGCGCGGCGGTTGGCACCGTCGTAGTTGCAGGCCAGGTTGGAGAGGTCGAGGGAGGCGAGCGTATCGTTGTTGACGAAGGTGGAGCCGGGCGCGAGTTGTATCTGGCAGGAGGGGTTGTCCTGCCCGACGCGGCGTGCTTGGTTGGTCGCGCGCAGCACGAGCGCGGCTTTCGCCACGCGCAGGGTCCCGGTGGCGGTGTCGCCCGCCTGGCTCGCGTTGCCCGCGAAGGACGCGCCGATGAGGCCGCTGTAGTTGCCCGCGCCGCGCCCGCCGATGGCCACGTTTGCGAGGGTTGCCACGCCGCTGCTGTCGGTGATAGCGCTACCGACGGCGGTCCCGCCGATGGTGAAGGCGACAGATGCGCCCCCGATCGGCTGGCTGGTGCCGTTCGACTGCCGCAGGGTTGCGGTGAGTGTCGCGGTGCCGCCGTAGGTGGCCGCGCCGCTCACCGCCGAGAGCACGGTGTTCGCCGGGGTGATGGTCAGGATGCCGTTCGCGAAGAGGAAAGTGTAGTTGGGTGATGCCAGCGTGCCCTGGCCGACCGCGATCGGGTAGGTGCCTGCGGGGCTGGCGATCGTCGCCGGGGTGGTCAGGGTGAGCGCACCGTTCAGATCCCCGGCGTTGTCGCCCTGGCGGAAGCCGCTGTAGCGGACCGTGAGCGCCGGGTTGGCCGCGCCGTAGGCGCGAGTCTTATCGACGGCGGTGATCGTCAGCGGGGTCGGCGTGACGGTGAGGGTGCCGTTGACGAGGGTGAAGTCGTAGTTCGGGGAGTTGAGCGTGTTCCGCGCCACGGTGATCGGATAGGTACCCGCGTTGCTGGAGGCGGTCGCGGCTGTGCTCACCGTCGGCCTGCCGGTCAGGGCCGCTGGCGTGTCACCGTTGACGAAGCCATCGTAGCGCAGGGTGAGGGTCGGGTTGGCGAAGCCATAGGCGCGTCCCTGGTTGTCGGCGGTGATGGTGAGCAGCGCCCGCGTGACCGTGAGGTTCGCCGTGCCGCTGCTCGGCAGCGCGCCGTCGTCACCGGCGAAACTCGCGCCGACGGCGTTCGCGTAGTTCCCGGCCGCGCGTGTGCCGAGGGCAACGGCGGGGAGGGTCGCCGTGCCGCTCGAATCGGTTGTGGCGGTGCCGACGGAAGCGCCACCGACGGTGAAATCGATTGTCTTGCCCGCGAGCGGGGCGCTGTTGCCGCTATTCCGCAGCGTTGCGGTCAGCGTTACCGTGCCGCCGTAGCTCCCGCTGGCAGGCGCGACGCCCAGGGTGGTGGCGATGGGGGCCGACGAACCAGTCCCGGCGAGCGTCACCGACTGAGAGCCGAGCGTCAGCGTGCCGCTGGCCGGGCCGGTGGCCGTGGCGGTGAACGTGAGAGATATTGAACAGGTCTGGAGCGGTGTGAGGGTGGCCGAGGCGCACCCGTCGGACGCGATGGCGAAGCCGGGTCCGGCGACGACGCCCGCGCCGGGTGCGACCGGGCCGTTGCCGGTATTCGTGACGGTGACGGATTGCTGCGCGCTGGTCGTGCCGACTGGCTGCGTACCGAAGTCGAGCGCGGTCGGGGAGAGGCTGAACGAGGGGTCGGTGCCGGTTCCGGCGAGCGCGACGGTATCCGGGCTGCTGGCGGCGTTGCTGGCAATGCTTATGGTGGCGCTCGCCGGGCCGATGGCCGTGGGGGCGAACGAGATCGCGAAGGAGCAGGTATCATCCGGGGCGAGTGACGCCCCGGTGCAGGAGTCGGCACCGAGTGCGAACTGGCCGCTGCTCGCGCCGCCGAGCGTCACGGTGGAGATGGACAGGGACGCATCGCCGTCGTTCCGTACCGTGATGGTTTGCGGGGCGCTGGTTGTGCCGGTGATCTGATCGCCGAAGCTCACACTCGCGGTCGAGAGGGAGACCGCCGGGGCAGGTGGGGCGATGCCGGTGCCGGAGAGGGCGATTGTGTCCGGGTTGGACGCGGCGTCGCTCGGGATGGTCACCGTCGCATTCTGCAAGCCGAGCGTTGTCGGGGCAAAGGCGACGGCGAAGGTGCAGGTGCCGAGCGGGGCGAGTTCGACGTTCGAGCAGGTATCGGCCGATAGCGCGAACTGGGCGCTCGCGCCGCCGAGGGCGAGCGTGCCGAGGTGCAGCGCGGCGGTGCCGGTATTGGTCAGGGTGAACGACTGCGCCGCGCTGGTCGTGCCGGTCTGCTGGTTGCCGAAGGCGTGGCTGGTCGGGGAGAGGCCGACCGCCGGGGCGGTGGGGACTACCCCGTTGCCCGTCAGCGCGATCACCCGCTGACCGCCCGGCGCATCGTCGGCGAAGACGAGGGTGGCATTGTGGTGCCCGGTCGCCACCGGGGTGAAGCCGACCAGCACGGTGCAACTCTTGCCGACCGAGAGGGTCGCGCGAGAAGTCGATGGAGAGGAGCGCGCTGGTTGTGCGGTGGATCGGGTCGAGGGGGCAGGCGGATGCGCCGGAGAGGGTGATTGTGTCGGCGGCAAAGGCGACGGCGAAGGTGAGAGCAGGTATCAGCGCGAGCCGAGGGCGAGCGTGCCGGGGCGGTGCCGGTCAGGGTGAACGACTGGCGCTGGTCGTGCCTGGTTGCCGAAGGCGGGTCGGGGGGGTGGGGACCGTCAGGGATCACCGGCGCATCGTGGCATTGGGTCGGGGGGACCAGCACGGTGCAACTGCCGACGCGCCGCTGCACTGGTCATCACCGGGCTTGATCGAGAAACTGCTGGCCGCAGCGCCGCCGAGGCTCACACCGAGATGTCACGTCGGTCCCGGCGGTATTCGTGACGGTGATCGACTGCGGCGTGGCGGTGCTGCCGGTTGGCTGGTCGCCGAAGTTGAAGAGCAGCGGGGTGAAGAGGAGATGGGCGTCTCGACTGCTTGTCCTACCCGCTGAGTGCCACGCTGTGCGGGCCATTGCCCGCGTCGCTGGCGACGGAGAGGGTGGCCGCGCGCTCGTCCCCGGCGGCCGGGGAGAAGGTCACGCCGAAGGTGCAACTCTCCCCGCTGCCGAGCGTCACCCCGGCGCAGGTGTTGTCCGCAACGGCGAATTCGGTCGTCGCCGCCGAGGCAACAACGCCGCCATCGACCGCAACGCCGCCGTTGCCGGCCAGGCCGATAGCATAGGAGCCGCCGTCGGCGTTGTGTGCGATCGTCACCGTCGCGACGCTCGGTCCTGTCCCGGTTGGCAGGAAGACGACGCCGAGGCTGCATTGCTCGCCGGGGAGCAAGGTGGCCCCGCCGCACGATTCGCCGACCAGCAGGTAATCGCTCGCGTTCGGGCCACCGAGGCTGATTGCACCGAGCAGTAGCGCGGCGCTCTCGGTGTTGACGACCACAAATTCCTGGGCAGCGCTCGGCACACCGGTTGCCTGCACGCCGAAATCGAAGCTGCCGGGGGAGACGAGCATCCCGCGCAGCACGCCATCGTCGGCAATGGTGACTGCGCCGAGCGCGACCGGCCCGCCGCCGGTGTGCGCGACGGTGAAGGTTTGTGCCCCGCTGGTTGTTCCGATGGGCTGACTGGCAAAGGCATGACTCGCTGGCGTGAGGGAGATCGTGCCTGTGGGTGGCGCGACACCCGTGCCGCTCAGCGCGACCGCATGCGATCCCTCCGGGGCGTCGCTGGCGATCGTCAGTGTGCCGCTGGCGGGGCCGGTAGCCGAGGGGGAGAAAGTGACGCCAACGGTGCAGTTTTGCCCTGGCAGGAGGGTGGCGGCGGAGCATTGGTCGCTCGCTGTTGCGAAGGCTGACCCACTGATACCGGCGCTGCTGATCTGGATCGCGGAGCTGCCGACGTTCGTGACCGTGACCGTTTGCACGGCGCTCGTCGTCCCGGTTGCTTGCGAACCGAACGAGAGGGAATCGGGTGTAACGATGAGGGAGGCGGCGACCGTACCGGTGCCGGTGAGCGTCGCGGTGTGGCTGGTGCTGGTGGTATCGAGGGACTGACGGTTGACGAGCGCAGCCCGGTGGCCGTTGGGCGAAAGCGCACGGTGAAGGTACAGGTTCCTTCAATGGGATAGTCCGATCGGTGCAACCATCGAAGATGACCGCGAAGTCCCCGGCATTTCCGCCGCTAATTGTCGGTGTGTCGACAGTCAAGCGTGCTGGGATTAAGATGTTGTTGGCCAGGGTGAAGATTGTATCGTGTCACGCCATCCGCAGCCAACTTGCACACTCCGAAATCGTGGCTGGTCGGGGTGAGGTCAACGGCCGCCAGCACAACTGTGCGTCACAAACCAGGCATGCAGCAAGCGTCGCGAGCAACGATAGCGCAAGAGCAACAAGCGGACGAGCCGCCTTACCATGTCTTCTGATCGCCGTGTGGTACTGCAGCGTTTCGCACGTCCGCATGAACATCCTCCAATTCCTTTGACACAGCACAGCCCAACGCGCATACGGCGGAACAGGCGATCACGGACCGGGCCACGGCACTGGAGATGGGATTGAACGATAGCGACGGATTCATCTTACCAAACGTACGCCCAGAACTGCAATTGTTTGGTTATCAACGACAACAGCTACGTTTGAGTCCAGCGCGATTAGCGATCCAAGAGTCGGTGCACTTGTGCCGCGAATTGGGGGGACATCCTGTGCCAGGCGTTCAACAACTTCACCTTGATTGCTAGGCGGCGCGGGCGCAGGTGAGGGCGAGGAGCGAGGCGTGGACCTTGAGTTCGAGGCCACGCTGCGGACGGCAGGCGCGCGATGCCCATCGCGGCGGAGTTGGCTGAAGAGGGTCCCGATGGTGTGGCGCCCCTCCGACAGGGCCAGCGCGTCATCCCACTCGGTGGGCCACATGTTCCGCTTGTGCGGCACCAGCCGCACTCCTCCTCCTCACTCATGCAAGCGGATGCCGCGAGATGCGTGCCAGGTGCCACTGTAGGAAGTAAGCCGCGATCCTCATTCGCAAGATATTTGAGTTTCTCGGTAATGATAGTTAAGATTACCACGGCGGAATGATCGTCTCTCCGCCCGCGTTAGCGACCGTGAGGCAGGCGCGACGGCTACAATTCGCCCGATCGCGCGGCCACCTCGACGCGCGACCACGAACAGCGCCGCCCGCTGCGGCGCGAGGAGGATTCCGGATGGTGCAGAGTCAGACGGCCCCGGCTGGTCAGGGCTACGCCAATCCCGATGTGCTGGTCGATACGGCATGGGTCGCGGCGCATCTGGACGACCCGCAGGTGCGGCTGGTGGAGTCGGACGAAGACGTGCTCCTCTACGAGATGGCCACATCCTCGGCGCGGTGAAGCCTCGACTGGCACACCGACCAGCAGAGCTGCTTCATCCGTGACTTCGTCACGAAGGAAGAGTTCGAGAGCTGATGTCCGCGCGCGGCATCGCCAACGATACCACCGTCGTCTTCTACGGCGACCGCAACAACTGGTACGCCGCCTACACCTACTGGCCTTCAAGATGTACGGCCACCAGGATTGCCGCATCCTCAACGGCGGTCGCGCCAAGTGGGGAAGCCGAAGGCCGCCCCTACCCGCGACGCGGCGAGCTATCCGGCCACCAAATACACCGCGCAGGAGGCCGATCTCTCCATCCGCGCCTTCCGCGACCAGGTGCTGGCGCACATGCAGGAGGGCAAGCCGCTGGTGGATGTCCGCTCGCCAGACGAGTACTCGGGCAAGGTCATCCACATGGCGAACTACCCGCAGGAAGGCGCGCAGCGCGCGGGACATATCCCCACCGCCCGGAGCATCCCCTGGGCCACGGCGGCGAACGACGACGGCACCTTCAAGGGCGCGGCCCAGCTCCGCGAGATCTACGGCGGCAAGGGCATCACCCCCGACCAGCCCATCATCGCCTACTGCCGCATCGGCGAGCGCAGCGCCCACACCTGGTTCGTCCTCACCCAACTCCTCGGCTACCCGGACGTCCGCAACTACGACGGCTCCTGGACCGAGTGGGGCAGCCTCGTCCGCGCCCCAATCGAACGATAGAGACAGTTTCGGATTGCGGATTGCGGATTAGGGCATGAGATGACCACGGGCGTTCCTGGTCTCCCCTGGCAATCCGCAATCTGAAATCCGCAATCCGCAATGGAGCGAAGCGATGGACCGCCAATCTCAGATTGAATTCATCCTGGACCACTACGAGAACCCGCGGAATCACGGGAAGCTGGAGAACGCGGATGTCGTCTCGGATGGAGGCAATCCGGGCTGCGGCGACATCGTGACGATCTACCTGAAGGTGGACGACCAGCAGCGCGTCGAGCACGTCACCTTCGAGGGGCAGGGCTGTACCATCAGCCAGGCCGCCGCGTCGCTCGTGACCGAGATGGTCACCGGCAAGCCGCTGGACGAAGTGCTCGAACTCGACTACGAGACGATCATCGACGAACTCGGCCGCGAAGTCGTGATGAGCCGCCCCCGCTGCGCCACCCTCGCGCTCGGCACCGTCAAGGCCGCCGCCGCCTCCTACAAGCGCGGCGAGCATACCGCCAAGCTGGAAGTCTGACCGACCCTCCTGGCCTCGATGCATTTAGCGCCAGAACGGCCCCGGCCTGCATGCAGGCCGGGGCCGTCCGCTTCGCGTTCTTGCCCGCGCCGCCTACTGCGCCGGCTTAATCGTGTTGATCCAGAGCGGCGACGTGCGGTGCCAGAAGCAAGAGTTGATGTACGGATTCTTCTCATCCGGGAAGCCCGTCCAGTAGGTCGTGTTCGTCGGGATGCGGTGGAACCACTGCACCAGCCCCACATCCGGCAGCGCCGGGATCCAGATCTGCATCGCCTGCCGGAAGAGCGTCGCCGTCTGCGGGTCATCCGGCGCAATCTTGCTCATCTGGTCCACGATCTTGTCATAATCAGCGTTCACCCAGCGATAGGGCTGCGTGGCGCGCTGCCCGGTCGGCTTGCTGTAGCGGCTGTGGTAAAGCGCCAGCGTATCGTACGGGTCGCGCACGCTGCCGCCGTGCCCCTGGATGAAGGCGTCGATGTTTCCGGTGTTGAGATTGTCGCCATACTCCGGCCCCTGGATCAGCTTGAAGGTGGCGTTGAAGCCGCCATCCTTCAACTGCTGGGTCACCAGCGGCGCGATATCCTGGAAGAGGTTGCCGGGGCAGCTGATCACGAACGGGACCACCTGGCCCCCCTTCGCCCAGACCCCGTCGCCGTTCTTGGCAAAACCCTTCGCCTGCATCTTCGCTATTCCAGAGGCGGATCGTCGTATCCTGCGAACCCGAGGCGAGCGTCTTGCCATCGGGCGACCAGGCCAGCGCCCGCACATACGCGCTGTGGCCGGTCAGCAGGCGTGCCGCGCAGGCTTCCGTCAGCGTTCAGGAAGCGGATCGTATTGCGCTCCGTGCGCCTGTCGTCGCCAGGGTCTGACCATCGGGCGACCAGGCGAATGGGTAAAGGTATTGCGCATCAACAGCGATTGCCGGTTGCCGCGCGCCGCTATCAACATCCCAGAAGCCAAGGGTCGCACCATCGTACATGCCAACGGTGAGACGCTGCCCCCCGGGCGACCAGGCAAGAGCACACACCACCCTCGATACGCTGAAAGATGCGCGCCAGTCCCACCCCACCGGGCCAGGCGCGTGCTGGTGCTTGTTGGCGTCGGGGCCATTGGCGTTGCCAGAGCACTGGGACGACCGGGGCGTCCCCACCGAGGCCGCAGGCAGCGCCGATGCCGCGCCTGTTGCCACTCGCGTCGGCGTGTTTGGTTCGCTACATCCGCCGACAAGCGCTGCGACAAGCAGCAGCACGACCCAGGTCCGTCGGTGCAGCCGCTCCCCCCGCCTCGATGAAACCCAGCCCAGACAATCCTTTCGATGCTCCCACCTTGAAGAATGCAGCCGCCTCCCAAAAGTTCCATCCAGCCTGCGCAGGCAGGCTTCGCGGCGACCGCAGTCGCCCTCAGCCCAAGGCTTCAGCCTTCGGGCGCACGCGCCACGGGGCAACTGCCCCAATCTGCTTTCATCTGAAACTTTTTCCCCGATGAACCTCCACCCCTCCCTGCGGATAGTATTGATAGAGACCGTGCACGGCTCTACCGAACGACGAACGGAGACCACGAGAGGAGAACGCCGGTGGACGAGCGCGAGGCGATTGCGCGGCTCCAGCGGGGTGACATCGGCGGGTTGGTCGCCCAACACGCCCTGACCAGCGAGTAGCCGCCACCCAAACCGCCCTCCTCACCACCTGGCTCGATTCGCAATTCAACGAAGGCACCCCCACCCCAAACCAACCCTGACGCTCCGGGAATCGGAACACGTTGCAGAATGGCATTTCCCCCAGTCCGCGCAGGCGGACTTCGCGGCGGCCCGCAGGCCGCCTTTCAGCGCCGACCGTCCAACGGCATCCTTCCAACGGCATCCCGCAATGAAGGGCCGGGCGACAGCAATCGCCCGGCCCCTTGCTGCTTACGCCTACTGCGCCGGTTTAATCGTGTTGATCCAGAGCGGCGACGTGCGGTGCCAGGCCAAGAGTTGATGTACGGATTCTTCTCATCCGGGAAGCCCGTCCAGTAGGTCGTGTTCGTCGGGATACGGTGGAACCACTGCACCAGCCCCACATCCGGCAGCGCCGGGATCCAGATCTGCATCGCCTGCCGGAAGAGCGTCGCCGTTCGCGGGTCATCCGGCGGTTCCGCTCATCTGGTCCACGATCTTGTCATAATCAGCGTTCACCCAGCGATAGGGCTGGGTGCGGCGCGCTGCCCGGTCGGCTTGCTGTAGCGGTTGTGGTAAAGCGCCAGCGTATTTACGGGTCGCGCACGCTGCCGCCGTGCCCTGGATGAAGGCGTCGATGTTTCCGGTGTTGAGATTGTCGCCATACCCGCCCCTGATCAGCTTGAAGGTGGCGTTGAAGCCGCCATCCTTCAACTGCTGGGTCACCAGCGGCGCGATATCCTGGAAGAGGTTGCCGGGGCAGCTTTTGACGATGAATGGACCACCTGGCCCCCTTCGCCCAGAACCTGTCGCCGTTCTTGGCAAAACCCTTCGCCCGCATCTTCGCCGCGTACTTGTCGAGCGAGAAATCGTCGATCGTCGCGGCGAGATCGCGTTCACCGTGTCGGTGTACTTCCAGCGCGGGGAACTTCTGGAAGGGGAGCAGCGTCGGTCTGCCCGCGCCCTGGTAGCCGACTGCGACCAGCCTGCGGTCGATGCAGTGGTTGATCGCCCAGCGCACGTCCGGGTCGTTGAACGGCTCTTTCAAGTCGCTGAACCCGATGCTCACCGGCCACCGCCAGTCGCGATAGCCGTAGGGGGCCGCGTTCCCGGTCCAGGTCGTGATCTTCGGATTCTGCTTGCTGGCGCCAGCGGCGATGTTCACCGGGCGGTGTCGATCGACATGTCGATCCGTTAAGCGATCGCCAGCTGCACGATCTTCGTCTCGCCTGGCGCTGGATAATGATGATCCGCTCGACGTCGGCAGCGGGTGTACGCTCTTCGCCGCCCACCAGCTATCGTCCCGGTCGAAGATCCGCTGCTGCGCCGTCGAAAGCACCAGGTGCCTTCACGGCCCCGTCACCGACAGCCCCTGGCGATATCGATGTTGTTGAAGGTCGTCATTCCGGTCCCTTCCAGATATGCTCGGGCATGATGAAGGATGCCGATATCCTGGTGGAACTGAAGAACTTGAAGAAGAAGCGCGGATCTGCCCGGTCAGCGGATCACCGCCGTCATGTCGTCCTTGGCGGTGATCCCTTTGACCCAGGTTCATGTCGATGCCCCAGGTCATCGTGTCCGGGAGTGATCCTTTGAGCATGTTGATCGGCTGGCGATGTCCTTCGCGCGTAGCGGGCCACCGTCGCTCCAGGTCACCGCGCGGCATGCGCAGCGGTACTGCGCAGTCCGTCTGCCTCGTAGCCCAGCTTCGCTGTAAATGAAGCCATCTGCGGATTTGGCGTCCCCTGCGGCTCCAGGATCGGTCGGTGGCGCATTACGAGTTAGTAGTAGTACGGCCAGGCAAACGCCACGGGTAACCATCCGCCGTCGAGAAGCCCCGTGAGGAACGGATTCATCACGTTGAAGTCGGTCAAACTGGTTGCCGGTGGTTGCAGCGGATAGCGGTCCGTTGCGCGCCACCTGCTTCAGCGGCCCGGTCTGCCCGGTCGATCCGGTCGATGCCCCCCGCGTCCCCCGTCGTGGGCGTGCCGCCACCACTGCTGCTGCTCGCCGCCCCGCTCGGCCTGGCCGAACTGTTGGAAACGCCCGCAACGTCGCATCGGCGTTGCTATTGCCGCACGCGGCCAGGAACGCGGCCGGAATCACCAGCATGCCACAAAACGAAGCGACGGCGCGAGAATTGTGAACGGGTCCATGATCGCTGACCTCCTGCGTGCTACGACCCACGTTCCCCCATGCCCAGTGCCTCTGATTTCACCCCTGCTCACCCGCCCTCACCCCGCCTGTGCTCAGGCCGCCACCGGCGGCGCGGTCGCGGCGGACGGACGGAAGACCTGATTGATATCCTCGCCGACCACTTCGGCATCCTTGTAGAGATAGCAGGCGACCGCGCGGTGCTCCGCCGTCTGGAACAGCGGCGGTGGTGCCTCCCGGCAGATCGGCATCGGCGTGCGGGCAGCGGTCGGCGAACTTGCAGCAGCCCCCCTTGAGTCGTCGCCTCCCGCCTTGGGCGATCGGGCGCTCTCACCTCCCCACCCCAGCGCTATCCGGTCGGCAGCGGGATCGAGGAGACCAGCAGTTGCGTATAAGGGTGCTGCGGCTCCTTGATCACCAGCTCCACGTCGTTCGTCTCCGCGACCGAGCCGCGATAGAGTACCGCCACGATGTTGTTGACCTGGTAGGCGGTCGTCAGATCGCGCATAGGCAGAGGAAACAGATCCCGGGGCCGCTGTGCAGCCGGTGCAACTTCAGGATCATCGCGCGCAGCGACGCATCGACCATCGACACCGGCTCATCGGCCACGATCAGGCGCGGCTTCAGCACCAGCGCCCGCGCGACCGTGATCCGTTGCCGCTGCCTGTTGCCTTAACCAGGTGGCGGGCGTCCAGCAGCGTCTCCTCCGGCCGCAACTCCCACCGCGTGGTGCGCCGACTCCATCAGCGCCTGCATCTCGGCGCGCGACCCCGGCCAGCCGAACTTCCTGATCGGCACCGTCAGCAGGTGATCGGGATCTTGTAGAACGGGTTGTAGACCTTCGAACGGGTCCTGGAAGATCGCCTGGATCTCCCGGTAGCGAAACTGCCGGTAGCGCGCCCCCTTCACCGCGCGCAGGTCACCATCCAGGTAGCGCACTCCCCTGCGTCGGGTGGAGGAAGCCAGCAGCATCCGGGCCAGCGTCGTCTTGCCGCTGCCGCTCTCCCTGACAATCGACGTAAACGACGGGATCTCGTTGCTGATCGAGAACGAGATCCCTCCAGCGCGGGCAGCGCGCCCTTCGCCTGCCGAAGTAGTGCGCGGTCACGCCATCGCGCGCCGCGGAGTAGTGTGTCCATCCCACCTCCTACGCGTATGGCGCGACCCAGTGATCGGGCGCGACCTCTTCCAGGTCCGGTATGGCTGAGGTACTCGGCAGGGCCGTCGCGCGCCCCGCCACCCCGCGAAAGACCCCTTCTCCGCCAGGGTCGGCAGGCTCTCTCGATCAGGCCGCGCGTGTAGGGGTGCCGGGCGCGGAAGATCTCCCGGATCGGGGCCATCTCCACGAAGTGCCCGGCGTACATCACCGCCAGCCGGTCCACGAACTGCGCCAGCAGCCCCATGTCGTGCCCCACCAGGATGATCGCTGCCCCCAGCCGTTCCTGAACCCGGCCGAGCGTCTTGCATCACCTCGCCGCTGCACTACCACGCCGAGGGCGCTGGTCGGCTCGTCGGCGACGATCACTTTTTCGGTTGCAGCTGATCCCGAGCGCGATGCAGACGCGCTGCTTCATGCCACCGCTCAACTCGTGCGGATACAGCCGCGCCACCTCCTCGCGCAGCTCGACCATGCCGAGCAGTTCGCGCGTCCTGAGCCCTCGGATCCCGCTCGGCGCTCATGCCGCGCTCGTGCGCCAGGATGCTGCTGTCGGCGAAGTGGTCGCCGATGCGCTGCACCGGGTTGAGCGAGTTCATCGCCTCCTGCGGTATCAGCGATCTCCGCCAGGCGCACCCGGCGCATCGCCTCCTCCGAAAGTTGCGCGAGATCGCGGGTCGCCGAGGTAGACGATCGCGCCGCCCGCGATCCCGCCCTGGTGCGGATGAGGCGCATGGATCGCCAGCGCGGTCGTCGATTTGCCGCTGCCCGACTCCCCCGCCAGACCGAAACGCTCGGCCTGTCGGATCGCGAAGCTGAGATCCGTCCACCGCCTTCACCGTGGCCCCACGTGGCGCGGTAGTGGACGCCCAGATTCGCGAGCTGCGAGCACCTCGGGCGCGGTCGAGTTGTCCTGCTGCGCATTCTCATGTATTCGACCTCCGGATGCGCGGATTGGCGAGTTCATCCAGCCCCGATGCCGCCGATGAACATCGGCCGACGAAGAGCAGGACGAAGGCACGATCGGCGTCAGCCACCACCACCAGAGGCCGCGGATCAGCGCGTTGAAGGCGATCGACCAGTAGATCGTCATCCCCATGGTCGGCTCGTTCTGCGGCCCCAGCCCCAGCGCCTCCAGGCCGATCGAGGCCAGGATCGCCGAGCCGACCGCGCCGACAAAACTCCCGGCCAGATACGGCAGGAGGTTCGGCAGCAGTTCTCGAAGATGATCCCGGGCGTGCTCATCCCTGGACATCTTCGCCACCTGCACATACCCCCGCTCGCGCAGGCTGAGCACCTGCGAGCGGATCGTGCGGGTCGGCCACATCCAGGCGAGCGAGGCGACGACCAGCGCCATCGTGCCGATCCCGATCGTCCCCTTGATCGTCGAAGCGAACGTGATCAGGAACCACCAGCCCCGGCACGGTCAGCAGCACGTCCGCGAGCGTGCGGAAGACCGTGTCGGTCGCGCCGCCCAGGTACCCGGCCACGAAACCGAGCACCGTGCCGATCCCCAGGCCGACGATCCCGGCGATGAAGCCGGATCTTCATCGTCAGCGGCAGTCCCACCACCACCACCGCCAGCAGGTCGCGCCCCTGGTCATCACTGCCGAGCGGGTAGGTGCCGGAAGGGGGCTGATCGGGCAACGCTGGATGCCAGCGGCGCGACGAAGCCGATCAGCGATGGCCGACGATGCCGATGGCGATCAGCAGGATGACGATGGTCAGCCCGATCCCGAGCGAGGGGTTGCGGCGCAGGTAAGCCCCGAAGTTGGCCAGCCGTTCCTGCCCCACGCCGATATCCTGCGGCACCGCTTCGTGCTGCGGGTTGCCGACGAGCGTACTCATCTCACGCCCCTGCCGGATACGCGGATCGAGCAGCGGATAGAGCAGATCGAGGACCAGCGTGGCGAACGCCAGGGTCAGAATGACGATGAAGACCACGCCGTAGATGACATAAAGCAATCGGAGCCCCGGATCGCGGTGAAGAGCAGGCCGCCGATGCCAGGGTAGGCAAAAATCACCTCGACCAGCACTGACCCGGAGACGATTCGCCCGAGCGACAGCGCCAGCGACGTATATTGCGGCAACATCGCGTTGCGCAGCGCGTACTGCGCGAAGATGCTCCGCTTCCGCAGGCCGCGCGCCTCGGCGAAGACCATGTAATCCTCGCCCTCGGTCGTGACCATCATCGAACGCATCCCGATCGACCAGAAGCCCATCTCCGCCAGCACGATCGACAGCGCCGGGAGCAGCGAGTGCTTCATGACCGTCCCGATGAACGAGAGGGAGAGGTGCGGGATGACCCCGGCCGGATAGCCGCCATAGAGCGGCAGGTACTTGAGGCTGAAGGCGAAGATGTAGAGCAGCACGAGGCCGAGCAGGTAGTACGGGATCGCGGAGAGCGTGAGCAGTATCCCGGCCGACGATTTGAACCAGCGCGGCGTGCTCGGCCACGCCATCAGCGCCCCCGCCAGCGTGCCGAGCACAAACGCGATAATCGTCGCGGTCGTCAGCAGCCCGATCGTCCAGGGCAAGGCGTTGAGGATGAGATCGAGCACTTTCGCGGGGTAGAGCGAGAGCGAGTAGCCGAAGTTGAAGGTGAACATATCCTTCAGATAGCGGACATATTGCATCCACAGCGGCTGATCCAGGCCGAACTTCGCCTGATACGCCTTGACCATCTCCTCCACGCCGCTCTGCACATAGCCGCTCTGCACCGCCATCGCCGAGAGGCGCGAGCGGATCGGATCGGAGGGCGAGAGCCGCGGGATGATAAAGTTGACCGTCGCGGCTCCCCAGACAACCAGGAAAAAGAGGCCGATACGCCTGAGAATCGAGCGCGTTGGCATGGGCGTCCACCTCACCACAGGCACCGGTGCCGGGGCACCGGGCGCGATATCGCCCCGTGAAGGGCGTGTGCGAGTGGCCGCGCGCCCCCGCCGTACGCGGGCAAGCCGCCCGGCGGTCACGCCATCGGTGGCGAAGTGGCACTCCCTGAATGTGGAAAAGTGGACCAGGGGTCGGGGGGTGCGAGCGAATATCGCGATGCGCTGGTAGGGCGCCCGACCACTGGTCGAGCGGATCACCGGCCGCCGCGCGGCGGGCCACGCTCAGAAGTACGCTGCGCTATGGCTATACGCGGGCGGCGAGTTGCGGGTCATCCGGCGCGCACGGCACAGCCCGGTCGCCTGCATGGGGCGATCGCGATCCTGCGCGCCTGGGACCGCAGATCGGAACGGCCATCGTTGCCCGCACCTCCTGGGAGCTACGCTATCGCAGATAGCGTGCCAGGAATCCACCCTCTACTATCCTGGACGAACGGCGGGCAGCTCTCGTTCCCGGTGGGATGGCAACACTGGCGACCGGATGCATCCCGGTCGCGCCAGTGTTTCATTGGTGTGCTGCGGTTCGGTGGCGCTCAGATCCGCGGCGACGCGGGAGATCGGCGACCAACTCGCCCGGGTGGGTCGTGATCGCCTGGGGCGCGACGGTCGGGGTCGTCGCGGCCACCTCGATCACCGCCCAGAACGGGGTCACGTCCTCGCCCGGGTCGTCGGTGATGCGGGTCTGGTTCTTCCCGTCGCGGTCCATCACGTAGATGTTCGTGTTCCCATCGCGGTCGGAGGTGAAGACGACCTTCTTCCATCGGGCGAGAACGACGGGTCCGTGTTCATCGCGACGGTGCTGGTCAGGCGCGTCGTCGCCAGGCTGGCGAGGTCGAGGGCATAGATCTCGCCCAGGCCGTTCGATTGCGACGAGTAGACGACCGACTTGCCATCGGGCGAGATGCTCGGCAGCGTGTCGTACGACTCCGAGAAGACGAGGCGGCGAACATTCTTGCCGTCGATATCCATCATGTAGAGCTGCGACGACTCCTTGGCCCCGTCGCGGTCCGATGCGAAGACGATCGACTTGCCGTCCGGCGTGATCGTCGGCCAGCCATCCTGCGCCGTGTTGGTCGTCAACCGCACCACGTTGGAGCCGTCGGCATTCATCCGGTAGAGTTCCCAGTTGCCGTCGCGGTCCGACGCGAACACCACCGACTTGCTATCGGGCGTCCAGGCCCAGGCATTGTTCCAGACCGTATCGCCCGTCGTGGAGATCTGCGTGATGTCGCTCCCATCGGTGCGGGCGCGGAAGATCTCGTGATGCCCCGTCCCCTGCTCACCGCCACCGGTGGCCGTGTGGACAGCGTGGCTACCGATCACCGTGGAGAAGACCAGGAACTTGCCATCGGGCGACACGCGCGGCCCCCACGAATGCCCCTTCGCATTGACGAGGATGCGCTGCCCGCTGCCATCGGGGTTCATCGTGTAGATCTGCGAGTCATGCACGCCGTTGCGGTGCGACGAGAAGAGGATCACCTCGCGCTTCGTCGTCCCACCGGGCGTGGCAACACCGACACCCGCGCTTCGCGCCTGCGCTCGGCCTGGCCGAAGCGGACGCCGGTGCCGAACCGGACGGTGGGGCCGAAGCATTGGCAGGAGCCGACGCGCCCGCCGATGGCGGTGCCGAGGCGGGATCGGCCGACGCGCCCGCCCCCGCAGTGGTCGCGGTGGGACCGGCCGCGACGATCGCCGTGCCGGCCGGAGTATTCGTCGCGGCTGCCCCCGCCCCCGCGCCTCCGCCATTCATCGCCCGCACGGCCAGCACGGCCACCAGGGCGATGATGGCCAGCGCGCCGCCCGCCAGGAGCAGCGGCAGCAGCCCCCGGCGGCGCGGTTGCCGCCCCGCCCCATCCCCGGCCGTATTGATGACGGTCGCGGCCGGGTACGACGGGCCGCCCGTCCCCTGCGAGAATGGTGCGGGCGTGGGCACCGGCTGCGGGACCTGGCCGGTGCCCTGTGGTCGCATCACCGTCTCGGCATTCGTCATCCCCCCGCCGGGGAATGTCCCGCCGGGGTTCGACGCCTGCCCGCCCGTGGGCGTTGGCGTCGGCGGCAGCCGGAAATCGGAGAGCGATGGTGCCGCCATGCCGCCCTGCGACTGCGGCAGGCGCACCGACTCCACCGCCGTCTCCAGCGCGTCGATCAGCGCGGTGCCGGTGGGGTAGCGATCGCCCGGCTGTTTCGCCAGGGCGCGCAGCAGCACCGCGTCCAGCGCGGGCGGCAATTGCGGATTGATCCCGCGCGGCGGCGGCGGCGGCATCGTGATGTGCCGCATCATGATCGCCAGCGGCGTCTCGGCCGGGGTCTGCGAGCGGAACGGCGTGCGCCCCGTAAAGACCTCGTAGAGGATGATGCCGAGCGCGTAGAGATCGGAGCGCCCATCGAGCGGCAGCCCCTGCCCCTGCTCCGGCGACATGTAATCCGGCGTGCCGATCACCGCGTTGGCCTGGGTGAGCGCCCCCCCTGAACTGTCGGCCGAATCGAGAATCTTGGCGATCCCGAAGTCGGTCAGGAACGGATAGCCCTGCGAAGTCAGCAGGATATTCTGCGGCTTCACGTCCCGGTGGATCACCCCGTTGCGGTGGGCATAATCCAGGGCGTCGGCGATCGGGCGCACGATCCCCAGCAGATC
Organism: Chloroflexia bacterium; assembly: GCA_046328475.1. Taxonomy (GTDB): domain Bacteria; phylum Chloroflexota; class Chloroflexia; order Thermomicrobiales; family CADCWN01; genus CADCWN01. The sequence continues at coordinate 90,371 of JAXLWN010000016.1, read as the reverse complement.
GCGCAGGCTGAGCCGCTTCCCCTGGCGGGTGGCGGCGAGGCGCTCGTGCAGGCTCCCGCCGTCAACGTGCAGCATCACCAGGTAGGCGGTCCCCTGGTGCTCGCCGACATCGTACACCGGCAGGATGTGCGGGTGCTGGAGTCGCGCCATCGAGCGGGCTTCGCGCAAGAATCGCTCGACAAACTGCGGCTCGTCGGCGATCTTGGACGAAAGGACCTTCACCGCCACGGTGCGCCCGAAGGCAGGGTCCTGCGCCTGGTACACCGCAGCCATGCCGCCGCGCCCGAGCAGCCGCTCAATCCGATACCGTCCGAGTGTGGTGCCGACCAGTTGATCCATAAACCCCGCAAACTCCGCGCTCTGTGCTCTGGCGATAACAACGCGCCGCGCAGATCGATCCTGCCCCGTTCTACGTTCGGGCGCGTGGAATGTTTCATCCACCACCGCGCATCTGCGTGCGCCTTCTATAGAACATCCACAGAACATCCATGGCGACCATGGGGCAGCGGCAAGATGGTGGCTGCCCCGGGCGGGGGCGTGGGCAAAACTGCCGCATTCCGGATAACGGAGACCACAATAAGCATACCGCACCGCACCCGCGTTGGCGAGTGCCCCTTTGACATTCTATACGCCAATCTTCCCACTATTAGATTTTGATCACCTCATCTCCCTCGACATGACGCCCCCACCCAGCGTCGCGCCACCGGTGGCAATCGCCCCGGCGCTGCGGTCGGACGCGGACAAGCGGGCGTTGGTCGATCCAGAGTTGGCGACCGGACCCACCAGTCCGCTCGCCCCGGGAGGCGCGGCATCGCGGCGACGCGACCTCATCCTTGCGACCCCGGCTGCGCACCACGCGGGCGCTGCTGGCAGCGGCCGTCTGCCTGGCGCCTTGTCGGCGCGGGCCTCCGCTACTGCCCTCGCCGCCGCGACGATCATGTCGACCAACGGCAACGATCTCGCGCGGGCTCCCTGCGCACCGCCATTGCTACCGCTGCCGCGGGCGACATGATCGCTCGCCTCGGCGTCACCACCGTGACCCTGACCAGCACCCAACTGATATTAACAAGAACCTGACCATCCAGGGTACCGGGCGGGGTGATCGTCGAGCGCAACACGTCGAGCGGCAACTTCCGCATCTTCGAGATCACCGGCGGCGCGACCGTCACGCTCAAGGGCCTCACCATCCGCAACGGGCGCGGCGGCGACACCGGCGGCGGCGTGCGGAACCTCAACAGCACCCTCACGGTCGAGGATTGCGTCGTCTCCGACAATCAGGTCATCGGCGGCGACCTCTACGGCGGCGGACTCGCGAACCACGCGACCAGCACCACCACCACCCTGACGGTGACCAACAGCACCTTCCAGAACAACAGCGGCACGATCGGCAGCGCCATCGGCAACCGCGCGCCCGGCGGCACGGCCAACCTCAACGTCACCCGGAGCACCTTCACCGCCAACAACAGCCCCAACACCTACGTGATCGGCACCTACATCGATGGCGGCAACGGCACCGCCACCGTGACCGAGAGCACGATCACCGGGAATGCCTCGACCGGCCTCCTCAGCTACGGGACGAACGGGCGCACCTCGACCATGAACGTCACCGGCAGCACGATCAGCAACAATGCCGGGCAGGGCCTCTTCAACTACGGCGCGGGGGGCGGCACCAGCACCTTCACCGTCACCAACAGCACGATCAGCGGCAACGGCAACACCGGTGCCTACAACTTCGCGGCCGGCGGCACTGGCAATCTGACGCTCAGCCACGTCACCATGCTCGACAACGGCGGGACCACGACCGGCGTCCACGTCGGCACCGATACGGCCACCGGCACCACCACCACCTCCTACAACCGCTCCGTCTTCGGCCACAGCAACGCCAGCCTCACCAACTACTTCTTCGCCGGCGGCGGGGCTGGCACCAAGACGCGCACCTCGGGCGGCTTCAATGTCAGCCAGAAAGACCTGCCGGGCGCGGTCGGGACCGACCTGGCGAACACCAACCCCCAGCCCGACCCGGCGGGCCTGGCCGATAACGGCGGGCCAACCAAAACCATCGCCCTCCTGGCGACCAGCCCGGCCCGCGATCTCATCCCCTACGGCTCCTGCAACCAGGCGACCGATCAGCGCGGCCTGGCCCGCCCGCGACCGGGCGGCTGGAATTGCGACAGCGGCGCGGTCGAGGCGCAATCCCCCTGGCTGACGCTCGCGCCCGACCCGGTCGCGGCGACCTACGGCGACACCGTGACCGTGACCGCGACCCTGCTCGATCTCCTCAGCCTCGCGCCCCTGGCGGGCAAAACCCTGACCTTCTCCCTCAACGGCGCATCGCAGGGGACGGCCGTGACCGACGCCAGCGGCGTCGCCAGCAAGGACATCGCGCTCGGCGCGACCGCCCCCGGCGAGTACCCCTATGGGCTCGAAGTCACCTTCGACGGCGATTCGCTCTACCTCGCCGGCCTGGACGATGCCACGCTCCAGGTCGCCCAGGCCACCACCACCACCAGCGGCGTCGCCGACCAGACCATCCTCCTCCCCAACATCGAGCATCAACGTCTCGGCGACGGTGCAGAACAGCAGCAACAGCGCCAACCTCGACGGCGGCACCGTCACCTTCGACGTGAAGCAGGGCGCGACCATCCTCGCCACCAGCGGCCCCGTGCCGGTGCCGACCGGCGCAACCTCGCAACTGGTCAGCGCCACGATTACCCTGCCCGCCGCCTCATTCCCGCCCACCAACTACACCATCGAAGCGACCTACAGCGGCACCACCAACTTCGCGAGCAGCAGCGACACCGGCGTGCTCGGCGTCCGCGTGCCAACCCGATCACTCGCCCCCGAGCCCGCCACCAGCCCCTTCGGCGGCAGCGTGGTGGTCACCGCCACCCTGAAAGCGCAGAGCAGCCCCATGCCGGGTCGCTTGGTCGAGTTCTTCCTGAACGGCGTCTCGCAAGGCACCGCCTTCACCAACTCCAGCAGCATCGCCACCAAGACCATCGCGCTCGGCACAACAGCCATCGGCACCCACACCCCGCCCGGCGCGGGCCTCCACGCCGGTCCTATCTCCGAGCGACATCAACTACGCGGCCGGTGAGGATACCGCACCTCGTCGTGACCAAAGCGAACAGCACCACCGCGCCCCAACCCGCGACCGTGGCCTACCTCCCCATCCGTAACACTGACAGCCACCGTGACCAATGCGCAAGCGGCGGCTCGCTGGAAGCTGGCACCGTCACATTCGCCATCAAACAGGGCAATACCGTCCTGGCGACCGGCTCCGGCACGGTCGATACCACCACCGGGCAGGCCACCGCCACCACTCGCGCTCACCCCCTGGCAGAACTTCCCGCTCGGCCCCTACACCATCGTGGCCACCTACGGCGAATCCGACAACATCAACGGCAACACCGGCACCGCCACGCTAACCATCGTGAAGGCCAACACGCGCTTCGCGACCGTGACCGGCGAGACCACCTACGGCACCACCACCGGCACCCTGCGGGCGCGGCTGGTGCGCGCCAATGGCGACGAGCGGCCCGGTGGCGGGCGCACCCGTCGTCTTCCGCCTCAACGGCACCATCGTCTGCGGCGGACCGTCGCAACCCGCCTGCCCGCTCACCGGCGCTGATGGCTGGGCAACGCTCTCGAACGTGGCGATCCCGCCCGGGCTGAACGCCGGGAGCTACGCCAACGCCGTGCGCGCCACCTTCGCCGGGAACGCCAACCACAACCCCGCCGACCAGTCCGGCCGCTGGTGGTGGGTCGCCGCATCCTCTGGGTCAAAGCCCAGGATCGCACCGTTGGCCTCAGCAGCCCAACCCGCCCACCACCCCGCCCGCCAATTGCCTCGCCAGCGCCACCCCCGCCCCGCGCCTGCTGGCTCGAACTCACCAACGGCAACGCTTCCTCCCCCGGCGACGACTGGTCCGACCTCAACCTCACCGGCCACCTGCGCTTCCGTGCGCCCGCAACCCACCCAGCACCAACGCCACCGAGAAGGTCGGCAGCACCTACCGCATCACCGCCTTCGGCGTCACCAGCACCAACTACGACATCCGCTACGACCCCGGCACCCTCACCGTCACCGCCGCCCTAACGCAACCCTCTCCCTCTCACACACCAGACCCCCGGCTCACAAGAGCCGGGGGTCTATCCACGCTGTCTACAGATTAACCGCTCCGTCGAGCCCGCGCAGGCGGGCTTTGCGGCGAGCCGCAGCGAGCCTCCAGCCTAGGGCTTCAGCCTCGGGCCTCTCCGCACGAGGCAACCGCTCCGCGCTCCCACCCTATTCCGCAGGCCACGCCACCCGCCACCGCGAGCGCCGCCGCGTCGAGCGCCGCCCCGCGCGACCGCCGCGAACGCGCCATCGCCCAGCGCTGCGCGGATCGCCTCGGCCGTGCGGTTGCAATAGGCCGCCCACGCAGGTTCGCGCGGCGTGCCCAGCCGCTCGCGGATGCCCCCGCCGCCGCGAACAGCCGGGCCGCCGGGGCACATCGTCGCCCGGCAACAGCAGCAGAAGCCCTCAGCGTCTCCGCGCCGAGGACCAGGTGGCCCAGCGCGGCGCGGCGTTCGAGACTCTCGCGAAAATAGGCCGCCGCCTCGTCCAGATCGGGGTCAGCGCCCCCAGGCGAATGAGGCTACGGACGCGATGCCCGCGTCCAGCGCAATCAGGCGCGCGTACTCCAGCGCCGTGCGGTAGTCGGCGCTCGCGCTCGCGGCGTCACCATATCCTCGCTTGTGGCGCGCCGCGATAGAGGTGCCCGAAAGTGAGCGTCCAGTGGTCATCAATCGCCGTGCAATCGCCAGCGCCTCGGCGATCACCGCCGCCGCCCCTCCCCGGTCGCCCGCGACGCGCAGGGCATCACCGAGGCAAAGGCTGCAGATCTTGGCCAACCCGTGTCCCCGCATCGAGCGGGCGGATCAACTCCAGTGCCTCGCGGAAGGCGTCGATCGCCGCCGCCGTCATACCCTGGCTCATGGCGCACGCGCCGATATTGAGCAGCGCCATCGAAGGCGCTAAGGTGTTCTCCTGGCGGCGCGCGAGCGCCAGCGCCTCCTCGCTCAGCGCGCGAGCCCGCGCATACTCGCCCAGATAGTCGAAGAGACCACCGAGATTGGTGAGCGCGATCAGCGTCGAGTACCCATCATCCACCGCCCGGCTCAGCGCCAGTGCCTCGTCGAGGCAGGCGATCGCGCGTCGAAAATCGCCCGCCGAGTCATAGGCTTGACCGGAGTTCGTGAGCACGGAGACAACCGCGATCTCCCGGTCGACGCCGAGCGCCCGCTGCGCCGCCAACACCTCCTCATTACCTTCAATCGCCGCCCATTCCCCCACTCCTTCGCCAGAATCGCGAGATTATCGAGCACCCAGCAGTAGCCAGCGACTCGTTCCCCCCGCCCGGTAGCGCGAGCGCCAGCGCCGCCTGGAGGTGCGCGTGGGCCAGGGCGGTCGGCCTGGACGGCCCGCCGTATCCCGCGCGCTCCGCCTGGGCGCGTGCCTCGAGCAGCGCGGCATCGCCGGTGGTCGCCGTCGAGGCGCCGGGATCGGCGCGCGCAGCCAGCCGCGACCTTCCGTCCAGTGTTCCGCAAAAGTACCAGAAGCGCCAGAGCGCCGCGCCCAGCCGCACGGCGGTCGCCACCTCGCCAGAATCGCTGGCCCAGCGCAGCGCGCTGCAGGTGTCGTGCTCGGCCGCCAGTCGCGCGAACCAGAGCGCACCTGCTCCGCCCCCGGCCTGGTGGGCCGCGCTTCCTCGGCAAAGGCCAGGAAATGGGCCGCGTGGCGACGGCGGTGCGCGGCCGCCTCCCCGTGCGCCACCAGCGCTCGGCGGCATACTCGCGCACCGTCTCCAGCATCGCGAAGCGCAGCGAGGCCGTCGCGCTCGGCGATCTGCATCCGCGCAGCCCGGTAACCACCAGCCCGCCCAACCGATCGAGCAGTTCCACCGCCAGCGGCGCAAGGCGAGCACCAGACCGCCTCGATCGCCGCCAGCGCCCCGCCCGCGAACCGCCAGCCGCCGGAAGAGCGCCTGCTCGCCGCGACAGGCGGTCGTGGCTCCAGGCGATCGCCGCGCGCAATGTCGCTGCCGCTCCGGCACATCGCGCAGCCCGCCCGTCAGCAGCGGCAGCCGCGCCAGCCGCGCCAACAGATCGGCCGGGGAGAGCACCGCCGGGCCGCGCCGCCGCCAGTTCCAGCGCGAGCGGCAACCCGTCGGTCAGCGCGCAGATCGCCTGCCACCACCGCATTCGCCGCCGTCAGCGTGAACCCCGGCCGGGCCGCACGGGCACCTTTTTACGAACAACGCGGGCGCACCATGGTCGGCCAGCGCCGCCGGGGCGACCGCCCGATCTGGGTCCAGGAAGGCCAGCGGCGGCGGCCATGCAACCAGACCCGCTCCGCGCCAGCCCTGGCGGCGCACGGCTGGTAACCAGGATCACCAGGAGCGGGCAGGCAGCCAGCAACTCGGCGACCAACGGCGCGAGCAGCAGCGCACCGCCGAGGGTATCGAGCACCAGCAGGTCTGGCGGTCGCGCGAGATGCTCGCGCAACGCCGCCAGCGGGTCGAGGGCGCGACCGGCGAGCCCGAGCGCGCGGCCAATCTGCCCGGGCACCTGCGCCGGGTCGCGCGAGATCGGCGAGCGCGACCACCGTCGCCGCCGGCAGGCGAAGACCAGCGCCGTCGCCAATGTCTGCGCCAGTCGCGTCTTCCCCACGCCGCCCGGCCCGGTGATCGTCAGCAGCCGCGCCGCGGCCGTCGCACCAACGCGACCACCTCCGCATACCGCCACCGCGCCCGATCAATTCCGCGTCGGGCACCGCCGGTACCGGCGCGGGCAAGGGCGGCGCGGGGTTCGCCTGCTCCGGCAACGAGGCGACCGCGACCTGCGTCTCCGCCGCCTCATCCGTGCGTCTCGCGCGGCGGCGCTGGGCGGCGGCGGTCGGCTGGCGCGGTCGGCGCACATCAGGCCGAGCGCCGCCGCCAGCGCATCGAGCGTGTGCCGGTAGGGCGCGCGGCGATATCCCCGCTCCAGGGCACTGATCCGCCTGGACGCTCAGCCCCAGCGCCCGGCCAGTTCTCCACCGACAACTCGGCGGTCAGGCGCAAGCGTCGCAGCAACTCGCCAGTGCGTCTCTTCCATCAATCGCACTCCGGCCAGCGTTCAAATTCTGCTACAGCACCGATAGTAACACATCGCCACGCCCAGACGGCAACTGTCGGGCAACGTGCGCGAGGTCGCGCTACAAGCTGCGGAAGGGCCGTCCCCGAGCCCGCGCCGGGTACCACTTTGCAGGTGTGGCTACGGTGCGCGCCTGCGCCTTTCTCCAGCCCAGGTTTTCAGCCCTCTGGCCATCTCCCACGAAGCAACCACGCCGCACCTTGCTCTATAACCACGAGATGAACGCGCCAATAGCACCACATTGGGCTGCCATCGCGCGCAAAACGCGCGAAAAATCGAACGAAACCATTACACCCGCATCGCCGCCGCTACCGCCGCCTCAAAGTCGAGCGCCCGCCCCACCCCCAGGCCTCCTCAAAGGCGACAGCACCCAGCGCGGCGCGAGCGACAGCGGCGATGCAGGCGCAGCGCTCCCGGTGCCTCGGCAATTGCGGCGTGCCCAGGCCGTCGCGGATCACCGGCAACTGCCAGCAAACGCGCGGCGCGGGCCGGTCACCCTCCTCCAGCGTCACCGAGGCGAGCCCTTCGAGCGCGCCCGCGCCGAAGAAGGGTGGGACATCGCCGGCGCAATGCCCCAGGCTCTCCTGCGGAAATACGCGGCGGCCTCGCCCCGATCGGTGGCGACAGTACCGCAGCGATTGAGCGCGGCGGAGATACCCCAGAAGAACTCGAAAAGGCGGGCGTGGGCGAGCGCGACCTGATACTCGGCCAGCGCGGCGCGTTCGTCGCCCGCTTCCTCGGCCAGCATCCCCCGGCAGAGCGCGAGCGTCGTGCCGCTCCAGCCATCACCGGTCGCCTCCGCACGCGCCGCCCCCTCGGCCAGCGCCGCCGCCGCGCCCACCCGGTCGCCCGACAGACGCAGCGCATCGCCGAGGTTGGCATAGAAATCCGCGATCCGTGTCTCAGACCCGAGCGCCCGGATCGTCTCCATTCCCTCGCTCGCGGCATCCACCGCAGCCTCGGCGTCCCCCTGCTCGACGGCCATCGCCGCGAGACACTGGAGGGCCGTCGCGGCGCAGATGCCGTTGCCCGCGCGTCGCGCACGTTTCAGCGCTTCCTCCGCGAGCACGCGCGCCTGCGCATAGTCGCCCAGGTTGTGGGCCACGCCGATCAGGTTCGTCATCGCAATCAGTTCCGAGTTCGCGTCACCCCCCCGCTGGCCGAGGTCGCGGGCCTCGGTGAACGCCGCAGCGGCGCGCTTAAATCGGCTCAGGCGAAAGTAGGTCCCGCCAATGTTGTTGAGCGCCGAGGCAAGCTCCCCCGGCGTATTGAGCTTGCGCAGCGTGCTCAGCGCCTCCTCGTGCAGATCGAGCGCCGCGCGATAATTCCCCTGCTCGGTTGCCAGGATCGCCAGATTGTCGAGCAGCCGCGCCGCCTGGCGTGTATCGCCCAGTTGCCGCGCGATCGCCAGCGCCCCCCGCAGGTGGTCGTGCGCGGCGGCGAAATCCGATTGCACCATCGCCAGGATCCCGGCCCCGCGCTGCACCAGGGCCAGTTCCCCCTGCAACCCCGCGCCCGCCCCGCCCCCCATACTGGTCGGCAGCGCCAGAATCGCGCGCAGCCAGGCCCGCCCCTCGGTCCACAGATCGGCGAAATACCAGAACCGCCCGAGCACCGCCCCGAACCGGAGCGCCGTCCCATCGTCGCCGCTATCGAGCGCGTGGCGGAGGGCGGCGCGCAGATTATCGTAGTCACCCGTGAGCCGCGTGAGCGACAATGCTTGCTCCGGCCCGACCATCTTGCCGCCCGCCTCCTCGGTGAAGGCCAGGAAATGGGCCGCATGGCGGCGCTGGTGCGCCGTCGCCTCCCCGTGCGCCGCCAGTTGCTCGGCGGCATACTCGCGCACCGTCTCCAGCATGGTGAAGCGCGGCGGCGCGTCGGCGTCCGCGAACTCCCGCTGCACCAGCCCCTGCTCCACCAGCCCGCCCAGCCAGTCGAGCAGTTCCACCGCCAGCGGCGCGGGCGGCGCGCAGACCGCCTCGATCGCCGCCAGCGTCGCCCCGCCCGCGAAGACCGCCAGCCGCCGGAACAGCGCCTGCTCGCCCGCGTTGAGCAGGTCGTGGCTCCAGGCGATCGCCGCGCGCAATGTCCGCTGCCGCTCCGGCGCATCGCGCGGCCCGCCCGTCAGCAGCGGCAGCCGCGCCGCCAGCCGCGCCAACAGATCGGCCGGGGAGAGCACCGTGAGCCGCGCCGCCGCCAGTTCCAGCGCCAGCGGCAACCCGTCGAGTCGCGCGCAGATCGCCGCCACCACCGCCGCATTCGCCGCCGTCAGCGTGAACCCCGGCCGGACGCTGCGGGCACGCGCCACGAACAGCGCGGGCGCACCGTAGTCGGCCAGCGCCGCCGGGGCGACCGCCCGATCTGGGTCCGGGAAGGCCAGCGGCGGCAGCGCGTAGACCCGCTCCCGCGCCAGCCGCAGCGGCGCACGGCTGGTAACCAGGATCACCAGGAGCGGGCAGGCAGCCAGCAACTCGGCGACCAGCGGCGCGGCCGGCAGCACCTGCTCGAAGTTGTCGAGCACCAGCAGGAGTTCGCGCGAGCGCAGGTGCGCCAGGAGGGCTTCGCGCGCGGTGAGCCCGCTCGATTCGCCATGCACCGATCTGCAGCACCTGGGCCGATCGCGCAGCTCGGCGAGCGGCACGGTCAGCGTGCCATCCGCGAAGGCCGCCGCCAGCCCCTGCACCACCGCCAGGGCGAGGCGGGTCTTCCCCACGCCGCCCGGCCCGGTGATCGTCAGCAGCCGCGCCCCCGCGTGGCGCACCAGCGCGACCACCTCCGCATACGCCACCTGCGCCCGATCAGCCCAGCATCGGGCACGACGATGGGCGGCGCAGGGCGGGTCGCCGCCGGGGCCGCCGGGATCGGCTCCGCCTCTGTGGCGATCGCCCCGCGGCTCCGCCGCGTCGTCCACCCGACCGCCCCGGCGGCGCTGGGCGGCGGCGAGCAGGCTGGCGCGGTCCGCCTTGTCGAGTTCGAGGGCGGTCACCAGGGCGTCGAGTGTGTGGCGGTAGGGGCGCGGCGGATACCTCGCTCCAGCGCGCTGATCGCCTGCGTGCTCAGCCCGCGCGCTCGGCAAGCTCCTCCTGCGACAACTCGGCAGCGACGCAGCCGTCGCAGCAAGTCCCCGAATCGCGATTCTTCCATCAAGCAAGCTCCGGTAAACGGGTGCGCTTCTGGACGGATCAACGCACGTAGCGGGTACTTTCGGGGCAAGTGTAGAGGGCAAACCCACGAGTTGTCACCAACGCAGCCACAACACCATCGCTACGAGCTACTGCTGCGCCTCGATGCCCTCCTGGCCCCCGTCGTTGGACGACCCCTGGCTGGAACTTGGGCCGGGTCGCGCGAATCGGCGAGTAATATCACCGCCGCGCCTGTGGCGAAATGAGAGGCGATCAACCTGGCATCGCGAACGGCTGGAGTCGGCATTAACTCACATTGATCGTACCATAGCGGCACCCTTCACGCGGACAACCATGCTCTGTCGCCCGCACTCTGCCAACGTCACGCCCCCTCGGCGCGGCGATGTCATCGCTCACCATACCATCCCAAGCCGGATTGATCCGGCGCCGCAGCCCGGAGACTTCATCTCCGGGCGATCCGCGCACACCACTCTTCCACCAACACTCCGACCCCATCGCGCGCGGTACCACAGGATGCGACACAGTCCGCTGCACAGTACAATGGTTGCGGCTGTGCGCCAGCGAATCGTCCTTCAGCCGAGAAGGGATCGATGGAAAGGCGCAACAAGCCAGCGCCGCGCGATCTGCGCCCGCCCAGCTTCGCCGATCTCCTCCGGCGCTATCGCACCGCCGTCGGCCTCACCCAGGAAGGCCTGGCCGAGCGGGCGACGCTCAGCGCGCGGGCGATCAGCGATCTCGAACGCGGCCTGAAAACCCGCCCCCAGCGCGAAACGATCCGCTTGCTGGCCGAAGCATTGGGACTCGATGCCGAGGAACGCGGCCGACTGGAAACGGCGGCACGCCCCCGCCCCGCCCCAGCCCCGACGCCGCTGGCAACCATCCCCGGCAACCTGCCCGCGCCCCCCACGCCGCTGATCGGTCGCGATCGAGCGGTCACGTCGGCAGCCGCCCGACTGCGCTCCGACGACGTGCGCCTGCTCACCATCACCGGGCCGGTTGGCATAGGCAAATCGCGGCTGGCCCTGGCGGTCGCCGAACGCCTGCGTCCCGACTTCCCCGCAGGCGTCTACCTCGTCCCCCTCGCCGCACTCCACGATCCTGCCCTCGTCGGCGCGGCCATCGCGCGACCGTTCGGCCTCGCGGAGCGCGCCGATCAACCCCTGCGCGAGACCCTGCTCGCCGCGCTCCGCGACAAACAGCTCCTCCTCTTCCTCGATAATCTGGAACACCCCGCGCCCGCCCTGCCCCCCATCGAAGACCTGCTCGCCACCTGCCCGGACTTGAAAATTCTCGCCACCAGCCGCGCGACGCTCGCATCACCCTGGGCAGAGGAGTACCCCCTCCCGCCGCTTGCCCTGCCCGCCCCAGAGACCCCGACCGACCTCACGGCACTGGCGCGCGTCCCGGCTGTCGCTCTCTTCATCGCGCGTGCCGTGACGGTGCGCCCCGACTTCCGCCTCACCGCCGCGAACGCGGCGATCGTGGCCGCGATCTGCCGCCATCTCGACGGCCTGCCCCTGGCGCTCGAACAGGCCGCAGCACGCCTGCGACTCCTCTCCCCCGCCGCGCTGCTCGAACGACTCAACCAACCCCCGCGCCTCCCAAGCCGCGACGGCCTCCCCGCAGGCGGACCGACCGGCGACACAACGCCCTGACCGCAGCCGCAGCCAATAACAGGAAGAGGGGCAGCGGCCACCCCAGCCACTGCCCCGCTGCCTGTCACCCTACCAACCAATTCGCCAGTTTACTTCCAATGTGGCATGAAATGCCCCCCCGCGCGGGTACGGTAGAGATAGAGGCACCCCGCCCATCGCACCAGGAGGCCGCCATGCATCGCGCCAGCCACCCGCTCTCCCCCAGCGCCACCGCCTTCAAGTTCCCCCAACATTGGGGGGAAATAGGGGGTCTTCCTCTCTTCTCTCTTCACTCTCCGCTCTCCACATCGCATCCCGCCCCGAGAGGAGAGGAAAAGGAAGAATTCACGAATGGAAAAACAAACCTGCTTTTGCCCGCCCTAATGCTCCGTGCGGTGGAAAATCTCCGCGTTCACGAAGCCATGCTCCGCGCCCAACCGCGCCGACCACTCGCGAAGATCGCCTCAGCCTCGTCGAAGCGCGGCCCCAGCTGGCTGATGCTCCCACAATGCCGCGATCTTCCAGATCCGGCGTCGCCGCTGATATCGACCGGGTGGTTCAGCACCGGTGCGGCCATCCGTACAGCTCGCACCTTGTGGGAGCGGCAAGCCCTCGTCCAGCAACTCCGGGAAATCCAGAGCATTCTGCGCCGCCGGGTAGAACGCCGCGACCGTTGCCTGCCCGTCGCCAGGTGGTCCGGGTGCTGCCGCCCGATCATGTACTGCGGCGACCATGTCCGGTCCGGCGACTGGCAGACCACCCGCTGCGGCCGATACTGCCGGATTAGCCGCACGATATCCCGCCGGAAATCGAGCGTCGGCTCCAGCCGCCCATCCGGCCGGTCAGGGAAAATCACCTCGCGCCGGGATCGCCGCCGCCGCCGCCTGCTCCGCCTTGCGCCGGTCACTGATCGCCATCGCGCCCTCTGCGCCCACATCGACCGCATCATCCGCCCCGCCCCCCGAAGCGTCGGTCGTGATCGTGTAGTAAACGGTCCATCCCTCCTTGACCCACCTCGCCACGGTCCCCGCGCACCCAAACTCCGCGTCGTCCGGGTGCGCAACCACCACCAACGCCACGCCCGGTTCGCCGCCATGCTCGTCCCCACTGATATGATCACAATCAATCAGTTTACGCCTCACTTTGCGCAACCTCCCACCCGCTGGCCTGCATAATCCGCAGGATGGTAGCACCTTTGCGACGGAGCATCACTGGCAACCCATCGCCGCCGCTGAACCAGCGCGTGAATGCGCCTGCGCCTCGATCGAAAGGATCGCACCATGCCCGCATCCTACCGCATCGGCATCATCGGCCTCGGCAAGATGGGCTGGCGACACCTGGAAGCACTGCGTGAGAGCCCGCGCTGGGAGATCGCCTGGGCCTGCGACCGCGACCCCGACCGCCTCGCCGCCGCCTGCGACGCCCTCCCGGCTTGCTCACCGGCGACGATGCCGAGTCCATGATCGGCGCGCGCGGCGGCGCGAACGCCGTTGGCATCTTCACCCTCGCCGACGCCCGTCCCCACCTCATCCGACGCGCGCTCGACCACGGCCTCCACGTCCTCGCCGAAAAACCGCTCGGCGCAACCCTCGCCGAAGAAGAAGCCCTGCTCCGCACCATCGAGGCCAGCGACCGCCTCATCGCGGTCGCCTCTTCAACCGCAACACCTGGTACCACCGGGCGATGCGCGACTTCATCGCGGCGGGCCAGATCGGCCAGCTGGCGATCCTCGACATCGCCCACCTGACCCCCGACCTCCTCCCAACCGAAGGCCACCAGCCCGAAGGCCCGCCGTTCCACGACTGCGGCATGCACTACGTCGATCTCGCCCGCTGGTATGCCGAAAGCGAGTACGCCGACTGGCACGCCCAGGGCCTGCGCATCTGGGCCTGGCCCGATCCCTGGTGGGTAGATGCCCACGGCAGCTTCCAGAACGGCGTCGTCTTCAGCGTCACCCAGGGCTTCTGCTACGGCCAGGGTGCCGAGACGATCACCGCGCGCAGCACCTTCGAAGCCATCGGCACCCACGGCGTGGTGCGCATGCGCCACGACTTCCGCGAGGTCGTGGTCGACTTCCCGGCACCTCGCACACCGAGACGCAGCGCGGCCCCTACGAAGGCAAGAAACTCGACATCCTCGCGCAGCAACTCGCCGCATCGCTCGACGTCGGCCACAACGTCGGCTTCCCCACCGCGCGCGACAGCGTCATCGCCTCGCGCATCTCCCAGCAGATGCTCGACTTCGCCCACGACCATGCGCCCCATCGTCAGCACCCCCGCCGACCTCGCCCACCTCATCCGCCACAAAGCCGCCCTCGCCTGCAGGCCGCACCTTCCCCGCAGCCGTGCTACACTCCCCGCCGGTCGCCGCGCACTGAGCGCCGCGCCCCCTATCTGCATGGCCACACCACCGACCTGCGCAGGGCAACTCATTCCTCTCCCGAGGAAAACCTGATGGTGGAGAGGTGCCGCCCGCAGGCGGCGGGGTGGCTAACGCCACCTCAGCACTCGGCACTGACGACTGACGACTGACGACCCGGAGCCCCCATGCGCATCCTCGATCGCCTCGCCCCCGACATCGCCGCGCGCATGGCCGCAGCGCGCGTCCCCGGCCTCGCCATCGCCCTCGTTCGCAATGGCGCGCTCGCCGAGGCGCGGGGCTTCGGCGTCACCAGCGCGGACGACAGCGGCCTGCCCGTCACCCCGCAGACCCTCTTCCAGATCGGCTCCACCACCAAGCCGCTCACCGGCACCCTGGTCATGCGCCTCGTCGCCGCCGGTCTCCTCGACCTCGATCGCCCCGTCATCGAGTACCTGCCCACCTTCCGCCTCGCCGATCCGGGCGCGGCCGAGCGCGTCACCCTGCGCCTGCTCCTCAGTCATACCGCCGGGCTCCCCTGGGACCAGATCACCCCCACCCGCCTGCACGGCCGCCGCGATCCCGCCGGTCTCGCCGACTACGTGCGCGACGAACTCCCGACGCGCCCGCTCGTCGCGCCGCCCGGCACCCGCTGGGAGTACAGCAACCCCGGCATCAACGTCGCCGCGCACCTCGCCGAAGTTGTCACCGGCCGCACCTACCCCGACCTGATCGCCGAGTACATCACCGCGCCGCTCGGCATGGCCCGCACCACGTTCGACCCCGCCGTCGCCCTCACCTATCCCGCCGCCCTCTCGCATGATCTAACCGCCGACGGCACACTCATCCCCCGCCACCGTGCCCCGGACAACACCGCGCAATACCCCTCCGCCTTCGCCCACTCCACCGTGCTCGACCTCGCCAACTTTGCCCTGCTGCATCTCCAGTCCGGGCGCTTCGGCGACGCGCAACTCCTCCCGCCCGATCTCGCCGCCGCCATGCACGCCCCGCAGGCCGATTGCGGCCTCGACCCCGCGAACGGTCCCTCCGCCTCCTACGGCCTCACCTTCTTCCTCACCACAATCCTGGGGCGGCGCTGTGTCGGCCATCCCGGCGGCATCGGCACCATCGCCAGCCAGTTCGCGCTCCTACCCGACGACGGCCTCGCCGCTATCCTCCTCTTCAATCGCTCCCAGGACTTCGAATCCCACACCTCCGCCCTCCTCAATGCCCTTTCAGCGCGCTCCTGGCAGGCGAAGCGTAAGGCCCGCCCAGGGTGCCAATGAGAGCGCACCCGTGCGCACAGAAGGAGCGCCGGGAACCCCGGCGCTCTTTCACAGGAGTTGTTCCAGCTTCCTCAGGAAGAGACGCCCGGCCGCGCCACCTGCTGTTGCACCGCGTCGAGCAACTCCTCCGGCGTGCAGGGCTTACTCAGATACGACCAGCCATCGCAGTCGATCAATTGCGTCACCAGCGCCTGTTCCGGTAGCCCGGTGAGAAAGAGAATCGGCGTGTCGCGCGTCCCATCCGCCTCGCGCATTTGCCTGCAGAGCGAGGGGCCGTCCATCCCCGGCATCACCGCATCGAGCACCGCCAGCGCGGGCGGCTCGACGCTCGCGGCCGCCAGCGCCTCCCCCGGCCCCACCGCCATCACCCGATAGCCCTCCACAGAGAGCAAATCCTCCAGGAACTCGCGGAACCAGGGATTGTCATCCACCACCAGGATGAGCGGTAAGACGGCCGTCATATTCCTCCGCACATGCCAAGTCCCGGACAACCAGGCGTTTCCTATCCCATCCTCTGCAAGAATCTTACCAACATCCGTCACATTTCATCGTGCGCACCCACGACATTTCTCCCATGCGCCACCACTCTTCACTCCAGCCTTCCTCTCCTCGCGAGAGAGGGAGCCAAGGGGTGAGGTCCCCTAACGAACGCACGAAAGCACGAACGACCGACGTACTATCCTCTCGTCCACTCACGACTCACGACTCACGACTCACGACTCGATATGCTACACTCCCCCCGTACAGTGTCCGTACACACAGGCGGTGTCCGGTGCAGGCATACGAGATGGCGGCGACATTGCGGGTAGCGCGCCAGGCAACCGGCGCGATCCTCCCCTGGCTCCGCTCGCTCCCCCAAACGGTCGCCATCCAGAGCGTCGAGGACGACCCCGCCTACTGGCCACTCGACGTGGATCTGCTCTGGACAACGACGCGGCGCACCTACAAGGTGGAGATCAAGGCCGATCGCTACGATCGCAGCGGCAACTTCTTCTTCGAAACCCACAGCAACCGCGAGCACGGCACACCCGGCTGCTTCCTCTACTCGGCGGCGGATCTGCTCTTCTACTACTTCGTCCGCTCGCGCCGCCTCTATATCCTGCCGCTGCGCACCACGCGCGCCTGGTTCGTGCCCCGCCGCGCGCAATTCCGGGAGCGCGCCACCACCACCCGCATCGGCGGCGGGCACTACACCACCATCGGCCGCCTCGTCCCGATCGCGCGCGTACTCCGCGAAGTCCCGCAAGTCAGGCAATTGCGGCTTGAAATGGGGGTTACTGGACAATGACGGTGGTTTGCTCAGACGTGAAAGGTGCGAAGATTGCTGCCGCGCCGACCCCACCCGCACAGCCTGCTTTCCACGCACCTCATCCATCGCAATCCGCAATCCGCAATCCGCAATCCGCAATCCTCCGGCCGCCCCTCAAGTGGGCGGGCGGCAAACGCTGGCTCGTGCCGCGACTGCGCGAGCTATGGCAACCCTTGCGCGAACGGCGTTTGGTCGAACCCTTCGCGGGCGGGCTTGCCGTCTCGCTCGGCCTGCAACCGGCGCAAGCGCTGCTCAACGACATCAACCCGCACACGATCAATCTCTACCAGCAGCTCCAGCGCGGCCTCACCATCGACTGGGAACCCCAGAACGACGCGACGGCCTACTACGCCGCGCGCGAACGCTTCAACACCCTGATCGCATCCGGCGACTCCGATGGCAGCGAAGCCGCAGGCCTCTTCTACTATCTCAATCGCACCGGCTACAACGGCCTCTGCCGCTTCAACCGCCGTGGGCAATTCAACGTCCCCTTCGGCCGC
Source organism: Chloroflexia bacterium (assembly GCA_046328475.1). Taxonomy (GTDB): domain Bacteria; phylum Chloroflexota; class Chloroflexia; order Thermomicrobiales; family CADCWN01; genus CADCWN01. Next base: position 72,962 of record JAXLWN010000016.1, on the reverse strand, counting down.
TACGCCCAGATCACCTACACCACCGACTTCGCCCCCTACCGCGCAGCCTTCGCCAACTGGACCTTCGCACACGGCGATTTCGCCGCCCTTGCACCTGCCCCAAACGACGTAATTTACGCCGATCCCCCCTACGACGTGGAATTCACCCAATACTCCGCCGGCGGCTTTGCCTGGCCCGAGCAGGAACGCCTCGCCCACTGGCTCGCCGCCCACCCCGGCCCCGTCCTCCTCTCCAACCAGGCCACCGACCGCATCGTGACCCTCTACGAACGCCTCGGCTTCACCCTCGAATACCACCACGCCCCGCGCATGATCAGCTGCAACGGCGACCGCACCCGCGCCCGCGAGGTCCTTGCAATGCGGAATGTGGAATGCGGAGTGCGGAATTAAGGACAAGGATAACGTGGCGCATCGCCCAAACCCTCGTCACTCCGCATTCCGCACTCGTCAGACCGCGTACTTCTCCACCGCCTGCGGGCTCAATTCCAACCCCAGCCCCGGCTTATCCGGGAACGGTGCCCACATCCCATCCTGCGGCTGCGGCACCTCGGTGAACCAGATCTTGTCCCCCTCCTCCGTGACCCCCAGGTACTCCACGATCCGCAGATTCGGCGTGGCACACGCCAGGTGGAGGTGGACCAACTGGAACGCGTGCGGCGCGACCGGCAGATTGAACGCGTGCGCCAGGTGCGCCACCTTCATCCACTCCGAGATGCCGCCAACCCGCCCCACATCCGGCTGCACGATATCCACCGCGCCGCGCGCGATCAGATCCTTGAACCCATACTTGGTGTACTCGTGCTCGCCCGTGGCAATCGGAATCGTCGTCTCGCGCGCAACCGCCGCCAGTCCTTCGATATCGTCGGCCAGCACCGGTTCCTCGAACCAGCCGACGTTATAGCCCTCGAACTCGCGCGCCATCCGGATCGCCTGCTTGGCGTAGTAGCCGTTGTTCGCATCGATCAGCAACTCGACATCCTCGCCGATCGCGCGTCGCACCGCCGCCAGCCGCCGCACATCCTCGCGCTCGGACTTGCCGAAATCCTTGCCGACCTTCATCTTCACCGCGCGCACGCCCAGCCGCTCGATGTAGTCAGTCTGCTCCGCGAGCAATTCGCGCTCATCCAGATTAGTCCAGCCACCCGAGCCATAGATTGGCACCGCGTCGTGATACGGCCCCAGCAAGCGATAGAGCGGCAGGCCCAGCGCCTTCGCCTTCAAGTCCCACAGTGCGATATCGACCGCCGAGATCGCGCAGAACGCCGCCCCCTTGCGCCCATACGACCGCACCTGCCAGAACATCCGATCCCAGAGCCAATCGATGCGAAACGGGTCCTGCCCGATCAGCACCGACGCAAGGTTCTGCTCCACGATGGCGCGCACCCCGCCGTTGGCGATCCCCACGCCCAGCCCCTCGATCCCCTCATCGGTCTTGATATGGACAAAGAGTTCCGCCCGCCCACTCGCCTCGGGTGGCGGCGGGTAGATCGTCGCATCCTGGATCGGCCTCCCGTGCGGATAGCGCAACACCGTCGTCGTGACCGCCGTGATCTTCATCGCTCCTCCCGATCGACATCCGCAGCGAACGATGCACAGCCGAGCGAACCCGGGCGGGCAGTATACCCGCCCGGGTTCGACAATGGATCCTCGGGTGAAAACGGGGAAGGCGGTCTCAACGCCCGAAACGGCGCAGGTCCAGTTCGACAGGGCGCTGCCAGGCCACCTCGGGCACGATCGACGTTGTGCCGGTCGATTCCAGTTCCAGCTGCGGGCGACCATCCTCGGCCCGCACCAGCATCACCGACGCCTTGCTGATCGCCGTCTGCTTGGGCAGGGAGAGTAGCCGCAAGCGCACCGGCTTGCGCTTGCGGGCCGACTTCATCGCGGGACGCGCGACAACACGCGCCTCCTCGGCGCGCAGCACCCCCTCGCAGCGCCACGGCGCGAGCGCGCGGAGCGCCGCCCAGAGCGCGGGCGGCCAATGCGTCGCGTAATCGGCGGGCAACGTCCCCTCCGGATCACCCCGGAGAATCGCGAGCAGTCGCTCGTCGAGGGTGATCCCGTACAGGTCCAGCGCCTCCTGAACGTGCCCTTCGTCTTGCTAGCTAGAATGCACAGGGCCGCGCGGTCAGCTTCCTGCACCGCCTCCCCCGCACTCGCCAGTCGTTCGCGTAACGCCGCGATGCGTCCCGCGCGCCCTTCCAATCTCAGGCCAGCCGGGTCGAGGCCGGTCACACCCCAGCGCGTCGTCTCGTCCGCCACAACTCGGCCATCCCAGAGCCAGCGTGTCTCGTTCCAGCGATGACGGCGGTCGCCGCCGACGCATAGATCAAGCGTCAGTGTCACGACCTGCGGGTCGCGCCGTCGTTCCGGTGTGCGCGCCACCAGCCAGGCGCGGCTGCGCCGCGAGGGGATCGTCGGGTCGTCGTAGCTGCTGGCGTAGCTCGCCAGCGCCACATCCACGCCGAGCGCCAGTTGCCCGCGTGCGTCGCGCGGCACATTCGTCAGCAGGCGCGGACCATCGATCGCTGCCAGATCCTCCGCCAACGCCGCCGCGCCGTCCGGCGTCAAAGTGACCGGCTCCGGGAATGGTGCGCCTTCAGGACTCGGAACCACTGGTGCAGCAGGATCACAAATAACCAGCAGACCCAGCGCCGACCACGCCGCACCCGCCTCGGCAGCCTTCGCAATCGCCGCCCGCGTCGCCGCCAGCGCCCGCAGCGGCGAGGTCATTCGCCCCAATCGGCTGCACTTCCAGCACCGGCAGCGGCACCGCGTCGCACCACGCGCCAACCGCGCGGGCGACCTCCGCCGGATCGGCGGTACGCAGGTGGACCTCCGGCCCGCTCGCCCACAGCGCGGGTGCCTGCTTCGCGATCAGCAGTTCATGGCCCGCGTCGCGCGGGTCGCCGGTCAGTGGCACCGCATCGTAGACGCGCCGCCCGCCCGGCTCGGCCCCATAGGCGACGATCCGCGCCGCCCCCGGCACCCCGCGCGCCGTGACAATCAGCCCCGGCACGCCGAACGGCTCAATCGGGCGCTCCTCAATCGTCAGTCGCCAGTTCTGGAGCATGTACAAATGGGAGCGCAGCAAATTGTGGTGGTAATCGCGCGCCAGTTCCGCCGGGGTGCGCTGCATTATTCGCAGTGCATTGGCCAGCGCATCTTTTAACTTCCGCGCGCTGCCCTCCGGCATTGACCCGGCCAGCGCCGCGCCGCGCGCAATCGCCTCCTCGGCTATCCGGCGCATCCGGTCAAGCATCTCCTGATTCGAGAAATCACTCGCCATCGCCCCCTCCGTGCGCATCGTTGGCGCGATCCTGGGTCTGCCGCCCGCTCTCGCAGGGTAGCACCCATGCGTGAGCGTGCCCATGCCCCGATTCGCCCAGAGGGATCGTGACCATCGTCCTATGAAAGTGGCGGGGGCAAGTGGATTGTGCAGGAGGAGAGTGCAGCAAAAAGGAAAGCGGTAGCGCCGCTACCTCAACCCAGCATCTTCTCCATGATGATCACATCCACCCAGCGCCCATCGAGCATCCCCTGCTCGTGGTAGATGCCAACTGTGCGGAAGCCGTGGCGCTCGTAGAGGCGCATCCCCGGCGCATTGATCGGCAGCGCGGCCAGCACCATCTTGTGGTAGCCGAGCGCCCGCGCCCGATCCGTCAGCGCGCCGAGCAGCGCGTCGCCGATGCCGCGCCCGCGCTGCTCGCGCGCCACGTACAGCGAGAAGTCCACGACGTGGTCATAGGCCGGGCGCGGATTAAAGGGATTCAGCGAACCCCAGCCCACGATCGTCCAGTCTCCGGCAAGCGCGAGCAGCACCGGGTGGCGCTGACTGCGCGCGGCCAGCCACTCGGCGCGCTCCTCCGGGCTGCGAATCGCCGTCTCCAGCGTGGCGATCCGGTCCTCGATCCCCTGATTGTAGATGCGCGCGATCGCCGCCGCGTCGGCACTCGTCGCCTCGCGGATCTCCATGCCCCCCTCCTTGCGCGTCGCCTCCACCAGACCCGACCACGACCGCGACCGCCGCGCCAACCCGCCGAGATACGCAGAGAGAAAATCGAGCGCCGCCGGATCGAGGCAGTAATAGCGCCCCTGCACCTCGCCGCTCGCCTGTACAATCCCCGCCTCGCGCAGCGCCGTCAGATGGTCGAACAAACTCGATTGCGCGAGCGACACCGCCTCCGCCAGTTGCGCGGCGGTACTATCCTTCTGATCCGCCAGCAACTCCACAATCCGAAAGCGCGCCGGATTCGCCAGGGCGCGCAACATCTGTACCGCCCGCGCCTCCGCCGCCGTCTGCACCAACTCCAATTTCCTCATCGCGCCTCCTCTTGCGCGCTCCGTGTCTTTCCGATAGAGTAGCGATATAACTATCGGATTTCTCCGATTATCCGGTAGTCTCAGGCGAGTGTCAAGTCCTCGCCGAATAGGCACGAGGCACGATCAGCGAAGCGGCAATGGCCCATACTCTCCCTTGCAGCACACCCTACCAGTGGTGCCACAACCGTCAGCTTCGACCTTCGGAGACGCGCATGGACGAACGCACCCCCCGCACAACGACCCTCGTTGCCGGCTGGTGGCCCGGCAAACTCTACTACGGCTGGGTTATCCTCCTGGCGCTCGCCTTCGGGCAAATTACCTCCTGGGGCATCCTCTATTACGGCTTCTCCGTCTTCGTCGGACCGATGCAAACAGAACTCGGCTGGTCGCGCGCCGCGCTCACCGGCGGCTTCTCCCTGGCCCTGCTCGCCTCCGGCATCGCCGGTCTTGGCGTGGGGCGCTGGCTCGATCGTCACGGCCCCCGCCTGCTGATGACCTTTGGCTCGATCGTCGCCGCGCTGCTCCTGGTCGCCTGGTCGGGCGTCCGCAGCCTCCCTGCCTTCTACGCCATCTTCATCGGCCTCGGTCTCACCATGTCGATGGTCCACTACGAACCCGCTTTCGCCGCCGTCGCCACCTGGTTCGTGCGCGGCCGGAGCCGGGCCTTGACCATCCTCACCTTTGTCGCCGGCTTCGCCAGCGTCATCTACATCCCCCTGATCGCGCGCCTCGTCTCCTCCCTCGGCTGGCGCAGCGCCCTTGTCGCCCTCGCCATTCTCCTCGCCATCCTGACCATCCCGCCGCACGCGCTCGTCCTCCGCCGCCGCCCCGAAGACCTCGGCCTACTGCCCGACGGTGCCCCCGCCACAACCGAGACCGCATCCTCCGCCGCGCCCGCCGAGGAAAGCGTGCCGGTCGCCACCGCGATCCGCAGCACCTCCTTTCGCTGGCTCACCGTCGGCTTCTGCCTCGCCTTCTTCGCCAATGTCGCTGCCACTGTCCACCTGATCCCCTACCTCACTGACCACGGCTTCACCCCCGGCTTCGCCGCCAGCGCCGCCGGGGCGATCGGCCTGCTCGCGCTCCCCGGCCGGGTCATCTTCACCCCGCTCGGCGGGCGCATCCCGCGCCGCTTCGTCGCCGCCGCAATCGTCGCCGTCCAGGCGGTTGCGTTAGTCGTCCTCGTGGCGATCCCCTCAACCATCGGCGTCGTCGGCTTCGTCATCCTCTTCGGCCTCGGTTTCGGCGCGATCACCCCCGCCCGCGCCGCCCTGGTCGCCGACTTATATGGAAGGGCCAATTACGGCAGCATCAGCGGCGTGCTCGCCCTCTTCGTCACCGGGGCTCGTTCCCTCGCCCCCGTCGCCGCCGGACTCCTCTACGGCGCATTCGGCGGCTACGGCCCCGTCTTCTGGCTCCTCGTCACCCTCGCCGCCCTCGCCTCCGCCGCCGTCCTCCTCATCCCCGACGAACGCCTCGCCACACACCCCACAATGGCCGGAGGGCGAGTCGGTGCATAGCGATGATGCCGTATTCGCTCGTCAGTTCGCCCGCGTCTCCTCACGACTCACGACTCACGACTCACGACTCCCCCGAAACCCCCGCCCGTTCGCCCTTTTTCGCCCTTAATTGCCTTGACACACGTTCAAGGGCTGGCTATACTTCTCCTTCGTGCGTGGGCCGGACAACCGGCCCGCGTTGTGTCGAGGGAAGGTCCCTCGCGGTGGGGAACGACGGACAGCATCGCGGAGCCGGGCAGCCCCGCCGCCGAAAGGGAGTGTGATCGATGCCGACGATCAATCAGTTGGTCCGCAAAGGCCGCCAGAGCGTCAAGAAGAAGACCAAGGCGCCTGCACTGCGCTTCACCTATAACTCGCTCAAGGGCCGCGTCACGCGCGGTACCGGGTCGCCCCAGAAGCGCGGCGTCTGCACCCAGGTCAGGACGATGACGCCCAAGAAGCCGAACTCGGCCCTCCGCAAGGTGGCACGCGTTCGCCTCAGCAATCTGCAAGAGGTGACCGCGTACATCCCCGGTGAGGGGCACAATTTGCAGGAGCATGCGGTGGTGCTCATCCGTGGCGGTCGCGTGAAGGATCTGCCCGGTGTGCGCTATCACATCATCCGCGGTGCCCTCGACACGAAAGGTGTCGATGCTCGCCGACAGGGGCGGTCGAAGTACGGCGCGAAGGCTCCGAAGAAGAAGTAGGCGACACGGGCGCGGCCCGCTGGCCGCGCCGATGCCTGGTTCTTCGGAAACGACGGATCAACGGTGAAGAGCGGCCCGACATTCGGTCGACCGCTCTTCAGTGTGAGTGGCGACAGGAATCTGTTGGGCGTCCGTACAGGTCCGTCGCCGGTCGTTTCGCGATTTTTCTGGTGGTGGCCGCGATCTTGCGGGTTTCGACTCGCGATTGAGCGGCAAGCGCGGTGGCGCGACCGCGACCCAATCGCGTCGGATATGCGCCCTGGACGACGAAGGGTGGCGACGCGCCGGAAGGCGGCGCGCAAGCGGACAGAGGCGCTGCGGAAGCGGCAAGAAGCCCGTGTCGCCGCAGTATGTGGCCCCAGAGGCACGAGAGTAGACGGGGGAGCAGCAACCATGCCGAGGCGAGCAAAGGTCGTCAAGCGAGAGATCATCCCGGACCCGCGCTATCAGAGCGTGCTGGTCACGCGCCTGGTCAACAAGATCATGCAGCGCGGCAAGAAGGGGCTGGCGGAGCGCATCATGTACGGCGCGCTCGACCTGGTGAACCAGCGCACCGGGCGCGACGCGCTCGACGTGCTGGAGCAGGCGATGCGCAACGCGACGCCGGTGATCGAGGTCAAGCCCAAGCGCGTCGGCGGTGCCACCTACCAGGTGCCGGTGACGATCGAGGGCGACCGCCGCTTCGCGCTGGCGATTCGCTGGATGCTCGCCGCCGCCCGGGCGCGCAACGGCAAGTCGATGGCCGAGAAGTTGGCCTCCGAGATGCTCGATGCCGCCAACAACACCGGCGCGACGGTGAAGCGGCGCGAGGATACGCACCGCATGGCCGACGCCAACAAGGCGTTCGCACACTACCGCTTCTGAGTTGCCAGTAGCCAGTAGTCAGTAGTCAGTGTCTCTCACGGGGCACATCGGCTGATTGGCAAGTGTCTGCTTAGGACGAAGAACTGATTACTGGCTACTGAAATCTGACTACTCGCGTCCTGACAACGCGGTTACGAATGCCGCAGCGATGCGGCAGAGGGGACAGTAAAGACCACCATGGCACTCGAGCTGAAGGACCGACCGGCGGCGGCGTGGCAAACCGCGCTCCAAAAAACGCGCAACATCGGGATCATCGCCCACATTGACGCCGGCAAGACGACGACGACCGAGCGCATCCTCTTCTACACCGGACGGGTGCGGAAGATGGGCGAGGTCCACGACGGCGCGGCGACGATGGATCACATGGTCCAGGAGCGCGAGCGCGGCATCACCATCACCGCCTCGGCGACGACCGCCGAGTGGAAGGGCCACCGCATCAACATCATCGATACCCCCGGCCACGTCGACTTCACGATCGAGGTCGAGCGCAGTATGCGCGTCCTCGACGGTGGCGTGGTCGTCTTCGATGCGGTCGCCGGTGTCGAGCCCCAGTCGGAGACGGTCTGGCGGCAGGCCGACAAATACAGCGTGCCGCGCATCTGCTTCGTCAACAAGATGGACCGCGTCGGGGCCAACTTCTGGCGCACCGTCGAGATGACCAAGGATCGCCTCGGCGCGAAGGTCGCCGTCATCCAGTTGCCGATCGGTGCCGAGAGCGCCTTCAAGGGCATTGTTGATCTGCTGGAGCAGCGCGCCTTCATCTACCACGACGATCTCGGGCAGAACATCGAGGAGACCGCCATCCCGGCCGACATGGTCGAGGAGGCGGCGGCGCGGCGCATGGAGTTGATCGAGGCGATCGCCGAGACCGACGAGGAACTGACCCTGCGCTATCTCGATGGCGAGGAGTTTGGCGTCGAAGAGTTGCGCACCGCCCTGCGGGCTGCGACCATCGCCAATACGCTGGTGCCGATCCTCTGCGGCGCGGCTCTGCGCAACAAGGGCGTGCAGCTGATGCTCGACGCCGTGGTGGCCTATCTCCCCTCGCCGCTCGATGTCCCCGATGTGGTCGGCATCGATCCGAAGACCGGCGAGGAAGTCACCCGCCAGATCGACCCGAACGGCCCGTTCGCGGCGCTCGCCTTCAAGATCGTCAGCGACCCGCACGTCGGCAAGTTGGCCTATATCCGCGTCTACTCCGGCAAGCTGGCGACCGGCTCCTATGCTTACAACAGCACCAAGGGGCAGCGCGAGCGCGTCGGGCGCCTGCTGCAGATGCACGCGGCGCACCGCGAGGAGATCACCGAGGTCGCGGCCGGCGACATCGCCGCGATCATCGGCCCGCGCTTCACGATGACCGGCGACACGCTCTGCGACCAGGACAACCCGGTGCTGCTGGAGTCGATCATCTTCCCCGAGCCGGTGATCGACCAGTCGATCGAGCCGAAGTCGCGCGGCGACCAGGACAAGCTGACCAACGCGCTGGTGCGCCTGGCCGAAGAAGACCCGACCTTCCGCGTGCGGACCGACGAGGAGAGCGGCCAGACGATCATCTCCGGCATGGGCGAGCTGCACCTCGATGTCATCACCGACCGCATGCTGCGCGAGTTCGGCGTGCAGGCGAACATCGGCAAGCCGCAGGTCGCCTACCGCGAGACGATCACCCGCCCGGCGCGCGTCGATCACACCTTCAAGCGGCAGACCGGCGGTAAGGGCCAGTTCGCCCGCGTCGTCATCGAGGTCGAGCCGCAGGAGCCCGGCAAGGGCTACGAGTTCATCAACAAGATCGTCGGTGGCACCATTCCGCGCGAATACATCCCGGCCGTGGATAAGGGTATCCAGGGCGCGATGCAGACGGGCGGTCTGGCCGGCTATCCGGTGGTCGATGTCAAGGTGAACCTGGTCGATGGCGCGTTCCACGAAGTCGACTCGTCCGAAATGGCGTTCAGCATCGCCGGCTCGATGGCCTTCAAGGAAGCCCTGCGCAAGGGTGCCCCGCAGGTCCTGGAGCCGATGATGAAGGTCGAAGTTACCACGCCCGAGGACTTCATGGGCGACGTGATGGGCGACCTGAATAGCCGTCGCGGCAACATCCTCGGCATGGATCCGCGCGGCAACGCCCAGGTCATCCGTGCCAGCGTGCCGCTGGCCAACATGTTCGGCTACGTCAACCAACTCCGTTCGATGAGCCAGGGCCGAGCCCAGTACTCGATGGAGTTCGACCACTACGCGGCGCTGCCGCAGCATCTCGCCGACGAGTTGGTGGCCAAGAATCGACGCTGAGTGACCAGAGCGGACGGGTGGGCCTAGCCTCCCCCGTCCGCTCTGTCTCTGATTGAGGAGGGTGGATAGTATGGCGAAGCAGCGGTTTGAGCGGACGAAGCCGCACATCAACGTGGGCACCATCGGGCACGTGGACCACGGCAAGACGAGCCTGACGGCGGCGATCACCAAGGTGCTGGCCTTGCAGGGGGCGGCGCAGTACACGGCCTACGACCAGATCGACAACGCCCCCGAGGAGCGCGCGGGGCATCACGATCGCCATCCGGCACGTGGAGTACCAGACGCCGAACCGGCACTACGCGCACGTCGACTGCCCGGGGCACGCCGACTACATCAAGAACATGATCACCGGCGCGGCGCAGATGGACGGGGCGATCCTGGTGGTCTCGGCGCCGGACGGGCCGATGCCGCAGACGCGCGAGCACGTCCTCCTGGCGCGGCAGGTGCAGGTGCCGGCGATGGTCGTCTTCCTGAACAAGGTCGACATGATGGACGACGAGGAGCTGCTGGAGCTGGTCGAGCTCGAGGTGCGCGAGCTGCTGTCGGCGCAGGAGTTCCCCGGCGACGAGATCCCCATCGTGCGGGCAGCGCCCTGGCGGTGCTGGAGTCGAACAGCACGGACGTGAACGCGCCGGAGTACGCGCCCATCCTGGAGCTGATGAAGGCGGTGGACGAGTACATCCCGACGCCGGACCGGGCGGTGGACCAGCCGTACCTGATGCCGGTGGAGGACGTGTTCGGCATCAAGGGGCGCGGCACGGTGGTGACCGGGCGGATCGAGCGCGGCAAGGTGAAGGTGGGGCAGGAGATCGAGATCATCGGCATGTCGGAGTCTGCGCCGCGCAAGGTGGTGGTCACGGGCGTGGAGATGTTCCAGAAGACGCTGGACGAGGGGCTGGCGGGGGACAACGTCGGCTGCCTCTTGCGCGGGGTGGAGCGCACCGACATCGAGCGGGGGCAGGTGCTGGCGCAGCCGGGGTCGATCAAGCCGCACAAGAAGTTCAAGGCGGAGGTCTACGTCCTGTCGAAGGAGGAGGGGGGGCGGCACACGCCGTTCTTCCCGGGCTACCGGCCGCAGTTCTACGTGCGCACCACCGACGTGACCGGGAGCATCGGGCTGCCGGAGGGGGTGGAGATGGTGATGCCGGGGGACAACATCCAGATGGACGTGGAGCTGATCACCCCGGTCGCGGTGGAGCAGGGCTGCGCTTCGCCATCCGCGAGGGCGGCCGCACCGTCGGCGCCGGCGTCGTCACCTCCATCAACGACTAGGCGGAAGCGAAGGGATACGGGGAGGACACCATGTCTGCCACCACGACCAGGAAACCGAGCCAGAAGATTCCGCATCCGCCTGAAGGCCTACGACCACAAGATCCTCGATCAGGCCGCGCTCAAGATCGTCGAGACGGCGGAGAGCACCGGCGCGAAGGTCGCCGGCCCCGTGCCCCTGCCGACCCGGATCGAGCGCTACACGGTGATGCGCTCGCCCTTCGTCGATAAGGACTCGCAGGAGCACTTCGAGATGCGCACCCACAAGCGCCTCATTGACGTACTAGAGCCGAGCCAGAAGACGATCAGCGCCCTGATGCGCCTCAACCTCCCGGCCGGCGTGGATATCGAGGTCAAGCTCTAACGAAGTAGTCAGTTGTCAGTAGCCAGTAGTCAGTAGATCGGCACTGACAACTGAACTTGCCCCGATGATCTGTCGGGGTACTCACGCTCGCGACGAGTCAGAACTGACTACTGACTACTGGCTACTGACTACTCGCCGCGAGCCAATGGGAAAGGACACTGGCAAGGCATGATCGAGGGACTCATCGGGCGGAAGCTGGGGATGACCCAGATTTTCACCGAGCGCGGCGAGACGGTGCCGGTCACCGTGCTCGAAGTCGGACCCTGCGTGGTCACGCAGGTCAAGACGGTCGAGAAGGACGGCGTCCGCTCCGTGCAGCTCGGCTTCGGCCACAAGAAGCGCCTCAAGGAGCCGGAGCGCGGCCACCTGCGGGCCAGCGGTGCCCAGTCGCGCTTCCTGCGCGACATGAAGACGGAAGAGGGCGACGATTACAACGTCGGGCAGACGCTCGACGCCAGCGTCTTCTCCGTCGGCGACGAGGTCGATGTCACCGGCACCTCCAAGGGTAAGGGCTTCCAGGGTGCCGTCAAGCGCCACGGTTTCAGCGGTGGCCCCAAGACGCACGGTCAGTCCGACCGCCATCGCGCCCCCGGCTCGATCGGCGCGACAACAACGCCCGGCCGCGTCTTCAAGGGCACTCGCATGGCGGGCCACATGGGCCACGACCGTGTGACGGTGCAGAATCTCGAAGTGGTGCGCGTCGACCCGGAGCGCAGCCTGGTCCTGGTGAAGGGGTCGGTCCCCGGCCCGAACGAGGGTCTGCTGCTGATTCGGCGCGCGATCAAGGTTCGCCAGCGCGAAGCCCTGAGCAAGCGTTAGTGGTCAGGTCGCTCCATTCCCACTGACTACTGACTACTGACTACTGACTACTCGGAGGCGACGATGCAGGTTGATGTCAAGAATCTGGCCGGTGAGGTGGCCGGACAGATCGAAGTGAGCGAATTTGTCTTCGGCATCGAGCCGAACACCTCGGTGATGCACCAGGCCCTGGTCCGCCAGCACGCCAACCAGCGGCGCGGCACCCACAGCACCCTGACGCGCGGCGAGGTCAGCGGCGGTGGCCGCAAGCCGTGGAAGCAGAAGGGCACCGGTCGCGCGCGTCAGGGCTCCACCCGCGCGCCGCACTGGCGGCACGGCGGCATCGTCTTCGGCCCCAAGCCGCGCGATTACACGCAGGATATGCCGAAGCGGATGCGCCGCCTGGCGCTGCGCTCGGCCCTCTCGGCGAAGATGCGCGACGGGCAGATCGTGATCATCGACTCCTTCGCCGATCTGGAAGGGCGCACGAAGGCAGCGATTGCCTTCCTGAATAGCCTCGGGGATGCGCGCGGCACGGTGATCGCCACCCGCGAGAAGCTGGAAAACGTCACGCGCGGCGCGGGCAACATCCCCGAAGTCAAGACGATGCTGGTGAACTACCTGAATCTGCACGACTTGCTGAAGCATGCCCGGCTCATCCTCGACCGCGACGCCATCGCCTACATCGAGGAGACCTGGGGTGCCGAGAGCGAAGAGCGCCTGCGGATGGTGAGGAGGGCCGCCTAATGGCGATTATCGAGAGCTACCACGACGTCCTGGTTCGCCCGCTGATCACCGAGAAGAGCACCCGCCTGCTCGAACTCGGGCAATACTCCTTCGAAGTGCACCGCGAGGCGAACAAGTTCCAGATCCGCGAGGCGGTGGAGAAGACCTTCAACGTGAAGGTCAAGGCGGTCAACACCCTCAACATGCCGCGCAAGTTGCGGCGACGCGGCCGGACCATCGGCAGCGTCCCCGGCTGGAAGAAGGCGATCGTCACCCTCCAGGCGGGTGAGCGCATCGACATCTTCGAGTCGTAGCCGAGTAGTCAGTTATCAGAAGTCAGTAGTCAGTAGAGAAAGCCCACTGACTACTGGCGACTGACGACTGACGACTCGTGGAATAGTTGGCCCGCTGCAAAGGGGCCGGAAGTCGGGGACGGGCGATGAGGCGCAGCGCGCCTGACCGCCGAGCTTCCCGAAGGGAGCGACAAAGTCGTGCCAGTCAAGAAGTACAAGCCGACAACGCCGGGGCGACGCGGCATGTCGGTCTCCACCTTCGAGGAGATCACCAAAACAACGCCCGAGAAGAAGCTGATCGAGCCGCTGAAGAAGCACTCGGGCCGCAACAACCAGGGCCGGGTCACGGTGCGCCACCGGGGCGGTGGTCACAAGCGCATGTATCGCTTGATCGACTTCAAGCGCAACAAGATCGGCGTCGCCGCGAAGGTCGTCGCCATCGAGTACGACCCCAACCGCACCTCCCGCATCGCCCTGGTGCAGTACGAAGGTGGCGAGCGCCGCTACATCCTCCACCCGGTCGGCCTCCAGGTGGGCGACACCATCATGTCGGGGCCGGAAGCGGAATTGCGCGTCGGGAACGCCCTGCCGCTCCGCAACATCCCCCTCGGTACCCAGGTCCACAACGTGGAACTGAACCCGGGCCAGGGCGGCAAGATGATCCGCAGCGCCGGGGCCTCGGCCCAGGTGCTCGCGAAAGTCGGTGAGCAGGTCCAGCTCCGCATGCCGTCGGGCGAAGTCCGCATCGTGCGAATCGACTGCATGGCGACGATCGGCCAGGTTGGCAACATCGACCACCAGAACATCACCCTCGGCAAGGCCGGGCGCAGCCGCTACCTCGGTCGCCGCCCGACGGTGCGCGGCTCGGTGATGAACCCGCGCGACCACCCGCACGGCGGTGGCGAGGGGCGCGCACCAATCGGCGGCCAGCCGAAGACGCCATGGGGCAAGCCGGCAATGGGTCGCCGCACGCGCCACAACAAGTCCACCGACAAGTTCATCGTGCGCCGCCGTGGTAGCGGCCGGTAACTGGGGGAAGCATGAGCCGATCATCCAAGAAGGGACCGTTCATCGAACCGAAGCTGCTGAAGAAGATTCAGACGCTCAACAGCACCAGCGAGCGCCGCGTGATCCGCACCTGGTCGCGCGCCTCGACGATTTTTCCGGAGATGGTGGGCCACACGATCGCCGTACACGATGGTCGTCGGCACGTCCCCGTCTTCATCAACGAGCCGATGGTGGGGCACAAGTTGGGCGAATTCGCCCCGACCCGCACCTATCGCGGCCACGGCAAGGACGCGGCCAAGTCATCTGGCCGCCGGTAGCAGTGTGATGGTGCGTCAGTAAGTCAGCGAGTCCGTGAATCGGCATGCCGACCCACAGACGCACTGACGCACAGACGCACAGACAGAGGGGACGGAATCATGGAAGTACGCGCGATTGCCCGAGGGATCCGCGTCTCACCCCGCAAAGCGCGCCTGGTGTGCGACGCGGTGCGGGGGAAGGACATCCGGACCGCGATGGCGATCCTCCAGTTCTTGCCGCAGAAGACTGCACCGGTCATCGCCCGCACGCTGAAGTCGGCGGCGGCGAACGCGGAAAACAACTACGACCTCGACCCGAACGCGCTCTACGTCAAGTTCATCTTCGCGGATGACGGCCCGCAGATGAAGCGCGGCGAGTTCCGGGCGCGCGGGCGCTTCAATCGGATCATCAAGCGGAGCTGCCACATCACCGTGGTCGTCGAAGAGCGCGAGCAGACGCAGCAGCGCCGCCCGGCGGCAGCGCGGCGCGCCACCCCGGCCCGCGCGGCGGCACCGGCGGCAATCCCGGCCACCGCTGCGAGCAGTGCCCCGGCGAGCGAGGCGACGGCGAGCGACGCAACCGCGAGCGATGCGGCGGCTGAAGAGAAGGAGGCGGAGAATGGGACGGAAAGTTAACCCGATCGGCTTCCGGCTCGGCTATGTGCATGGCTGGCAGTCGAACTGGTTCGGCGGGCGCAACTACACCGAGTTGCTGCACGAGGACGTGAAGATTCGCGACATCGTGCTCCGCGAACTCCAGCGCGCGGGCATCTCGAAGGTCGAGATCGAGCGCCAGGCCAACAAGGTCGATGTCACCGTCCACACCTCCAAGCCGGGCATCGTCATCGGCAAGCAGGGCGCGAACGTCGACCGGATGCGCAAGCTGCTCGAAGGGCAGCTGCCCGGCCGCAAGGTCCACCTGAAGATCGAAGAGATCAAGACGCCGGAACTCGACGCGCGCCTCGTCGCGGAGAGCATCGGCGAGCAGATCACCCGCCGCGTCTCCTATCGCCGCGCGATGAAGCACGCGGTGACCCAGGCGGTGCGCCGTGGCGCGAAGGGCATCAAGATCAAGGTTGGCGGACGCCTTGGCGGTGCCGAAATGTCCCGCTCCGTGACCGAGATGAACGGCCGCGTGCCGCTCCAGACGCTGCGCGCGAACATCGACTACGGCGTGGTCCACGCCCACACGACCTACGGACGCATCGGCGTGAAGGTCTGGATCTACCGTGGCGACATCCAGCCCGATGCCAAGCAGGCACCGCCGGCCCCGCGCCGCGCTGCCGCCGACGCCTCGGCCGCCCCGGCCGGCGATAAGTAGTTACGAGAGGTCAGACGTCAGAGAGCAGAGATCGGTAGGAACGTCCTTTCTGACCTCTGACCTCTGATCTCTGATTACTGGAGGACAGCCATGTTGATGCCCAAGCGGGTCAAATACCGCAAGCAGCATCGGCGCATCCCGAACGGGCACGCGCAGCGAGGCAATTACGTCGCATTCGGCGACTACGGCATCCAGTCGCTCCAGGGCGGGTGGATCACCAGCCGCCAGATCGAAGCCTCCCGCCGCGCCATCACCAACTACGTGCGCCGCGGTGGTAAGGTCTGGATTCGCATCTTCCCGGATACCCCGGTGACGCAGAAGCCCGCCGAGACCCGCATGGGCAGCGGCAAGGGTGCCCCCGAGTACTGGGTGGCGGTCATCAAGCCGGGTCGCATTCTCTTCGAGTTGGCCGGTGTGACCGAGGCCGTCGCGAAGGAAGCCCTCACCCGCGCAGCCTTCAAGCTGCCGGTGCGCTGCCGCTTCGTCTCCCGCGAACAGGCCGGGGCCGCCGCCCAGGTAGAGGAAGCTGCCGAGGCTGAGGCCGAGGCCGAGGTTGTCGAAGTCGGCGCAGACGACTAGGGTCGGGGGCGGGCAGCCGCACCGGCCTCTTTCCGCCGGTTCAGAGCGTGGGAGTGCGCACGGTGCGCTTTGCCGCCGCCCCACGCTACCAGCCGGTGCAGCGGGTCGCTCCGGTGCGCAGCGGTGTCGCACCGGGCGACGGTCACAGAAAGGGTAACGCCAGACGATGAACATTGAAGAGATGCGCTCGCTCACCGACGCGGACCTCGCGGCTGAGATCGAGAGCCAGCGCGAGGAGTGGCGCAACCTGCGCTTCCAGGACGCCCTCGGGCGCCTGACCACCTTCCACCAGATCAGCCTGGTCCGGAAGAACATCGCGCGGCTCAAGACGATCCAGCGCGAGCGCGAGATCGCGGCCGACCCCGAGAAGCATTTCGCCGAGACGACGCTCATCCGGGCGCGGCGGCGACGGCAGAAGGTCGCCGAGAAGATCGCCCAGCGGAAGTACGCGCGGCGGCAGGCGGCCAATCAGGGACGGCGGCGGCGCTTCTGAGCGCGGCGTGATCGTGGGTTATTGAGAAGAGGAAGGACAGGACCATGCAGGACGAGACGCAGCGCACAGCTGCCGAAGCAGAAGCTGAGAGTGCGCTTCCGGCCGCGCCGGAGGTGAGCACCGGGGATGTGCAGGCACTCGGCGGTGCCGCTACCCGCGCCGCCCGCCAGGCGGAGCGCAAGCCGGGGCAGGAGAAGCCGCGCCAGATGAAGGTCGGGCGCGTCGTCAGCGACAAGATGGAGAAGACCATCATCGTCGCCGTCGAATACACCCGCCCGCACCCGCTCTACAAGAAGGCGATGAAGCGCACCAGCAAGTTCGCGGCGCACGACGAACAGAACCTCTGCAAGATCGGCGATATTGTCCGGATCGAGGAGACACGCCCCCTCTCCAAGACGAAGCGCTGGATCGTGCGCGAGATCATCAAGCGCGGGATTGTCGTCTAGTTGCGGTTGCAGGTTAGCAAGTTGCAAGTTCCAAGTTGCTCAACCTGTAACCTGCCAACCTGTAACCTGGAACGGGGGAGTGGATCGTGATTCAAACGCAGACACGGCTCGTGGTAGCCGATAACTCCGGGGCCAAGTCGATCATGTGCATCCGCATCCTCGGTGGCGGCGGTGGCAATCCGAAGTATGCCGGCGTCGGCGATGTGATCGTCGCGTCGGTCAAGCAAGCGCAACCCGGCGGCGCGGTCAAGAAGGGCGACGTCGTGCGCGCGGTCATCGTGCGCCAGGCGAAAGAATACGGCCGCAACGATGGCTCGCACATCCGCTTCGACGACAACGCGGCGGTGATCATCAACCAGCAGAGCAACCCGCGCGGCACCCGCATCTTCGGCCCCGTCGCGCGCGAACTGCGCGAAAAGGGCTTCATGCGGATCGTCTCCCTGGCCCCCGAGGTCCTGTAACGGAATGAAGAATGGAGAATGAAGACTGAAGAAACGATTGGTCAGGCGTGACGCTTTCGCCCACCACCAGCATTCTTCATTCTCACTTCTCAATTCTGAATTCTCCATTCGAGGTGCATTGTGGCAGAGAAGATCGTCAGCGGAGATGAGGTGATGGTCATCTCCGGCAAGAACAAGGGCCAGCGTGGCCGAGTCCGGACGAACCTGATCGACAAAGACCGCATCGTGGTCGAGGGGGTCAACATCGTCCGGCGACACATGAAGCAAGGGCGCGCACGGCAGGCCGGCATCGTGGAGATGGAAGCCCCGCTGCACGTCTCCAACGTGATGCTCTACTGCCCCTCCTGCAACTCCGCGACCCGCGTCGGGTTCCGCGAAGCGGCAGCTGGCGACAAGGAGCGTTTCTGCAAGAAGTGCGACGCGACGATCCCGCAGCCGGGTCGCCGCAGCGAGCGTGAGAGGACGGTCTGATGTCCGCGACTGAGGCGACGATGGCGCGCCTTCGCACGCACTACCGCGACGAGGTGGTGCCGACGATGATGCGCGAATTCGGCTACACCAACATCATGCAAGTGCCGATGCTGAAGAAGATCGTCATCAACATCGGTCTTGGCGAGGCGATCCAGAACGCCAAGGCGATCGACGCAGCGGTCAACGACGTGCAGCTGATCACCGGCCAGAAGCCGGTCGTCACCAAGGCGCGTCGCTCGATCGCCGCGTTCAAGCTCCGCGAGGGCATGTCCATCGGCGTCAAGGTCACGCTGCGCGGCGACCGGATGTACGAGTTCTACGACCGGCTCGTCTCGATCGCCCTCCCCCGCATCCGCGACTTCCGCGGCGTGTCCGCCAACTCGTTCGACGGTCGCGGCAACTACACCCTGGGCATGACCGAGCAAATCTCCTTCCCCGAGATCGACTACGACAAGGTCGACAAGCTGCGCGGGTTGGAGGTCTGCCTCGTGACCAGCGCCAACACCGACGAAGAGGGGCGGCGGCTCCTGTCATTGCTCGGCATGCCATTCCGCGCGCCCGGCACCGACGGCGCACGGCTGTAACGAATGAAGGATGGAGAATGATGAATTGAGGGCGTAGAACGGTTGCCATCCCCGGCGACGTTCTACATTCTTCATTCTCAATTCTTCATTCCCCGGAGGAGAACATGGCGAAGAAGTCCCTGATTGCCAAGGCGGCGCGTCCGGCGAAGTACTCCGCCCGCGCCTACAACCGCTGCAAGATTTGCGGTCGCCCGCGCGCCTACATCCGGCGGTTCGGCGTCTGCCGCATCTGCTTCCGCGAGCTGGCGTCCACCGGCAAGCTGCCGGGTGTCACCAAGGCGAGTTTCTAACACCGGAGCGATGAGGCGGAAGATCCCGCCCGAACAGTTGATACGCCCGCCGGGGGGGCACCGGCGTGAGACGAGACCGGTGCCGCGATCGGGACCACCAACAGCGCTCCACAGTTGGCAGCGCCGGTCGCCAGAGGATGCCCCAGCAGGGCTAGCAGAGGAGTAGACCACCGATGCCGTTTATTGCCGACCCGATCGCAGACATGCTGACGCGCATCCGCAATGCGGGCAGCGCGCGTCAGACCGAGACCACCATGCCCACGACGAAGATGCTGGTGGCGATCGCCCGCGTCCTCCAGTCCGAAGGCTACATCGCCGGCTGGGAGGTCAAGGAAGGAAAGCCCTATTCGAACCTGGTGATTCGTCTGAAGTACACCACCGAGAAGCGGCACGCCATCCGCGAGCTGAAGCGGGTCAGCAAGCTCGGCCTGCGCGTCTATCGCGGGCGCGACGAGCTGCCGCGCGTGAAGAACGGCCTGGGCATCGCAATCGTGACGACCTCCCAGGGTGTGATGACTGGCTACGAGGCCCGGCGCCGCGGCATCGGCGGCGAGGTCCTCTGCACGGTCTACTAGTGCGCAGTAGTCAGTGATCAGTAGTCAGTAGTCAGTGTCTCACACGAGGCGCATGGCCTGACTGACAAGCAACCGCTTGGGACTAGGAACTGACTACTGACTACTGACTACTGACTACTCGTGGAGGCAACCATGTCGCGAATTGGATTGAAGCCGATCCCAGTGCCGGGCACCGTGCAGGTCGATATCGCCGATGGCAACGTCGTCACCGTGAAGGGGCCGAAGGGGCAACTCCAGCGCCAACTGCCCGCCGAGATGATCCTGGAGCGCGAGGGCGCGACTGTGCTGGTCAAGCGCCCGAGCGATGTCCGCAATCATCGCGCACTGCACGGCCTGACCCGCACGCTGCTCAGCAACATGGTCGTCGGCGTGACCGACGGCTTCAAGAAGGAACTCGAAATCAACGGCGTCGGCTACCGCGCCACGAAGGACGGCAACACGCTCGTCCTCAACGTTGGCTACTCCCACCCCGTCCGCATCGACCCGCCGGATGGTATCGCCTATACCGTCGAAGGGACGAACCGCGTCACGGTCAACGGGATCAACAAGGAAGTCGTCGGCGAGGATGCCGCGCGCATCCGGCGCGTGCGCAAGCCCGAGCCCTACAAGGGCAAGGGCATCAAGTATTCGACCGAGCGCATCCGCCGCAAGGCCGGCAAGACCGGGAAGGCCGGACGCTAAGGATTGACGATTGACGAGTGATGATTGACGAATAGGGTCATGTCCCAGGTGATTCGTCATTCGTCATTCCACAATCGTCATTGGGACGACGGATAGCATCGTCGCCCGCACGACGAAAGGGTGAGGCATCATGGTTCGCAAGCAGGGTCTGAAGCGCCTGACAGATCGCCAGGCACGCCACCGCCGGGTGCGCAAGAAGGTCCACGGCACGCCGGAGCGGCTGCGGCTCAACGTCTTCCGCTCCTCGGCCCACATCTATGCCCAGGTCATCGACGACACCCAGGGCAATACGCTGGTCGCCGCCTCGTCGATCGAGCCGCAAGTGCGTGCCGATCTCGACGGCAAGACCAAGATGGACAAGTCCGTGGCGGTCGGCCACCTGATCGCCCAGCGCGCGAAGGACGCCGGTATCACCCGCGTCGTCTTCGACCGGGGCGGCTATCTCTACCACGGGCGCGTCAAGGCCGTCGCCGACGCCGCCCGCGAAGGCGGATTGGAGTTCTAGTCGCAAGTTGCGAGTCGTGGGCTGCTGGTCATAGCCCCACTCACGACTCACGACTCACGACTCACGACTAGCGAACGGAGAGAGCGAATGCGGGCGCAGCGCAAGGAAATCATCAACCCCAGCGAAGTGGGGGAGATGGAAGAGCGGGTGGTACAGATCAACCGCGTGTCAAAGGTGGTGAAGGGCGGTCGGCGGTTCAGCTTCTCCGCACTCGTCGTCATCGGTGATGGCAAGGGACACGTCGGCGTCGGCAACGGCAAGGCCGGCGAAGTGCCCGAGTCGATCCGCAAGGGCGTCGAGAGCGCGAAGAAGAACCTGGTCAGCGTGCCGCTGGCCGGCTCGACCATCCCCCACGAGATCGAAGTGACCTTCGGGGCGTCGCGCGTGCTGCTGAAGCCCGCCGCGCCCGGCACCGGCGTCATCGC
Organism: Chloroflexia bacterium; assembly: GCA_046328475.1. Taxonomy (GTDB): domain Bacteria; phylum Chloroflexota; class Chloroflexia; order Thermomicrobiales; family CADCWN01; genus CADCWN01. Next base: position 51,701 of record JAXLWN010000016.1, on the reverse strand, counting down.
GGGCGGCGCGGTGCGCGCGGTGGTCGAAGCGGCCGGGATTCGCGACATCCTGACCAAGTCGCTCGGCAACAGCAACCCGGTCAACGCGGTCAAGGCGACGCTGAAGGCGCTCCAGCAGCTGGAGTCCCCCGATCAAGTCGCCCGGCGGCGCGGCCTGCCGCGCGAGCGATTCGCCAAGCTGATCCGGCAGAACACGGCCGAGCAGCAATAGGAACGCTCGATCCGGCCCCACCAGGGGCGCATCCGGGTCGATGAGGAGGCAACAGATGGGGACCCCGGCCAACGCGCAGGCGGGTGAGCTGCAACGCTTGCGCATCACGCTCATTCGCAGCACGATCGGCTACAGCGAGCGGCAGAAGCGGATTATCGAGTCGCTGGGGCTGCGGCGCATGCACCAGACGGTCGAGCACGACGCCTCGCCGACGATCAACGGCATGCTCAACAAGGTCGGCCACATGGTCAAGGTGGAGGCACTGGAACCCGGCACCGCGCCGACCTATCGCGCCACCACCGGCACCCAGCGCTTCCAGGCACGCCTGGCCAAGCGCCAGGCCGACCGCGAGGCACTCCTGGCCGAACTCGGCTTCTTCGATGAAAACGGCGACACAGGAACGAGCGAAGAGTAACGAGGGATGCGTTCAAGGTTCCGGGTTCAAAGTTCCAGGCTCCTATCCTCAACTTTGAACTTTGAACTTTGAACTTTGAACCCACGGAGAGAATCATGCAGCAGCACGACCTGCGCCCGAATCCAGGGGCGCACACCCGGAAGCGGCGCATCGGCCGCGGCAACGCCACCGGGCAGGGCACGACCGCCGGGAAGGGCACCAAGGGCCAGAAGGCCCGCTCCGGCAGCCCCCGGCGCGGCTTCGAGGGTGGGCAGATCCCCATTCAGAAGCGCATGCCCTACAAGCGCGGCTTCCGCAATCCCTTCCGGGTTGAGTTCGAGATCATCAACCTGGAGCGGATCGAGGAGTTGATCGAGGAGCAGCGCATCGAAGGCGTGATCGACTCGCAGTCGCTCGCCCGCGCCGGTGCCATCGACAACGACCTGACTCGCCCGCTGAAGATCCTCGGCAACGGCGAACTCAGCCAGGCCATCCATGTCAAGGCGCACAAGGTCTCCGCCAGCGCGCGGGCCAAGATCGAAGCAGCCGGCGGCACGGTCGAAGTGATCGGCGGCGAGACGGCAGCAGCCGAAGGTGAGTAACGAGTAACGAGTAACGAGTAACGAGAGAGGTGCGAATCCTCATCACTCGTTACTCATCACTCGTTACCAGGAGTAGTTCGATGCTCCAGGCCGTATTCAGCGCCTTCAAGATCCCCGATCTGCGCCGGAAGATCATCTTCACCGTGCTCATGCTGCTCGTCTTCCGCGTCATCGCGCACATCCCCGTGCCGGGCGTAGACCTGGCCGCGCTGGAGCAACTGCTCCAGCAAAACCAGCTGCTCGGCATGTTGAACCTCTTCTCCGGCAGCGCGCTGCGGCAATTCTCGATCGCCGCGATGGGGGTCTATCCTTACATCACGGCGACGATCATCTTCCAACTCCTGATCCCGATCATCCCGCGCCTGGAAGAGCTGAGCAAAGAGGGCGAGTCGGGCCGCGCCACGATTAACCGCTACCAGCACATCGCCACCGTGCCCCTCGCGCTCCTGCAAGCGTTCGGCCAGTGCCAGCTGATGAAGCAGCAAAACGTGCTCAGCAACTTCGGCCTCTTCAACGGCGACACCGCGCTCCGCTCGGCCGCGATCCTCCTCTCGATGACCGCCGGCTCGATGTTCCTGGTCTGGATCGGCGAACTGATCACCCAGAATGGCATCGGCCAGGGCGTCTCGATCATCATCCTCGGCGGCATCGTCGCCAACCTGCCGAACTCGGTCGGCCAGTTGGTCACCGGCAACTCCGTCAGCCAGAACATCGTCGGCACGCTCATCTTCATCCTGCTGGGCTTGGTCACCATCGTCGGCATCGTGCTGATCAACGAAGGCCAGCGCCGGATCACCGTCAACTACGCCCGCCGCGTGCGCGGCAACCGGCAGTACGGCGGCCAGAGCACCCACATCCCGCTCAAGGTCAACTCCGCCGGCATGATCCCGCTGATCTTCGCCGTCTCGATCATGGTCTTCCCCGGCTACATCGCCAACCTCTTCACCGCCTCCGACCGCACCTGGTTGCGCGAACCGGCGAACTTCCTGGCCCGCGTCTTCGACGCCAACTCGTTCCAATACCAGGTGATCTACTTCCTGATGGTCGTCGGCTTCACCTACTTCTACACCGTCGTCATCTTCCAACAGCAGAACATCGCCGAGAACCTGCAGAAGAACGGCGGCTTCATCCCCGGTATCCGACCCGGTCAGCCGACCAATCTCTTCCTGAACCGGGTGCTCACCCGCATCACCCTGGTCGGCGCGCTCTTCCTGGGCACCGTCGCGGTCCTGCCCTGGATCGCGTCGCGGGTCACCGGCGTGCAGACGCTCTTCCTCGGCAGCACCTCGCTGCTGATCGTCGTCGGTGTGGCTATCGACACCATGCGCCAACTCGAAGCGCAACTGTTGATGCGCCACTACGAAGGATTCATCAAGTGAGCAGTGCTGAGTGCTGAGTGCTGAGTGCTGAGTAACGACGTGTCTCTGCCCGACTGCCCGACTGCCCGACCGTCCGACTCACTCAGCACTCAGCACTCAGCACTCAGCACTCGGAGATTGCATGAACGCGATTCTGCTCGGCCCGCAGGGGGTCGGGAAGGGGACACAGGGCGAAATCGTGGCCGATCGGTTGCGGCTGGCGCTCGTCGGCACCGGGGTGCTGCTGCGCGCGGCGATCGCGGCGGGTACCTCGCTCGGTCGCGAAGCGCGGACCTACATGGACCGTGGCGCGCTGGTCCCCGACGACGTTGTGCTCGGTATGGTCGTCGAGAAACTGGCCCAGATCGCCGCCGCCGAGCCACCGCTGAACGGCGCGCTCTTCGACGGCTTCCCGCGCACGCTGCCGCAGGCCGAGGGCCTGGACGCCGCGCTCAAGGGCATCAATCAGCAGATCGACCGTGTCGTCAATCTCGACGCGCCGCGCCCCATTCTAATCGAGCGCGTCACCGGACGCATCACCTGCGCCAAGTGCGGCACGATCTACAACCTGCGGACCAACCCGCCGAAGGTCGCGGGCGTCTGCGACGTCTGCGGCTCGACCGACCTCCGGCAACGCGCCGACGACACCGAGGAGGCGCTGCGCGAGCGGCTGCGCCTCTACGACGAGCAGACACAACCGCTCCTCGACTACTACCGCGTGCGCGGCATCGTGCGCGAAGTCAACGGCGACGCCCCGATCGAGAAGGTCACCGCCGATCTTCTGGCGGCGCTCGGATAGACGCTGAGAAGGTTCGAAGGTTCGAAAGTTTGGAATACCAGAGCTTCGAACCTTCGAACTTTTGAACCTTCGAACTTTGAACCTGGAACAGTGAGTCATGAGCCGAGTCGCGGTACGCGAGCGAACGCAAGACGAACGCCCGATCCTCCTGAAAGATCGCGCCGCGATCAACGGGATGCGGCGCGCGGGCGCGCTCGTGGCCGAGACCCTGGCCCTGCTGCGCGAACGCTGCGTGCCCGGCGTGACCACGGCGGAACTGGATCAACTCGCGCGCGACTTCCTGGCCGCGCACAACGCGATCCCCTCGTTCCTCGACTATCCTGGGCCGGGCGGCTCGTTCCCCGGCGCGATCTGCGCCTCGATCAACGAGGTGATCGTCCACGGCATCCCGGGGCCGCGCGCCCTGCGCGACGGGGACATCATCTCCCTCGATGTCGGTGCCATCCTCGATGGCTGGCACGGCGACGCCGCGATCTCCGTCCCGGTCGGCACCGTCACCGAACCCGCCGCACGGCTGATCGCCGATACCGAGGCCGCCCTGAAGGCCGCAATCGGCGTCGCGCGGGCGGGCAACCGCCTGATCGACGTCTCGGCAACCATCGAGCGCTACGGCCGCAAGCGCGGCTACGGCATCATCGTCGAATACACCGGGCACGGCATCGGCCGCGAGATGCACGAGGCCCCGACCGTGCGAAACGTGGTGGTGCGCGGCGAAGGGAGCGGCCCGACGCTGCGCCCGGGGATGACCTTCACGATCGAGCCGATCTTCACGCTCGGCACGTCGGAAGCGGTCGAATTGCCGGATGGCTGGACGACCATCACCGGCGACGGGTCGCTGGCGGTGCATGTCGAGCACTCCATCGCGATCACGCCGCAAGGGCCGCCGCTCATCTTGACGGAGCGTGGTTGATTTGACTATACTTCCCGATCGTGGCGGTCATGCCGGACGGCAGATCGCCGTTTGCTCTCTGTTGCGGGTGTGCGTTGAGCGATGCAACCACGGCTGAGGGCAAAGTCATCGAGCTACTGCCGAGCGCACTCGTGCGTGTGGCCCTCGATGACGGGCGCGAGGTCGTGGCGCACCTCGGCGGGCGATTCAAGCTCGCGGTGGTGCGTCTTATTCCCGGCGACCGGGTACGCGTCGAAGTGACGCCCTACGACGCGGGGCGCGGGCGAATCGTGGCGAAACTGGGCCGCTGAGGCCCACGATGGCGCGAAACATGGAGTGTTGGCGATGAAGGTCCAGGCATCGGTCAAGAAGCGCTGCGATAGCTGCCAGATCATTCGGCGCAAAGGCATCCTGCGCGTCATCTGCAAGAAGGATCCGACGCACAAGCAGCGACAAGGCTAGGGATTGCAGATTTCGGATTGCGGATTGGTGCGGGTATCGGGTACGCCTGGTGTTACACCCAACGCTAATCCGCAATCCACAATCCGCAATCCGAAATTGAACGAGGGGTGAGGCATGGCACGTATCGCGGGTGTGGACCTGCCGCGCGACAAGCGCGTCGAGATCGGTCTCCAGTATATCTACGGTGTCGGCGCGACGACGAGCAAGAAGCTGCTGCTGCAGACCGGCGTCAGCCCCGATACGCGCGTGCGCGATCTGACCGATGACGAAGTCAACGGCCTGCGCGCCATCATCGAGCGCGACCTGATCGTCGAAGGCGATCTCCGCCGCCAGGTCGGCATGAGCATCAAGCGCCTGATCGACATCGGCTGCTATCGCGGCCTGCGCCACCGCCGCGGCCTGCCCGTGCGCGGCCAGCGCACCCGCACCAACGCGCGCACACGGCGCGGTCCGAAGCGGATCATCGCCAACAAGAAGAAGGCATCGAAGTAGTGACGAGTTGTGAGTCGTGAGTCGCGAGAGAGATTCTACTCACGACTCACGGCTCACGACTAGCCAGGGGGAGAAATGGCAGACCGGCGACGCCAGGGTACAGCGGCACCGCGACGGCAGCGTGGCAAGCGGCGCGAGCGGAAAAATATCCCTCGCGGGCGTGCCTACATCCAGGCCACGTTCAACAACACCATCGTGACGTTGACCGATCCCAATGGGAACGTGATCTCCTGGGATAGCGCGGGCACGTCGAACTTCAAGGGATCGCGCAAGAGCACGCCCTACGCCGCGCAGGTCACGGCCGAGAATGCCGTCCGCAAGGCATTGGAGCATGGGCTGCGCCAGGTGGATGTCTTCGTGAAGGGGCCGGGTGCCGGTCGTGAGGCCGCGATTCGCTCGCTGGCTGCGGCGGGCCTGCAGGTCCTCTCCATCGCCGATGTCACCCCGATTCCGCACAATGGTTGTCGGCCCCCGAAGCGGCGCCGCGTCTAAAATCCTCAGCGAAGTTCTAAGGGAGGAAGAAACCGGATGGCTCGCTATACTGGACCTGTCGGCAAAGTCAGCCGCCGTCTGAATATTGGCATCACCCCGAAGGGCCAGCGTATCCTGAGCCGCCGACCCTTCCCGCCCGGCCAGCATGGACCGACCGCGCGCCGCCGCAAGCTCTCCGAGTACGGCATGCAGCTGATCGAGAAGCAGAAGGCGCGCTACATGTACGGGATGCTGGAGAAGCAATTCCGGCGCACCTTCGAGCGCGCGAAGCGCATCCCCGGCGAGACGGGCGGCAACCTCTTCAGCTTGCTGGAGCGGCGCCTCGATAACGTCGTCTACCGCATGGGGCTCGCCAACACGCGCCAGCAGGCACGCCAATTGGTCAACCACGGCCACATCACCGTCAACGGCCGCAAGACCGATATCCCCTCCTTCACGGTCAAGGTGGGCGAGACAATCTCGGTCCGCCCCGAGAGTCGGCGGCTGACCTATTTCGAGAACCTGGGGCTCGCGGGTGGTGGCAGCACCTCGCAGGTGCCCCAGTGGATGGTGACCGATTCGCGCGACCTGTCGGCGCGCATCGTCTCACTGCCGACGCGTGAAGACGCCGAGCAGGGGATTCGGGCGCAGCTGATCGTGGAGTATTACAACCGCTAGCCCATGCCGCTCGCCCGCGCGCCGCGCACATGTCGCGCGGCAGCGCGGGCCGTTGTGCCTACGTCGCGCCTGGCGCGCTGCGTCGGCGCGGGCGTAGCGACGCACAACACCACTCCCCACCGGTCGTGGTGGGGATAGGGAGGAACTTGATGGCAGTGCTGGAAATGGCACAACCCAAAGTCGAACGCGCGATCACCGGCGTCAATTACGGGCGCTTTGTCATCGAGCCGCTCGATGCCGGGTACGGTACCACGCTCGGCAACGCGCTCCGCCGCATCTTGCTGCGGTCGCTGCCCGGGGTGGCGGTCTCGCGCGTCCGTATCGCCGATGTCTGGCACGAGTTCTCCTCGTTGCCGAACATCAAGGAAGACGTCACCGAACTGGTGCTCAACCTCAAGCGGATTAACCTGCGCGAGATTACCGAGTTGCGCGGCGAGATTCGCGCGCGGCTCTACGCGCACGGCGAGCGCGAGGTCACGGCGGGCGACATCCAATGGCCCGGCGAGGTCGAGTGCGTCAACCCCGATCTGCATCTGGCGACGCTCGACAGCGCAGACGCCACCCTGGAACTCGAACTGGTGATCGAGCGCGGTCGCGGCTATCGCCCGGCCGAAGCGCAGGAGAGCCTGACGATCGGCGAGATCCCGCTCGACGCGATCTTCACCCCGATCACCAAGGTCAACTACACCAGCGAGCACACCCGCGTCGGGGCGCTCACCGACTACGACAAGCTGACCCTGGAGATCGTCACCAACGGGACGATTGACCCCGGCGATGCTCTCTCGCAGGCGGCGCAGATCCTCGTCGAGTATGGCCAGGTCATCGCCGGGTTCAACCGCGAGGACATCAAGGTGCCGGGCGGCCACGGCCCCTACGTCTCGCCCGAGGCGGAGGCCAAGCCGCTGGCCGATCTGGGGCTTTCGCCGCGCGTGGTCAACGCGCTGCGCAGCCGCGGCATCGAGCGCGTCGGCCAGGTGCTCCAGATGGAGCGCGACGATCTGCTGGCGATCCGCAACTTCGGCCCGCGCTCGTTCAACGAGCTCTGGGACAAGCTGAAGGAGCACAACTTCCTGCCCGCCGACGCGGAAGCGATGGGCGACGCCGACGACGAGGGCGAAGCCGACGATTTCATGCTGGGCGATACCGACGACGACGACCAGGAGTAGATCCTCACCGCTGCGTCGCAGCGTCCCTCTCCCGCAAGGGGGAGGATAAGGGTGGGTGACGGCGAGACGAAGCATTGAGGGAGGCTGGGCGATGCGACATCGCAAGGCAGGGCGCAGGTTAGGACGAGGGTGGGAGGAGCGCAAGCGGCTGTTCCGCCAGCAGGCCATCTCACTCATCCTGAACGAGCGCATCACGACAACCGAGGCGAAAGCGAAGTCGCTGCGCCCGATTGTGGAGAAGCTGATCACCACAGCGCGCGAGGACACCCCGTTCCATCGCAAGCTGATCATGGACCGGCTGGCCCACGAGATCTCGCGCGACAAGCTGTTCGACGTGATCGGCCCCCGCTACGAGGGCCAGAACGGCGGCTACACGCGCATCTTCAAGCTCGGCACCCGCAAGGGCGACGGTGCCGAGATGGCGATGATCGAGCTGATCTAGTCGTAAGTCGTAAGACGCTAGTCGTAAGAATGGACGAGACAACGGAAGCCCCTTACGACTTACGACTTACGACTTACGACTCCAAGCGCCGCCTGCGCTTGACGCTCGCCTACGACGGCACCGCCTTCTACGGCGCGCAGGTCCAACCGGGGCGACGGACCGTCGGGAGCGAACTGGAAGCGGCGCTGGCGCGCATCACCGGCGAAACCGTGCGCGTCACCTTCGCCGGGCGCACCGATCGGGGAGTCCACGCGACGGGGCAGGTGGCCCATTGCGACCTCGCCATCGCGCTCCCCGACGAACGGCTCTGGCGGGCGCTGAACGGGGTTCTGCCGGGCGATCTCGCGGTCCTGCGGCTCGCCACCGCAACCGACGACTTTCACGCGCGCTACGGCGCGCACTGGCGCGAGTATCGCTACCAGGTGTGGAACAGTCCCGTGCGGCAACCAGTGTTGGCCCGCACCACCTGGCACCTGACTCGCCCCCTCGACCTCGCCGCGCTGAACGCGGCGGTGGCCACACTGCTGGGGGAGCACGATTTCGCGGCGTTCGCCGGCCAGGGACTCGGCGGGGGACGCCAGCAAGAGCGCAGCACGGTCCGGTCGGTGCTGCGGGCGGACTGGGCGGCACTCCCGCCCGAACTGCCGGAGCAAGCGGGCCGGATCGTGGAACTCTGGATTCGGGCCAACGCCTTCCTGCCGCAGATGGTCCGCACGATCGTCGGCGCGGCGGTGGAGGTGGGCCTGGGGCGACGAGACAGCGCATGGCTGGCGTGGTGCCTGCGCGAACGACGACGGGCGAACGTCCCCGCCCCCGCGCCGCCGCAAGGGCTGACGCTCTGGCAGGTGGGGTACGACGAAGTCGGAAGTCAGAAGTCGGAAGTGGGAAGTATCGAAATACTGACTACTGACTACTGACTACTGACTACTGACGAGGAGCAGCAATGAAGGCCATCCGACCGCGAACCTTTACCTCCACCGCCGTGCAGGCCGCGTCCGGCCAGCGGTGGTACCTGATCGACGCCGAAGGGCAAGTGCTGGGCCGAGTCGCCACGACCATCGCCAACATTCTGCGCGGCAAGGGCAAGCCAACCTTCACCCCGCACATGGACGGCGGCGATTATGTGATCGTCATCAACGCCGACAAAGTGGTGACGACCGGCAACAAAGAATCCCAGAAGATCTACTACCGCCACTCCAACCACCCCGGCGGCCTCAAGCAGACCCCGCTGAAGGTGATGCGCCTGAAGCACCCGGAGCGCATGCTGGAGTTCGCCGTGCGCGGCATGCTGCCGAAGAACACCCTCGCCCGGAAGATCTTCCACCACATGAAGGTCTACGCCGGCCCGAACCACCCGCACGAGGCGCAGAAGCCGGAGCGTCTCGAAATCCCCGTCAACGGCGACAAGCGCGGCCAGGTCGCCACCGGCCTGCCGAGCACCCCGGCAGACACGGCCAAGGCATAACACGTTAGGCGTAAGTCGTAAGACGTAAGTCGGAAGGGGTTGATGGAGTTCGGCGACGCAAGGAGCGAGTAGCGAAGCCTCGACTTCTTACGACTCACGACTCACGACTCACGACTCAACGGAGGAACAGATGCAGGAACCGCAGGCACGTCGCACACCGCAGGCCGAGTACTTCTACGGCACCGGTCGCCGTAAGGAGGCCGTGGCTCGCGTGCGGCTCTATCCCGGCACCGGCGAGTTTATCGTCAACGGCCGCGAGGCCCGCGACTACTTCGGCGGTCGCGACATCTACCAGTTGACCATCTTGCAGCCGCTGCGCCTGACCAACACCGCCGAGCGCTTCAACATCAGCGTGCGCGTGGTCGGCGGCGGCGTCACCGGCCAGGCCGGCGCGATTCGCCACGGCGTCGCCCGCGCCCTGACCCGCTTCGACGCCGAGCTGCGCCCCGCCCTCAAGCGCGCCAAGCTGCTCACGCGCGACGCTCGCGAGAAAGAGCGCAAGAAGGTCGGTCTCAAGCGCGCCCGCAAGGCACCGCAGTACACCAAGCGGTAGTCACCGCGCCGAGCGCCACCCACAACACCAACAAGGGCAGGGAGCGGCCACCCACCGCTACCCTGCCCTTGGCATTGCCCCTGTTCCTGGCCATCACTCGCAACGATAGCGCGACGGCTCACTACTGCCCTTCTACGCGCAGGGAAGAATCCGGCCCCTCTGACGACCGACGAATGAGGCTTGAGACTCACTTCTATCACCGATCGCCGATCGCCTAACCCCGTCCACTCACGACTCACGACTCACGACTCACGTCTCAATAAATCCGCTTCCGCAACCCATCCGGATCCAGAATCGTAATCGCATCCCGGTCGATCGTGATCAACCCACGATCCGCAAACGCATTCAAGCAACGGTTCACGCTCTCGCGCGTCGTCCCCACGATCGACGCCAGCTCCGTCTGACTCAGGCGCAGATCGATCCGCACCCCCTTGCGCAACTGCACCCCCCGCTCATCGGCGAGCGCGAGCAACTGCTTCGCGATCCGCCCCGGCAAATCGAGGAACAAAATATCCTGAATCAGCGCATCGGTGCGTCGCAGACGATTCCCCAGCACCGTCAGCAACCCATTGGCCACCTCCGGGTGCCGCGCCAGGATCGCCACGAACGGCTCGCGGTCGAGCGTCAGCGTCTCCGTCGCCTCCAGCGCCACCGCGCTCGCCGAACGCGGCCCGCCATCGAGCAGCGACAGATCCCCGAAGAACTCACCCGGCCCCAGGATTCCCACCGTCACCTCGCGCCCCTCTTGTGACGTGAGCGCGAGCTTCACCAGACCACTGGAGATGATGTGCAGCGTCGTCCCGGGATCATCCTGGTGAAAAATGATGTGCGTGGCGCGATACGAGCGCGAGCGCATCCGCTCCGCGAGCCCTTCCAGCTCATCATCGGGCAGGATGGAGAAAAAAGGGACACGGCGCAATGTGGCGACAGTCGTCATGGCTCCCCCCACCGCAACTGGCAATCGATCCCGTCCGCTCGACCGATTGACGCTCGTATTGTACGCCACGGGTCGCCCATGCACACGGCGAGCAGTCGAACGCGACCGGCAGACCATGGGGGAGGATCTATCCCTCCCGTCAACGGTATGCTATTCTGAACGCACGAAACACGAAACAATCTCTACCAAGGGTACGCCATGCTGCTACCCGACGAGGAAAACCTCCCCAGCTGGCTGCGCGCCGAATTGGCTGCCCAGCGGGAGGAGCTCGGCCCCCACCCCCACATCGCGGCCCTACGCGACGCTCGTCGCCGCCTCTCCCCGCGCGCCCGCGCCCACCTGCGCGAACTCGCCGTGCGCGCCATCGTCACCGAGGAAGCCCTGCGTATGCTCGCCAGTGGCGAACTCACCGATGTGCGCTTCACCGAGTGGACCGAAGCTTCGGACTAGCCGCGCGCGGCGCGAGCCACCCACCTCTCCCGAAGAGACGAATCCCGCCCCAACCTGTGCTACAGTGCCGCCCGGTGTGCATCGACGGAGAGGCGAGTCATGGGTCGCATCGCGGACGACGAAGGACAAGCACACCCACCTCGCGACGCGACAACCGCTGCGGAACCACTCGCATCGTTTGAGACAAAATCGCCCCCGCGCGACGCTCCCTCGCGCCTCTACCTCGGCGTCGCGCTCGCCGCCGCCGTGCTCCTGCTCGTCGCCGTCGCAGCCATTACCTTTATCCGCAACCCCCACGCTGCCGACACCTCCTGCAAGACCACCGACGGCCAACGCGCCGCCGATCTGCTACAAGCCGACGCCCAGCGTTGGGACGACATGAATCGCCAGGCCGGCAGCGCCACCTCCCGCAGCACCCTCGCCCAACCACTGGCCCAGCTCCGACTGATCGAGCGCGACACCGAGGCGCGGCAATATCCGCCCTGCGGACAGCAAGCCCAAACCCTGCTCGTCGAGATGATGAACCACGCCCTCTCGGCCTACACCACCTACATGCAGCAGGAGTCGGACCTCCTGGTCACCAACAGCCTCAACCTCGCCCGCGAGAAGCGCGCCGCCTTCGACAACGCCCTCCGCGCACTCAACGGCCTCCCCCCGCTCATCCCCACCGCCACCGAGCCATAGGTAGTAGACTGGGGACAGAAGATAGCAGGCACGCGAGGGTTCGCACCCCCCTGACGACTGACGACTGACGACTGACGACTCGGAGCATCCCATGACCGCAACTCTCACCATCCGCGCCGGGTGGCTCATCGACGGCAGCGGTGCCGAACCGCAGCGCAACGTCGCCCTGACGGTCGAAAACGGGCTGATCACGCGCATCGGCCCGGCCGATCAGCTCCCGGCCGGGACCCCAGCGCTCGATCTCGGCGAACATACCGTCCTCCCGGGCCTGATCAACATGCACGCGCACACCATCCTCCCCGGCGACGGCACCCCCTTCGCCGAGTGGATGGACCTCCCCGACGAACTCCTGCTGCTCCAGGCGCACACCAACGCCCTCGCCGCGCTCCACTCCGGCGTCACCACCATCCGCGATTGCGGCGGCAAGGGCCAACTCATGTTCCGTCTGCGCGACGCCATCCGTCGTGGCATCGTGCCCGGCCCCCGCTTCGTCCTCTGCGGACGCCCCCTCACCATCACCGGCGGGCACTGCCGCTACTTCGGCGGCGAGGTCGACGGCCCCGACGAAATGCGCCGCGAGGCGCGGCGACTGATCGGCGAAGGCGCCGACTTCATCAAGATCATGGCCGCAGGTGGCGGCACCATCGGCACCTACGCCCAGTTCCCCACCTTCGACCTGGACGAACTCCGCGCCGCCATCAACGAAGCGCACAAGATCGGCAAGCCCGCCTCCTGCCACTGCATCGCCACCGCCTCGATCGGCCTCGCGCTCGACGCTGGCACCGACCACATCGAGCACTGCTCCTTCATGGCTCCCGATACCACCTGGCAATACGACGAAGCGGTAGCGCGTCGCGTCGCCGATGCCGGGGTCTACGTCACCCCCACCATCCAGACCGGTGCCGACTCGCTGATCAAGATGAAGGAACGCTACGCCCAGGGGATCGCCACCCCCGACGAAGCCCACATCGTCGTCACCACCCCCAACCGCACCGCCGACTCGATCGCCAACGCCCGCTACCTGCACGAACTCGGCGTCCCCCTCGTCGCCGGCAACGACGCAGGCTGGCGCTACACCCGCTTCGACGACTTCTACAAAGAGATCCACCACCTGCACGAAGCTGGCCTGACCACCCTGGAAGCGATCCACGCCGCCACCGGCCGCGCCGCCGCCGCCTGCCAGCTCGACCACCAGATCGGCACCCTCGCCCCCGGCCGCCTCGCCGACCTCATCGCCATCCGCCCCGATCCCCTCACCGACCTCACCGCCCTCCGCGATCCCGTCCTCGTCATGCAATCCGGCACAATAATCAAAGACCGGCGCACCTAACCCCGCGCCGGTCCCCTCTCCAACTCCCACCATCCTCTCAACGTGAGGATGGTGGGCTACCCCTATTCTCTTGATCCCCTCGTCTCTGTGCCCTCTGTGCCCTCTGTGGTTGTATCCGTCCTCTCTCGTCGTCTCAGCGTCGTTCTCCGCGTCTCCGTGCTTCTGCGGTCTTCGTCCTCTCTCCCTTCTCCCCTCACCCCTCTCCCTTCATCCCCTCATCTTGGCGTCCTTGGCGTCTTGGCGGTTCAATCCGTCTCTTCTCACGACTCACGACTCACAACTCACGACTCCCCAAGATGCCCCCGGTCATCCAAGCACACCACCGTCGGCACCCCCTCCGGGTCATCCCACGTCAACTGCGTCAGCGAGCAATTCCCCACCTGATAGCTCGCCGGCTGGTATAGCTCCTCGCGCAGCAGCATACTGACGCCCGCGCTGATCACCCCCGCGTGCGCCACCACCACGATCGTCTCGCCCCGATGCTTCGCCACCAACTCGCGCAACGTCGCATGCGCCCGCTCGCGGAACATCCGCCGCGACTCCCCCTCCGGCCACTGCAACTCCGGATCGTAGCGCCGCTCCTCCGTCGGCTTCAGGTGCGGAAACCGTTCCCACGCCTCCGCCACCGTCAACCCCTCGACCAACCCGAAATTGATCTCCATCAGCCCCGGATGCAGCGTCGGCTCATGCCCGATCATCGCCCCGATCAACCGCGCCGTGTGGTGCGCCCGCTCCAGCGGACTCGCATACAGCGCCACGATCTCCGCCTCGCGCGCCAGCCGCGCCGCAATCAACCCCGCCTGGGCCACCCCCAACTCCGTCAGCGGCACATCCGACTGCCCATGCAGCAACCTCCGCACATTCGAATCCGTCTGCCCGTGCCGCACCAACAACAACGTCGTCACCGTCCACCCCTCGCCACTTCGTACTTCGTCATTCGTACTTCGTACTTTCTCATCACTCGTTACTCGTTACTCATTACTCGATAGTACGCACACATCCGCGTCAACGAGCAAACCTCGCACTTCGGTCGCTGCGCGTGGCAAACCCGCCTCCCATGCCAGATAAAATTCACATGAAAGTCATAGACACGCTCTGGCGCAACCTGCGCCTGCAACACATCGTGCGCCGCCTCGGCGCTCACCTTCGCCCCGATCAACCCCAGCCGCCGCGACACCCGGTGGACATGCGTATCCACCGGCAGCGCCGGGCGACCGAGATTGAACAGCAGCACGCACGCCGCCGTCTTCGGCCCCACCCCCGGCAACCCGGTCAGCCACTTCCGCGCTTCAGCCAATGGCAAATTGGCCAGGAAACCGAGGTCCAACTCCCCACGCATCTCCAGGATTGCCCCCAGCGTCTCCTGAATGCGCCGCGCCTTCAGATTCGCCAACCCCGCCCCGGATCACCTCCGCAACCGCCTCCTCAGGGGCCTCCAACACCGCCTCCCAGGTCGGAAACGCCGCGCGCAGCGCCGCATACGCCCGCCCGCTGTTGATGTCCGAAGTTGCCTGCGACAGAATCGTCCCGATCAGCCCACCGAGCGGATCGCCATCCGGATCGACCTCCTTCGACCATACGTCCGATCGAGAATCGCCAGAATAAACGCCACCGTCGGCGTCGTCCCGACCGCCGCCGCCTCACCTGCCATGCTCGCCGCCCGCTCTTCCTCCGCCCCCCGCGCCATCGTTCCACCCGCAGCTAATCCATCACCAGCGCGAAATTGTAGCGCATGACCTACTCCCCACCCCTCATTACCCTCACCACACCGCCCCACCAAATCCCCTCACCGCAAGCCCAGCCCCCCAGCCGGATTGATGATGTTGCTGGCGAACTGGGTGCCAACGGGGCGCGGGGTCATCGACCGCCCGAGGCGGGCGAAGGCGCTGGTGCGGGTGCGCGCGAGGGCGCGCGGCGAACCAGGCGGCGAGGCGGGCGAGGTTGAGCGCGGTGGCAAGGGCCAGGTGCAGCAGAGAGGTCTTGGCGAGGCCGCGGTAGCGGGTGCGGCGCAGGGCGCCGAGGGCGACCCCTTGGGCGATGGTGCCCTCGACCCCCGCGCGCTGGGCGTAGGCGGCGCGGAAGTCGGCCGTGTGCTGGCGCTGGCGGGCGGCGGTGAGCGCGGCCTGCTGCGGCTGGGGGCGCACGACGAGGGCGCGGGGCGGACGCCGCGCACGCAGTGCTCGCGCGCCGGGCAGGCGGCGCAGTCGGCCGGGGCGAAGGTGACGCGCACCACCGGGTGCCCGTCGCTGTCGCGCGCGGGCTTCCAGCGCTGGCTCGCCCGGCCCTGGGGGCAGGTCGCCTGTTCCGCCGCCCAGTCGAGGGCGAAGTCGGCCTGGGCGTAGCCCGCCCCCGCGCGGGCCTGCCAGCTGGTGTCGCCGAGGACCGGCCCGACCAGGTCGCAGCCGCGCTGGGCGCTGCCGACCAGGTGCTCGGCGGTGACGTAGCCGGTGTCGACCAGGTGGGTGGCGGGGAGCACCGCCCGTGCCGCCAGGCGCTCCTGGACGGCGGCGGTGACGGCGTGGTCCGGCTCGGGGGCCGGGGCGGTGGCCACGTCGGTGACGAGGTGCGGGCCGTCGGCGTCGCAGCTCTCGGTCAGGTGGACCTTGTAGCCGGTCCAGTGGGTCGCCCGCTTGGCGCAGTAGCGCGCCTCCGGGTCGTGGGGCGAGGCGACGAGCGCCGCCGCCGGGGGCAGGTCGGCCGCCTCGCGCCAGCGCGGCGGGTCGCCCGCGTGGTAGTGCTGCAGCCAGACCACGCGCAGCGTCTCGACCGCCGGGACCGCGCGCAGCCACGCCGGGGCGTCGTCGGCCCAGGCGGCGGCGAGGAGCTGCCGCCCGTCGGCGCCGACCTCGGCGGCCAGCGCGGCGCGGGCGGCCTGCGCCGCCGGCAGCCGGCGGTCGGGGAAGCGCCGCGCGTAGCGCTCGAACCACGCCTCCGGCACCCAGGCGGCGAGCCAGTCGGGCGCGGCCGTCGCCAGCACCTCCAGCGCGTGGCGCAGCGCCTCGCCGACCAGCTCCAGCCGGTTGAGCTGGCGCACGGCGGCCAGCACATGGGTCGAGTCGGTGCGCTGGGTGCCCCGCGCCTTGACCAGCCCCGCCTCGCGCGCCAGCGTGAGCAGCGCCTCGAACAGCCGCGCCGCCGCCCCGTGGTCCAGCAGCCGCTGGCGGAACTCGCACAGCACCGAGGCGTCGAAGCCCGGGTCCTCCAGCTCCAGGCACAGGGCGTACTTCCAGTCCAGCCGCCCGCGCACCGCGTCGGCCGCCTGCCGGTCGGTCAGCCCCTCCGCGAACTGGAAGACCGTCACCAGCGCCAGCTGCGCCGGGGCGACGGCGGGCTGCCCCGCCGCCGGGAACAGGTCGGCGAACGCGGGGTTCTGATACAGCGGCCCCAGCGCGTCCACCACCCGCAGGTAGCCGTTCCCCTGCGGGAACGCCGCCCGCGCCACCCGCGCCGTCTCCTCCGGCACGCAGTAGACAATCGGTGCCCGCAGCGACATGGCCCACCTCCCGCACCGCCACCCGCCACGCCACCCGTGGCCCCGCCCCATCCTACCGCACCACGCCACACCCAGGGCCGCTCACCGCCAGTTCGCCAGCAGCATCATTCATCCGGCGCATTCCGTAGCCCGGAGACTTCAGCTCCGGGCGGGCGGCGGAATGCCACCCACCTTCGCCAATCCCTCGCTCTTCGCGGAAATGCCGCTCGCCCCCCCTTGGACGCGATTCGCGATTCGGATAACCTTCTGCACAGCATTAGACTTCGCCAATAGGCACGACTCTTGCAGACTGACGCCAGGGGCAATCGGAGCCCGCAGGGATGGCGTCGCGTCGCGCACGGCAGCGGCGAGGGGGAAGCGAGTTCCATGGTCCAGGAATCGGCCGCGCCGCTGGACTTCGGTCCCGGTGCGGAACAGACAATCGGGCGCATCGACCGCGCGCCAGCGCCCGCCACCGCCAGCGGCCCGGCGCGCGTCATCGGCGACCGCTACGAACTCCTCGAACAGATCGGCGAAGGCGGCGCGGCCCGCGTCTATCGCGCCCTCGACCGCGTGCTGGACCGCGTCGTCGCCGTCAAAGAACTGCGCGCCGAATACGGCTCCGACGAAGATTTCGTCGGTCGCTTCTACCGCGAAGCCCGCTCCGTCGCCTCCCTCTCCCACCCCAACATCGTCGACATCTACGACTACGGCTCCGACGCCGGCCACCACTTCATCGTCATGCAATACATCGCAGGCTCCGACCTGAAGACGCTCCTCCGCCGCGAAGGCCACCTCCCGCCCGCCCGCGCCGTCGCCCTCGTCTCCGGCGCATTGCGCGGCCTCGGCGCGGCCCACGAGCGCGGCATCATCCACCGCGATGTGAAGCCGCAAAACCTGCTCGTCCGCGCCTCCGACGGCCTGGTCAAGCTGACCGACTTCGGCGTCGCCCGCGCCCTCGGTGCCGCGCGCCACACCGCCGCCGGCCTCACCTTCGGCACCGCCCACTACATGGCCCCGGAGCAGGCCGCCGGCCGCGAAGTCGGCCCCGCCGCCGATCTCTACGCCGCCGGGGTCGTCCTCTACGAAGCCCTCGCCGGTCGCGTCCCCTACGACGGCGACACCCCGCTCGCGATCACCGCCCAGCATCTGCACGCCACCCTGCCGCCGCTCGCCTCCTTCGTCCCCGACGTCCCGCCCGCCCTCGCCCGCGTCGTCGAGCGCGCCCTCGCCAAGGACCCCAACGATCGCTATCCCACCGCCGAAGCCCTCCGCCGCGCAATCGCCGCCGCCGTTGGCGACAGCCCCGTCAGCATCTACGGGCGCGGCGTCGCCCCACGCGTCCAACCGAAACCCACCGTGCGACAAGCCGATACCGCCACCGCCGTCCTCGTCACACCCGCAGCGGTCGCCACACCGGCGGCCATGCCCACGCGCGTCGCCCCTCGCCGCGCGCCAGGCAGCGGCTACGGCTGCGTCTTGGCCTTCGTCGGCGCGCTCGTCGTTGCCCTCCTGCTCGGTCTCTTCGCCCTCACGCGCGGCGAAGCCGGACGTGGCGGCCCCGTTCCCACGCCCGCGACTGGTGGCGCACCAAGCCAATCCGGTGCCGGGGTAGCCATCCCCGAGCCAACAATCGCAGCCTCGGAGCCCACCGCCACACCCGCGCCCCCAGCCACGACCATCGAACCGCAGACCGCGCCAATCATCGCGCCCGCATCGACCGAGATGCCCCCCACGGCCACCGCGCAACCGCAGGTCACGGTAGCGCCACACCAGGCCGCCCCGCCCACGCCAGTCCCCCCAACCAAGACCCCTGCGCCGCCGCCGACCCCCACCCCCGCGCCACCGACGCCCACCTTCGCGCCACCGACGCCCACCTCCGTCCCGCCCACACCAACCACGGCCCCGCCACCGCCAACCGCCACCCCTCCCCGCGCCCAGCCTACCCGGCCTGTCCAGCCCACCCAGCCGCCCCAGCCCACCCAGCCGCCCCAGGGCGCAGCGCCAACCGACGACTTCAACCCCTACCAGCTACAAGGAGCCTACAAGCGCGACGACGGTAAACTCTACGGCCTGCCCACCGTCGCCCTCTACGGCCGCGATAGCGGCTACAGCGAAGGCACCTTCACCTTCCAGGCCCACAACCTCCCCAACGGCCAGATCACCCTCGTCCTCACCGGCCTCGACGATGAGCGCGCCGAACACTGCCAGTTCCAGGTCGTCGTCAACGGCAGCACCATCTTCGACGCCCCCAACACCTTCCCCAACACCCCCAGCAACGACAACGGCGTCGGCGGCCAACCCCGCTACTGGGGCCAGCTGACCATCGCCATCCCCGCCGACACACTGAAAGAAGGCCGCAACACCATCACCCTGCGCAACCGCGCGCAAGGCAACAAGCCCGGCATCCCCTACATCCTGATTAGCAACCTGGAATTCAAAGCCGAATAATTGCTGTCGTTTGGGCAATTGCTCGAAGAACCGCCTGCCCGAGTCCGCGCAGGCGGACTTTGCGGCGAAGCCTTCAGCCGGGACTTCAGACCACCGGCCCCCGGCTCTCCACCAACCCCTGCGCCAACCTCGCCACCATCCCATGCACCGTCGCGATCGGCAGCCCGCTCGCCGCCGCCAGCGCCGCGCAATCGTCATATTCCGGCATCGCCGAGACCGCGCGCCCGCGCCAGTGCTTCACCTTCACCCGCGCCTGCCCCCACGGCGTCTCCACCGTCGCAAAACTTCGCCCCGCCTTGATCCGCTCAAACGGCGTCGTGCGCACCCCCAGCGTCGTCGTCTGCTCGATCAGCAGCGCCGCCAACTCATCCGCACCCTCTAGCGTTGCCAACACACTCACCGTAATCGCCGGACGCCCCTTCTTCATGATAATCGGCGTCAACCACGCATCCAGCGCCCCCGCCCCCAACAACCGGTCGATCAACGGCGCATAAAACTGCGGATTCATATCGTCAATATTCGTCTCCAACAACACCACCCTATCCCGCTCCGCCTCCCCCTCTCCTGTTCCCCTGTTCCCCTGTTCTCCCGCTCGTTCCCCCTCGCCCGTTCTCCCGTTCGCCCGTTCGCCCGCTCCCCCCGCCTCCCCGATCCACACCCGCACCGCATTCGGCCACGGCAGTTCCCGCTTCCCGAATCCATAACCCACCGCGCGCAGCCGCAACGGCGGCTGCCGGAACTCCGCCAGCGCCGCCACGATCGCCGCGCCCGTCGGCGTCACCAGCTCGCGGTCGGTCGGCGCTTCAAGCAACGGCGCATTCGCCGCCGCCAGCAGCGCCAGCGTCGCCGGTGCCGGAATCGGGATTATCCCGTGCTGCGAGCGCGTCGTCCCGCGCCCATCCCTGAGCGGCGAGCAGAACACCCGCTCCACCCCCAGCAGGTGCAACCCGAGCGCCACCCCCGCGATATCCACGATCGAATCGACCGCGCCGACCTCGTGGAAATGCACCTCCTCGACCGGCACGCCGTGAATCTTCGCCTCCGCCGCCGCCAGCGCCCCAAAAATCGCCAGCGCGTTCGCCTTCGCCCGCTCCGGCAGCCCACTCCCCGCCAGCATCGCCCGGATCATGCGCCAGTCCCGCTGCGGCTGCAAATCATCGGCGTCCAGCACGACCCACAGCCGCGTCCCGCCGATCCCGTGCTGCATCGCGGTCTCGACCGCCAGCCGGTACCCTCCCAACTCGGGCAGTGCCTCCCGCAGCCCCTCGGCGAGCGTGTCGAGCGGCAGCCCGGCGTCGATCAGGGCTCCCAGCGACATATCCCCGCTGATGCCACTCGGCGTATCGAAGTAGGCGACCGTCGTCACGCGCCCCCCGCCGTGGTCGGTGCCTCAACGACAGCGCGCCGCCGCACCGGACGAATCACCCGCGGCGTCAGCCCCTCCTCCTCCGCGCGCAACTGCCCGCACGCCGCCGCAATCGCCACCCCGCGCGACCACCGCACCGTCGTCGCAACCCCCGCCGCGCCCAGGACCGCCGCGAACCGGTTGATCGCATTATTCGATGGCGGCTGGAACGGCCCCGCCGGGGTCGGATTGCACGGAATCAGGTTGACGTGGCAGAGCAGCCCCCGCAGCTTCCCCGCCAGTTCCTCCGCCAGTTCCGGCGCATCATTCATCCCATCGATCAGGATGTACTCGAACGATACCCGCCGGTGCGTCTCGCGCACATACCGGCGGCACGCTTCGAGCAGACTCGCCACCGGCCAGCGCTTGTTCAGCGGCACCAGCGTCTCGCGCAGCGCGTCATTCGGCGCGTGCAGCGACACCGCCAGGTTCACCGCGTACGGCTCGGATGCCAGCCGCTCGATCCCCGGCACCATCCCCGCCGTCGAGACCGTCACGCGCCGCGCCCCGAACCCCAGTCCCGCCGCGTCATTGATGATCCCGATGAACTTCAACGTCGGCTCATAATTCGCCAGCGGCTCGCCCATCCCCATCATCACCACATTGGAGAGCGTCCGCCCCGCCGCCTTCGCCCGCCGCGCCAGTGTCACCACCTGCGCGACCATCTCCCCGGCCGTCAGATTGCGCTCCAGCCCATTGATCCCCGTCGCACAGAACGTGCAGCGGATCGGGCAGCCCACCTGGCACGAAATACAGGCCGTCACCCGGTCCGGGTAGAACATCAGCACCGCCTCGATGTGCCGGTCATCGGCACTCCGAAACAGCGTCTTGATCGTCTCCCCCTCCGGCTCCGTCATCGTGACCTCGCGGACCTCCGCGTAGGGCACGAACGGCAACTCCTCCGCCAGCCGCGCCCGCAGCGCCACCGGCAGATTCGTCATCGCCTCATAATGCTCAACCAACCGCCCATACGCCCAATCGAACACCTGCTTCGCGCGATACTTCGGCTGCCCCCAGGCAACCAATCGCTCCTCAAGCTCAGCAAGCGTCAGATCATACAGGCTCAGCGCCGCACGGATAGGCATCGCTAACTCGGCTCCCCATTCCCCCCAGCACAGGGGGAAACTCTCACAATCAAATCTCTTTCCGCGCCCTCACGACGCCACTGGCAACTATACGGGACCCGCCAAAGAGATGCCAATACAGTCGTGGGGGGGGGGGGGGGGGGGTGTGGTGTGGTCGTAAGATTCTCGCTTCTGGCTCGTGGCTGCGCGGGCAGCACTGAGCTTCGTGAAGCCATCTCACGACTCACGACTCACGACTCACGACTAAAAAGGGAGCCCCGGTGCCGGCAGTTGAGGGACCGGCACTGGGGCAAGGGGAGAGGGAGGAGAGAAGAGGAAGTAAGGGGAGGAAAGAGGAAGACATACCCACCCAGACCCACGTTGCGGCGCGGGTCCGGTGCTGAACTTCGACGGTGTTCGCGGAAACGGATCAGGCGGCCCGGGCCCGGTCGGCTGGGAAGGACACAACCGGTTGCACCTGGCCGTCAACAAGATCCATCTCCGCCGGACCAACCTCCGGCAACAGCGGAGCAGCCGCCATCAGCGCGAAAAGCACGACCAGCAAACTAAGAACGCCGATTGCCAGTAGCATAAGAGCCTCCTTTGGATTGCGCCGTATCCTCGCTGATTCGGCTCGTCCTGGTGATCCGCCTCGACCACCGTACAAGGCAACTATATACGTCATTTCTAACGCAAGAATCACGGAATGGTCACAAAATTGTGAACGTTCGCCGTTCTTCACCTCCATTCTAACACCCGATCCGCACCTTGCATTCCCCCGGATGGCAGGAATTAAGTCCCAATACTGGACAACAAAAACTGTCCGTAAATGCTGCACTTTAGGGCATCCATACCACCCGCATCGCCGCTCACCCACCCCCTTCACCCCGCCCCTCGCGCGCGCCCCGCAGGCCGCCGCCTCCTATGGTATCATTCTGAGCGCAGCGAAGAATCCGTCTCCCTTCTTACGACTTGCGTTTGACTTGCGACTCCCTCTGGCCATTCGTCACTCGTCACTCATAAATCCAGAAACTCCCCGCCTCGATCACCCCCAACACCTGCCTCACCCCCGCCGGAGCCCACCCGCCTCCCCGCATCCTCACCCAGCCTGGGCTCGACCACTCGCACCCCGCTTCCCCCGCACAACCAGCTCGCCTCCCCGCCGTCAGCACATTCCTGCCTCCAGTCGCCCCCGAACCATACGTCAGCGCGATCCTATACCCCTCCTTCGTCCGAAACGCATTCACCGGCGTCCGATACTCCTTCCCCGACTTCCTCCCCCGGTGTACCACGATCGCAAATCCCGGCAGCCACCCCGCCACCACCCTCGTCACCCGATTCGTCACCCCGCCGGTCCGACCGCGCCACCCTACCCGACAACGGCATCGCCCACCCCCTCTCCGATCTCATCACCCAACAATGACCCCCCACACCCAACACACGCGCCACAAACGAGGAGGGGACAGGCATCACGCCCATCCTCCTTGTTCTGACGACTGACGACTGACGACTGACGATTCTTCTCTCACGACTCACGACTCACGTCTCACGACTACTCGTACCGCAGCGCCTCGGCCGGCTGCACGTTCCCGGCCTGCCGGGAGGGGATGATCGTCATCGCCAGGGCCGCGATGAGGGCGATGCCCGCGAACATCGCGATCTGGTTCCAGGGAATCATGAAGCCGCTGGTGCCGGTGTTGCCGAACTCGCCGCCGGTGAAGAGATTGCTCGCCAGCACCAGCGCCGGGACCATCCCGGCCAGGATGCCGAGCAGGGTGACGAAGAGCGACTCGATCAGGAAAGAGGTCGTCACCATGCTGCGCCCGAAGCCGATGGCGCGCAGCATGCCGATCTGCTGCCGCCGCTCCACCACCGCGCGGAAGGCCACCACCCCCAGCGCCGCGATGCCCACCACCAGCCCCAGCCCGATGAAGCCCTTGAGCAAGGAGAAGAAGCCGTTGGACTGGCGGTTGTTCTCCTGCACGCGGAAGGCGATCGACTCGGCCTGCATGCCGTTCTGGAGCGTCGCCGCCTCGATCTTCTGCGCCATCGCCTTCGCGTCCACGCCCGGCTTCAGCTTGAAGTAGTAGTTCGTCACCGGCTGCGGGCCAAAGATCGCCTCGAACGTCTGCTGGTTGATGTACATGCCGTTGGCGCTGCCGACAAAGGCATCGGTCACACCGATCACCGTCAGCGCGCGGGTCTGATTGGTCTCGGTCGAGCGCAACTCGATCTGGATCGGCGCGAAGGTGCGGGTGGAATCGGTGATCCCCTCGGCCCGCCAGGTGTTCGCCGCCCCACCGAAGCCATCGGAGGCGGTCGCGGTGATATCGACCACCACCAGGTTCGGGTTGGCCTGCATCGCGCGCCAGACCGAGGCGTCGTCGCCATAGCCATCGGCGCGGGCCTGCAACGAGAACTGCGTGTTGGAGAGCCACTCGGTGTCAACGCCGTTCGCCCCCAGGTTCCCCGACTTACCGGAGGCGATCGTCTTCACCTGCACCTGCGAGGGGGCAAGAGGAGCCAGGCCACCGATCGCCGCGATATCACCCATCGGCACGTTGCCGCGCTCCAGCGCCGCCCGCAGGCCCGCGCTGCCACCCTTCACCGCCGTGTCGGGCAGGGTCTGCCCGGTCACGTCCCAGCCCCCCTGCGATTTCCCTGGGTCGTTGAAGATGCGGTCGAAGTTCACCTGGATCGAGGTCATCAGGACCAGCACGAAGATGATCAAGGCGAACATGTACATCGTCAGCCCGGTACGGAAGCGGCTCGCCAGCGGATACGCCGTCCCCATCTTCAGGGCCGGGATGAAGCGCTGGGCGAAGGCCCCGAGGCGGTTGGTCGCCGCCAGGATGAGGTCGCCGTTGTTGATCAGCAGCAGGACCGCCCCGGCCACCATCATGATCCCGGCGACGAACGACATCTCCGGGCCGCCCTGGTACTTGCCGAAGATGCGGTCGCTGAGCTTGGTCGGCAGCGCCCAGAAGGCCGAGAGGGTCAGACCCGCCAGGGTGTAGACGAAGCGCCCCGGCAGCCGGAAGTAGCTCAGGACGAGCGTCGAGGAGAGGATGATCAGCGAGACGCCGAAGGTGAAGGTGAAGGCCCGCGTCCCGGCGTTGGCCCAGAGGAAGCCGCCGATGGCGATGCCGAGGATGCCGAAGACGAGTCCGCGCCAGCCGCCGCCCGGCTTCTTGGCATCCTCCAGGTCGCGGATCGCTGCCACGATGTTCAGGCGGCTGACGCGCCACGCCGAGACGGCGATGGTGATGAAGGTGACGACCACGCCCAGGCAGTAGGCCACCACCAGCGAGCGCGGCTCGACGTGCGGCGTGACGGCCAGTTCCTGCCCGAAGAGGCTGGCCATCGCCTTCGCGATCCCGAACGCGATCCCGACGCCGAGCCCCGCGCCGACGGCGGCGGCGAGGATGTCGTACGCCGCGCCCTCGGCGACGAACGACTGGATGAGGTGGCGGCGCTTGGTGCCGACCGCGCGGGCCATGCCCATCTCGCCGCGCCGCTCCGCCGCCAGCATCACGAAGATCAGGAAAATCAGCATCACCCCGGCCGCGATGGCGAAGAGGCCGAAGATCAGGAAGAACGAGGTGAAGGTGTTGCCCAGCAACTCGGCCTGGTCGATCGCCTGCCGCTTGATCGGGTCCACCGCCAGCCCGGTCCCCGCAACCGCCGCTTGCAGCGCGCCCTTCGCCTCGGCCTCATGCTGCAGCCCACCCGCTGCATCGCCTTTCGCCGACACCAATAGCTGGTTGTACTTGCCGGTCGCCTCCGGTCCCGCCAGCGCCTGCACCCGCGCCGCCGGCAGGATGATCGCGCCCTTCACCTGATTGCTGTAGCCGCCGAGCCCGCCGTCCCGCGCAATCCGCGCCACCCGGTACTCCTGCGGCCCTTGCGGCGTGAAAATCGCCACAGCATCGCCCGGCTTCGCGCCCAGGCTCTCCGCCAGCGCCTCATTCAGCACCAGCTCATTCGCCCCCAGCGCCGCCAGATCGATCGCGCCACCCTCGCGGGCAATCACCCCGCCGAGCGCCGCCGCATCCCCCGGCTCGATGCCCAGGATCGTGGCAACCGGCTCGCTCTGCTTCGACGTCTGATTCAGCGCCGGGGCCAACTCCACCAGCACCGGGGCGAGGCCATCGATGCTCGCCGCGCCGCCAACCTTGCCGCGCAGCGCCTCGTAGGTCGCGCGGTCGAAGTACGCCGCCGTCCCATCGAGACGCGCCACCCGCCCGCGCTCCTCCGCGCCCTTGACCACCACCAGATCGATCGTCCCAACCTGATCGTAAACCTGCTTCTTCACCGAGTAGGCGAGCGTATCGCCAATCGCCAGCGCGCTGGTGATGATCACCGTCGCCAGCATCAGACCGAACACGATCAGCGTCGTCTGCGCCTTGCGTCGCGGAATATTGCGCAGCCCGAGCCAGAACATCGTCCGGTTTCGCCACGCCACAAACGCCACCGATGACAAACAGACCGCCGTGATGACGAGCAGCGTCAGCATGATGTTCTGCATCGGCAACCCAAACAACTTGGTCATTGCGCGTGTACTCCTTCCAATCGGAAGATAATCAAGTTGTACAAGTTGTGGAATTGTCAGGACCTGGGCGGAAGCAGCGGGTGGTGCGCAAAAATGCTATTGCGTAATCGCCACCCGCCCGCCCAGCTTATCACCCTCCCACGCAGGGGAGAGTTCGGCCCCCTCCTGGCGGGAGAGGGGTGCCGCCCGCAGGCGGCGGGGGTGGGAATCTCCTACCCTCTCCCTGCGGGGGGAGGGTCGCCGCCGCAGCGGCGGGGAGGGGTCCGTCCCCCCTCGTTACTCGTTACTCGTTACTCGACTCAGCACTCAGCACTCGTCACACCACCACCAACTCCCGAACTGCTCCATTCGCCCGCAGAAAATCAACCACGCCCCATTGCGCTCCGCACCCCGCCGCCGTCAACTCCTCGCCAACGATCGACCCATCGCGGAACCGCCTGGTCGATCCGCCCGCGCTACCGCCGGGTCGTGCGTCACCATCACGATCGTCCTGCCCCTGCTCGCGGTTCAGCCGCTGCCAGCGAGTCCATGATGTCCCCCGCCGACTCACTGTCCAGCGCACCGGTCGGCTCATCGGCGAAGACAATCGCCGGGTCATTCACCAGCGACCGCGCGATGGTCACGCGCTGCCGCTGCCCGCCTGACAACTCCGCCGGACGCTGCGCCGCCTTCGCCCGCGTCCGACCAGTGCCAGCGCCCGCAGCGCCCGCTGCCGCGCCTCAGCGGACGCGTGCCCGAAACAGGCAGCGGCAACTCGACATTCTCGGCCGCCGAAAGCACCGGCAGCAGGTTATAGCTCTGGAAAATAAAGCCCATCCGCTTCGCGCGGTATTCCGTCTTGCGATTGTCGTTCATCCGCGTGATGCTGGTGCCCTCGATCACCACGTCGCCGCCCGAAAAACCGTCCAGGCCGCTGATGCAATTGAGGAAGGTCGTCTTGCCGCAGCCCGACGGCCCCATGATCGCCACCATCTCGCCGCGCAACACCGCCAGGTCGATCCCCTTCAGCGCGTCAACCCGCAACTTGCCCGTGTCGTACACCTTCGTCAGGCCGCGCGCCTCGATGATAACGTTCGTCTGCGTCGGAACCGCCTGCTTGTACCTGCTAAAGAGCCCCATCGGTAAATCGCTCCCTTTTTCGAAGTACGAAGTCAGAAGTACGAAGTACGAACAAGACGCGCCCCAAACAGGCACAGCCTTAATTTAAGCCTTCGTCATTCGTGCTGTACTTCCCCAAAATCGTCCGCTGCGACGCGGGACCGCGCTGTCCCCTGCCACTCAGTATCCTGCCAACCTGCCTGGTACGCGCCTGCCGGGGGGCCAGTTCTCGGCTTGGTAAACCGGGCGATACCCCGCTCCCGCCGATTGACACCAGCCTCCTGTCCCACGGTACAGTCGCCGGGAGGCGCTGCCCGGTCGGGATCGCCGGTTATCTCCCAGCCCCGCCCGCCTGGCAAGGTCCGCATCGACCACCTCCCAACCGGGCCACCTCGCCCGCCGCACTATCCCTCCATCGGGACAGCCCCAGCATATCGGCCGGTTGCGACAGGAGCATGGCGCGATTGTCACGTTTGTGTGAACGTCCCCACTTTTGCAACAAACGGCGGGTAGCACCTGCCCGCCGCCCGATATAAGTCTCACCGCCAGCGTCCCTCGCCTCCTCAAACCCTCTCCTCATCCAGGGAAGGGTCGCCGCCACCCAGCGGCCGGAGGAGGGTCTGACCCGCGCCTGCCATCACGCTACACCATTGCCCACAATCGTCGGTTAGCGCTCACCCCTCTCCTCGCGGGAGGGGGTGCCGCCAGCGGCGGGGGGTGAGGGTCTCTCTTCTCTCTTCTCTCCCCTCTCCTCGTCCTCCACTCACGACTCACGACTCACGACTCACGACTCGCCCATCACGGCCGAAACGGCTGATTCCACAACCAATACCCACCCCACCCCACCGCGATCATCAGCGCAAACAGCACCGTGAAGCACCCCGAGCAGCATCCGCCCAGCGTGCTCGCGTTGCGGTTGAACAGCCCCCGGAACGTCAGGTAAATGTAGAAAATCCCCACCACGACGATCACCACCGTGCCAAAGATCAGCGTCGGCCGCCAGCCCTCGGACGACTCGTAGACGCGCGACACCAGCGCGATCGGCAATGCCGTCGTCGTCCCCTCGGTCGAAGCCGTCAGGGTATAGCGCGTCGAATCCGGGCCGCTATCGGCCCGCGCCAGGCTGACATCCCAGCGCCCCGGCGGCGGATTATTGATCGTCACCACCGTCGTATCGCCCTGCTTCTTCAAGCTGGTGCTCAAATCCGCCTTCGTCAGCACCTTCCCGCCCGGCTGCGTCATGCTGATATCCAGGCTCGTCCCCGCCCCGCTGCGGTACGCCATCCGCAACGACTGGCTGCCGCTCGGCACCTCCACCGAGCCCGCGCGCAGATTCTGCCCGCTCCGAATCTCCCCATCATACTTCGCCAGCACCTTGCTGCTGCTGTAACCCTGATAGGTCAGCAGCGTCCCCGCGAGGCTCTCGGGCGAGTCGGCGAACACGTACGCCCCGCCCGTGGCACTGGCAAGGTCGGCCAGGAAATCCCCCTCCACGATCTGCGGGATCAGCCCCAGCCCGACCGTGTAGATCGGGATATTGCGGCTCTTCGCTGTCGCCGCCGGGCCGCTCAGAATCTGCTCGCTCGACAACCCCTCCGTCGCGAAGCCGCCCGTCACCAGAATGATCTGCTGCCGCGTGCCCGCCGGTGCCGGATTCTGAGCGAAGACATCGAGCGCCGCCTGTAGCCCCGCCCCGATATTCGTGCCCCCACCCGTCGCCAGCACATCCAGCGCCGTGCGGGTACCGGCAACATCGCTCCCGAGCGACCGCTTCGTCGTC
This sequence comes from Chloroflexia bacterium, assembly GCA_046328475.1. Classification (GTDB taxonomy): domain Bacteria; phylum Chloroflexota; class Chloroflexia; order Thermomicrobiales; family CADCWN01; genus CADCWN01. The sequence continues at coordinate 22,496 of JAXLWN010000016.1, read as the reverse complement.
GCCGTGCTATCGAACGTGACCAGCGAAACCCGATCATTGCCGCCGCCCTGGCGATTCAACTCGACGAGATCGAGATACCCCTTCAGCGCCGTCCGCGCCGTGCTCAGCCGCGACAGATCCTCCAGCACGAGGTTATGGGTCTGGAGATACGAATCGATATCATCGCTCAGGCTGCTCAACTGCTGCGTCGCATCGAGAAAGGTGATCAGATCGCGCACCGTGCGCTCGTCGTCGCTCTTTTCTAGCGTCGAAACCAACTGCGCAACCGCGCGGCGGTACTTGTCCCGATTGGGAAAATCCTGGGGGATATCGGAAGGGAACGCCATGCTATCGGACGTATCCACCACGATCACAACATCGGTCGAAGCGATCGCCGCCCCCACGCTCGCGGGCAACACCACCCCCGCCAGCCACAGCGCCAACAGCAAGCACGTCACCAACCGCCGGAACGACAGGAAACCAGCAGCAAGCCCACGTCGTCCGCGCATCAGAGACCTCCGTGGCGACAGCGCAGCACGGCGCGCAACAACGACAAGTGCAGCATGCCGCCCGCATAACACAACTAGAAAGCACACCCCAAGTGTAGCACCGGCCCACCCTCACCGTCGTCGGCACACCGCCCCCCGGCAGCACAACGTGGAGCCTGTGGGCGATCCTGGGGAAAGGTCTTGCCCGCGTCAGGGTTAGCTGGGCGCAGTGCTACCCCGAGGTGCTGCACGCGGCAGTACAGCAGGTTGTGTGCGTGGCCTATGTCCGGGTAGTCGAGCGCGGCTACGGCCCGCCCCCGGCGAGGATCTGCCGCCCGAACTGGCCGAGCAGCACCTCGTAGGGCGTCCCCGCATTCTCGGGGTGGTACTCGAAGCGCGCCCGCTCGAAATACTGCACGCGGTAGACCTTGCCGTCTTCCAACCGCTGCTCGAATGCCTCCGTCAGCGGGAGGCCGAACTGGTCGAGTTGGCCATTGGCGGACCAGTAGGCCATGAAGCGTACATCGACGTTGTGCCCGGTCTCGGCGAAGTAGGTAGCACCGCTCAGCGGCCCAACCGGCGCGGTCGGCGCACCAGGCACGCCCGCGAGGATGCGCCGCCCGAACTGACCGAGCAGGATGTCGTGTGGCGGCGCGTTCTCCGGGTGATACTCCATCCTGCCGCGCTCGAAATACTGCACCAGGTAGAGCCTGCCGTCTTCCAGCCTCCTGGTATAGGCCGGGCTGATCGGGTAGCCGTTGCCGGCCAGCCCCTGTTGCGACCAGCGCTCGAAGAAGGCCCCGTGTACGCAGAGACTAGTCTCCCTGAAGCAGCGTTCGGTCAGGCGCTCTTTGGTGATCGTGTAAATGAAGTTGGTTGCATCGAGGCGCGGGTAGTTCCAATTCTGGGCTTGGTAGATGGCGATGAGATATTGCGCGCCGACCGGCGGCGGTTTGGTGCCCGAGCAACTCGTCGCCAGCTGCATCTCGAACGGCAGGCTGAAGGTGCCATCCGCGTCGACCCAAACATCGGCGAAATGGTGCCCTTGTTGACGGCCAGCCGGAAACGCGGCGAAGGAGAGCTGATCGCCGGGGAACCAGTTGGCCCCGCTCGCGACGACCGGGCTGTTGCAGGCACCAGAACCCGGTGTCAGCGCCAGCGTCGGGAGCGGTCGCTGCCCAAACGGGCCGACCGCGTAGACCGCCCACGCGTAGGCTTCATGGTCGGCGCGCGGATCGACCGTCGGTGTGCCCGCCGCGACGAGGTACTGCAATCCCTCCTGGTCGGCACCCGGTCGCGCGGGGTCGCAGGGCACAATGTCGAGCGCGAAGCTGCCGTCTGCACCCGTCGCCGCCGTCAGCACCGGCCAACTCTCCTGCGGCGGCGGCGAAATCGGTCGTGTGGACGTCACCTCGACCAGCGCATCCGCCGGGAAGCCGCTGCCGTGCGCCACGACCGTGTCCCCGCACGGTGCCTGGTTCGGCTCCAGCACGAGCGCCGGTTTCGCGCTCTGTTGCGCCCTTGCCCGCGCCGGTGCGCTCGCACCGCCGAGCGCGACACAGAAGCAGAGAATCAACGCGATGGCGATGCGCGAGGATCGCATGGGAGCCTCCTGCGACTATAGTTGCGCCGCGCGATTGGCCAGCGGCAGTAGGACCAAAGGCAACGCGCGCCGCTGCTGGAAGCCATTCCATGCACGATCAGAACGTGTTCGGGTCGTTTGGCAACGCGCATGAATGGACGAAGGGGTGCTGGCTAGAAGGCCCCCAACTGCTCCAAAATCCCGATCCCATCCCACTCGCCCGCCCGCTCCATGATCAGGCCACCCTCCACCCGCAACGCCTCGATCCCCCGAAACTCGACCCGCTTCCCGGTCGCCGCGATCCCCATGAACTCGCCCCGGTGCGTCCCGGTGGCCGACCAGCGCACCACCACCTTCCTTGCCTCGGCGTCCACGATGAGATCGTCCACCGTCGCAAAGAAATCGGGGAACGCACGGTAGAGCCACCTGATCCCCTCAATGTTGCCCTCGCGCGTCGCCGCCCGCCCCTCCGCCGCGCCCAGGTCCACGAACTCGGGCGCATACATCGCGTAGACCGCCTCGGCATCGCCGTGCTGCCACCCACCCTCCACCCAGCGCCGGGCGGTATCCGCCAATTGCTCCGCCGTAACCGTCACCGCTGCTCTCTCCACCGAGCCGTGCCAGGGCTCAGTCCGCGTGAGCGGACTTCGTGGCCCGCAGGCCCTTAGCGCCGACTTCAGTCGGCGTCCACCACCGGAAACTCCGTCACCCGCAGATTCGTCGCCCCATACGGAATCAGCGTCAACTCCTCAACCGGCTCTCCCGCCCCGGCCGCACCATCCGGCGGCGGCGCAGCCGCGTTGTGCTCCAACCCCCAGCCCGGCACGCGCCGACCCGCCACTCGCACGACGACCGGCGCACCCTCCGGCGAGAATGGCCACTCGCCCACGCCCCGTTCCTCGAAGCGCAGCGCCTCCGGCTTGTCCGGGTCAATCGCCAGCGCATAGTTCCAGGGCGTTGTCGGCAGCAACTCCCAGTCGGCGTGTGGCCGCTCCCCCTTCAGATAGCGCCACTCCTCGCCGACCCGCAGCGCGTAGACCAGCGGGCCGCGTGCAATCGCCACCGCCCCGCCCGGCCGTCGCACCACCTCCGCGAGCATCGGCAGCCGCAGCATCAGGACTTCCCCTTCTCGCCACTCGCGCTCGATCCGCGCGAATGTCCCCGGCTCCAGCACCTGCACCGACTCCTCGCCAACCCGCGCCTCGGCCCCCGCCGCCCACCCCGGCACGCGCAGGTGCAGCGGGAAGCGGACCGGGCGCTCGGCGTGGACCGTGAAGCGCAGCGTGTCGCCGAACGGGTAGTCGGTGACCAGTTCGATCCGCACCGGCACGCCATCGATGGCCGCCGTCACGTCGCCCGGCGCGTAGGCGACCGCCGCCAGCCCACCATCGTCCGAGCGCATCCAGAGGTGCGCCGCGAACTTCGGCCACCCCTGCGCCAGATTCGCCGTGCAGCAGCCGTAGTGCGGGGCGAGGCCAAAGATGTTCGCGTCCGGCCCGTTGTTCGTGTAAACCCGATCCTCGGCCACGATGCACTGCACCTGGTTCGCCTGCTGGTCATACTGGTGCGACCACATATCCGGCGAGAAGGTCGCCGGGAGCGCGTTATACGCAATCCGCTCCAACCGATCCCCGAGTGCCGCATCCCCCAGAATCGCGATCAACTGCTCCAGCGAGAACATGTACTCCACGACCGCGCAAAGCTCCGTCCCCTGCGACGGACTCAGCCCGGCCAGATGCTCGTCCCCGGTGAAGACACCCGTCACCTGCCCGTGGAATTCATCGAGCACCGCGATCGCCCGCAGGCTCGCCTCCTGGTCAGTCGCCGCGCCCGATTGCCGCGACCAGATCCCCGACGCCTTGATCGCCATCGCGTTGTTCACGACGTGCGTGATCAGCGTGCAATCCTCGCGCCGCGTCTTCTCGCGGTAGGGGAAATCGGCATAGTGCGAACCCCAGTCGAACCCTTGCGCCCGCACTTTCGCCGCCAGATCGAGCAGCCACGCCTCGTCGGTGCGCTCGTGGAGCCAGTGGATGCTCAGCACCAGGTCCGCCCAACGCATCCGCCCCCACGACTTCAGCGGCGCGTCGTCCAGCAGCGCATCCAGCCGCCGCAGGAACCGTCCCACCGCCGGGACGATCCGCGCATCCCCCGTCGCCTCCTGAAACTGCGTCAACGCCTTCAGCGCCACGAAGCAGGGCCATGGGTCGAGCTCATATCCATAGCGCTGGTCGTGGCGCGGCCCCAGCCAGCCATCGGCGTGCTGCCGCGCCAGCATCTCATCCACCCAGTGCCGCACCTTACCGAGCAACGCCGGGTCATCGAGCAGGAACGCCAGCGGCACGGCTCCGTCGAGCCAATACGGCCCGCGCTCCCACCCCTCCGCCGCTCCGCCGATCCAGCCACTCTCGGCCACATCCGGCCAGACCTCGTCCAGGTGCCCCGCCAGTCCCTCCGCCTCGATGCGCAACTGCCCCCGCAGCCACCCACCCGGCCGCACCGCTCCCAGCGGCAATGGCTCGAACGCCCGTGGACTTAGCTTCTCGCTCATCTACACCTCAGTCGGGTAGTCGGGTGACCGGGTAGTTGGCACCACACGGCCACCTCCCCTCGTCATTCTCCATTCTTCATTCGTCATTCTTCATTCCAAGCTGCCACCCCAGGAACCCCCAGACATCCACTTGCTCATCCAGCACCTTGCTCTGCGGCTTGCCCGCGCCGTGCCCCGCCTCCGTTTCCAGACGCACCAGAATGGGGTATTCGGCGGGGTCGGAGGCAGTCGAAGCCTGGAGCAGTGCCGCCATCTTGCGCGCGTGGAGCGGATGGACCCGGCTATCCGACTCCGCCGCCGTCAGCAGCGTGGCCGGGTAGTGGGTCCCCGCCACAACGTTGTGATACGGAGAGTAGGCGCGCAGCCAGCCGAACTGCTCGAAGTCCTCCGACGACCCGTACTCCGGGATCCAGAGCCGTGCGATCAGGAAATGCTGGTAGCGCAGCATGTCAAGCAGCGGCACCAGGCAGACGACCGCCTTCCACAACTCCGGTCGCTGCGTCATCGCCGCGCCGACCAGCAATCCCCCGTTGCTGCCGCCCCGGATGCCGAGGTGGTCCGAACTGGTCCAACCCTCGGCGATCAGCGCCTCGCCCGCCGCGATGAAATCCTCGAAGACGCGCTGCTTGTTGCCGAGCATCCCCGCCCGGTGCCACGCCTCGCCATACTCGCTGCCGCCGCGCAGACTCGGCTGCGCCACGATCCCGCCGCGCGCGATCCAGTCGAGGAACGGTGCCTGGTACCCCGGCGTCAGCGCGATGTTGAAGCCGCCATACCCCGTCAGCACCGTCGGGCGCACCCCGTCGCGCGGCAAATCGCGCCGCCGCAGCAAAAACATCGGCACCCGCGTCCCGTCGTACGAGGTATACCAGACCTGCTCGGTGATGAACGCCGCAGTATCGGGCGCGCTCGTCGGGAGTTCGACCGGCGTCACCGCCCCAGTCGCGAGGTCGCAGTGCCACATGCCTGGCGGGTCGAAGAACGAGGTATAGGTGAAGTAGGCGCTCCCTTCCTCGCCATCCACCTCCGAGACCGACCCCAGCCCCGGCAACTGCGCAACCAGTCCACCGGTCGCCTCACCCGCGCCGCTATCGGTGACAATGCGCACTTCGGCGGTGGCGTCGCGCAGATAGGTCAGCACCAGCTGGTCGCCGATCGCCTGGCAACTTTGCAAGGGCGCGTCCCCCTCCGACACCACCTCCACCCAGTGTTCGCGCGCTGGTGCATCCAGGCTCACTCGGAAGACGCGGAAATTCGGCGCATCCTCGTTTGTCGTCACGTAGACCCGGTCGTCGCGCACTTGCCCGGTGTAGAGCGCCGTGCGTCCTTCGATCAGCGGCACAAAGGTCGCCTCCTCGGCCCAACGGTCGAGCAAATAGAGGTCATTCTTCGCCCAGCCGATCGCCCCGCTCACCAGCAGCCAGCGCCCGTTCGGCGAGAGCTTGACCGCCTTCGACTCCTCCGCCGCGCGCCCCTCGCCGTAGATGATCGGATCCTCTTCCGGATTCGCGCCGAACTGGCCGAGTTGATGAAAGCGCACGCGCGAGTTGTAGTTCTCGTCGCCCGGCGGCACGCTGCCCCTGGCGGGCAGCCGCGTGTAGTAGAAGCCGCTCCCATCCGGCAGCCACGCCACCGACGAGAAACGCGAGTCGGGGATGCGCTCGGGCAAATCCTCGCCCGTTGCCACGTCGCGAATGTGCAGCGTGCTCCGCTCGTCGCCATCCGACGACAGCCCATACGCCACCAGCGTGCCATCCGGCGACGGGTACCACCAGTCGAGCGCGATCGTCCCCTTCGCGCTGAGCAGATTCGGGTCGAGCACCAGCCGCGCCCCCTCCCCCTCGCGCACGTAGAGGCAGGGCTGATTCTGCCCACCCTCCCGCTTCACGAAGAAGAGTCGGCCCTGCTTCACCTTCGGCGACATCACATACCCGGCCGCCAGCAACTTCGCCAGTCGCCCGCGCAGCCCCTCGCGCCCCGGCTGCGCGCCCAGCGTCGCCGCGCTGTAGGCGTTCTGCTCCTCGGTCCAGGCGCGCAGCTCCGCGCTCTCCTCTTCCAGCCAGCGGTACGGATCCTCAAACGTCTCGCCGTGCAGCGTCTCGCTCACCGGCGCGACGCGCGTCTGCGGCACACTCCTGCTCATCGCCATCCCCCACGAACGACTACCCCGCAGCCACCCCGCGATCATTCCGCGCATTGTAGACTACCGCCAGCGGCTGCGATCTCCCCGCAGGAGTCGTGCCGGAACATCAAGGGAACCCATGCCGCCGTCGCCAACGCCGCCGCATGGTACCAGCGGAAAGGAACCGCGCGATGGACGAACAATCGCGCCGCAAGGAGTTGCGGGCACAATACGACCAGATGCCGCCCGAGGCCGGGGTCTACCGCCTGGTCAACACGCGCACCAACAAGGCGCTGCTCGGCTCGGCGACCAACCTGGCGAGCATTCGCCACAAAATCCAGTTCGCGCAATCGACGCAGAGCGCCGGGGTGCTCGACCAGCGCCTGAGCAAAGACATCCGCGCCTACGGCCTCGACGCCTTCTCGCTGGAAGTCCTCGAACAGCTTGAAGTCACCCCCACGATGACTCCGGCCGACATCGCCGCCGATCTCGCCACCCTGGAAGCACTCTGGCGCGAAAAATTCGACCCCGAACTGCTCTACTAAGGTATTTATCCAAGTGCTACCCGGTTAAAGTCCCCCCAGGATTGGGGGGATGGAGGGGGACCTCCCCCCACCCCACACGGAGGACTATGCGCACCACCGACTCCCCCGTCGTCAATATCACCGGCGATCTCGTGGCCCTCGGCCCCATTCGCCAGGACCTCGTCCCCACCTACCTGCGCTGGCTCAACGACTTCTCGATGCTGCGCACCCTCGGCCAGCCCCCCCGGCCGATGACCCTGGAGCAGGAGCAGGCCTGGTACGACGGCGCGTCGAAGTCATCCTCCACTTACTCCTTCACCATCTACGAGCGCGCCACCTGGACCCCGCTCGGCAACACCAGCCTGATGGATGTCGACTGGCGCAACCGCACCGCCGAGTTCGGCATCCTGATCGGCGAAGCCGACGCGCGCGGCAAGGGGTACGGCACCGAAGTCACCAGCCTGATGCTCGATTTCGCCTTCACCGCCCTCGGCCTCCACAGCCTCTTCCTCCGCGTCCACGAATACAATCTCGCCGGCCAGCGCGCCTACGAGAAGGCCGGCTTCAAGGTCTTCGGTCGCCGTCGCGAAACGCAACTGATGGGTGGACGCCGCTGGGACACCATCTACATGGACGCCCTCGCCAGCGAATTCACCAGCCCCGTCCTCGCCGAAATCTTCGCCCCCGACACCCCCCGCTCCTGATCGGGATTGCGAGTCCGTGTGTCCGTGTGTCCGTGTGTCAGAATACGGACGCACCGACGCACCGACACACTGATGCACTGACAACCGGAGGCCCCATGACCACCCCCATCCGCGTCCTGCTCGAAACCCCGCACGGCAACATCGAAGTCGCCGTTGACCACGAGCGCGCCCCGATCACCGCCGCCAACTTCCTCCACTACGTGGACGAAGGCTTCTACAACGGCGGGCGCTTCCACCGCACCGTCACCCCCGATAACCAGCCCGACAACGCCATCCGCATCGAAGTCATCCAGGGTGGCGTCAATCCCGACCGTCGCGACGAGTGCAACCCGCCCATCCCCCTGGAGCGCACCACCGTCACCGGCCTCGCCCATCGCGACGGCACCATCTCGATGGCCCGCTTCGCCCCCGACAGCGCCGTCTCCGATATCTTCATCTGCATCGGCGACCAACCCGAACTCGACTTCGGCGGCCAGCGCAACCCCGACGGCCAGGGCTTCGCCGCCTTCGGCCAGGTCCTCGCCGGCATGGATGTCGTCCGCACCATCCAGCAACAACCTGCCACCGGCCAAACCCTTACCCCACCCATCCCCATCACCCGCGCCCAGCGCATCGCCTTGTTGTGAAGTACGAAGTACGAACGACGAAGTACGAAGGAAGGTCCAGGCCTCCTCACAGCACAGCCTCAATTCGTACTTCGTACTTCACACTTCGTACTTCGTACGCTACCATGCCCGCCCGGCATATCGACGCCGGAATTGTGGGTAGCGCGGCGCAGCAATGCGCCCCAGGAGGGTCTTCGGGCGATGAGCAAAGATGTGATCGCGACCAGTTCCGCCCCGGCGGCGATCGGCCCCTACTCCCAGGCGATCAAGGCCAACGGCTTCCTCTTCACCGCCGGGCAGATCCCGCTCGACCCGGCCACCGGCAAGATTGTCGAAGGCGATATCACCGCCCAGTCCGAGCGCGTCATGCAGAACCTCAAGGCCATCCTCGAAGCCTCCGGCACCAGCTTCGAGCGCGTCCTCAAGACCACCTGCTTCCTCGCCAACCTCGACCACTTCGCCGACTTCAACAAGGTCTACGGCAGCTACTTCACCAACCAACCCCCCGCCCGCAGCACCGTCCAGGTCGCCCGCCTCCCCGCCGGTGCCCTGGTCGAAGTCGAGTGCGTCGCCCTCTGCGACTAGCTCCAATACGGAATGTACCGCCAAGACGCCAAGGACGCCAAGAGAGGGACGATCTAACCGCAAGAGATAGAGGCCACAAAAGAAGGGCGCGGGGAGAACGTTCTCCCCCCGCCCATCGCCCTTTGGTCTTCGTCTTGGCGTCCTTGGCGTCTTGGCGGTTAGATCGTCCCTCTCTGTGCCCTCTGTGTTCTCTGTGGTTAATCTCGTCTACGCCCCCTGCTTCCCCAGCGAGATCAGCATCGCCTCGCGCAGGAACGCCGCCAGCCCCGGCCGCTCCTGGTCGTAATACTTCGCGAAGCGCGGGTCCGCGACATACATCTCGGCCAACCCGGCGTAGATCTCATCCGTGCAGTCGTAGAACACATTGATCCCCGCGCGATGCTGCGCCACCAGCGCCTGCACCTCCGCGCTGCCCGGATCGCGGTCCATCGCCGCCGCCAGCACCTTCACGAACTCCCGACCCTCCCGCTTGATCCGGTCGTAGTCCGCCTTCGTCCAGTGCTTCGTCCGCTCCTGGCTCTGCCGCCAGGCCTCGGTGTTGCCCCAGCGCTCCTCGGCTTCCCGCTGCAACCCCGCCATCTCCTCATCAACATAGGGCCGATCCGTTGCCATTTCCCCACTTCCTTTCTCACTTGCGGCGTGCCAAAGGGCCGCACCCACCGCCCAACCAACGCCAGGCACGACTCTAAACCATGACCTAACGTCAGAGTCAAGCACCTCTCTCCATCCTCCCATCCCCCCTTCTCCTGCTCTCCTGCTCCCCTGTTCATCCCCACACCCCCACACCCTCACATCCCCACGCCTCCACGTTTGCCGCCTCCCGCCCTCATCTGCTACACTACCCGTTGGCGCGTCTGTTCGCGCTGTTTGGTGTGCCACATGGGATGGTACACCTGTTTGTTTCCTTTCTGTCCGGCACCGGGCGGCGGGGCGCAACGCCGCTGTTGTCGTGTCGGGCAAACCCGTGGAGAGGAGGGTCCGGTTGCGTCAGTACGAGATGATGTACATCCTGCATCCCCAGTTGTCCGACGAAGACCTGGCGGCGGCCATCGAACAGGTCGGTCGCTACGTCACCAATCTCGGCGGTGAATTCAGCCAGATTATCCGCGATGCCCCCTGGGGTCGGCGGCGGCTGGCCTACACCATTCGCCACAACGGCCAGGATCTGCGCGACGGCTTCTACGTCCTCGCCTACTTCGGGCTGGACAACACGCGCCAACTCGTCGAAATCGAGCGGGCGATGAACCTGAACGACCGGGTCGTGCGTTATCTCATCGTGAAAGTCGATGAGAAGAAGCAGAAGCCGGCCGAAGAGAAGAAGGAAAGGGCCGCCTCGTAAGGGCGAGGTCACGCAGCGCGAGGGGCGTCCGCCGCCAAGGGATTCCCGCGAACGTTCGCAGCCATCGTCGCCAAGATGTGGTATCTTCCGATACGTAATGTTGGGTTGTTCCGGAACGCTGTGGAAGATTCTGAAAGGAGACGGTCATGGTTCGCGGTCTGAACAAAGTGCAGATCATCGGTAACCTCGGGCGGGATCCGGAGATGCGCTACACCCCCTCGGGCTCGGCGGTCACCAACTTCACCGTCGCCGTCAATCGCCCCCGGCGTGGGCAGGATGGCAACACCATCGATGAGACCGAGTGGTTCCGCGTCGTGCTCTGGGACAAGCTCGCCGAGACGGCGAACGAGTTCCTGCGCAAGGGGCGCACCGTCTACATCGAGGGTCGCCTGCAGTCGCGCAAGTACACGAACAAGGATGGGGTCGAGCAGACCTCCGTCGAGATCGTCGGCAACGAGATGATCCTGCTCGGCGCTCGCGACGAAGGCCAGGGCGGCGGTCAGGGCATGGTCCGCGAGGGCGGCGAAGATCGCGGCCGTGGCGGCTACGGGGAGAGCGCACCGCGCCAGGATCGCGCTCCCGCCGGTGGCAATCGCGGCGGTGGCCGTCCTGCCCGACAGCAGGACGATTTCGATGACAGCGATCTGGACGACGTACCGTTCTAACGAAGACGAGGGGATAGGGGAACGGGAGCAGGCTGAACAAGGCGCGCATTATCGCCGCCAATCGGGCGAGTGATTTGTGCGTCCTGCGCCTCCCGCCCTCCCCTATCCCCGCAATACGAGGAGAGAGCAGACCGATGGAAGAGCAGGGCAACCGCCCACCGGGCGGAGATCGACCAGCCTTTGGGGACCGCCCGCAGTTCGGTGACCGCCCGCGCGGCCCGCGTCCCCCCCGCCCCGATGGCGATCGTGGCCCCGGCGGCCCCGGCGGTCCCGGCGGTGATCGCCCGCGCCGCTTCGGCGGCGGTGGCGGCGGTGGCGGCGGCGGTGGTCGCTTCTACCAGCGCCGCAAGGTCGATCCCTTCGCCATCGACAACGTCCAGCCCGACTACAAGGACGTCCAGCGGCTGCGCCGCTTGATCTCCGACCGCGCGAAGATCGAGCCGCGCCGCAAGACCGGTGCCTCGGCCAAGAATCAACGCCGCCTCTCCCTGGCGATCAAGCGTGCGCGCCACATGGCGCTGCTGCCCTTCGTCAGCAGCGGCTCAAATCGGTAGATCGAATGCGGAATGGGGAATGCGGAGTGCGGAATAGGATCCGGGGATAGGCAACGACCACCCCTCGATCCACCGCCATTCCGCATTCCCCATTCCGCATTCCGCATTGGAGGCATGGGTGATCGAGCGTATCAGGCGGCGGTTTCGGCCCGCTCGGCCAGCTGACCGCTTCGCGCCGCAGCGACGGGTCTCGCGTCGCGAGCGGGAAGAGCAGCAGCGGCGAATTCTCTACATCGCGATGGCCAGCGTTGCGGTCCTGGTTGTCGGCCTGTTGGCCGGTGGCGCGATCTTTGAATTCGGCATCCAACCCCGCCAGGTACTCGCCACGGTCAACGGCGTGAAAATCACGCGCGGCGACTACTGGAAGCTGCGGCGCTTCTCGCTCGGCACCCAGATCGCGCAGTACCAGTTCTTCTCCTCCCAGAATCCGCAGCAATACGCCGCGCTCATCCAGCAACTCCAGCAGCAACTGCGGACCGTCAAGACCGACGCGCCCGATTCCGACACCCTCCAGGGCATGGTTGATGACATCATCGTCCAGCAGAAGATGGGCGATCTGGGCCTGAGCATCTCCAACGACGACATCAACAACTACATCAACGACAACTTCGCCCCCGGTCTGGTGAACACCCCCACCCCGACCACCACGGTCAACCCGACCGTGCGCGCCTGGGCGACCGAGACCGCCTCCGCCGCCTACGCCACGGCCACCGCCCAGGCGAACGCGACGCCGCGCGCCGGCACTCCCGGCACACCCGGGGCTAATGGCACGCCCGGCACGCCGGTCGCCACCCCGACCACCCCGGCGGCGACCCCCGGCACGCCCGGCACCCCCGAGGGCACCCCCTCGGTCTCGCCGACCGCGACCATCAGCCGCGACCAGGCCATCGCGACCGCCACGGCGGGGTATAAGAGCTATCTGGACGACATCAAGAAAGCGGTCGACATGAGCCGGGACGACTACCTCCGGTTGGTCGCCCGCCCGCAGATCGCCCGCCAGAAGGTAACGGCCAAACTGACCGGCGAAATCAAGGATGTGCAGCCGCAGGTTCGCGCCGTCCACATCCTGCTCGCCACCAAGGAAGGTGCCGAGCAGGCGCGGCAGCAGATCCTCAAGGATCCCGGCAGCTTCGCGCAGGTCGCCTTGCAGCAGAGCACCGACACCGCGACGAACCAGAACGGCGGCGACCTCGGCTGGTTCCCGCGCGGCGTCATGGTCAAGCCGTTCGAGGATGCCGCCTTCTCCCTGCCGCTCAATCAGGTCAGCGAGCCAGTCCAGAGCCAGTTCGGCTGGCACCTGATCAAGGTGATCGAGAAGGACGATAATCGCCCGCTTGCCGAAGAGGTTTTGACCTCGATCAAAGATGGCGCATTCCAGAAGTGGCTCGATGGCGTGAAGGTGGGTGTGAAGGTCGACTCCGACAACATCAAGACCACCCCCACCCCGGCGTTGCAGCAGTTCTCGCCGCCCCCCGGTGCGCCTGCCGCCCCGACGCCGACCACCGCGCCGATCCAGACCCCGTTCCCGCTCACGCCGTCGCCGTCGGTCATCGTCCCAACCCCCTTCCCAACCCCGACCGCGACGAAACAACCCTAGCGCCCCAACCGGGCGTCGGATGCAGACCAAACGAAGGGCGGGCGCTCACACAAGCGCCCGCCCTTTTCACCTTTCCCTGCTCGCGCCATCCCGCTCCTCAACCGACATAGCGGTATCCTTCCGATATGTCCGACACGCAGCGTCCGCCCCTCGTCGCGCGTGGCATCGCCAAGGGCGCTCATCGGCTGAAGCAGGGCAGGTGCGTGAGTTGCCTGGCGGCTGCATCCCACAACCGGGTGCCGATCTCGCAGGTCTGCGCGCCATAGAGTCCGCCTGCTTTGGCTGCAACCTAACCCGCGTAGGCGGGTTCGTGGCCCCGCAGGGCCTCCAAGGCGCGGTTTCAACCGCCGCTGCCCTCGCGCAGAAACTCTGTCAGCCGAAACGCTCCTTGCGCGATAGCGCGCGGGGAGGGGCCTTGACCCCTCCCGCGCTGCGATCTGCTGGATATTGAGGATCGTCGTAGCCCTACTCCACGAAGCCACCCGCCGGTTGTCCGTCGAGGAGCGTGCCATCGACGCCCCAGTAGCTATCGAGGGCGGCCCAGAGCGCCCGCGCGAACCAGCCGCGCGTCGCCCCATCGTTCCAGCCCTTGCCGACGGGCAGATCCGGCAGGCTGCCGACGTAGTAGAGGAAGGTGCGCACGTCGCGGTTGTGCCCGCTCGGCACGCCCGCCGGGGGCGTGGGGCCGCTCGGCTGCCACCGCCAGTAGCCCTTGGCCACCATCGCCCGCGTGATGAAGGCGATCGTCTGGGCGTAGGTCACGTCGCTGTTCGGCCCGAAGTGGATTCCGTCGTAGCCGCTCGCCACCCCGTAGTGCTGCAGCGCCCCCACGTTGCGCCAGAGGCTGGCGACCAGCCCACCCCGGTCCACGAAGTCGGTGCCCCAGTCCTCGCAGTCCCAGGAGCCCGCGACGCAGCCGGAGGCCAGGGTGCCGTTGGTCGGCGCGGCGGCGGGGTCGGCGGGGGTGGCGCGGGCGATCAGCGCCGCCATCTGGGCGCGCGAGACCTTGTCGCCCGGCCCGTACTTGCCGTTGCCATAGCCCGCGATCGTCCCGCGCGAGGCCAGCGCGACGATCGCCGCGTAGTCGTCGCGCGCATTCCCGACATCGGTGAACGTCTTCGTACCGGCGAAGCTCGCGTCCACCGCGTGGGCGGCCCCCATCGTCAGCGTGATGGTCGGTGCCCAGCCCCGGTTGACCCCATCCACCGTCCAGCGGACGAAGGTCTGCCCGGTGCCCGGCTGCGCCGTCAGGGTGACGGTGGCGCCCGGGTCGAAGGGGTAGGTGCCGCCGGTGCTGATGGTATTCGGCGCGAGCTTGACGGTGCTGCCGTCGCTCACCGTCAGGATGAGATTCACCTGGGCGGGTGGGTCGGCGGTGACCTGGAAGCTGCGCGCGACCGGCGCGGCGGCGCTGTGGTTGGCGTCGCCCGCCTGCGTGGCGGTGAGGGTGCAGGTGCCCAGGCCGGTCAGCGCCACGCTGGTGCCGGACACCGTGCAGGCCCCGCTCGCCGCGAAGCCCACGGTCAATCCCGATGTGGCGGTCGCGCCGACGGTGAACGGCGAGGCGCTGAGCTGGCGGTCGGCCCGCGCCGCGAACGCGATCGTCTGGCTCGCCTGCGCCACCGTCAAAGCAGCGGTGTTGCTCGTCGCGGCGGCGGTCCCATCGCCCGCGAAGGTCGCCGCCACGCCCGCCGGGTGGCCCCCGGCGGTGATCCCCGCCAGGCTGACATTCGCCAGCGTCGCCACGCCGTCCTGGCCGGTGGTCGTGCTACCGACGGCGGTGCCATCGAGGGTGAACGCGACCGACTTCCCGGCGAGCGGCTGCCCGGCGAGCGTCAGGGTCGCGCTCAGCGTCGTCGTGCCGCCATAGGTGCCACTCGCAGGGGCGACGGCAATCGTCGCCGCAGGCAGCGCGGTGATCTCGACGGTGGCGGTGTACTCGGTAGAGCCGCCATCCTGGTCGATGATCTTGCCCTTGACCGTGCGCGTGCCTGTCGCGTTGGTCGTGCAGTTGACGGTCGAGGCCGCGCTCGCCGCCCCGTAGCCACCGCCGGTGCCGCAGTCGAAGGCGTAAGTGAACCCTGCGACCACATCGCCGAGCGATGGATCGCTCGCCCCGGTCAGCGCCAGGTGGATAGCGTCCCCCACCGTGACCGAAGCCGGGGCACCGAAGGTCGCCGTCGGTGCGACGTTGGTGATCGTCACCGCCAGGGCATTCGACGTGCGGTCGCTCGCCGCGTCGTAGACCGCCACGCTCGCCGTGCCGGAGTTTGCCACGTCGGTCGCGGTGATCTGCGCCGTCAGCGTCGTCGCATCCACCAGTGTGGTCGTCCGTTCGGCACCGTTCCAGCGCACGATCGTGTCCTCGGTGAAGACACCGCCCGTGACGGTGAGGGTGAACGAAGCGCTCCCTTCCGCGACGCTCGTCGTGCTCAGGTTCGTGATCGCGAGCGCCGACAGCGCGGGCGTGACGGTGGTCGTGGCCGCCGCGCCGCTGCCGTTGCTGTTGTGGGCCGTGATGGAGATGGTGTACTCGGTGCCGTTGGTCAGGCCGGTGAAGGTCGCCGCCAGGTTCGCCAGGTTCGTCACCCGCTGCGTCTGCGGCGTGCCGCCCGCCGTCGGGGCGATGCTCAGGTCGTACCAATCGATTGCGCCGCCGCCGTTCGAGACGGGCGCGGCCCAGGTGACGCTCGCCCGCGCGCTGCCCGGGGTGGCGACGAGATTCGTGGGTGCGCCGGGGACGAACGTCGCGACCTCGACCTGGAAGGAGGCGCTGGCGCTGCCGCCCAGGGTGTTGGCGACCGTGACGGTGACATTCTTGGCCCCGCCGGTCGCGTAGGTGTGCGCCTTGGTGCCCAGCGCGCCCGGATCGGTCGCCTGGAAGGTCGTATCAGCGCTGCCGTCGCCCCAGTCAACCGACACATCCCACGGCCCGACCGGGCAGCCCTCGGCGAAAGATCCGAGATCGAGCGTGGCCGGGCTGCCATACGTGCCCTGCTGGCTCGCGGCCGGGGTGACGGCCGGGACGAAGAGCGGATCGGTCGTGCCGAGCGCGACATTCGCGGCGAACTCGCTCGTCCCCCGCACATCGCCGTCGAGCATCGAGGCGGTGGCGGTGATGACCGCCCCGGCGGGCAGGTTCAGCCCCGCCAGGGTCCAGGTATTGCCGCAGCCGTGGCTGATGGCGCTGCCGAGATAGGTCAGCGCCTCGCCGTTGCCCGATGGATCGGCTGCGGTGCCGACAAGATAGACATCGATCGTCGCGCCCTCCGGCGCGGTGCCGCTGACCAGCCCGGCGGTGACCCCCCGGATGACCGGGCAGTGCAGCAGCCCGTTCGGCCCACTCGTGCCCGCCTCCGCGCAACTCACCGCGCCCACCTGGGCCAGATCGATGCCAAGCCCGCCGTTGGCGACGCTGCGATTGCCGACGATCCGGGCCTGCACGTCGGCCCCGCCGTCGAGCCGCACGCCCGCGCCGCCGTTGTTGGCGATCAGGTTTCCCTCGGCAGCCGTCGTGCCGCCGACCGTGTTGAACCCGCTAGCATCGATCAGCACGCCGTTGGTGCTGTTGCCGAGCGGCGTGATGCCGTCGGCCGCGACGCCGATTCGGTTGCCCTGCACCACGTTGCCGGTCGGCTGGCTGTGCTGGAAATAGTTGGTGATCAAGACGCCCGCGCCGGTGTTCCCGGAGATCAGATTGCCCGCGCCCGCCGCCGTGCCACCGATCGTGGTGCCGCCGATCCCGTTCAACTCGATGCCGTTCTGACCATTGGGGATCGCGGCGGTCCCGGTGGCGTTCGTGCCGATGTAGTTACCCTGGATATGGTTGTCTGCGGTGCGACCGTAGTTGTCATAATGCGAGTTGAAGGAGATGCCGGCCAGCGTGTTACCGCTGATCACGTTGCGATCGGCGGCGGTCGTCCCGCCGATCGTCAGTCCGATCATGCTGGAGAATTGCATCCCGTAGTTGACGTTGGGGAGGGCAGCCGTCCCGGTGGCGTTGAGCCCCACGATGTTGCCGACGATCTTGTCGTGGGCGGCACCGACGGTATAGGTCATCGCGATGCCGCTCTGACTGTTCCCGCTGATCACGTTCCCGCTGATCAAGTTCCCGGCCGGCGATCCGACGACGCCGCTCCAGTTGGGAATGGCGGCGGTCCCGGCGGCATTGGTGCCGATGTAGTTACCGAGGATGCGGTTGTCCTGGACGATGCCGCTATTGTTCGCACCAACGATGATCCCGCCGATGCTGTTGCCGACGACATTGCGCGCACCGGCGGTGGTGCCGCCCACGATGTTGTGGTCGCTACCGATGGCGATGCCGTACTGCTGCAACCTCCCCAGCGCGGCGGTCCCGGCCAGGTTCATGCCGACCAGATTGCCGAGGATACGGTTGCCTATCGCCGTGCGATCGTAGGGCTTGATCTGGATACCCATCGAGCCATCGGCCACCACGTTGCGGTCGGCCGCGTTCGGCCCGCCAATGGTGTTGTAGTTGCCATCCCAGATGACCATATTGCCGTAGGCTTCGCCGTTCCCCGCCGCACCCCCCTCGGGGGTCACCCCGATCAGGTTCCCGGCGATCGTGTTGCCGTTGCCCAGGACGATGATGCCGTTGCAGTAGATGAAGTTGGTGATCGCGAGGCCCCGGATGAGGTTGTTCGCCCCGCCGATCGTCAGGCCCCCCCGCTCAGTGACATGCAGGCTGGTGTTTAGCGCCCCGTCAATCCTGATATGGATGACCGCGTTCGTCCCCTGCTCAGACGCGGCGGTGTTCACCTGCGCGCCCGCCTGGGTATAGCCGTCGATGATCGTGGAGTTGGCCGTGAGCTTCGGCAGGTTATCGACCGGAAAGATGGTGCAGACGCCGCTCGCCGCGCAGCCGCTGTCGGCGGCCGGGATGTTGAAGTTGATGCGCTTACCCGCGCCCGCCGTGTTGGCGTCGATGATCGCGCAGCGCAGCGTATAGCCATCACCGCCGGGTCCATTCGGACAGGAGGCTTCGTCGCCGGTGGAAGTGACGGTGAGGATATCGGCTGGATCGGTCGGGATGTCCACGGCCTCACAGAAGCCGACCTGCGGGTTGTTGTCGTTGCAGTCGACGTTTGCCCGCCAGCCATCGCCGTCATTGTCCGCCGCCAGCACGTTCACGATCCAGCGCTGGTGTACCTCGCCTCCGAGTGGATCGCTGTCGGTGATCACCGCTTCGAGCAGATGCGGCCCGACCCCACCCACTGTGGCGAAATAGAAGTAGCTCGTTCCTGTCCCGACCTGCGTGCCATCGCGCAGCCAGCGCACCGACACCTGGGCATTCTCAGGATCGCTCACCGTCACACTGAAGGTCTGGTTCACCCCGACGAGCACATCGGGCGAGAGATCGGCCGGCGAGAAGCTGGCGATCTGCGGTCGCCCATTCCCCTCGCCCACGGTGAGCGGCGCGTACGACACCGCCATCCGGCCGTACGAATTGGTGACGCGCAGCCCGATCATGCCGCGGAAGGCTTGCGATGGCGTAAACGACGGAGTCGCGCCCGTGGCATCGTCGAATTCGCCATCCCCATCCAGGTCCCACTCGTAGCCGATGATCGTGCCGCTCGGCGTGACCGACGCGCTCCCGTTCAGGGCAATCGCCGCCCCTGCCGTGCCGGTGTACGGCCCGCCCGCGTTCGCGGTAGGCGCGGTGACGCCGTTACCGAGCGCAGCGGAGAGGTCCGCGATGTTGCCATCAAGCGCCGTGGCGAGCGCACTGAGATCACCGGCCATGGCCGCACTCGTGGTGCGCGTCTCGGCCAGCGTGGCAAGGAAATCGGCCTTAGTCGCGCCGAAGTCTTCGGCGATAAATTTCGTCTTCAGGTTGTCGATATCCTCGGTCGTCAGCCCGAGGTTCTTGAGTTCGCGCACCTCGTCGTCGGTCAGACCGCTCGCCGCCACACGGGTGTGGAAATCCGCGAGTTCATCCGCCGTGTCATCGATCGCGCGACTATCGCCACCGAGCGTCGTCTCAAGCGCGCTCAGCGCGTTATTCGTCGCACTCAACTGCGCGTTGATCGCCCCAGCATAGTGCTGAATCGCCCGCGCCTGCTGCAACGCCCCCTCCGGATCGCCAGCAGCCTGGGCTCCCTGATAACGCTCCAGAGCGTGCAGGAACGCCGCCAGCAGGCCATCCTGGGCGCTCGCCGCCTCGTTCACATCGCCGAGCGCGGTCACAACCGGGTCGCCGCTGTGCGGGTCAACCGTCGACCAGCCGTCAACCGTGGTGAGTTGATCGTAGTCTGGATCGGGGGGATCGCCCGCGATCCCAGCCCAGTGCTGGTAATTATTGAGGGCGAGGGTAACCCCGATATCCGTCGGATCGATCCCCGGTCCCTTCGGGCAATAGACCTGCGTCGTGGCGCACTTCATCATCAGGTAGATCATCAGATCGGTCGGATTCTTGACCGCGCCTCGCAACTCCTCGAAATCGAGGATCGCCTTGATGTAGCTCATGCCGAACCAGATCCGGAACCAGTGATCCGCCTGGACGGACGCCTGCTGCTTCATCGCAGCGATCTGCGAATTGGGCAACGCCGGGACATTGTGCGGGATCACCACCGAGAAGGCCGGATCGATGACAAAATCGGTGGAGTCGCGCCGCCCATCCTGGCACTCGTCGATGACGATCGCATACGTGCCCGGCGTCAAATTGCCGTCCGGCGCGGTGAACGCGATGATTTGGTCGGTGAATGCGCCGCTCGTCGTCGCGAGAACAGTGTTCGGCGAACCCGTGTAGTCGTGATACTCCTGCGTCACCGCCGGGAGCGTCCCGCTCCGAATGACATAAATAGTTGCCGTCGGGACGACGAAGTCGCCGTTGCCCCGCTCTCCATCAGGAAACGTCGGGCAATTTGATTGTGTGACGTAGCGAATGGCCCCGATATCGATCTCAACGGTCTCATTCGCCCCGAAGACGGTGTAGTCGTAGCCGCCCGGCCAGGTGATAAATTCCCCCGCCGCCGCAGTAGGCGCGGGCCTGAAGATCCACCCCGGCAGCAGCAGCGACAAAATGACCGTTACGACCAAGATGCGCCGAACCCCGAAGCTCCTCCGGCGCGACTGCCCGCGATACGACATGCCCACTACCCCCCTGCGCGCGACACGATCCGATCACCCCCGGTACCTGCCGGGAGCCTCCTGCGATCGGGCGTGATCAGGAACAAGTATTCGCCGCGCCGCCAGGGTTGGATATCCGTGAGACTACCGATCTTTTACGCGGGGTATACTGAATTTTTGCACTCACCAGAAAACCAGCACGGCGAGGCCCCCGGCTACCAGCTGCCGGGGGCCTCGCGCGCGTTCTCGTGTGCCGAATTACCAGGTTTCGCCCGGATTTACGCCGCCACCAGTTCGCTCGTCGCCGGAACGGTTTCCTCCCAGCGCCGCAGGATCACCGACGCATTCTGCCCGCCGAAACCGAACGAGTTCGACATCGCCACCCTCAGCGGCGCGCGGCGGGAGACATTCGGCACGTAGTCCAGGTCGCACTCCGGGTCCGGGTCCTCGTAATTGATCGTCGGCGGGATGATCCCGTCGCGCAGCGCGCAGACCGTCGCCACCGCGCCGATCGCCCCCGCCGCGCCGAGCGCGTGCCCCGTCATCGACTTCGTCGAACTGACCGGAATTTTGTAGGCCCCCTCGCCGAAGAAGCGCTTGATCGCCAGCGTCTCGGTCTTGTCGTTCGCCGAGGTCGCCGTGCCGTGCGCGTGGATGTAGCCGACCTCGCTCCGGTCGATCCCGGCCCGCTGCATCGCGCGCTCCATCGCCTTCAGCGCGCCCTTCGCCTCCGGATCGGGCGACGTCAGGTGGTAGGCGTCGGACGTGCTGGCGTAGCCCAGGATCTCCGCGTAGATCCGCGCGCCGCGCGCCTGCGCGTGCTCCAGCGTCTCCAGCACCAGCAGCCCCGCCGCCTCCGCCGCCACGAACCCGTCGCGCCGCATGTCGAACGGCCGACTCGCCCGCTCCGGCGTGTCGTTGAAGCCGGTGCTCAGGGCGCGCAGCACGCAGAAGCTCGCCAGCGACATCTCGCAAATCGGCGCCTCGGTGCCGCCCGCCACGATCACCTGCGCGTCGCCGCGCCGCAGCACCTCGGCCGCCTCGCCGATCGCCTGCGTCCCCGCCGCGCAGGCGGTGATCACCGTGTTGCTATACCCCTTCAGCCCGCACTGCATCGCCACCTGCGCGGCGGCCATGTTCGCCAGAATCACCGGCATCGAGAACGGGTTGATCTTCATCCCGCCCTTCTCGAACATCGTCCGCGCCATCTGCTCCAGGTCGGGGAAAGAACCGTTGCCGATCCCGAGCAGCACACCGGCGTCCTCCGGCGTCGTCTCGGCGGTGAAGCCCGCGTCGGCCAGCGCCTCGCGCGCCGCCGCCACCGCGAACTGCGACGCCCGCGCCATCCGCCGCGCGTCCTTCGCGTCCATCGAATCGTGCGGGTTGAAGTCGTCCACCTCGCCGACGATGCGGCAGGGGTAGCCATCGGTGCGGAACCGGGTAACCGGGCCGATGCCCGAGCGCCCGGCGACAAGCCCATCCCAATACGTTGCCACCGTCTTCCCGAGCGGCGTGATCGCGCCGAGTCCGGTCACGACCACCCGCTGCGACGGATCGCGATAAATCTTGTGCTCATTTGTCTTCGTCGTCTGCGTCGTCATGGCACACCTCGTCGAAAATGTCGTCTCAAAAGAACTGCTCGTCGCCGGGGCACCGCTTCCCTAACGTCGCCTCGCCCCTTACGACCATTCTGCGCTATCGGATTGCCTTCCGGCGATGATTCCCGTCACAAAACCCCTGTGCGCCCGGTCACACCCCCTTTCATGCTTCCCAATCACCATTCCGCGAGTGCGACGAAACCGCGCCCCCGCGGGTCTATTTCCGAATATACGCCGCACGCCCGGAAAAATCACATCCACCATCAAAGCGGCCAGAAAGTAACACAAAACCTCCGGCTTCTCTCTTCACTCTGCCCCTTTCCCCTGTCATTCTGAGCGCAGCGAAGGATCCGTTTCTCTCCTGCTCTCCTGTTCCCCTGTTCCCCCGCTCGCCCGTTCAATCCCCCGCCGCCGCCCGGTACGTGAAGTTCTCCCTGTCATACGCCACGCGGCCCTTGCCCTCAATCGAGAGCACACTATTCACCTGTTTGCGCGTCAGACCGGGAAACCGCCC
>JAXLWN010000159.1:0-6896 GCA_046328475.1 Chloroflexia bacterium | reverse complement strand
CTGCGCCGGGTCACCATCGTCAGCACCGGCATCAGCCTCGTCGCGGCGCTGATCATCAGCCTGATCCTCGCCCGCCTGATCGGGCGTCCGCTGGAGACGCTGACGCGCGCGGTGCGGCGCATGGGCGCGGGCGACCTGAAGCAGCGCGTGCCGGAGGACGGCAGCGCCGAAACGGTCGAACTGGCGCGCTCCTTCAACGCGATGGCCGCGAACCTCGACGCCTCGCAGCGCCTGCGGCAGCAGATGGTGGCCGACGTCGCGCACGAGTTGCGCACGCCGCTGGCGAACATCCGGGGCTACCTGGAAGCGATCGAGGATGGCGTGGTCGAGGCCGACGAGGCGACGCTGCGGACGCTGCGCGACGAAGCGGCGCACCTCAACCGGCTGGTGGACGATTTGCAGGAGTTGGCGCAGGCCGAGGCGGGGAACCTGCGCCTCGATCGCGGCCCAGTCCCGCCCGCCTTGCTGGTCGGGCGCGCGACTGACGCGGTGCGCGCCCGCGCCACCGACCAGGGAGTCGCCCTGACCGTCGATTTGCCCGGCGACCTCCCGGCGGTCGTGGCCGACCCGCAGCGGATCACGCAAGTCCTCCACAACCTGCTGACCAACGCGCTGACCCACACCCCGGCCGGGGGCGCGGTCGCGGTGGGCGCGCGGGCCGAATCGGGCGGCATGGTGGCGATCAGCGTGGCCGACACCGGCGCGGGCATCGCCCCGGAGGATTTGCCGCACATCTTCGAGCGCTTCTACCGCGCCGATAGCTCCCGCTCGCGCGCCACCGGCGGTAGCGGCCTGGGCCTGACCATCGCGCGCCGGATCGTCGAAGCGCACGGCGGCCAGATCGCCGTCACCAGCGAACTCGGCCGCGGCAGCCGCTTCACCTTCACCCTCCCCATCGCCACCGACCCCACCCCCGATCTTCAGGAGGCAGTCACCGGCCAATTCCGGGAGGCGACGACCATTTCGTGAAGCAAACGCGTTCGGGCGGCAACGTTTCCCCAATCGCCAGCTGTGTCGAACCGTCGTAGGGGGGCTTCGTGAAGCGCCCTGCTCTGCATGGCAACCGCTAGCCACATGCGGCAGGGCGCTTCACGAAGCGCACCTACAGATCGACGCTCCCGACCCATCTCCGCTATAATCGGCGCTTCAGGAGGGGCAGGAGCGCGGATGTCGGACAACCCCACCACAACGCAAGCGCAGCGCGGGTCGGTCATGGCGATCGGCGGGGCGGAGGACAAGGTCCGCGAGCGGATCATCCTCGCCCGCTTCGTTGCGCTGGCGGGCGGCGCTGAGGCGCGCATCGCCATCGTGCCGACCGCATCGAGCATCGAGGACGCCGGGCAGCGCTACAAGGCGATCTTCCTCGACCTCGGCGCGGCCTCGGCGGAGGTCGCGGTCGTGCCCGACCGCGCGGCGGCGATGGGCAAGGCGGCGGTGCGGGCGCTCGATGGGGCCACCGGCATCTTCATGGGCGGCGGCAACCAGATGCGCCTCGCGACGATCCTCGGCGGCAGCCGCGTCGAGGAGGCGATCCACGCCCGCTCGGCGGCCGGCGCGATCGTCGGCGGCACCAGCGCCGGGGCGTCGATCCTCTCGCGCCACATGGTCGCGTTCGGCGCGAGCGGCACCGGGCCGAAGCAGCGCATGGCGCAACTCGCGGCCGGTTTCGGCCTGCTCGATGAGGTGATCATCGACCAGCACTTCCGCGAGCGCGACCGCATCGGGCGACTGCTGACGCTGGTGGCGCTGAACCCTGGCCAGCTCGGCATCGGCATCGACGAGGATACCGCCGCCCTCTTCCACCCGAACGGCATCCTCGAAGTGCTCGGGCGCGGCACGGTGATGATCGTGGATGGCCAGCGCATGAGCAGCGACATCGCCCAGCAACTCGCCCACCGCCCGGTCAACGTGACCGACGTCATCCTCCACGCCCTCGCCGACGGCGCACGCTACGACCTGCGCTCGCGCCGCCCCCTCCCGCTCCCCGCCGTCAAGCCGCCGCAGCTCGGCAAACCCGGCACCGAACCCATCCCCCTCGCCGCCGACGACGAACCGCTGCCGTAGTCGCAGCGAATTTGCCACACCTGAACGAAAAGCGAGCCATCTACGCCCAACCCACCACGGGCGACCACAATATCGACCGTGCAGAGCACCTTTGTGCGCCGGGGCGGCGATTGCGTGGGTAATTGCGTGGGTTGCGCATGGTCAACGCGCGGCGTGGGCGGTAGTCTGGCGGAAAGCCTGCGGCGTGTTCGCCTGCCGAGCCGTTGTGTGGCGGGTAGGCCCCTGCTAGAATGTTAACATTCTCGACAATCAGGGGCTTGCCACTGCCGGGTCCGTCGGCACGAAATTGGGCGCGAGCGAAGGGGTGTGCGGTGGCTGGTGGTGCGGTGCGCCCGGCGAGCGGGCGGTGGCGCGTGGCGATGGCATTGGTGCTGGTGCTGGCGTTCGTGATGTCGGCAGCGGGCAGCCCCGCTCGGTGGCGGCGGCGACGATCACGGTACGGAGCGGCGCGGACGGGGTAGTACCTGCCCAGGCGCGTCCTGCACCCTGCGGCAGGCGATCGCGGTTGCTAACCCGGCGACACAATCAATTTTGGCGCGGGCGTGACGATCGTGACGCTGACCAGCGATGAGCTGTTCTTCACCAAGAGCCTGACGATCCAGGGGAGCGGCGTGGGGGGCGTGACGATCCGGCGCAGCAGCGCGGGTGACACGCCCGAGTTCCGCCCCTTCACCGTCGTCAATTTCACGGAAGACCCCGTGACCGTCACGCTCCAGGGGCTGACGATCACCAACGGGCGCATCTCCGGGCAGCTTGCGGGCGGGGGTGTCTTCGGCTACGGCGTCGCCCTGAACCTGATCGACAGCGTGGTGACGAACAACAGCGCCCTGGGGAACGATGGTGGCGGGATCTACTATGGCAACGGCACCCTGACGATGACCAATACCACCATCAGCTTCAATAGCACGGGGGGTAATGGTGGGGGGCTCGCTCTCATCTCCGGTACGGTCGAGGCGACCGACACCGCGATCAGCAACAACACTGCGGACGATAACGGCGGGGGTGTGTACCAGAGCGATGGCACACTGAACCTGACTGGGAGCACCCTGAGGGACAACTCCAATGCCGGCTTCACTGGCGGCGGCGGCTTCTACCTCGCTGCTGGCACGGCCACGCTTACTGATACCCTTGTCAGCGTTAACCTCGCCCCCTCCGGCAACGGCGGCGGCATCTACCAGAAGGGCGGCACGTTGACGCTGTTCGGCAGCCTGATCTTCAGCAACACCGCCGGCGCGGATGGTGGGAGCGGCGGCGGCGGGCTCTATCTCGGGGGCGGCACGGCGACGCTGACCAACAGCACCTTCATGGGCAACGATGCCGCCAACGAATTCGGCGGGCCCGTGGGCGGTGGCATCTACAACAACGGCAGCACCCTGGCGCTGCGCTTCGTCACGATGACGAACAACCTCGCCGCCAGCGGCGGCGGCCTCTACACCGCTGGCGGCAGCACCAGCATCTTCGGCAGCATCGTGGCGGACAATATTGCCACGAGTGGCGACGGCGCGGACTGTAGCGGCACCGCGACCTCGTTGGGCTACAACGTGGTCGGCAACGGCGCTGGCTGCCCGACCACCGGCACCGACCTCGCCTACACCGGTTCGTTCGCTGACCTGCTCGATTCCTCGTTGCTTGACAATGGCGGCCCGACCCAAACCGTTGCCCTGCCACTCAACAGTCCCGCGATTGACCGCGTGCCATCCGACCAGTGCGCCGACTCGAACGGGGTGGACCAACGCGACGTGGATCGCCCGCAGGGTCCGGCTTGCGACAGCGGCGCGTTCGAACTGAACTACTACACCCTCACCACCAATGGTGACGCGTACCAACACCGCGCGGGGACCGTGATCTTGTTCGTGATCAACCCGGTTGACGGCTTCACCCTCGCCGGGTGGACGGTGGATGGGATCTTCCGGGGCTGGGATCACAGCATGAACCTCACTATGGACGACGATCATACGGTTAACCTTGCCATCGTCCCGGTCAAGACCTTCAGCGCCGATGTGCCCACCAACCACCCCAACTACACCGCCATCACCGAGTTGGCGAGCCGGGGATACATCTTCGGCTACGACAGCACCCACTACGGCCCGGATGATGGGGTGCAGCGGGCGCAGATGGCGGTGCTGATCGCCCGCGCCACCCCCAACGGCCCCGGCACCCCGACCAACGGCACGCTCACCCCGCCCGCCTGCACTGCGGCAGGCACCTGGGACTGCGAGGACTGGGGCACCACCTTCACCGACCGGGGCGGCGTGCCCGCCTCCCTCTGGCGCGCGACGGGCACCTTGCAGCACTACAATGTCGCCTTCGGCTACACCGCCCCGGACTGCGCCAACCAGGGCCGCGCCTTCCCCTGCTACGGGCCGACCGACCCGGTGAGCTACGCGCAGACGCTCGCCTTCATCAGCCGGGCGATGGTCGCCAAGGGCTTCTGGGTGGCGCAGCCGAACGCGCCGCTGCCCGGCGGGAACGTGCCGGGCGTGCTCGCCACCCCGCTCCGCACCTTCGCCTACTACACCGGCGGCGTCCCCACCGCTCCCACTGATTGGAACGCCGGGGCCTCGCGCGGCTGGTTCGCCGAGGCGCTCTGGTCCCGCGCTGGATAGCTACTGGGGGACGGATGGGCTGCTGCCCGACGGACGCCCGGCTGGCAGGTTCATCCGTAGGGGCGCGTGTGACGCGCCCGGTGTCCCTGGCTGGTGGTTGCCATGCGAAGCGCAGGGCGGTTCCCAGGCATCCGCCACACGAACGCACGCCGCAACGCCCTACGGATACCCCATCGCTCCATCCGCCCGCAGCGGGAAGGCCCGGTGCCAGCGCCTGAACGGGAAGGCGTCGAACGCCTCCACATTCAGGTCGATCCCGAGGCCGGGGCGCGTCGGAATCTCCAGGTGCCCGTCCACCAGCTTCATCGGCTCGTCCACGAGGTTGCGGCGACCGGGATCGTCGTCGGGCAGGTATTCGAGGATCAGGAAGTTCGGCGTGCAGGCGGCGAGTTGCACATTGACCGCCGTTGCCACCGGCCCGACCGGGTTGTGCGGCGCGATCGTCGCGTAGAACGACTCGGCCATCGCCGCGATCTTCTTCAGTTCCAGCAGCCCGCCCGCGCAGCAAATATCGGGCTGCACGATGTCCGCCGCACCCCGCACCAGCAGGTCGCGGAACTCATACTTGGTGTAGAGCATCTCCCCGGTCGCGATCGGCACATCCACCTGCCGCCGCAGCGCCGCGAGCGCGTCGATGTTCTCGGGTCGCAGCGGCTCCTCGAAGAAGAAGGGATCGTAAGGCTTGATCGCCTGCGCCATCTGCAACGCGCGCACCGGCTCGAAAATCTTCGCGTGCGCGTCCACGCCGATGTCGATGTCGTCGCCAAGCGCGCGGCGCAGCGCCTCCAGGCGGGCTGCCGCACCGCGCACCACGGCCGCGTTCGGCAGCCGCTCGCTCCCCGGCGGCTGCGGCCCGACCTTCACGGCGGTGCAGCCGTAGCGTTGGAGCCGCTCCGCAGCATTCTCGGCCAGCGCCTCGGGCGTCGCGCCGTGGGCGTGGACGTAGACGCTGATGTACTCACGGCACTTACCTCCCAGCAGCTCGTAGACCGGGACGCCCAAAACCTTCCCTTTGATGTCCCACAGCGCGTGCTCGATCCCCGAGATCGCGGCGTTCGTGATCACGCCGCCCGGGAAGCGCGAGGCGTTGTACATCAACTGCCAGAGGAACTCGATCTCGCGCGGGTCGCGCCCGATCAGCCACTCCTCGAAGTCCTTGATCACCGCCACGACCGCGTCGTCCGGCCCCACCGAGTAGGCTTCGCCGACGCCATAGATCCCTTCGTCGGTCTGCACACGCACAAAGACATAGTTGCGGCTATCGGGCCGCACCAGGAAGGTCTCGATCTGCGTAATTTTCACGGCTCCTCCGCCCCCTCTCGCGTCATCGCAGTTCGCCACGCGCCGCGAGTGTACCAGAGTGGTGGCGGGAGCGCGGGTCGGTCGGCCTGGGTGTATAGTGGGCGCGGACAACACGCGACCAGGCAACAGGGCAGGCAGTTGGGACAAGATTGGTTGATCGCGAATCGACGCTGGCTCGCGCCGCTCGGCATCGTCGCGGTGCTCGCGCTCGCCTGGTGGCACCCCTGGCAGGCCGACACGCCGAAAACGCCGCGCCCGGTCGCCCTGATTCCGACGCGCACGCCCACGGCGGCCCCGGCGACCGTGCTGGTGGCGCTCCCGACCGTGCGCCCGCAGCCGAGCGCGCCGCCATCGAGCGCCCCAGTGCCCACGCCCGTCGCCAATACCCCGAGCGCCGCCACGCCACAGCCGCGCGCCGCCACCCCCGCCGCCAACGTCGCCGCAGCGGGAACCCTCTTCTACCTCGGCTTCGTCAACGGGCATGGCGGCGTCGTGGGGAGCAACGCCGATGGCAGTAATCAGCGCCTGCTGGTGCCCATGATCGTCGGCACCCTGGTCGTCTCGCCCGATGGCACGCGCTTCGCTACGGTCGGCCCGATTCCGGACGGTGACGGTGCATATCAACTCACGATCTTCTCTGCCGAAGGGAAACCCCAGGCTCGCTACCCCTACGGGCGCGGCACGCGCGGCGCGCTCACCTGGTCGCCAGATGGCCGCTATCTCCTCGGCAGCTTCCTCACCGCCGACGGCGACCAGGGGCCACCACACTGGGAGACCTGGGTCTTCGGCGATGCTGGCGCATGGCAGGTCGCCCCGCCCGACCCCGCCGTCACCTTTCCCTTCGGTTGGGCACCCGACGACCGGATCACCTTCCTGGCGGGTGGCGATCCGGCCCGACCGAGCGAGCGAATCCTCTGGACAACC
>JAXLWN010000158.1:0-7326 GCA_046328475.1 Chloroflexia bacterium | reverse complement strand
GCCAGATTCGCCGCAAGACCCAGATTCTCGCGCTGATTCGTCATTCGTCATTCGTCATTCGTCAATTCTGATCACTGGCGGGCGGGGGCAGTTGGGGCGGGCGCTGGCGGCGCGGTATGCGGGCGCGGGGGAGGTCGCGGCGCTCGGGCGCGATGAGCTCGATGTGACCGACCGGGCGCGGGTGGAGGCGGCGGTCGAGCGGATCGCGCCGTCGCTGATCATCCACGCGGCGGCGGCGACCGATGTGGACCGCTGCGAGCGGGAGCCGGAGTTCGCTTTTCGCCTGAATACGCTGGCGACGCGCTACCTGGCCGCTGCGGCCGGCGACCGAGATATTCCCTTTGTCTACGTGAGCACGAATTATGTTTTCCCTGGCGACAAGCCGCCGGGAGAGGCGTACCACGAGTGGGATGCGACCGGGCCGCTCAGCGTCTACGGCAGGGCGAAGCTGGCGGGCGAGGAGGAGACGCGGCGCTATGCGCGGCGGCACCTGATCGTGCGCACGGCGAATGTGTATGCGGCGCAGGGGCGGAAGTTCGTGCAGGTGATGCTGCGGCTGGCGGACGAGGGGCGGGCGAGCGTCGGTGGGGTGGCCGATCAGTGGGGCCAGCCGACCTACGCGACCGACCTGGCCGGGGGGATCGCGGCGCTGGCCGCGACCGGGGCCTGGGGGACCTATCACCTGACGAATGACGGGTCGTGTACCTGGGCGGAGTGGGCGGTGGAGATTTTTCGGCTCGCCGGGCGGCGGGTGGCGGTGGAGCCGATTTCCGCCGCGACGTTCAAGCGCGACGCGACGCCGCCGACAAATGGGGTGCTGGCGAATGTCGCCGCCGCTGCGCTGGGCGTGGCGTTGCCCGATTGGCGGGATGGGTTGCGGCGGTGTCTGGGGGAGATGGGGGAGGTGCGGGATTAGGTTCGAAGGTTTGAAGGTTCGAAGGTTTGAAAGTTCGAAGGTTCGCGCTTCTCTTGGATATTGATAGCCGATGACACGTCCTCACGCCCTCACGCCCCACGCCCCGCGCGTTGACATCATCATTCCCACGTACAACGGGCTAGCGCTGCTGACCGCGTGCCTGGAGGCGTTGCGGGGGCAGATCTTTCGCGATTTCGCGGTCCTGGTGGTGGACGATGGGTCGTCCGATGGGACGGCGGAGGTGGTGGCGCGAGACTTTCCCGAGGTGCGGGTCCTACGGCGCGCGAAGAACGCGGGGCTGGCGGTGGCGTGCAACGCGGGGATCGCGGCGACGGGTGGTGAGCTGGTTTGTCTGCTGAACAACGATACCGAGGCGGAGCCGGGGTGGCTGGGGGCGCTGGTGGCGGCGCTGGATGCCGCGCCGGGGGCGGGGTCGGCGGCGTCGAAGATGCTGCTGTTCGACCGGCGGGATACGCTGCACTCGGCGGGGGATGGCTTTGCGATCACCGGGGTGCCGGTGAACCGGGGGGTCTGGCGGCGCGACAGCGGGCAGTACGACGGCGCGACCGAGATTTTCGGGCCGTGCGCGGGGGCGGCGCTCTACCGACGGTCGGCGCTGGCGGCGGTCGCGGACGGCACGGGGCGGCCGTTCGACGAAGATCTGTTCATGTACTGCGAGGATGTCGATCTGAACTGGCGGCTGCAGCTGGCGGGGCGGGGGTCGGTCTTCGCGCCGGGGGCGCGGATTTACCACCACCTCAGCGCGACCGGGGGTGGGGAGTTCGCGTCGTACTGGGTCGGGCGGAATCTGCTGCTGATTCTGGCGAAGGATGTGCCGCTGCGGTTGCTGCTGCGCCACGCGCCGCGCATCGGGGCGACCTATGCCGGGCGGGCGTGGCGGGCGGCGCGCAGTTGGCGCGGGGCGGCGGCGCGGGCGACGCTGCGCGGGATGGCGGCGGCGATCCCGGCGCTGCCGCGCTTCTGGCGCAAGCGGCGGCTGCTGGCGGCGCGGTATGCGGCGGATGTGGGGCGGATCGAGGGGTTGTTGCTGCGGCCGAGGCGGGGGCGGTAGCTGCCCAATGTTGGATGCCCCGTGGCGCGTGTGAGAACCCGAAGGGTTGAAACCCTCGGCTGGGGGCTCGCTGCGGCTCGCCGCGAAGCCCGCCTGCGCGGGCTGGGGCGTAGCTCGTCCCGCGTTGTGCGCCCTTGTGTCAGCAATCCAGCATGACAGGGTAGATTCAGTCTTGACTTATATAACCACACACTGATATAATAGAACATATGAACGCATTCGACGTTCTTGGCGACCCGGTGCGAAGGCGGATCCTGAGGCTGCTCGCGGATGGCGAGCGGGCTGCGGGCGAGGTCAGGGCGATCGTGCGGGAGGAGTTCGGCATTTCGCAGTAAGCGGTGTCGCTGCACCTGCGGGTGTTGCGCGAGCGGGTTCGCGACGGTGCGGTCCAGGGGACGCGACGGCTCTACGCGGTCGATCCGGAGCCGATGCGCAGGTCGATCGCTGGCTGGAGCGGTACCGGCGGTTCTGGACGCCCCACCTGGATGCCCTGGCTTACCAGACACTGGCGCGCGGGAAGCGGGGCGGCGCTTGCGGGACGAGGCGGGCGCGACTGCGGACGCCGCGCCGGACAGGAAGGAGCGCGACGAGCCATGACGATCAAGGTTGGGTTGGTGAGCGTTTTTGTGAATGACCCGAATGCGGCCCACGCGTTTTATACGGAGAAGTTGGGCTTCGTGTCGAAGATGCACATGCCGGAGCATTGGCTGGCGATCGTGGCCTCCGCCGCCGATCCGGATGGGACGGCGGTGTTGCTGGAGCCGAACGTGAATCTCGGTGCCGGGGTCTTCCAGAAGGCGGTCTACGACGCGAATCTGCCGATCATCGTCTTCAACACCGAGGATATTCAGGCGGAGTACGAGCGGCTGAAGGGGGTGGGGTCAGCTTCCGGCAGGAGCCGACGAAGGTGGATTACGGAACTGATCGCGGTGTTCGAGGATACGTGCGGGAATTTGATCAGTTGATGCAGCCGCCGGCGTGACGAGGCGTGAGTCGTGAGTCGTGAGTCGTGAGGGGACGAGTGCTCAGTGCTCAGTGCTCAGTGCTCAGTGGGAAGCCACTCACCCCCCGGCCCCCTCTCCCGCGAGGAGAGAGGGTGACTCGTTTGGAGGGTCGGTAGTAGAGGGGAAGCTGGATTTTCTCTCTTCTCCTTCTCTCTTCTCTCTTCTCTCCTCTCTCTTCGACGAAGTAAGGTGGGCAGATGGCTGATACGCAGCGGGAGATCGGGCGGCGGCGGATTGCGGCGGGAGGCGCGGACGGCGATCATCAGGCGGTGGTATGACGCGGAGGTTGAGGAGGTCTGGGATGCGTGTACCAGGCCGGAGCGGATCACGCGCTGGTTCCTGCCGGTGGCCGGGGAGTTGCGGGTTGGCGGGACGTTCCACCTGAGGGGGAATGCGAGCGGCAGGGTGCTGCGCTGCGAGCCGCCGCGCTTGCTGCGGGTCTCCTGGGCGTATGGGGAGCGGTAAGCCGACGGTGGGTGCGGCTCTCCACTGGCGTGGGCGATGGCACGCTGCTTGAGTTGGAACATGCGTCGGTGAGCCGGTTGGTCGAGGTGGATGGGCGGATGGTCGATCCGTTCTTGAACGACCTTATCAAGACGGGACTCTGGGGGGCGGGGATTGGCTGGGAGTTACCGCTGGCCTACCGGCTGACGCGGGAGTTGCGCGGGGAGCTTGCGGGCACACCGGCCGAGGAGCCGACGCCGGAGGAGCAGGCGATCGCCGACCGGCTCGGGCGAGCGTGGGTGGCGGTCGTGGCGGCGGCGGAAGCGGCGAGCGGCGATATGGCGATGGAATAGCCGGTGCTGCGTATGGGCGGGGGTGAGCATGAGGCGCGCGTCCCACTCATTTCCCTCCATTTTGTAAAACAGAACAGTTTTACATCAAGCCAGTACGCAGTGCAATAATCCTTCATCGGTAAGACGCGGCCGCCGCAGCCGTGAACGTCTGGGTGGGGTATGACCGCACCATGTGCTGGTCGTTGATAAACGAAATTACGCCGCAGTACATGGCGATGATGCCGCACAGGCGGCGGCACCATGTCGTCTGACGCCGGTGACGCAGCACTCACAGCCGCAGCCGGCGGCGGTATTCTTCTCGCGGTAAACGCTGACCAGCGCCGACCGCCACGCTGGCACGATCGCAGCCTCGCGGCGCGCGGCGATCTGGAAAGTCGTCTATCGCCGCACCTGCGCATGCTCTTCGCCGACGCCAGCGCGCTTTCGCCTGTTTCGTGCGGCCATTCGTCTCGGCGCTTCGCCGCTGAAGTCGCCTTTCACCTCAACTGCCGAGCGCAGCAGGGCATCGCCGCCTCCTCGGCCCGTCGGCATACCCACAAGGCCGTAGCGCACGAGCAGGCGGCGATGGCGGCTTTGCCGTGGAAGGGGCCGACCGGGATGCCCACGAAGGTGAGGGTGGCATCGGGGGCGAAGGGGGCGAGCATCGGGCCGAAGTCGCCGGTGCGGACGCCCTGGTTGAAGAGGGCGATGTGGCGTTCGAGTAGCTGGTGACCTTCGGTCATGCGCTCTCCCCTGGATAGGACCACACGGGGCATCCAGGTCGCCGGGATGCCCCGTGTGGTCCTATCCGTTCTGCCTTGTCTCAGAAGCCGGCCGGGGTGCGGCCCTGCCAGGGGCCGTCGCGCTCGACGATGCGGGCGGCGCGGAGGACGGTGGACTCGTCCCAGGAGCGGCCGGCGAGTTGGATGCTGAGCGGGAGGCCGTCGCCGGTCAGGCCGGTGGGGACGACGATTGCGGGCCAACTGAGGACGTTGAAGGGAATCGAGAAGCGGGTGTTGGTGCGCGGCTCGCCGAGCGGCGGTGCGCCGTAGGGCATCGCGGGGGTGGAGACGAGATCGACGCGGTCGAAGAGGGCCTCAAGGCGGGCGCGCAGGACAGTGCGCACCTGCTGTGCCTGGATGGCGGCCATCGGGCCGTAGGCGTAGGCGACGCGCAGGCGGTCGAGCGCGAAGGGGCCGTAGTCGCCGGGGCAGTCGCGCAGGTTCGGCTCGTGGTAGGCCAGCGCCTCCATGTTGAGGAAGGCGCTGCCGGTCACGCGCAGATCCTCCAGTTCGGGGAGGTCGAGGTCCACGATTTCGGCACCGGCGTCGCGCAGGGCGCGCAGGCCGTCTTCCCACGCGCCGAGCACTTCGGCGTCGGGCATGCCGGTGGCCCAGCCGTCGTTCCGCACCGCGCCGATGCGCAGGCCGCGCGCGTTGGCGGGATCGTCGAGGCCGAGGGTGTAGTCGGGGACGGCGCCGCGCCGGGTGCGGATGTCGGCGGGGTCGTGGCCCGCCAGGAGGTTCAGCGTGAGGGCGGCGTCGCGCACGCTGCGGGTCATCGGGCCGAGATGGTCGTAGGCCCAGGAGAGGGTGATCGCCCCGGCGAGGCTGATGCGACCGTGGGTCGGCTTCAGGCCGACGATGCCGCAGAGCGCGGAGGGCATGCGGATGGAGCCGCCGGTGTCGGAGCCGAGGGCCAGGTAGGCGAGCCCGGCGGCGACCGCCGCGCCGGAGCCGGAGCTCGACCCGCCGGTGTCGCGGTCGGCGTGCCAGGGGTTGTGGGTGGGGCCGTAGTGGGCGTTGTTGGAGCCGGGGCTGTAGGCGAACTCGCTCATGCGGGTCTTGCCGACGATGACCGCGCCTGCCTCCTTGAGGCGACGGACGGCGGTGGCGTCCTGGTCGGGCACCCAGTCGGCCAGGATCTTCGACCCGGCGGTGGTCGGCAGTCCGGCGGTCGCCAGCAGATCTTTCACCGCGACCGGCACGCCGTGGAAGGGGCCGCGATAGTTGCCCGCCATGATCTCGCGCTCGGCCTCGGCGGCGGCGGCGCGGGCCTGATCGGCCAGCACCAGCTGATAGGCGTTGAGGTGGGGGTCGTGCTGCGCGATGCGCCCCAGGATCTCCTCGGCCAGTTCGACCGGCGAGAGTTCGCGCGCGGCGATGGCGGCGGAGACCGCGTGCAGGGGGGCGTGGGCGAGGGGTTGTGGGCTGTGCGTCTGTGCGTCGGTGGGCTGTGTGTCGGTAGGAGATGCGTTTGCTGTCTCCTGCCCGCCGTCCGCCGTGTTGTCCCGCAGGTAGTCGGGGAGGGTGTCGGAGGGGTAGCGTCCGACGATGCGGACGAAGTTGTCGACGTTGGCGAGGAAGGGTCCGGCGGAGATGCGGGCGATGTCGTCGTCGGAGAGGTGGATCCCGGCGCGCTCGGTGTTGGCGCGCAGGCGGGCGAGGGTGACCTCGCTGATGGGGTTGGTGGACATTGGCGGCTCCTTGAGTCGTAAGTCGTAAGTCGTAAGTCGTAAGAGGGTGGGCACAGCCATCGGCTAGATCATATCTCGCAACCGAGCGTGCGAGACAGAGTACCGTGCTGCGGGCGCGATTATGCCAGATGTGGGCGCGGGGTGGGGACAGGGTGCAGGCTAGGATTCCCAGAGGCGGTCGAGGGCGATGAGGAGGTCGTCGACATCGAAGGGTTTGGCGACGATGGAGGCGACGGGGAGGCCGGCGGAGCGGGTTTGGAGGTCGCGGAGGGCGGAGAGGAGGACGATGGGGATCCGGGCGTGGGTTTCGTTCGCGTGGAGTTTCTGGAGGAAGGTGGGGCCGTCCATCTCGGGCATCAGCATGTCGAGGACGATGGCGTCGGGCAGCCATTCGGCGAGCATGGCGAGGGCTTCGGCACCGTTGGCGACGGTGCGCACGTCGTAGTCAGAAAATTCGAGCATGTCCAGCAGGGCCTGGCGGATTTCGCTATCGTCCTCCGCCACCAGGATCCGTCTCGCCACCGCTCGCCTCCACTCCCGCAGTATCTCGCGTCGTGCCAGCCGTATTGACCGCCCCCGCCCGGTGCGGGGCGGGGAGCCGGAGCGTGAAGAGTGTGCCGTGGCCGTAGCCCGCGCTGGCCGCCTCCAGGGTGCCGCCGTGCTCCTCGACGATGGCGCGGCAGATCGCCAGGCCGAGGCCGAGGCCCTGAATCTGCCGCCGCAGCGCCTCCTCCGAGCGGTTGAAGGGGGTGAAGATCGTCTGCGCCTCGCCGGGGGCGAGGCCGATCCCCTGATCGCGCACCGCGATCGTCGCGCCGCGCTCGTCGGTCGCCAGCGTGACGGCGATCTGGCCGCCCTCCGGCGAGTATTTTCGCGCATTCTCCAAAAGATTGCCCAGGACTTGCTCCAGCCGCCCGGCGTCGCCGTCGATGGTGTAGGAGGGGGTGTCGCACTCGACGGTGAGATGCAGATCGGCGGGGAGTTGCGCGCGGGCCTCGCCGGTGACTGTCGCCAGGAGGGCGACGAGGTCGAGCGGGGCGCGGTCGATGCGGAGTTGCCCGGACTGAAGCCGCGCGACCTCC
>JAXLWN010000157.1:0-7369 GCA_046328475.1 Chloroflexia bacterium | reverse complement strand
ATGCCGCCGACGCGCGTGGCCACCAGGGGGCACTCCATCAACAACGACTCGATCGTGCCCCCCAGATTCTCGTTCAGCGAGGGCTGGACCGCGACATCCAGGTCCCGCAGGATACTCTGCACATCGCTCCGAAACCCGGTGAAGATCACACTCTCTTGCAGGCCAAGCGCGGCGACCAATTCCTGCATCGCCCGCATGTGCTCTTCGCCCGCCTCCCCCCAACCGGAGCCAACGAGCAGCACCTTGGCATTCGGGAACTCGGCCAGGATCGCAGGCACCGCCCGGATCAAGAACTCGTGCCCCTTGATTGCGCGCCCATGGAGCACCGGGGGTGTCCAACGACTGGGAAAGAGCGGCGGGTAGAAATAGGCGATCATCCCGACTAACGGCGTGTCGGCCGCCCAGCCATATTCCGCGCGAATCGCCGCCGGCGTCGCCTGCTCCAGGTCAAACTTGCTCTCGTCGGGGCCATAGTAGATCAGCGCGAGGTGTTCCTCGGGCACGCCCATGCCGCGATACAGATCGTTCGTGAACTGGCAGGAGCCGATAATCGCCGTCTCCATCCAGCACGTCCAGCGATCGATCCACCGTGGCGTCAGGGCCTCCAGGTGAAACGGCCCGGCGATCATCGCCAATCGCACCGGCACATCGGCAAACCAGGCGGCCAGGCGGCCGATCACCATCGAGTGGAACAGGTGCGTTTGCACCACATCGAACCGCTCGCGCCTGAAGAGCCGGGCCAGCCCGGCAATCTTGGCAGGGAGCGACACCAGATCGGCGAGACCATTAAAACCGAAATCGTGGGCATGAAACGGAATGCCCTCGGCACGCAACTTCTCGATCAGCCCGCCGCTCTCACCCGAGACGATCGCGGTGACATCGAAGCCGTGCCGATCGCGCAGATCGCGCAGTTGCTCGACCATCCAGGTTGCCCCTTCGGCGGTGGCAACCACATGGCACACCCTCCAGGGCCGGGTATCCTTTTCGCGCACTATTTCCCCGGTAGGCTGAGCAGGGGACCGCAATTGCGTGGCA
Source organism: Chloroflexia bacterium (assembly GCA_046328475.1). Lineage (GTDB taxonomy): Bacteria > Chloroflexota > Chloroflexia > Thermomicrobiales > CADCWN01 > CADCWN01. The sequence goes on along the minus strand of JAXLWN010000157.1, from coordinate 6,334 downwards.
GATTGGTGCCACATTGCCGTCGAAACAATTGCCTTTCGCATCGTTACGAGCAAATCCTCCACGCTAAGACTGACACTGTCACCATCGCCGGTCGAGGAGAGACCAAAACGATACTGCAACGCGTAGGACCAGGGGTCACCGGAGAAAGAGGGGTGGTGAGCAAGAAAGACCAGTGCCCCAGAGCTTCACAGTAGCCATTATCCCGTTTGGGAGAGCGAGCGCCAACCTGAGGGGCCGCCCGATGCAGCCATTGTACCTTACCAATGAGCCCCAGGCGCAGCAGCATCGTGACCTCTCCTGGCCGCGCCCGATCGCGGTCCCAGGTTACACAGACCCCAGAGCGTGTGCTACGCTTGCAACCGCAGCTCAGCATCGGGGCTGACCTCCGCCATCGCGGGGCAACCAGGGGAGAAAACGAGCAGATCGATGGATGCACCACGGATCTACCTCTCGCCACCACACCTCTCCGGCCTGGAGCAGGAGCACGTCGCCGACGCCTTCGCCACAAACTGGATCGCGCCGCTCGGCCCCCATGTGGACGCCTTCGAGCGGGAATTCGCCGCGCTCGTCGGCAGCCGCCACGCCGCCGCGCTCTCGTCCGGCACCGCCGCGCTCCACCTCGCCCTCATCCTGCTCGGCGTCGGCCCCGGCGATGAAGTCCTCGTCTCCACGCTCACCTTCGCCGCCAGCGCCTTCCCGATCACCTATCTCGGCGCGCGACCAACCTTCATCGACAGCGAACCCGAGTCGTGGAACATGAATCCCGCCCTGCTGCGCGAAGCCCTGGCGGCCCGCGCCCAGGTCGGCGCGCTGCCGAAAGCCGTGATCGCCGTCCACCTCTACGGTCAGAGCGCCAACCTCGCCCCCATCGTCGCCGCCTGCGACGAATATGGCGTCCCCTTGATCGAGGACGCCGCCGAAGCCCTCGGCGCGACCTACGGCGACCGCGCGCCGGGCACACTCGGGCGACTCGGCTTCTACTCCTTCAACGGCAACAAGGTGATCACCACCTCCGGCGGCGGCATGCTCGTCTCCGACGACGGCGACCTGATCGCCCACGCCCGCAAGCTCGCGACCCAGGCCCGCGACGCCGCGCCGCACTATCAGCACTCCGAGATCGGCTACAACTATCGTCTCAGCAACGTCCTCGCCGCGATCGGTCGCGGCCAACTCCCGGTGCTGGCGGAGCGCGTCGCCGCCCGCCGCCGCAACTTCGACCGCTACGTCCAACTCCTCGGCGATCTCCCCGGCATCGACTTCATGCCCGAAGCCCCCTGGGGCCACCACGCCCGCTGGCTCTCCTGCATCACCATCGACCCCGCCCCCTTCGGCGACGACCGCGAGGCGGTGCGCCGCGCCCTGGAGGCCCAGAACATCGAGGCCCGCCCGGTCTGGAAGCCGATGCACCTCCAGCCCGTCTTCGCGGACTGCCCCGCGATCGGCGGCGCGGTTGCCGAAGACCTCTTCGCGCGCGGCCTCTGCCTCCCCTCCGGCTCCAGCCTGACCCCGCATGACCTCGACCGCGTCGCCGACGTCATCCGCCGCTGCGTCCGCTAAGTTGTCCATTCAGAATCGCTCGTCGGGCAAGATCTTCCCCGCTCCCAGCGGTTGGGAGCGGAGTGCCGCCCGCAGGCGGCGGGGCGAGGGCCAACCATGAACCGCGACCGCGCCAAACGCCTCTTCGACCTGGCGCTCACCATCCCGGCGCTGATCCTCCTCGCGCCGGTCATGCTGATCGTCGCCGTCGCGGTCGCCCTGCGCCTCGGTCGCCCGGTCCTCTTCCGCCAGACCCGCGCCGGGCTCCACGGGCAGCCCTTCGTCCTCTACAAGTTCCGCACGATGCGCGACGCCCGCGACGACGCCGACCAGCCCCTCCCCGACGACGCCCGCCTCACCCCCCTGGGCCATCGCCTCCGCGCCACCAGCCTGGACGAACTCCCCGAACTCGTCAACGTGCTGCGCGGCGAGATGAGCCTCGTCGGCCCCCGCCCCCTGCTGCTGCACTACCTCGACCGCTACACCCCCGAGCAGGCCCGCCGCCACGAGGTGCGCCCCGGCCTCACCGGCTGGGCGCAGGTGCGCGGTCGCAACGCCCTCACCTGGGAAGAGCGCTTCGCGCTCGACGTCTGGTACGTCGATCACCGCACCCTCGCCCTCGACCTCCGCATCCTGCTCCTCACCGTTGCCAGCGTCCTCCGCCGCGAGGGTATCGCCCAGCCCGGCCACGCCACCATGCAGGAATTCATGGGCACACAATCCGGGAGCAGCGAATGATGGGCCGCGTCCTCATTCTCGGCGCTGGCGGCCACGGCAAAGTCGTCGCCGACGCCCTCCTCCGCGCCGGTCACACCCCGCTCGGCTTCCTCGACGACGACGCCTCGCGCTGGGGCACCCGCACCCTCGACCTCCCCATCCTCGGCCCCATCCACGACTTCGCATACCACGATCCCGACGGCCTGATCGTCGGCATCGGCGCGAACGCCGCCCGCCAATCGATCGTCCAGGCGCTCGGCGCAGCCGCAGAACCCCTCTGGTGCAACGCCATCCACCCCCAGAGCATCATCGCCCCCTCCGCACATCTCGGGCGCGGCATCCTCGTCGCCGCCGGTGCGATCATCAACCCCGACGCTCGCATCGGCGACCACGCCATCATCAACACCGCGGCCACCGTCGATCACGACTCCGCCATCGGCCCCTACGCCCACCTCGCCCCCGGCACCCACCTCGCCGGCAACGTCCACATCGGTGCGGGCACCCTCCTCGGCATCGGCACCGTCGTCATCCCCAACCGCGCTATCGGCCCCTGGTCAACCATCGGTGCCGGATCCACCGTCATCCACGACCTCCCCGCCCACTGCACCGCCCTCGGCACCCCTGCCCGCCCCATCCCACCTCGCTAAACCCTCCCCTACCCAAACTGAGCCAACATGGCACGATTTGCCCCCCTCGGCGGGTCCGTACTTGTAGGGACGACACGACGAGTCGCCCTCCACCACGGGCCACACCCAATCAAGGAGGCACCACCATGACCACTCACGCTCCCCACCACCCGTCGGGCAGGGGCGGGTCTGAGACCCGCCCTCGCGGGGATGGCACCCACACCGCCCCCGGAGAAGGAGAAGGAGAAGGTTAAAAATGGATAAACAAACCTAACTCACCAAACCAATGAATTCCTTATCCCAATCACCTAAAATGCCCATATCTAATCGCCCCAGAGTGCATCCCCGCCCCATCCCTGCTACCATACCGCCCGAATGGAGAGAAGGGTGCGCGCGATGTCGCGACTGCGTAACAGGCACTTCCTGATCGGCGATCTGCTCCTGCTGCCGGTGGCGGTCCTCGCGGCCTACTTCCTGCGCCTCGACGGCGTCCAGGTCAGCCGACAGGTCTACTGGCAAGGCTTCCTCGCCTTCACCCTCCTGGTCACCCTGCTCACCCCCTGCATCTTCTGGCGCTTCGGCGTCTACTCCCGCTACTGGCGCTACGCCTCAGTCGAAGAAATCCAACTGCTCGTCCTGACCGTCTCCGCCGCCACCCTGCTGGCGAGCGGCCTGACCTGGCTGATCCTCACCCTCATCCCCGGTTACCACGTCTTCCCGCGCTCGATCCCCTTCATCTTCGAGCTCCTGGCCGTCCCCGCGACCGCCCTGCCCCGCATCGGCGTCCGCCTCCTCGCCGGGTACACCCGCCGCGTCATCCGCACCGCCCGCCCGCGCGTCCTGGTCATGGGCGCGGGCGACGCCGGGGTGATGGTCGCGCGCGAGCTGCGCCGACCACAGAGCGGCCACGAGGCCGTCGGCTTCCTCGACGACGACCCCCAGAAGCGCGACGTGCGCATCCTCGGCCTGCCCGTGCTGGGCGACCGGCGCGATCTGGCCCGGATTGTCGAGCAGCTCGGGATCGACCGGGTGATCATCGCCATCCCCAGCGCCCCCGGCCCGGTCATCCGCGAGATCGCCGATCTCTGCGAAGCCGCGGGCGTCGGCGTCAAGATCGTGCCCGGCCTCGGCGAACTGCTCGACGGCACGATCAACCTCGGCCAACTGCGCGACATCCAGGTCGAGGACCTGCTGCGCCGCGCGCCGGTGCAGATCGACACCGCCGCCGTGGGCGAACTCGTACGCGGCAAGCGGGTGCTGGTCACCGGCGCGGGCGGCTCGATCGGCAGCGAACTCTGCCGCCAGATCGTGCGCCACGCCCCCGCCGAGTTGATCCTCCTCGGCCACGGCGAGAACTCGATCTTCGAGATTCACCAGGAGTTGCGGGATCTCGCCTCAAATCCCCTCGCGGGTGGCAAGGCTGGCGACGCCCGCCCCGCGATCACTCCGATCATCGCGGACGTGCGCTTCGCCGACCGGCTGAAGGCGCTCTTCCTCGACCATCGCCCCGACATCGTCTTCCACGCCGCCGCGCACAAGCATGTGCCGCTGATGGAAGCCAACCCCGCCGAGGCGATCACCAACAACGTGCTCGGCACCAGGAACGTGCTCGACGCCGCGCTAGCCGCCGATACCCCGCGCCTGGTGCTGATCTCCACCGACAAGGCAGTCAACCCGACCACGATCATGGGCGCGAGCAAGCGCGTGGCCGAACTCCTGGTCCACCGCGCCGCGCGCCAGACCTGGCGGGCCTTCGTCGCCGTCCGCTTCGGCAACGTCCTCGGCAGCCGGGGCAGCGTCCTGCCGACCTTCAAGCGCCAGGTCGCGGCGGGCGGGCCGCTCACCGTCACCCACCCCGACATGACCCGCTACTTCATGACCATCCCCGAGGCGGTGCAACTCGTCCTGCAAGCCGCCGTGCTCGGGCGCGGCGGCGAGGTCTTCGTCCTCGACATGGGCGAGCCGGTCAAGATCGTCGATCTCGCCCGCGACGTGATCGAGCTCTCCGGCCTGGAACCCGGCCGCGACATCCAGATCGCCTTCACCGGCCTGCGCCCCGGCGAAAAGCTCTACGAAGAACTCTTCGATCCCGACGAAAATTACGGGCGCACCCGCCACGCCAAGATCTTCACCGCGAACAACGCCGACCGCTTCGTCCCGCTCCACCTCGACGACGCCGTCGCGCGCCTCCGCGCCGCCGCCCACGCCCACGACCGCGCCGCGATCGTCGCCGAACTCCTCGACCTCGTCCCCGGCTTCCGGCCGCGCACCACCGCCGAACCGCCCGCCACCGAGCAGCACCAGGCCGACTGATCGGCCGCGAGTGTAGCGCCCCTCACCCTCGCCGCAGCAAGCGCTCGACGATCCGCCGCCCCAGCCGCTCGCCACCCCGGATAACCCGACCCAGCGCCCTGCGCTGCCGCGCCACGATGGTGGGTGCCACCGGCTGCAAGTGCGGGTGGCGGTCCCAGAGCGCCCGCATATCCGCATCGAGGCGGTCATCGTCGGCATCGCCCCGGCGATAGCCGCCGTTGCGCCGCCCGCAGGCCGCGCAGGTCCACCCCTCCCCGGCATTGCCGTCGCCCGGCCCGCTCGCGCCGCAATAGCCGCAGACCATCGCCGTCACCCGCCGACCGATCCCCTCCTGCCGCTGGAAGACGAGGAGATAGTTACTCCCCGCCCGCAGATCGAGCTGCAACGCCTCGCGGCAAGCAGCGGCGAACTGGTCCACCAGCGCCCGCAGCGCCTCCCGATCCTCGAGGAAGGTGAAGCCCGCAGGCCACTCGTTGAAGGCGATCAGCTTCAGCGCGGTCCGACCATACACCGTCGCGATCACCGAAGCGAGCGTGTGGCGCTGCACATGACCGCCCCCGGCGTAGAGCGCGCGGTAGAGCGCATCCTCGAAGCTGCGCGCGTTCGGCACCGCCATGTAGAGATGACCGTGCGGCTTGATCACCCGCGCGATCTCGTCGATCGCCCTGGGAAAGTCGCGCACATGCTCCAGCACGAAGTTGGCGATCACCAGGTCGCACGAATCAGATCGCAACGGCAGCGCCTCGGCCGAACCGCGTGCAAAGCGCACCGCCGGTGGGAAGGGCCGGTCGGCCGATGGGGCAACCTCGTCCATCGCGACAATCGCGAGCTGGGGGAAGTCGGCGTAGCGGAAGCTGCCATTGCCGCACCCCACGTCGAGGACACGCGCCCCGGCGGGCAACAGTGCCAGCAACTCGTCCATCGTCGTCGGGGCGAACGCCTCGGTCATCACCCACCTCCTGAACACGTCACGGCAGCGCCCGGATCAGCGCGACCGGGCGCGCGTGAGGGCCGATCGCGCCACGCGGGCCAGCCGGTAAACCCAGGAGAGCCCGGCCTGTCGGCGCAACTCCTCGATCTCCGCGACCAGGCGCACGATCGTCGCGTCGCGCGCCTCGACCGCCCGCACCGCCCCCTCGGCC
>JAXLWN010000156.1:0-7409 GCA_046328475.1 Chloroflexia bacterium | reverse complement strand
CCTTCCGCACCCGTAATCCGCATACACCTGGCACCTTGCCCACGGACACACGAATGCACAGGCGCACAGACGCACAAACAGAACGGGGGCGGCCACCGCCACCCCCGCCGTCATCACTCGTTACTCGTTACTCGTTACTCGCTAATCCCCCGTCAACCGCGCCTGCTGCCGCACCACCGGCAACTCCCGCCCGATCCGGACCGGATCGTCGATCGTGCGCGCCATCCCCGGCGTCAGCACAATCAACTCCGACGCGCCCGGCAGCGCCTCGCCCGTCGCCGGATTCTTCTTCTCGCGGATATAGGTCAGGAAGTCCTCTCGGAAGTTCTGCACCAGGCTCAGGATCGGCGCGGGCGCCGCCTGCCCCAACCCGCAGAGCGAGATCTCGATGATCTGCTTCCCGGTGTAGTTGATCAGGTCCAGGTCGCTCTCCACCCCGGTCCCGAAGCGGATGCGATCCAGCACCTCCGTCATCGCCGGGCAGCCCAGGCGGCACGGCGTGCATTTGCCGCACGACTCATCGGCGTTGAACTTCATCAGGTAGCGCGCCCACTCCACGGCCGTCGTCTTCGTGTCCAGCACGATGAACCCCGCCGACCCGAGCATGCCGTCCACCTGGTTCATGTCCTCGAAGTCGACCTTGTACTGCAACTGGTCCATCGGCAGGCAGCCGCCCGAGACGCCGCCCGTCTGGAAGCCCTTGAACTCCGAACCCTCGCGCATCCCGCCGTGGATCTCGAAGATCAGGTCGTGGATCGATACGTCCATCACGATCTCCGAGACCCCGGTGTACTTCACCGGACCCGAGATCGTCACCAGCTTCGTCCCGGTCGAGTGGTCGGGTCCGATCGCGTGGAACCACGCCCCGCCCCGCATGATGATGTCGGGCGCATTCGCCAGCGTCTCGACGTTGTTCACCACCGTCGGCTTGCCCCACAGCCCATACTCCACCGAGCGCGGCGGCTTGGTGCGCGGCTGCGGGCGGTCCCCCTGCACCGAGTAGATCAGCGCCGAGCCCTCGCCCGAGATGTACGCCCCGCCACCGATGCGGACGCGCACCTCCAGGTTCACGCCCGTGCCCAGCACATTCTTCCCGAGCAGCCCGGCCTTCTCGGCCTCCTTCACCGCCCGCTTGAAGCGCTTGATCCCCATCGGGAACTCGCCGCCGATGAAGGCGTAGCCGATCGTCGCGCCGATCGCGACGCAGCCGATCATGATCCCTTCGAGCACCACATGCGGGTCGCTCTCGAACGTGCGCCGGTCCTTAAAAACGTTCGGCTCACCCTCGTGCCCGTTGCAGATCACATACTTCTGATTGCTGCGCGACCGCCGCCCCGACTCCCACTTGATCCCCATCTGGAAGCCCGCGCCGCCGCGCCCGCGAATGTTGGTCGTCTTGACTTCCTCGATCACCTGGTCGGGCGTCATCTCGGTCAGCGCCTTGACGAAGCCCTGATACCCGCCGTTGGCGACGTACTCCTCGATGCTGTCCGGGTCGATCCGCCCCCAGCGCCGGGAAAGGAAGCGCGTCTGCCGCCGCAGGAACGGGTGGCGCTTCAGCGGCGGGATGCCCAGGTAATCGGCCAGCCCCCGCTCGTCCGCCGACTGCTCCAGCGTCATCGGCGGCTCGACCACCAGCCCTTCCGGCTCCAGCCAGCCGAGCGCCTTCTCGGGCCAGACCCCGCCACCGACCACCGTCTTGTCGATCAGCGTCACCACGTCGTCGGGCGTGATGTCGCCATACACGATCGTCGGGCAGCCCGGCTGCGTCACCTGCACGATCGTCTCGGCGAACTCGAAGCCCAGCGACCCCACCTTCCGCACGGTCGCGGCCAGCTGCCGCGTCTCGACCTGGAAGATCAGGTTGCGGAAGATATCTTCCGCCCCGACCGGGATGCTCCCGCCATGAATGTTGACGCTGATGACCGTCTTGTCGCCACTCCACAGCGCATCCCACTCCTCGGTGGCACGCTTGTGCAAGGCATCGAAGCTGCTGCGGTCGGCCATGGGCTCACTCCGTTCGCAGTTACGAGTCGTGAGTCGTGAGTAGCCAGTAGCCAGTTCCCTATCGCCAGCAGGTGCCTGACCGTGGAGCGATGCGCCCCGCGTGAGACACTGACTACTGACTACTGGCTACTGACTACTTTCCCCTCATCTGATCCAGAATCGCGTCCACCTTCTCGCGCGCGTCAGGTGGCCAATACTTGCCGTTGACCTGCGCCATCGGGCCGATCTGGCACGCCCCCATGCAGCCCCGAGAAGACTCGACCGTCAGCTGGCCGTCGGCTGTCGTCTGCCCCTTCTGGGTCAGGTGCAGCCGGTCGTAGATGTGGTCCATCAGGTGGCCCGAGCCGAGCGTGTTGCAGGCCGCGCCGTCGCAGGCGATGTAGACATTCGGGCCGCGCCTGGTCGTCCGCAGGTCGCCGTAGAAGGTGACCAGCGCGTAGACCGCTGCAACTCCACGCCCAGATGCTCCGCGACGACCGCGCAGGCTTCCCTGGGAGCAGTAGCCCCAGTGCTCCTGAATCTCCATCAGGGCCAGCAGGCGAGTTCCTGCGCCTCGCGCCAGTCGCGCGCGTTGAACTCCTCCTCCATCAGGTGCTTCACCCAGCCGAGATCGATCGGCTCGGGGGGCTTGCCCGGCGGCACGCGCTCGATCATCTCCGGCGCTGCCGACGATTGCGACTGCGACACGGGCCACTCCTCGCGTAGTTCCAAGTTGACAGGTTCCAGGTTGGCGCGTTCCGAGGTGTGGTGCGCTGCGCGCCTGTTTGGAACCCTGCGCACAGCTTCGCCGGTCTTGAAGTCATTCACAGACCCACCGGCGAGTATACCACGAAGCCGCGCCGCGCGCGGACGATCACGTTGTTTCCGCCTCTCCGTCCCATGACCACCCACCCGGGTCATCCCGCCCGCCATGACCATCAGGATGGTCGCCCCCGCCGCGCTCTCTACACTCGGCTCTACGTCTCTCCCACACCGGGGCCTCCCTCGCGCCCCGCGTGGCCATCCCCACCAGGCACCCGACTGCCGCCGCCTGGCGGCGAGCCGAAAGGGAAGCCCCGATGCCCGACAATCTTCGTCACCGCTGGCAGGCGCGACGCCGCGCCCCGCTCGTCGCCCTGCTCCTGGCCAACCTCCTGCTGCTCGGCCTCGTCCCGGCGGGGGCCACCGCCAGCGCCTTGGCGGCGCTCGCGCCGATCGAGACCGCGCCCGGCGACCTGATCACCCTGCGCGCCAGCGGCGAAGAGGCCGCTACCTTCATCCCGCCCCCCGCCGAGCTTGACGGCCCGCGCCTCGCCTCCACCCAGTTCGCCGTCACCTACGACGGCTTCACGCCGCAGGCGCAGGCCGCCTTCCAGTACGCGGTGGACATCTGGTCCGCGCAACTCACCTCGCCCGTGACCATCCGGGTGCAGGCGCACTGGACCCCGCTCGACACCGGCGTGCTCGGCCAGGCCGGGGCCAGCTACACCACGCGCAACTTCTCCGGCGCGCCCGTCGCCAACACCTGGTACCCGGCCGCGCTCGCCAATAAGCTGGCCGGTACCGATCTCTTCCCCAGCAACGACGACATCACCGCCTACTTCAACAGCGACTACGCCTCCTCGTGGTACTTCGGCACCGGCAGCACCCCGGCCGGGAAGCTCAACTTCGCCTCGGTGGTACTCCACGAACTGGGGCACGGCCTCGGCTTCGCCGGCACGATGTCCGTCTCCAGCGGCCAGGGCCGCTGGGGCAGCGGCTCGTCGCCGATCGTCTACGACCGCTTCGCGGTGGACAGCTCCAACCGCTCCCTGATCAACACCGCGATTTACCCGAACCCTTCCTCCGCCCTGGGGAGCGCGCTGCAAAGCGGTGCCGTCCGCTTCTCCGGCCCGAACGCCACCGCAGCGGCGGGTGGCACCGCCCCGCGCCTCTACGCCCCGAGTTCGTGGCAATCGGGATCGAGCTTCTCGCACCTCGACGAGGCCACCTATCCCGCCGGCAACGCGAACGCCCTGATGACCCCCGCGATCGCCAACGGCGAGACGATCTACGCCCCCGGCCCGATCGCCCTCGGCGTCCTCACCGACCTCGGCTGGAACACCTCCGCCCCGCCGTCACCGTCGCCCTCCCCGTCTCTATCGCCGTCGCCCTCACCTTCCCAGCAAGCCCAACTCACGCTGGTCGGCGGCAACATGCAGCGCAGCCCGGCCGGGACCGGCAGCGGCCCATTCACCTACAGCCTGGGCACCACCGTCACGCTCACTCCCCAGACGCCCGGCGGGCAAACCTTCACCGGCTGGACCGTCGACGGTGCCCCCCGAGGCTGGGACACCCCGCTCACGCTCACGATGAACGGCAACCACACGGTACAAGCCAACTTCGCCCCGACCACCACCTTCTCCGATGTCGGCAGCGACCGCGCCGACTACGCCGCGATCGTCGCGCTCGCCAGCCGCCGCACCATCCGTGGCTACGCCGACGGCAGCTACGGCCCCGACGACGGCGTGCAGCGCGCCCAGATGGCCGCGCTGATCGCCCGCGCCACGTCCGCCGGACCCGGCACCCCGCCCACCACGCTCACCCCGCCCAACTGCGTGGTCGCGGGCTCGTGGGACTGCGAGGTCTGGGGCACCGGCTTTCAGGACCAGGGCGGGCTCGACCCGAGCCTCTGGCGCAACGTCGGCACCCTCCAGCACTATGGCGTCGCCTTCGGCTACGACGGCACCGCCTGCGACGATCGCGGCGTCTCCTCCCCCTGCTACGGCCCCACCGAAGCGGTCAGCTACGCGCAGACCATCACCTTCATCACCCGCATGATGAAAGCGAAGGGCTACTGGGTCGCCCAGCCCAACGCCCCGCTCCCCTACAGCGGCGTTCCCGCCCCGCACGCCGAGGATATCCGCACCTTCGCCTACTACACCGGCGGCGTCCCCGCCCTCCCCGACGACTGGAACGCCGGGGCCACGCGCGGCTGGTTCGCGCAGGCCCTCTGGGCCGCCCTCAACGACTACTGGGGCACCGACGCCCCGGGCAACGGCGGCTACGTGCCGTAAGACCCCACACACAACAGCAAAGAGCGGCGCACCGGATATCGCCGGTGCGCCGCTCTTCGTTTTTTTGTCCCGCTGCCGCCCGGCGCTTACGGGTTGCCGTAGATGTTCAGCGAATTCATCATCGGCGTGAAGTACGCCGCCACGTCCTGATCGTAGTTGCCATAGGGCGAGTTCAGGTGGAAGTACCACGGCACCTGATTCTTCAAGCCCGCGCCGAAGTAGGCGTAGCCGCGGCTCCCACCGTCACCATAGCCCGCACCGAGCGAGGCGAAGGTCATGCCCGAGAAGGTGTTCTTGCGGGAGACTTCGATCCCCGACTGCGCGTGCTTGCCGGCGATTTGCTCCTGGTAGTACTGGTCGCGCAGCGCCTCGATGGTGGCGCTCTTGTCGCGCACGCCGGTCGTCGCGAGCATCACCCAGGTGGCATCCGGCGTCGGCGCGGTCACGCCGGGGGCGTAGAAGTAGACGCGGCCATCCTGCGCGTGCGACTCATCCACGGTCCAGCCGCCCGGATAGTACATCGAAAACGGCACCCTGGCGTTGCCGCGATACGCCTGCCACCCGGTCGGCGCGATCCCGGTGGGGGACCACCCGGCGGACGACGGAGCCGCCGACGGTGCCGGACTGGCCGCAGGCGCGCTCGACGGACTCGCCGACGGCGCTGGCGACGGGCTGGCCGACGCCGATGGGCTGGCCGACGGCGACGGATCGGGATCGTCGCCCCGCTTGCCCGGCGGCCCCGGTCGCCGGTCCGCCTCGTTGCCCGTGGTGAGTGTGGCGGACGCGCTCGCCACGGCCGGGTGCGGCGCTAACCAGGCCGCCATCGCGCCGAGCATGATGGCGAAGGCAATCGCGCTGAAAAGTACGGTGCGGCGGCGAGAAGGGTTCGTTCGGGAGTGTGTTGCAGTGTTCATGGTGCCCTCTTCGGTACGACGGCTACATTCATTGCAGCCATAGTACAGAGTGGGCACGATAGAATGCGGTGATTTGGGTCACAATGCAGTGTGCGCCGCGTCACTCCGGCGAGCGTCAGCGGCGCGAACAGCACGCCTCCACCCCCGCAACGGCGGTTGGCCGTCCGCGACGGCGCGTGACAATCCCGCCCCCCGCCGGGTTGCCGCGCGCCGCTGCTCGGGGTAAAGTCGGTGTGAGGGCGGCGCGCGGCATTGCCCGGCGCCACCGCCCGGCGCGATCGTGTGATCTGCGCTGCTGAAAGGAGAGGATAACGATGCAACTCGTCCGCATTGCCGAGGCGGCAGGGTACGACCCGGCGCGATTCGTGGCCCGGCCCTTCCTCGAAGGGGACCATGCGAACGTCCGGTTGATCAGGCTGGCCCCTGGCCAGGCGTTGCCGCCCCACCGCCACGCCCAATCCGACCTCTTCCTCTATGCCGTGGAGGGCGAGGGCGAACTGGAGACCGAGGAGGAAAAGGTGGCGTTCGCGGCCGGTGCGCTGGCCCACTATCGCGGCGAGGAACTACTACGGGTGCGCAACGCGGGCACCACCGGACTGACGCTGCTGGCGTTCCTGGCCCCGAAGTTCGCGACCTCGTAGAGGCTTGGCCTGCACGCCTCCGTCGCGCGTCCTCACTCCGTCTCCGCCAGTGTGCGCGACGCGAGCAGCAGCAGTACCACGCTGTAGCCAAGCAAAATGACGAACTGCTCCCAGACCGCGCCGAAGCTGCCGTTGGGGCGGATCACCTCCTGGATCACCGCGTTGGCGTAGTAGAGCGGGAAGCACTTCCCGAGCGCCTGCGCCCACCCGGGCAGTCGGTCCACGCTGATCAGCAGGCCCGAAAGGAAGACCGACGGCAGGATGATCATCGGGATGAACGGGAAGATCTGCCCCTCGCGCTTGGCGAAGGTCGAGACGAAGATCCCGAGCAACACCGACGCCACCGCCAGCGACCAGACCACCGCGAAGAGCGCCAGCAGCGTCTGCCCGCCATACTCCAATCGGAAGAGAAGCAGCACCTCGGTCAGCGCGGCGACCGCCTGCAACGTCGCCAGCCCCAGGTAGCCCAGCACGTAGCCCCCGATCACCTCCGCCCGCCCGAAGCCATTGATGAACATCCGCTCCAGCGTCCCTGCCGTCCGCTCCTGCACCAGCACCAGCGCGCAGAGCAGGAACGCCAGGAAATGGACCAGGAACGCCGAGATCGGCATCGCGTAGCGCGCCACCGGGAACCCCGGCGGCAGCGTATCGAAGAAAACCTTGAAGAGATAGACGATCACCAGCGGCGCCACCACCGACAACGCCAGCAACCGCCGGTCCCGAATCAACTGGCGCACCACCCTGCGCGCCACCGTCAGCGTGCGACCCAGCGACATCACCGACCCCCTTTCGATGAGCAGGAGAACAGGAGA
>JAXLWN010000155.1:0-7482 GCA_046328475.1 Chloroflexia bacterium | reverse complement strand
CGAGAAATCGAGGCTGAACGGCAGGATCGCGACCGCATCGACGCCACTGGAGGCCAGCAGCGCCTCTTTCTGCGCGGCCGTCGACAGCCGCGTCACCGGCTGGTCGGGACGGAAAATCTGCTCCGGGTGCGGCTCGAAGGTGATCGCCAGCGACCGCCAGCCCTGCCGCCGCGCGCTCGCCACCACCTGGTCGATCAGGTGGCGGTGGCCGCGATGCACGCCATCAAAGCGCCCGATCGTCACCGCGTATGGGCCGCTGCCCGCCAACTTCGCCAGGTCGCGCACAACCGTCGCCATGCCCGCCGTCGCCCCCTGCCCCCCCGGTGTCACCACGCTATCACCTTCTCCGGTCGCCAGGCACCCCGCTCCGCGTCGAAGCGCCCCAGCCCCAACCAATCCCCTTCGGTCGAATAGGCGCGGCAATGCTCATCCGCCGCGCCCTGCCCGGCGTGAATATCTTTCCCCTGCCGCCAGGCCAGCGTCCCCGCCTCGTCGAGCACGATCACCGGCCAGTCGAGCAGCGCCACATCGGGGTGGAGCGCCAGTTCCGGCCAGGGCGTCTCCGCGAACTCTGTCGCCAGTTCTTCCAGCGTCAACGCCTGATCGAGGAAAAACGGCCCGGTGCGCAGCCGCACCAGGCGTTGCAGATAGGCTCCGCAGCCGAGCGCCTCGCCGAGATCGCGCGCCAGCGCGCGGATATAGGTCCCCTTGCCGCAGTCAACCAGCAGCCGCACGACCGGCGGCTCCCAGCCGAGCACCGCCAGCGTGTCGATCCGCACCCGGCGCGGGGCGCGCTCGATGATCTCCCCCGCCCGCGCCAGCTCGTAGAGCTTGCGCCCGCCAATCTTGATCGCCGCGTACATCGGCGGAATCTGCGCGATCTCGCCCCGGAACGGTTCGAGCGCGCGGTCGAGGTCGTCCTCGGTCAGCGTCGGCACCGGGACTTCGGCGACGATCTGCCCTTCGAGGTCGTCGGTGTCGGTCGCGACCCCCAGCACCACCTCGGCGTAGTAGGTCTTGCCCTCATCCTGCAAGTACTCGATCACCTTCGTCGCCGCGCCGAGGCAGACCGGCAGCACACCGGTCGCCGCCGGATCGAGCGTGCCGGTGTGCCCGACCTTGCGCTCGCCCGTGATCCGCCGCACCCGCGCGACGACATCGTGCGAGGTCCAGCCCTCTTCCTTGTTGATCACCAGGATACCGTGCAACCCCACGCCCGCCTCGCCCATACCGGCCCGCCCGCAAGCCGGAACCATTATAGGCGATTGCGCGGTGTTGCCGGGCGGCGGCGTTCAATGAACATTGCCACGGGCACAGCGCCCACGAAGCGATGCCCGGCTGCGGACCAGTCAATCCCCACATCAAGCGGTCGGGGTGCCGCCGCCGAACCGACGAATACGACCGAGACAGCATCGATCACCGGGCCAAACGACCCTTCGGTCAGGCTGCTGAAGGCAAGTGGGGTGGCAGTAGCAGTTGCCTTGACGGTGTACTCCTTGTACACCCAGCCCATCGCCGTGCTAGTACGACCCGTTGTGTCGAAGGTCTCCTTGCCACTCGGTCGCCACTTGCCTCGTGGCGGGGCCGCTATCGGGATTCCCCGCGAGCGCGAAGCGGATGCGGTAGGCCTGCCCCGGCACCGTCGACAGATACTGCTCGATCACCCCCATGCCTGGGGAACCAGTCAGGTCAACCGATTGCTTGCCCTCCGCCGCCGGCCAGAGGCTGCCGACCAGATCGATCGATTGCTCTTTCACTGCCCAGCCGCAGAGATTCTGACCGGCGGGAAAGGCCTGGTAGCTCGACGTGATCAGCGGGCACTCGAAGCCGCCGAAGGAGACGAGATTGGAGCCCGTCGTCGTCACGCTCGCAGAAGCACCGGGGCTCGCCTTCGGGCGGGTCAGGTTCCACGCCCCGCTCCCGTTCGGCTGCACAAAACTCCCGACCAGATCGGCACCGGTGAGCTTGAAGGTGGCCGTGCCATCGGTATTGTTCCACGGCTGGTGATACTTGATGTCGAGCTGGCCGGTCGCGGGATTGTACGTGCCGCTATTGATGGCACCCCGGCAGGCATTCGGGTCGCAGGTGGCGGGATCGCCATTCTGGTACCAGTAGCCGGTGACGGAGAAGGTCCCGCCCGACGCGGGCTGCGTGATCAGGGTCACGGGGCCATAGTTCGAATCCCAGAGCCCATCGATCGGGCCACTCGCGGCGGGGCTGACGTTGATCGATTTCTGGAGTTTGCCGGTCGTCGCGTCCCACTGCTTGGCCGAGTTGTCGCGGCCACCGGTGGCGAGACTCTTGGCGTCGGGGCTGAACGCGACCGCCGGGACGGCGGCGGTGTGGCCGGAGAGGGTCTGCTTCGCCTGGCCATTGGTGGCATCCCACAACCTGGCGGTCTTATCGACACTGCCGCTGGCAAGCGACTTGCCATCCGGCGAGAAGCTGACCGCCAGGACGCCCCCGGTGTGCCCGCTCAGGGTGCGCTGCTCCTTGCCATCCTGCACCGACCAGACCTTCACCTGGTTGTCGTTGCTGCCGGTGGCGAGGCTCTGCCCATCGGGGCTGAACGCCAGCGTGCCGACCGCATCTTTGTGACCGGTGAAGCTGCGCGTCAACTGCCCGCTCGCGGGATTCCAGAGCTGCACCTTGGCGTCGCCCCCGCCGCTCGCGAGCGACTTGCCATCCGGGCTATACGCCAGACTGGTGACCCCGCCGCCGACACCGGCGCTGAGCGATTGCATCGCCTTCCCGCTCGACACTTCCCACTGCTTGACCGCGCCATCCGTGCCGCCGGAGGCCAGCGTCTTCCCGTCCGGGCTGAAGCTCACGGCGCTCACCCCGCCCGCATGACCGCTCAGGGCGCGCAGCTCCTTGCCGCTCGCCACGTCCCAGAGCTCGACCCGCTTGTCCGTCGCGCCACTCGCAAGCGATTTGCCGTCCGGGCTAAAGACCAGCGCCGTCACCTTGCCGCTGTGCCCGGCGAGGGTGAAGCGGCGTTGCCCGCTCGACATGTCCCAGACCGTGATCGTGGCGTCGGGGTTGGCCGTCGCCAGCAACGACCCGCCCGGCGAGAACGCGGCCATCTCGATCGCCTGGCCAGCCACGGGCGTACCCAGCGACCTGGAAATCGTCGCATCCGGCGTGCCGCAACTCGCCAACCCGACGCAGGTCACAACCATCACGCTCAGGGCGCGGAGCAGCGAACGACAACGCTGGCGCATAGCGACCTCCCCGAATGACGGACCGCCACTCAATAACACCTCAGTAGCGCCGCCCAGGGCGCTCCCGAATCAAGCTGTGCTGCTACACCAATTGTACGCATTGTGGGCCGGAACGCACCCCCCGTTTTTTCCGCTCGCTGGCCGCAAAGGAACCCGCCATCCCCCTCAATCCCATCACCTGGGCCGCAGTTCCTTTGCACTCTACCGGGACGATCTCATAGAAATCTGTAGCCCCGGCCACTGGCCGGCACCGGCAATCCCGCCCGCCCGCTGATCCCCATGCTACAATCGGGCCGCGCCCAACCGGACGGGCGCGAGGCGAGTCGGGTAGTCGGACAGTCGGGTAGTCGGGTAGAGGCTCATCCCTCGTCCCTCGTTACTCGTTACTCGTTACTCGTTACTCGACTCAGCACTCAGCACTCAGCACTCCAGCACTTCGTGTTACTTCGTGGAGGACAAGGATGGCCGACCTGACCGCCGCCGAACGCCAACTGATCGGCGACATCTGGACGAGTAGCGCGCCCTACGACAACCTGGTGGAGCTGTGCGACGACATCGGCAACCGCTGGGCCGGGAGCGCGAGCGAGCACACCGCCGGGGAATGGCTGCGCGACAAGCTGATCGCCTATGGCGTGCAGCATGTGCATCTGGAGCCGGTGGAGTTCGGGGCCTGGGAGCGCGGCGAGGCGGTCCTGCGCATGACCGCGCCGGTCGAGCGGGCCTTCTCCTGCGTCGCCCTCCCCTATTGCCCAGCTGGCGAGATCGAGGCCGAACTGATCGACGTGGGCGAGGGTGAGGAAGAAGACTTCACCCGGCTCGGCGACGCGGTGCGCGGCAAGATCGCCGTCAGCGCGGCCGAGACGAACCCGGTCGGTCGCCCGCAGGGCAAGCTCAGCCACCGCACCGACAAGCTCGCTCGCGCGGTCGCCGCCGGGGCGATCGGCTTCGTCTTCGTCAACCAGAACCCCGGCATGCTGCACATCACCGGCGGCGTCGGCGCGCCCGGCGGCAAGCCCGCCCCGGTGATCGCGGTCGGCGTCTCCTGGGAGACCGGGTCGGCGATCCTCCGCCTCGCGCAGCGCGGCGCGGGCGCGCGGCTCGCCATCCGCACCGGCGGGCGCTTCTTCGACAATGTCTCCTACAACGTCGTCGGCGAGGTCCCCGGCTCCGACAAGGCGAACGAGCTGGTGATCACCGGCGGCCACTACGACGGCCACGACATCTCGCAGGGCGCGCTCGACGACGGCGCGGGCACGGTCGTCTGCCTGGAGGCGATGCGCGCCCTGGCCGCGCTCCCGGCGGGCACGCTCAGCCGCACGGTGCGCTGCGTCCTCTTCTGCGGCGAGGAAGTCGGCCTCTTCGGCTCCTGGGCCTACACCGCCGCGCACGCCGACGAGTCGGATCGCACCCGCTTCATGCTCAACCTCGACACCGCCGGGCGCGGCAAGGGTGGCTCCGAGTCGCTGCAACTGACCGGTGCCCCCGACCTGATCCCCTACTTCCAGGCGCACTCGCGCGCGGCCAACTACGACTACCCGGTCGGCCACCGCTTCCAGTCGCACTCCGACCACTTCCCCTACGCCCTGCGCGGCATCCCCTCCGCCACCCTCAGCAGCCCCGACGACAAGTCGGCGCTGGTGGGGCGCGGCTGGGGCCACACCGAGGCCGATACCGTGGACAAGGCCACCCTGCGCGGCCTGCAAATGGCCTCCGTCCTGACCGCGCGCATCCTCTTCCGGGTCGCCACCGACCCCGAGTTCCCCGGCCGCCGCCGCACCCGCGACGAGGTGCTGGCCCAGGCGCGCGAGGCCGGTCTGGAGGATCGGCTGGCGCAGACCGGGCGACTGGAGCTGGCCGGGCGCTGAGACGAGGGGCGTGAGGGCGTGAGGGCGTGAGGGCGATTTCAATGGAACACGACGACCACGCCTCTCGCCCCTCGCCCCTCGCCCCACACCCGCACGGCCCCGGCGTCCCGCGCTGGCCGGCAACGATCGCACTGATCGTGCTCGGTACCATCTTCTTCCTGATCTCGGCGCGCTACCCGCTGGGGCCGCGCTGGTCGGTCCCGGCGGTGATCGCGGTGCTCCTGGTGTTTGTCTGGATCACGCGATGGCGGGGCTTGCACCACCTCACCGGGAAGATCGTGAAGCTGCTGCTGGCGCTGATGACGCTGGCGGTGATCGCCAGCGCGACCCTGCTGGTGGTGCTGATCCCGGTGGGTGGTGTCACCCCACGCGTCTTGCTGCGCTACTCCGCGCTGATCTGGATCGCCAACGTCCTCACCTTCGCGCTCTGGTACTGGGATATCGACGGCGGTGGCCCGGCGCATCGCCACCCCGGCCGCCACGCCAGCAGCGACTTCGCCTTCCCGCAGCAGCAACTCGACGACGACGGACTGGTCGAAGGCTGGTCCCCCGGCTTCATCGACTACCTCTTCCTCGCCTTCAACACCAGCACCGCCTTCAGCCCCACCGACACCATCGTCCTCTCGCGCCACGCCAAGCTGCTGATGATGCTCCAGTCCTCGATCTCGCTGGTCGTCATCGGCATCCTGGTCGCCCGGGCGATCAACACGCTCGGCAACTGATGCGCCGCGAGCATAGGTCCGGTGTAGTCTGTCGCCCTCATGTCGGCTACAATCATCCCTGTCACGCGATATTGCCCAGGCGCAAGGGGTAGACAATGGCAGATCTGACAATGACCGTCCCGGTTGAACAAGAGCTCCGGCTCAAGATGAGCTACGAGGAGTTCTTGGCCCTGCCAGGTGACGGGCGACAGATGGAGTGGGTCGATGGGGAGGCGATCGTCTTCATGCCACCAAGCATTCGCCACCAACTCCTCTCGGGGTTCCTATTCTCCCTGCTCAACATCTTCGCTGGTTTGTTCAACCTGGGGCGCGTCATCGCATCCCCAGTCGAAATGCGGACGCGCCCCGATGGCCCCGCACGCGAGCCAGACCTCCTATTCGTCGCCCGCGAACACCTCAATCGACTGACCGAGCAGCGGCTGGCAGGACCGGCCGACCTGGTTGTGGAGATCGTCTCTCCCGAGAGCGTCGGACGCGATCGACGCGAGAAGTTCGTGGAGTATGCGGAAGCGGGGATACCCGAGTATTGGTGGGTCGATCCCCGCCCGAGGCACCGCAGGTTCGAGCCGTTCACCCTCAACGAAGCGGGCAACTATGAACCGATCCAACCAGATGAGCAGGGGCGCTATCACTCGCGCATATTGCCCGGATTCTGGATCGATCCGACCTGGTTCTGGCAAGATCCGCTACCGGAGCCACTGCCACTCCTGATCAAGATCGCACCGTCTGCTATCGAACGGCTAATGCGCGGTCTGGAATAGCAACCTCGGGGGACAGCAGCAAGAAAACACCAGGAACCCCGGAGCGGTCGCTCCGGGGTTCCTGCAATTAACCTTGAACTTTGAACCGTTCCGTTCAGCCCACCACCGCCGGGCTCTGCTCGCCGATCGCCCAGTCGGTCCAGATCTCGCCGTTGATGAATTCCTGCGCGTCGAGCGCGGCCATGCAGCCGTCGCCGGCGGCGGTGATCGCCTGGCGATAGCGGTGGTCGCGCACATCGCCCGCGACGAAGACCCCCGGGATGTTGCTGGCCGTGTGCTCCTGCGTGATCAGGTAGCCCGCCTCGTCCATGTCGAGCTGACCCTTGAAGATCTCGGTGTTCGGCCGGTGCCCGATCGCCACGAAGAGGCCATCGAGCCGCAAGGTCGATTCCTCGCCGGACTGCGTATTCTTCAGCCGCACGCCCTCGACCTTCTTATCACCCACGATATCGACGATCTGATTGTTCAGCGCCCACTCGATCTTCGGGTTCTTCCTGGCGCGATCCTGCATGATCTTCGACGCGCGCAGCTCCTCGCGCCGGTGGATCAGCGTCACCTTCGACGCGTGCTGCGTCAGATAGGTCGCCTCCTCCATCGCCGTGTCGCCGCCGCCGACGACCGCAATCTCCTTACCACGGAAGAAGAAGCCGTCGCACGTCGCGCAGGACGAGAGGCCGAAGCCGCGCAGCCGCTCCTCGGCGGGCAACCCCAGCCAGAGCGCCGACGCCCCGGTGGCCACGATCACCGCCTTGGCGTGATACGCCTCCTCGTAGTCACCCTCGCCCGTATAGGCCGTCAGCGGGCGCTGCGAGAAATCGACGCGCGTCACATCGTCCTCGACCAGCGTGGTGCCGAAGCGCACCGCCTGCTCGCGCATCTCGTTCATCAGATCCGGCCCGAGGATCCCCTT
>JAXLWN010000154.1:0-7615 GCA_046328475.1 Chloroflexia bacterium | reverse complement strand
TCCCGGCCGAAAGAGTCGTCCACCACTCGGCTGCAAATGTCGAACCCCGATGATTACCCTTCGCCACGAACACGACGAAGCCAAAGGCTGCACCAAGGAAGACTCCTGGGATAGCCATTCGAGTTGTCCAACGCATCGTCGCCTCCGCGTCGTGCTCTGCGTCTCCGCGTCTCTGCGGTCTCGTCTCTCTCCACTCTCTTCTCTCTTCTCTCCACTCTCCTCACTCCCCGTACACCGCATCCTCATCCAACGGCCAGATCGGCCGCCGCACCCGCCCATACGTGAACGCCCGCTCAAACCGCAGCGTCGTCGCCCCCGGCGCATCCGCCGTGATGATCGCCTTCGCCAGATGCGTATACCCCGCCCGGAAATGCGCGCTCGACTTCAACGCCACGATCTTCTTCCGCCGCACATCGATCCCGTGCAGCAAGAACACCTCATCATCCAGCACCTGGTTCCGCTCCGACGCCACCAGCACATCGATCCCGCCGATCTCCAGCCGCGCCATCGCCCCCAGATCCACCGCCAACCCCCGCCCCATCGGCGTCGTATAGCGGAACTTCCCATCCGTCAGCGCCTTCACATACGCCTCGGCCTCGATCGGCGCACCATGCACATCGTCCGTCTTACCCCCCAGCCGCACCCGTATCTTCCGCCCCACCCCCACCTCGTGCGCCAGCGCCGCCGTCTGCACGTCGTAGATGAAGGCGTAGCACGCATCCGTCAGCCCCGCCTCCAGCATCGCCCGCAGCAGATGCGTGCTATCCCCCGGCGACCCGCCCCCCGGATTGTCCGACGTGTCATTGATCACAATCGGACCACCCTCGATCGCCAGCGCCTCCGCGATCGCCTCCTGCGGCGACAGCACCCGCGGCCGATACTCCTCGCGCGCCTCCCACACCGCCCGCGCCACCGCCCGCGCCGCCTCCCGCGCCAACCCCGCATCCCCATCCGCAATCGCCACCACCGACATCCCCACCGGCGGCACATCCGCATACGGGAACCCGTGGAAAATCGTGCAATCCAGCACCCCCGGCCGCGCCTCCCACGCCGCGCACAGCCCATTCAGCCGCTTCCCCGGCTCCAGATCGGTCGAGCAGGTCGTGATCATCTGCGGCAGCCGCTCCAGGTGCATCACCGGATTGATCTCGCCCCGCAACTTCTTCACCAGGAACTCAATCGCCTCGCCCCCGCGCTCATACATATCCGTGTGCGGGTAAAACATCGTCCCCAGCAGCCCATCCGCGTGCCGCACCATCTCCTCGGTGATATTGCCGTGCAAATCGAGCGTCACCGCGATCGGCACCCCCGGCCCCACCAACGCGCGCACCTTCGCCAGGACATCCCCCTCCAGATCATCCACCCCCTCCGCCACACCCGCCCCGTGCAGCCAGGCAGACCCCATCCACCGGCAATGCTCGCTCCAACCCCCCAGCAACTCCCCTCAACATCTCCGCATACGCCGCCGCCGTGATCGTCCCCGACGGATACGCCATCGTCCCGAAAATCGGCACCGCCGTCAGCCCCAACTCCCCCGCCCGGTCCAGCATCCCCCCCCACATAGGTCCGATTCCCCGCGTGCTCCCAACTCCTCCCCATGCAACCACTGGAAATGTTTAAACACCTCCACCGGCGTCGGTCCGTAATAAAATTGTTCGTCTCGTGCGCAATCTCCCCACCGCAATCCGATACATCTCATTTCCTCCTATTGATCGAACCGCCAAGACGCCAAGGATCCGCCAAGAACGCCAAGAACGATCCTGATTCGACCAATTCGCCAGCCCCTCAGATGCTCGAAGCGCCACCCGCTCAAAGTCCCCCATGTATGGGGGATTTAGGGGGCCAACCCATCCCTAGCCACCCCACTCCACTTTCTCTCCTTCGTCTCTCCTCGTCTCGCCTTCGTCTCTGCGTCCTCTGCGTCCTCTGCGGTAAATCCGTCTCCCCTCCTGGCGTTCTTGGCGACCTCCTTGGCGTCTTGGCGGTTCATCGTCTCTTTACCCCTCCGTTCGCCACGCAAAATCCCCATCCAGCGGATAGATCGGCCTCGGAATCCTTTTAAACTCGAACCGCTCCATGTGCGGCGTCGTCAGCCCCGGCGTATCCACCTCCACGATCTCCGCCGCAATCGGCGTGAACGCCGCCCGGAAATGCACCGACGACTTCACCGCCAGGATCTGCTGCTCCGTCGGCTCGATCCCCTGCGACCGGAACACCTCCAGATCCGTCGGTTGATACCGGTGCGTCGTCAGCACCACCCGCACCTCGCCCCCGTTCGCCCCCGCGACTGCGGGATCACCGCCGTCGGCCCCAGATTCATCTCCAGATTCGTGCTCATCGGTCCCAGGTGCCGGAAACTGCCCCTCGCTCACCCGCTCCACCCGCGCCATCATGTCGAGCGGCTCCCCAGGCAGCCCATCCGTCTTCCCCCGAGCCGCAGCGCCACCGTCGCCTCACCCCCGCCGCGATCGCCGCCGCCGCCGACTCCGGGTCGGCCATGATCGCCAGCGCCGCCTGCGTCGCCCCGTGCCGCAACAGCGCCTCCAGTAACACCGTCCCATCGGCCGGCGTCCCCCCGCCCGGATTGTCCCCGATATCCGCCAGCACCACTCGGCCCGCGCTCGGCCGCCATCGCCGCCGCCACCGCCTCATCCACCGGCACCGGCCGCACCACAAACCCCGCGCCGCGCCCAGATCGTACCCGCCACCCGGTTCGCCCGCCGCCGCGCCAGCGCCGCATCGTCATCCGTCGTCACAATCACGCTGAAACACATCGCCGGAATATCCGCCCAGGCAAACCCCGGCAGATAGCTCACATTCAGCACCCCCGGCCCGCCTCTCGATCGCGTGCGCCAGCGCCTTCACCCCGCCATCGCCTCGGCCCAGGTATATTGCCGCTGCAACCCCGCCAGCAGCGGAATCCGCACCAGCGCTGGCGTCGGCTTCACCTCCTGCACGATCTTCACCAGCATCTCGGCCAACTCATACCCGCGCTCATACGGAATCGGTGTGCGGATACCGTCATACGCCACCAACACCGTCGCCAGGTCCACCGACTCCTGCGTGATATTCCCGTGCAAATCAAGCCCGGCCAGCACCGGCATCTCCGGCCCCACCACCTCCCGCACCGCCCGCAGGATATAGGCCTCCCCATCATCATCCAGCTTCAGAAACCATCGCCCCGTGCAACGCCAGCAGCACCCCATCCAGCGGACCGCTCGCCAGCGCCGCGCGCAACCCTCGCACAGTCGCGCCACCATCCACTTCCTTTGGTCGCCTCGCCCGTCACCGGACCACCCGGCGTCGCCGCCGCCCCCAGCGTCGGCACCACACCTCAAACCCAAAATCGCGCCCCGCATCCAAAAACGCCCCGAACGGCGTCCGCGTCCCCGCGTCCGCGCGATCAACTCCTCCCCTCCGACAACCCCCGCTTCTCGAAATCCTCCAACGTCGTCGGCACCACCGAAAACGTACTACTCTCGTGCGCAATCCCCCCAATCGCCACCCGCATCACCGCACCCACCTCCCACCTCAATCCTCATCGTCTCCGTGTCCTCTGTGCCCTCTGTGGTTCAATCCGTCTCCTGTCGTCCTTCTTTTTCTCCTCGTCTCCGCGCCCTCTGCGTCCTCTGCGGTTAGATCGTCTCTCGTCTCTCTTCTCTCCACTCTCCTCACTCCACTCTCCTCGCTGTCTTGGCGTCTCCGGCGTCTTGGCGGTTCAATCGTCTCCTCTCACCACTTCATCGTCGTATCCGCCCAATCTTCGCCGTCATCCGCCAGCAACTCCGGCAAATCGAGCACCGCATCCAGCGCCCGAATCCCGAAAACCGTCGCGATATCCCGAACCTGATACCCCGGCGCGAGACTCCCATCTGGCGTATTCGACTCGAAGAAACGCCCCGCGCACCCTCCCGCGTCCTCCACCTCGTCCGCGAACTGCGCCCGCAGCAAATACCCCACCGCCCGGCGAATCCCGACCAACCACCGCTCCTCACCTCGTCCGCCGCCAGAGATCGGCCCAGAACAGGATCGACACCGCGCTCAATGACGTGCAGAGTCCGTAACTATTGTGCCGCCCTCGGTATTCGGCGTGTAATACGCCCCACCATCCAGATTCTGCCCCTCCAGATACCACCCGGCTGCCCGCACCGCCCCGTCGAAATACCTCGCCGCGTCCCCCGTCCCCACTGACCGCCAGATCGTGCGCCGCCAGCAACGGCCAACCCCACCACCACGACTTCCGCCCATGCACCCGCCCCACTTCCGGCTTCCACGGCGGGAAGCGCAGCCAGGTCCCGCGCGGCCCCTCCCCTCCTCCAGCAACCGGTCCGCCATCGCCAGGAACAGCCCGCCGTAGCGCGCCTCGCCCGTCACCCGCGACAGCCGCGCCAGCGTCGCGTCATCCAGCATCGCCCGCCCCGGATTCGGATTATACGCCGGGACCACGACAAAACGTCGGCTCGCCACATGATAGTGGTCATACATTAACCGCTCAGCGGGCACATACCCCACACACAGCGCATCGCTCGCCCGCCGCGCCACTCCCTCCAGCCACCGCCCCTCTCCCGTCACCTCGAACAGATCGAGCCACCCATTAATCCCTCGAACCCCACCTCCACATTCGCGTGACCCATCCCCCCATACGTCAGCAGCATCACCTCCGGCGGACCCTCCAACCGCTCACGCAGCATGAACCCTGCCGCCGCCAACGCCGCCTCGCGAAACCGCGCATCACCCAACCGCCGCCCGCCACCAGCAACGCTCCCGGATCGCCTGCCCCGCGTGCCAGGTCGGCCCATTTCCATCCCCCAGCGGCGCGTCTTCGTGTCACTCCGTCCGAATCGCCCCTGCATAATCCCCGTGCGGATACCCCAACGGATCGCTGAACGGCGCAGCCCCCGCCCCCGGGGCAGGAACCTGCGCCCTCCCCAATCAACCACCCCCCGCCCCCCGCCTTATCGCAACCCTCACACTGCTCCCGCCGCCCCACAACCATCCCCACCCTCCCCCATCCCCACCTCGGCTTCCCGGCGGGCGCAGTCTATCACGCCCACGAACCCCGCCCGCCCCACACCCTCCCGGCACCACAGGCTACGATCCCCGAGCCCGCGCAGGCGGGCTTTGCGGCGACCCGCCGGTCGCCTTCAGCCGGGACTCCCCCAGTCCAACGGCATCTTCGCCCACCCCCCCACCCCCACCACCGCCACCCGCGTCCCCCCGTACCCCAACCCTCTCCTCATCAGGAGGGTCGCCGCCGCAGCGGCGGGGAGGGGTCTCGTCCCTCTCTCCGACTGCCCGACTGCCCGACTGCCCGACTGCCCGACTGCCCGACCCACTCAGCACTCAGCACTTCCGCCCCTTGCCCCCTGCCCCAAATCTGCTATCCATAACTCCACGCCGCCGCCGCCACGCGCCCCTCCCCTCAACGCCCACGCCCAACCACGCGCGGCGCAACCAGGCAACGCCGGACCCACCCCGGAAGGATCCCCATGACGCGCGCAGCGTTCGGCCGACGGCAATTCATCGCGGGCGCGACAGCCGTTGCCGCTGCCCTGGCGCTGCCGGGGATTTCCCGCGCCCGCCCGATGCCGCTGCCGAAGGAGAACCACGTCGATGTCGCGATCATCGGCGGCAGGGCTCGGCGGCTACGCCGCCCTGCGCGCCCTGCGCGAAGAAGGCTACACCGTCGCGATCACCAGCCCCTTCCCTGGTTCGGCGGCCAATTGACCAGCCAGGGCGTCCCGCTGGACGAGCATTTCTGGATCGAGCAGATCCCTGCTCGCGCCTCTATCGCGACTTCCGCGACCAACTGCGCCGCTGGTATCGCCTCAACGAAGGGCTCACCGCGAAGGCCAGCACCACCCTCTGGCTCGACCCCGGCGGGGGGACGTGTTCAGCCTCTGCACCGAACCCCGCGTCGCGGCGGCGATGCTTGACGCCGCGATCGTCGCGTCCGGCTCACCGTCCGAGGTCGTCACCCTGCGTGGCTACGTGCCGAGCGCGTCGAGCGCACTGGCGACCGCTTCGACGCCGTCACCCTCCGCCCCGTCGCCGGTGGCACCAGCGTCACCATCGGCGCAATACTTCATCGACGCCACCGAACCTGGCGATCCGTTCGAACTTGGCGGCGTCGAGCACGTACCGGTGCCGAGTCGCAGGCCCAGACTGGCGAGCCGGAGCGCCTCGTCACAGGCGGCCCCGCTCGATCAGCAGGCCCTCACCTGGTGCTTCGCCCTCGAATATCGCCCCGGCGGCGGCCCGCCGATCCCCTGCCCCGCCAACTACGACACCTGGCGCACCTTCCGCCCCGCCCTCACCCCTGGCCTCGGCCCGCTCTTTAGTTGGACCTACTCCGCCCCGCGTGACCTCCAACCCCGCACGCTACCGCTCCTCGGTTCGGGCGGCAACTGGTGGACCTATCGCCGCATCCGCGCCGCGAGCAATTTCGCGCAGGGCGGGAACGACATCACCCTGGTGAACTGGCCGCAGAACGACTACCAGCCTGGCCCCTAATCGGCCCCGGCACCACCCCCGCTTCGCGCCAGCAAGCCTTCGCCGAGGCGCGCGACCTCAGCCTTTCCTTCCTCTACTGGTTGCAGACCGAAGCCCCGCGCCACGACGGCGGGACCGGCTATCCCGAATTTCAACTCAGCCCGGCCACGATGGGGACCGCAGACGGCCTCGCCATGCACCCCTATATCCGCGAAGGCCGACGCCTCCAGGGCCTCTTCACCGTCCGCGAGCAGCACATCAGCCCGGCCGCGCGCCGCACCCTCGGCCTACCTTCCGACCGCGCAACCGAGTTCACCGACACCGTCGGCATCGGCCAATACGTGATCGATCTCCACCCGACCACCGGCGGGCACAACTACTTTGACACCGACGGCCTGGCCTACCAGATTCCCTGGGGCGCGCTCGTCCCCCAGCGCGTCACAAACCTGCTGGCGGTCGGCCTCTCCGTCTCCACCTCGCACCTCGCCAACGGCGCCTTCCGCCTCCACTCGACCGAGTTCGCCACCGGCGTCGCCGCCGGTTACGGTGCCGCCTACTGCCTGGTCAACAGCGCGACCCCCGCCCAGGTGCGCGCCTCCGCGACGCTCATGCAAGGCTTCCAGCAGCGCCTCGCCGATCGCGGCGTCTGGACCGCCTGGCCCCGCAGCATGACCGCCTTCACCGACGTTCCCCCAACCTCGCCCGGTGCCGCCGCGATCTGGATCCTGGCCGATCAGGGTGCTATTCGTGGCTACACCGACACCCAGTTCGCCCCCAACGACACCATCTTGCGGGCGCAGGTCGCGGCCCTGCTCTGCCGCCTCCTCGGCTGGTCGAACGAGGTCTGGCCGAACCCCTTCACCGACCAGGGCGGCCTCCCCGATGGCCTCTGGCGAGCCGTCGCCACCCTCTCCGGGCGCGGCGTCGCCAAAGGCTTCGGAGACGGCACCTTCGGCCCCAACCTCCCCGTCACCAAACTCCAGTCGATCGGCTTCATCACCCGCGCATTCGTGACGGTCGGCACCTGGGCCTGGCAAACCCGCCCCGGCACCTTCCCCAACATCCCCGCCACCAGCGGCCACCGCCGCGACATCGAGACCTACATCGCCTACACCGGCGGCAT
>JAXLWN010000153.1:0-7991 GCA_046328475.1 Chloroflexia bacterium | reverse complement strand
ATGAACTAAGGAGCAGCACTTGGCGAGCGAGATCACGCGCCTCGGAATCGTCGGGGCGGGGACGATGGGCGCGGGGATCGCGCAGTTGGCGGCGGGCGCGGGGTGCGAGGTGGTGCTCTGCGACGTGTCGGCGGAGGTGGTGGAGCGCGGGAT
The DNA here is from genome assembly GCA_046328475.1 of Chloroflexia bacterium. Taxonomy (GTDB): domain Bacteria; phylum Chloroflexota; class Chloroflexia; order Thermomicrobiales; family CADCWN01; genus CADCWN01. Next base: position 7,838 of record JAXLWN010000153.1, on the reverse strand, counting down.
AACGCGCGTGCGGGCCGGGTTCGCGCGCGGCGTCGAGCGCGGGCGGCTGACGGGTGAGGCGCGGGATGCGGCGCTCGGGCGGGTGCGCGCGGCGACGGCGCTGGACGAATTGCGCGACGCGCAACTGGTGATCGAGGCGGTCTCGGAGGATCTGGCGCTGAAGCGGCAGATTTTTGCCGAGTTGGCGCGCATCTGCGGGCCGGAGGCGATCCTGGCGTCGAATACCTCGTCGCTGTCGATCACGGCGATTGCGGGCGGCGTGGAACGACCGGAGCGGGTCGCCGGGATGCATTTTTTCAACCCGGCCCCGGTGATGGCGCTGGTGGAGGTGATCGGCGGCGCGCTGACGAACGCCGAGACGCTCGACACAATCACCGCGCTGGCGGAGCGGCTGGGCAAGACGCCGGTGCGGGCGCAAGATACGCCGGGCTTCATCGTCAACCGCGTCGCGCGGCCATTCACGGGCGAGGCGCTGCGGATCGTGGGCGAGGGGATCGCCACGGTACCGCAGGTGGACCGGATCGTGCGCGCGGCGGGTTTCCGCATGGGGCCGTTCGAACTGCTGGACCTCGTCGGGATCGACGTGAATTTCGCGGTCCACCAGGCGGTCTACGAGCAGACCTTCCACGAGCCGCGCTATCGCCCGCAGCGGCTCCAGGCGCAGATGGTCGCGGCGGGGCTGCTGGGGCAGAAGAGCGGGCGCGGCTTCTACCGCTACGCCGACGGGCAGCGCGTGGCGGAAGGCGAGCACGATCTCTATGCCGATATCGGACCACTCAGCCGCGTGGCGACCGTGCTGGTCGCCGGGCACGGCCCGGTGGCGGATGACCTCGCGCTGGCGTTGCAGGGCGCGGGGCAGGAGGTCGTCACCTACTCCACCGAGGAATCGACGACGCTGATGAACGCGGGCATCCCGCGCGCCCGTCGCCTGCGCGACGTGCTGCTGACGACGACGCTGGCGATCGAGGCGGTGCTCGGGCCGCGCGACTTGAAGCGCGCCTACTGGTACGAGTTGGACGACTCGTTGCCGCCGCAGATCCCGATCCTCTCGCTGGCGCTGGGGCAGGGCGCGACCGAACTCGGCTCGTGGGCGAGCCGCCCGGAGCGCGTCGCGGGCATCGGCTACGCCGGGTCGTTCGCGACCGCGCCAATCGTGGAACTCGGCAAGGGCTTGCGCACCAGCGAGTCGGCGCTGCGCCGCTCGATAGCCTTCCTGCGCCGCATGGGCAAGGCGGTCACGGTCGTCGGGGACCCGCCGGGTCAGGTGCTCACCCGCCTGCTGAGCTGCCTGATCAACGAGGCGGCATTTGCGCTGGAGGAGGGCATCGCCTCGGCCACCGACATCGACACGGCGATGCGCCTGGGGTTGAACTACCCGGCCGGGCCGATCGAGTGGTCGTCGCGCCTCGGCCTGGAGGCGGTCGTCACCACGCTCGACGGCCTGCACGCCTACTACGGCGAGGACCGCTACCGGGTCGCGCCGCGCCTGCGACGCGCGCTGCACGCGGGGCGGGCGGGGCTAGAGTAGGGGCTAGAGTAGGGGCCGGATGTAGTCGGTGGTGGGTACTGCGTACTCCGATCGTGAGCGGTGGTCATCGAAGCCACTGATCTCTGATCTCTGACCCTGACCTCTGACCTCTGGAGCGTGCCATGAACGTGATACGAGTCATCCTGGCGATCATCCTGCCGCCGGTGGGCGAGTACCTGCTGCGGGTTGGGGTTGCAGTTCTGGCTGAACATCGTGCTGACGCTGGGTAGCGTCCCCGCGCCCGGTTCACGCGATCTGGATTATCGCTCGGGATGACCAGTCCAGCCGGGTGGCCTATCGCTAGGAGAAGGCCTTCGGCTACGGGGCTGATGAGGCGGCGGCATGGCGAGCGCGAGCGAGCGGAGTGGTTGGCGCGAGTTTGAGCGCGTCAACACCGAGGTGACAGCAGTCGTCGTGGGCTGTGCACTGGTGCCGACTGGCAGCGGCCCTGCCTGTCCGAGGGTCGGAGCGTGGCAGTCGCCGCTCACCATCGCCAACGGCTACGCCTTCGCGCGCTGATGTGACCGGAGGCCAGCGCGGCTTAAGACGGACCTCCGCCGCACATCGGCAGGAACGCCGAGCAGGCGGCGCACATCAACGCCATACAGGCTGAGGAGCAGGCGAACTGTGCGCGTGCGGAGGTGCTTGCGCTGCTGGATCGCAACGCCACGGCGGTCGCGTACTTCATCCGCAGCCTCACCGACGCCCAACTCGACCGCGCCCCAGGCTTCGCGCTCGGGGCGACCACCCAGGCGATCATCGAGCGGGTGGTCATCGGCCACGCGCGCGGTCACCTCGCCAGCATCATCGCGACCCTCGCAACATAGTTGCAATCCAGCGCCGTGATCGCCCTACGCCGTTTTCGGCGCGCCGATCACATTCCGCAACGTGCCGACCCCGGCGATGCTCAGCTCGATCTCGTCGCGCGGGGAGAGCCATTTGCCGACTTCCATGCCGCTGCACCCGGGGATGGTGCCGGTGGCGATCAATTCGCCGGGCAGCAGTTGCTCGCCGAGCGAGGCGTAGGCCACCACCTCCCAGAGCGGGTAGCGCATCCCGGCGGTGTGGCCTGTGCTCCAGGTTTTGCCATTCACCTTCACTTCGACATCCAGATTCTCTACGCGCGGCAAGATTTCGTCGGCGGTGACGACGACCGCGCCGAGGCCGCTGGCGAAATTCTTCGCCTTCACCGGCCCGAAGCCGCTGTTCATCTCGGGGTACTGCACGTCGCGGGCGCTGAAATCGTTGACGACGACGAAGCCGCCGATCGCGGCGATCGCGTCCTCGGGCGTGGCGTTGCGCACCGGGTGGGCGATCACGAGCCCGAGTTCAAGTTCGTAGTCGAGCGCCTTGGTGTAGGAGGGCCAGGGGATCGTCGCGCCATCCGGCACGAAGCTGAGGTGGTTGCCCATGTAGTAAATCGGGCGCTCGTACCAGAGCTTTTTCGGGCGCAACGCGGGGAAGGTGCGCTTCGTGGCGCGCTCGTAGGCCGCGACGAGCGGGCGCACGCGGGGCATGAAGCGGCGCACCAGCCCGCGCGCGGCGTCGATGGCGTGGCGCTCGTAGAGCATGAAATCGCGGAAGGAGAGCGGGTGGAACGGGAGGAGCGCATCGGGCTCGAACGCGCGGTGATTCTTCGCCATGACCGGCTGCAATGTGGTTAGCAGCTCGGTCGCCTGGGCGCGCAGATTCGCGCCACCCTGGAGGAAGGCGACGATGTCGCCACTCGCCGCTTCCAGTTCGGGCGAGGCGGTGCCGCCGCGCGTGCGGTGGAGTTCGAGCGCGGGCCGCAACGGCAGCCCTTCGTCGTCATGCTGACTCGCCACGGAGAAGCCCGCGCCGCCGGGCAGACGCACGCGCCGGAGTTTCATCGCTCGCCCCTTTCCGCTGATCGCGCCTCGCCGCGCGACGGAGCGTAGTGCGCGGCGGGAGGGGCTGTCAAGGCGCGACCAGCACCGCCCGCGCATCGACCGCGACCGCGCTATCGGTCGAGACGATCAGCGGGTTGATGTCGAGCTCGGCCAGGCGGTCGCGCTGCTCGTGGGCGAGCCAGCTGACGCGGCTGACGATCGCGGCGACAGCGTCGATGGCGAGGGGTGGGCGACCGCGCACGCCCGCGAGCAGGGGCCAGCCGCGCAGGCGACGCAGCAATGCCTCGGCGGCGCGCGGGCCGACCGGGGCGAGCGCGAGTTGGCTATCGCGCAACACCTCCACCAGCACGCCGCCGGTGCCGACCAGCACGAGCGGGCCAAACTGCGGGTCGCGCACAACACCGACGATCAATTCGGCATCGCCCGCGACCATGGGCTGGACGAGCGCACCATCAAACCGGGCGTCGGGGCGGCGGGCGAGGTTGTCGCGCAAGCGGTCCCAGGCGCGACGCACGGCATCGCCATCGGCCGTGCCGAGCACAATACCGCCGACATCGCTCTTGTGGGCGACATCGGGCGAGGCGATCTTGAGCGCGACCGGGTAGCCGAGCGCCTCGGCAGCGGCAACAGCTTCGTCGGCGCTGGTGGCGAGCCGCCCTTCGTTGACGGGGATACCGTAGGCACGCAGCAATTCTTTCGTCGCGGCTTCGCCGAGCGGCCCGGCGGAAAGCTGCACGATGAGATCGCTCGCAGTTGGGAGATCGTCGGGGCGCGGCTCGTCGAACGGCGCGGGGAGATCGCTCCAGGTGGCCCAGGCGCGGAGGGCGCGCACGGCGTCGTCGAGTCGGTCGCAGAAGGGCGCACCGGCGGCGAGGAGGCGGGTGCGCGATTCGTCGGCGGCGGTGCCGGGCCACATGGCGAAGAGGTAGGGGCGACCACTCGCGGCGGCGGGCGCGGCGAGGTTGGCGGTGATGTTCGCCAGCATCGGCGCGGTGCTGAGCACGATCAGCGAGCAATCGACCTCCGGGTCGGCGGCGACCACTTGCAACGCCAACGTGGCGACGTTGACCGCCTCCCCCTCGCGCCGCCCGCCGAGATCGACCGGGTTGGCGGCCTGGCCGGGCATGAAGAGCGGGTTGAGCGCGTCGGCGGTCTCCGGCGCGAAGCGGGCCAGCGGGAGACCGGCATCGCTGAGGCGGTCGGCGGTGATCGCGCCGCCCCCACCGGAGGTCGTCACGACCGCAACCCGGCGCAGGGGCCGCGCCTCGAAGCGCGCGAGCAGCGAGGCGGCCAGGATCATCGCGTCGGGGTCGTCCATCAGCACGATGCCCCGGTCGCGCGCGGCGGCCTCCAGCGCGGCATAGCGCCCGGCGAGGCTGGCGGTGTGCGAGAAGGCGGCGCGCTCCCCCGCCTCGGTACGCCCCGCCTTGACCATCAGCCAGGGTTTCCCGGCGTCGCGCGCCCGTGCGGCGAGCTCGAGCAGGCGCGCGGGGTCCTTGATCCCCTCGGCGTAGCTGCACATGACGCGCGTGCGCGGGTCGGTGATGAAGTAATCGACAAAGTCCTCCGCCGCGAGGTCGGCCTGGTTGCCGACCGAGACGCAGTGGGAGAAACCGATCCCCAGATCGTTCGCGCGGTCGAAGATCGTCGCCATCAGCGCGCCGCTCTGGCTGGTGAAGCCGATCTGCCCGACGCGCAGGCGGTCGATGTCGAGCGCGGGCGAGGTGGTCAGGACCGCCTGGTTAACCGGGCTGATCAGGCCAAGACAGTTGGGGCCGATCAGCCGCATCCCGCCCGCCCTGGCCGTCTCCACCATCCGCCGCTCGTCCGCCGCCCCCTCCTCGCCGACCTCGGAGAACTGCGCGGTGATCACGATCGCGCCGCGCACCCCGGCCGCCACGCACTCCTCGACCGCGCGCTGGAGATAGGGCTTCGGGATGGCGAGGATCGCCACATCGACCGGCCCCGGCGTCGCCGCGATGCTCGGGTAGGCGCGCAGCCCCAGCAACTCCTGCCGGTTCGGATTGATCGGGTAGACCGCGCCCGCGAAGCGATGGCGCAGCAGCAAATGGAACGCCCGCCCGCCGAACTTCCCCTGGTCCTCGGACGCACCGATGACGGCGACGGAGCGGGGGTTGAGGAGCGGTTCGAGAGGGTGCATCGGCATGGCTCCGAGATACATCGGCGGTTGAAACCGCGGCTGAGGGCGCTCACGCGCCACGAAACCGCCCTTCGGCGGTTAGAATCGCCTGTTCTCCTGTTCTCCTGCTCTCCTGTTCAAATCTACCGCCCCTTAAACTCGGGCTTGCGCTTCTCGCGGTAGGCGGTGCGACCCTCGGCGATATCCTCGCTCGTCTGGACCACTTGCAGGTCGCGGGTGGCGAGGGCGAGCAATTCGGACGGGCCTTTGGGCAAGATCTGCTCGGTGACGAAGCGCTTCAGCGTTTGCATCACGAGCGGGGCCGACTCGGCGAGTTCGGCCGCCAGCGCGAGGGCTTCGGTGACGTGCTGGCCGTTGGGGACGACGCGGTTGACGAAGCCGACCTCGTAGGCGCGCTGTGCGGTCAGCGGGCGACCGAGCAGCATGATCTCCATCGCGATCTTGTGCGGCAGCCGCCCCGCCAACCCGGCGATCATGCCGCCGGTGAAGCCGAGCTTCGCCTCGGGGTAGACGAACTGCGTGTTCTCGGCGGCGACGCAGAGGTCGCACATCTGCACGAGCACGATCGCGCCGCCGATGCAATAGCCGCTCGTGGCGGCGATCACCGGCTTGTCGAGCGCCGCGCCGATCCCCGGAATTGAGCGCCAGAGTTCGGGCAGATCGCTCACGTCGGCCCCGGCAGAGAAGGCGCGGTCCCCCTCGCCCGCGACGACCGCGACGCGCTCGTCGGAGGCGGCGAAGCGCACCCAGGCGGCCTGGAGGTCGAGCGCGACCTGGCGATTGATCGCGTTCAGCTTGTCCGGGCGGCGGATGGTGATCAGGGCAACGCGGTCGCGCACCTCGTAGCCGACGACTTCGCTCGCGGTCATGCGTCCCTCCCTCGGTGGCTGCGATGTGGTGAATCACGCACTTGCTGGATAGAGGGACGGATCCTTCGCTGCGCTCAGGATGACAGGGATAGACAGTGCGCATCCTTGTCATTCTGAGCAACGCGAAGAATCCGTAACCCGAACCTCCGGAAAGCGACAGCCCGCTACGGAATCTGCGCCCCGTGCTCGCTGCGAAGCCAGTCGATGAAGGATTGGGGCACCGGCATCGTGGAGAGGCGACTCTGGCGGACGAGCGCGAAGTCGTTGAAGAGGCCGCTCTCCTTCACCTGCCGCAAGGAGACGGAGGGAACGACCCGGCCGCGATAGCGCAGATCCACGACCCAGCTTTTCTCCACGTTCGGGTCGGGGCGCGGCTCGCTGACGATCTCGGCGGTGCCGACGATCGATGACTCGCCGCCGCTGTGATAGATCAAGGCGATATCGCCCGGCCGCATCGCGCGGATCGCCAGCAATGCGGCGTTGTTCTTCACGCCATCCCAGACAGTCTGGCCGTCGCGCTCCAGGTCGGAGATCGAGTAGACGTTCGGTTCGCTCTTCGCGAGGAAATAGGCCATCGTTCCTCCAACAGCAATCGCGCGCGGGATATCAGAGGCTTTCGAGGAAGCCACCCACAATCTTGCAGTAGTCGAGTTGCTGCGCATCCTTGATGCCGTGCCCGGCCTCCGGGAAGTAGACGTGCTCGCAGTCGCGAATCAGGCTCGCGGCACGCTGCGCGCGATGGTCGTCCAGGGCACCGCCGAGCGCCTCATTCCCTTGCAGCAGCAGCGTCGGCGCGACGACGCGCGGGAAGCGCGCGTCGAGGTCGTAGCCCTCCTTCGCCCGGTCGGTTACCACCGCTTCGAGGACACCGGGATCGAGCCGCGACAGGCTCAACGCCCGGATGCGCCGACGCGCGGCGTCGAGGTCGGGCGCGGATTCATCCACAAAGCGCCGCGCTGCCGCCAGCGACGGCTGTTCGCGCAAGAGCGCGAGGGTGGCGCTGAAGCGCGCGAACTCGGGGCGCTCGCGGAGCGACTGGTCCCAGAAAGCACCGAGCGGCGGGTCCTCCAGCACGATGGCGCGCACCAGCTCGGGCGCGTCGGACGCCACCGCCAGCGCGATGATCGCGCCGAGCGAGTGGCCGACGATCACGGTCGGCCGGGTGATGCGCTGGCGCAGGAAGGCGATCACATCGGCCGCGTAATCCACGATGCGATAGCTCTCCGCCCGCCCGGAGCGGCCATGTCCCCGCAGATCGAGCGCGTAGAGTTGCCAGCGCAGCGCGAACGCGGGCATGACCGGGAAGGAACTCTGCCAGGTCGAAGTGACGCCGTGCAGGAAGAGGAGCGGCGGCCCCACTTCGTTCGCGGCGACGTAGTGGAGATCGACCGAACCGGTGGGAAATGTGC
>JAXLWN010000152.1:0-8590 GCA_046328475.1 Chloroflexia bacterium | reverse complement strand
CAGGCGGCCCTCGTCCGGCGCGGGCAGCGCATAGCCCGCCCGCACCAGCGCCCGCGCCTCGTCGCGCCCCAGTCGCCGCAAATCGAGCCGCTCGGCCCGCGCCTCGCGCACCAGCAAGGGCAGCAGCGCATAGAGCGGGTGGCGGCGCGTCAATTCGTCCGCGCGATAGGTGACGAGCAGCAGCATCGGCAGCCGCGCCAACTCGCGCGCCAGGAAGCGCAGCAAATCGAGCGACGCCGGATCGGCCCAGTGCACATCATCGAGGAACGCCACAATCGGCTGCCGCGCCGCCAGTTCGGCGAAGAACGCCCGCACCCGGTCGAACAGCGCACCCTGATTCGACAGCTCCCCCGCCTCGCCCTCCAGCGAGCCGCCGAAGCGCTCCCCCTCGGCGGGAAGATGCGCGAAGAGGTCGCGCCAGGGACCATACGGCGGCGTCTCGGTCAGGTCATAGCACCGCCCCACCAGCACCGCCGCGCCGCCCTCGGTCGCCTCGCGCAGCGCCGCCTCGGCCAGCGTCGTCTTGCCGATCCCCGCCTCGCCGCCGATCAGCACCAACCCGCCGCGCCCGGCCAGCGCCGCCCCCAACCGCTCGCGCAGCGTCGCCAACTCCCGCTCGCGACCCACAATGAGCGGCCCACCACGCCCCTGTCCGCCAGTATCCACGCTCGCCATCCATTCGCCTCGCCGCGCCCAATGCTCACCAGAAGTATAGCCGTCGGCTCTGCCAGTTGGAGACACGAAGACGGATCCTTCGCTCTTCTCTCCTCTCTCGTTCGTCTCTGCGTCGTTCTCCGCGTCTCCGCGTCTCTGCGGTCTTTCTCCGTTCTCTCTTCTCTCTTCTCTCCACTCTCCTCACTCCTCACCGGTATACATCCGCCATCAGACATGGTAGAGTGCGCCGCGCACACGGCAGGAAGCTGCGTCATCCGGGAGGGATTTGCGTGTTCACGAGCGATGCACTGGCGGGCAAGGTCGCGGTCGTCACCGGCGCGGGGGCCGGGATTGGCGCGGGAATCTGCGAGTCGCTGGCCGACGCGGGCGCGACGGTCGTCGTCGCCTACGCCACGAGCGGCGGTAAAGCCGAGGCCCTGGCGAGTCAACTGCGCGAGCGGGGCGCGACGGTGCTGACGCACCAGTGCGACGTGCGCGAGTACGATCAGGTCCAGGTGCTCTTCGACGCCACCATTGCCGCTTACGGTCGGGTCGATATCCTGGTCAACAACTCCGGCATCACCGACCCAAAGCCGCTGCTGGAGATGACCCAGGACGACTGGGATCGCACCCTGAACATCAACCTGCGCGGCATGTTCTTCTGCACGCAGCGCGCGGCGAAGGAGTTCATCCGGCAGGGGAGCGGCGGGCGCATCGTCAACCTCAGCTCCGTCCACAGCTTCGCGGCGGTCCCGAACCACGCCCACTACGAGGCGAGCAAGGGCGGCATCAACATGTTCACCAAGGCCAGCGCGATCGAGCTCGCGCCGCACGGCATCCTGGTGAACGCCATCGCCCCCGGCGCGATCGAAGTGGCGCGCTACTTCGACAACCCCGACTACAGCCCCGACACCTGGGGGCCGCGCGTCCCGACCGGCCGCGTCGGCATCCCGAGCGACATCGGCCCGCTCGCCGTCTTCCTCTGCACCGCAGGCGCGAGCTACATCACCGGCCAGATCATCTGGGTAGACGGCGGCGTCACCAGCCGCCTCGGCGCGGTACGACCGCAGTAGAAAGTGCTGAGTGCTGAGTGCTGAGTGGGTGGTCGGGTAGTCGGGTAGTCGGATAGACAGTTCCCCTCGTTACTCGTTACTCGTTACTCGTTACTTGACTCAGCACTCAGCACTCAGCACTCAGCACTGAAGGATGAGGCCCATGAAACTCTCGTCCAAAACCGCCCTCGTCACCGGCGGCGGGCGCGGCAACGGTCGCGCCATCGCCCTCGGCCTCGCGCGCGAAGGGGCCGACGTCGCGGTCGGCTGCGCCAACCACCCCGACGAAGCCCGCGCCGTCGCCGACGAGATCACCGCGCTCGGTCGCCGCGCCATCGTCGTGCAGGGCGACACCGCGAGCTCCGCCGACGCCCGGCGCATCGTCGCCGACACTGTCGCCGCCTTCGGCCGACTCGACATCCTCGTCAACAATGCCGGTGTCCTGCGCCGCACCCCCTTCCTCGACATCCCCGAAGAGGAGTGGGATTGGCTGCTCGACACCAACCTCAAAGGCGCATTCCTCGTCGGGCAGGCCGCCGCGCGGCAGATGGTCGCCCAGGGCGACGGCGGTCACATCATCAACGTCTCGTCGCTCAACCAGTTCAACGCCGGGATGAACGTCGCGCACTACTGCGTCTCCAAAGCAGGCGTCGGCATGCTCACCAAAACCATGGCGCTCGAACTCGCCCCGCACAACATCCGCGTCAACGCCATCGCCCCCGGCCTGATCGAAACCGACATGAACCGCCACGACATCGCCCGCCCCGAATTCCGCGACGGCCGCCTCGCCCGCATCCCGCTCAAACTGATCGGCCGCCCCGACGATCTCGTCGCCATCGCCATCCTCCTCGCCTCCGACGACGCCCGCCTGATCACCGGCGCCACCTTCAGCATCGATGGCGGCGCAGCTATTTCGTAAGACGAGTAGTCAGAAGCCAGTAGTCAGTAGCCAGTGTCTCGCTCGGAGCTTGCGCTCTATCGATAGGCATTCGCATCGCATGAAAAACTGACTACTGACTACTGGCTACTGACTACTGGAGCCAACCATGCACGGCCTCCCCACCTCCCCCTTCCAGCTCCCGCGCATCCTCGCGCGCGGCGCGCGGTCGGTGATCGGCGTCGTCCACCTCCCGCCGCTCCCCGGAGCGCCCGGCTGGGACGGCGACTTCGCCACCCTCCTTGATCGCGCCCGCACCGACCTCCTCGCGCTCGCCGAGGGCGGCGTGGACGCGGTCGTCATCGAGAACTTCGGCGACGCCCCCTTCCGCGCCGAGTCGGTCGAACCCGAGACGATCGCCGCGATGTCCCGCGTGATCACCGAACTCCGCCCGCTGACCACCCTGCCGCTCGGCGTCAACGTCCTGCGCAACGACGCCGCCGCCGCCCTCGCCATCGCTTCCATCTGCGCCGGCCCCGACAGCTTCATCCGCGTCAACGTCCACAGCGGCGCGATGCTGACCGACCAGGGCCTGATCACCGGCCGCGCCGACCGCACCATCCGCCGCCGCCGCGAACTCGGCGTCGCCGTCGCCATCGTCGCCGACGTCCTCGTCAAGCACGCCGTCCCGCTCGGCCCACTCACCATCGAGGACGCCGCGCGCGACGCCGTCGAACGCGGCTTCGCCGATGCCCTGATCGTCACCGGCGTCGGCACCGGCCACGCCACCGACCTCGCCGACGTCCGCCGCGTCCGCGCCGCCCTCCCCGACACCCCCATCCTCGTCGGCAGCGGCGTCAACGAAGCCAACGTCCGCGACACCTTCGCCCTCGCCGACGGCGCGATCATCGGCACCGCCTTCAAATCCGGCGGCGTCACCACCAACCCCGTCGACCCCGCCCGCGTCCACCGCCTCGTCACCGCCGCGAAGGGATGACGATTGAACCGCCAAGCGCCAAGGACGCCAAGAACGAAAGGAGGAGGGCGGAGGTGCAAGCCCCGCCCTCCTCGTATATTCGTCCTCTGCGCTCTCTGCGTCCTCTGCGGTTAAATCGTCCCTCGTCTTGGCGTCCTTGGCGTCTTGGCGGTTAACCGTTCTTCTCTCGCGCCTTCTCTCGCGCGCCCGCCACCAACCCAAACGGCCCCGCCAGCATCATATCCCCGTGCGGCACCGCCTCGTACCACCCCAGCGGACGCGCCAGCCCCCGGTTCGGCCCCGTCACCGCCACACAATCGAACGCCGGGTCCGGCTGGTAATCGGCGTGGACAATCGCCCCGTGCCCATCCTCGGCAAAAATCTCCTCGAACTCAATCGTCCCCGCGCGCAACTGCGCCACCAACTCCGCCAGACGCCCCGTCGTCAGCAGATGCGTGTGGTGCTCGAACAGCCCCAGCATCCGACGCCCGCGCAGCAGCACCGCAAACGTGTGCATATTGCCGATATTGACCAGGATCGCCCCGCGCTCGGCATGCTCCGCCACGCGCGGGTCCTCCAGCGCCCCCCAGATCCCCGCCGCGCCCGTATCCATCAGCGTCGCGCCGGGCAGCAGTGCCCGCGCCGCCGCCATCCGCGTCAGGTACGGCGGCAAATCATCGCCATACACCATCAGCCCCAGGTCGCCACCCGCCGCGATCAACCGCTCCAGATGCTGAAACCGGAAACGCCGGTTGCTCAGCTCCAGCGACTCGCCATGATCGAATACCGCCACCGCGAAATGTTCAGTGAATGGCACATCGAAGATCGCCAGCGCCTCGCGCAACGCCGCCGGGTCGAGATCGCCCAGCACCACCGGCACCGCCCCCCCCGGCTGCTCCTCGGTGATCCGCACCCCCAGCGCCTCCACCCGGCGCGGATTGTCGTGGAGCGTCTTTGCCGCCTCCGCCGTCGCCGTCACCGCCAGACCCGCCGCGATGTGCGCCGTCACCGCATCCGACGACGCCCCCCCCCCCCACCCCCCCCCCCGCCCCACTACTTGGGACCATCGGGGGATGGTCGCTCCCCGGTACGGATGGCTATGCTGCTAGGGTGATGCCCGCGCTTGTGGGCAGGGTAGGAACTGGGGTCTTCCGCATGCTCACCACGGTCCTGATCTACGTCGCGTCGGTGTTGGTCGGGTTGTGCGCGGGCACCTGGATCGACCACGCGGCGGCGGCGATCCCGGCGCGGCGGTCGGCGGCGAGCCTGCCCGCCTGCCCCGAGTGCGCCACCCCCTGGCGCGGCCTGGCCCTCGTCCCACTGGTCGGGCCGCTGCTGGCGAAGCGCTGCGCCAACTGCGACACCCCGATCGGCTGGCTCCGCCCCCTCACCGAAGCGACCACCGCCATCCTCTTCGCGCTCGCCTTCTGGCGTTCCGGCCTCTCGCCCGAATTCGCGGCCACCGCGATCTTCTCGGTCGTCCTCCTCGTCATCCTGCGCATCGACTGGCGGCACCACCTGATCTTCCAGCACACCATCCTGGTCGGCCTGATGATCGCGCTCGCCTACGCCGGGATCGCCTCGCGCAAGCCCGACGCGCTGCTCTGGTCGAGCGTCGCCGCCGTCGGCGCGGCGCTGCTCTTCCTCTTCCTCTACGGCCTCGCCCTGGCGATCTACAAGCGCCGCGCGCTCGGCTTCGGCGACGTGCTACTCGCCGCGCTGATCGGCGCGATGGCCGGCACCGACACCGTGATGGCCCTGATGATCGGCATGGTCCTCGGCGCGGGCGGCGGCCTCCTCCTCGTCGCCCTGCGCGTCCGCACCATGCGCGACTACATCCCCTACGGCGCGTACCTCTGCGCCGGGACCATCATCACCCTGCTTGTCCGCTAGCGGCCACTACCACGATCGGAATGCCCGACGTTGAATGCGTCGGGCGTTCGCTGCGCTATGGCTGCCATCAGCCGGCGGTCCCCACGGTGACGCCGCTGGCGCTGCCCTCGATCTCGATGTCGTAGCGCCGGGTGGCGTCCGCATAGCCGGGAGTCTGCAACCGCCCAACACTGCCCATGGCATCGAACGTCTGATCCCCGAAGGTGAGGTGGGCGGCCCAGCCTTTGACGCGGAGGCTGACCTCGACACCGGGCGGGCGATTGATGGTGATCCCCGACGCCCCCCCGGCGATCTTCACCGGCACCGTGCCGGTGGGCCTGGGGAGTTCCACCGTGACGCTGCTCGCCCCGCCCCGGATTTCGAGTCCGACGAGGGTGATCCCGCGCAGATCGGCGGTGGTATCCGACGCCCCGTTCCGCAACTCCACCCGCCAGGGCACGGCGGCGTTCAGCGCGACCTCCGCCTCGTGATTGCTGCCGAACAGGGTGCGCAGGCGGCGCGGGAAGCGCATGGTGACGGTGCCGCCATCGACCCGCACCTCCGGCACCGCGCCCTTGAATTCGGCGCGGTAGAGCTCCGTCATCCCATCCTCGCCGCGCAGGGAGAGCCTGGCCGCCCAGGATGAGAAGATGAACGTGCCGCGCTCGACCCCGGCCACGGGGATGGCACGCCCCGCATCCCCCTCCGCAGGCTCCTCGCGCAGCCGGTAGATCTCCTCCCCATATGTCGCATTGGCGGCGGCCATGAACTCCAGCAGGAGGGCGAGTTGCTGGTCGTCGTAGCGCCCCGCCAGCCCTTCCAGCGCGCTCCCCGCGCCGTCGAGCGCCGGGCCGACCTGGCCGGTTTTGTCCCAGTCGGGGGCGAGGCTGACCAGCACCCGCCTACCGTCGTCGGGGTCGCGCTCGCGGCGTACAACGCCATCCTTCTCCAACCGGCCCAGCAACTGCGCCGTCGCCCCGGTCGTGAGCCCCGTCATCTCGGCGATCTGCCCTGCGGTCGCCGACCCGGTGCTGGCGAGGATATCGACGACCTGGAGGTCGGTCGCGTTCAACCCCACCCGACCGGCCAGCGCGCGGAAGTAGGTCGCCCCGAGCCCGCCGAAGCGCCGGACCTCCCGCACCAGCTCCCCGAGTATCTTCCGACGATCATCTTCCGACGCACCCCTTGACAACGTGAGCCTCCACCCTTATCATGCGTTTATCTTCGTTGCGAAGGTATTTGCAATTTACCACAGCTTCGCAGCGTAGTAAAGCAGATTGTAACATAGTTCGACACGGAGGTATAGCGATGGGGTCGGTCGGGATGGCGAACTCGCGAGAGACGCTCGCGGGTGAACCAGGGGGAATGTCGGGCGGCGTCATGGAAGGAGGGAGTATGACCGCAGCAACACGAAGCATGGAAGCGCCGAATATGGCGATCCAGGTCCATGGGTTGCAGAAGTCCTACGAGAAGTTGCAGGTGCTCAAGGGGGTGGACTTCGACGTGGCGCGCGGCAGCATCTTCGCGCTGCTCGGCTCCAACGGCGCGGGCAAGACCACCGTTGTGCGCATCCTCTCCACCCTGCTCAAGCCGGATGGCGGCACGACGCGCGTCAACGGCTTCGACGTCCTGTCGCAGGCGGCGCGGGTGCGCGAATCGATCAGCCTGACCGGGCAATTCGCGGCGGTGGACGAGATCCTCACCGGCCGGGAGAACCTGATCATGATCGCCGAGCTGCGGCGCGTGCCGGGTGCGGGCAAAGTGGCGGACGACCTACTCAAGCGCTTCGGCCTCGCCGATGCGGCCGGGCGCCGGGTGGGGACCTACTCGGGCGGCATGCGCCGTCGCCTCGACATCGCCATGAGCCTGATCGGCAGCCCGCAGGTCATCTTCCTCGACGAACCGACCACCGGCCTCGACCCGGAGGCCCGACTCGAAGTCTGGCAGGTGATCCGGAACCTCGCCGCCAGCGGCACGACCGTGCTCCTGACGACCCAATACCTCGACGAGGCCGAGAAGCTCGCCGACCGGATCGCGATCCTGCACGATGGCAGGATCATCGTGACCGGCACGCTGGAGGAACTGCGGAAGCTGCTCCCGCCAGCGCAAGTCGAATACGTGGAGCGCCAGCCCACCCTGGAAGAGATCTTCCTGGCGATCGTCGGCGGCAACAAGGAGGCGCAGCAGTGAATACCCGTGCTTTCAACGACACACGCGCTCGGGAGCGGCAAGCAGGAGCGACGATGAACACCCATGCCTTCAGCGACGCGCGCGTGATGCTCAAGCGTTCCCTGCGCCACATCACGCGCAGCATGGACACCATCATCACGGTCACGATCACCCCGATCGCGATGATGCTCCTGTTCGTCTACGTCTTCGGCGGCGCGATCCAGGCGGGCACCGACAACTACGTGAACTACCTGCTGCCCGGCATCCTGCTGATCGCGATCGCCAGCGGCATCTCCTATACCGCCTTCCGCCTCTTCAACGACATGAAGAGCGGCATCTTCGAGCGGTTCCACTCTATGCCGATCGCCCGCTCGTCGGTGCTCTGGGGGCATGTGCTGACCTCGCTGGTCTCCAACGCCATCTCCGTGGTCGTCATCGTCCTGGTGGCGCTGATCATGGGCTTCCGCTCGTCGGCGGGCGTGCTGGCCTGGCTCGCAGTAGCCGGCATCCTGCTCCTCTTCACACTCGCGCTGACCTGGATCGCCGTGATCCCCGGCATGACCGCGCAATCGGTGGACGGGGCAGCCGCCTTCGCCTACCCGCTCATCTTCCTGCCATTCATCAGCTCGGCCTTCGTGCCCACCGCCACCATGCCGCGCCCCGTGCGCGCCTTCGCGGAACACCAGCCGGTCACCGCGATCGTCAACACGATCCGCGCCCTGCTCGAGCGGCAGCCGGTCGGCAACGACATCTGGTTCGCCCTCGCCTGGTGCGTCGGCATCCTCATCGTCGCCTACGCATTCGCCATGCGGGTCTACCATCGCAAAGTAGCCTGACCTATCTCGCGCGCAGGCTTCGGGAGATGGAGTAAAGACGGGGGACCGACGAACTTGTCGGCCCCCGTTTGTTGTTCTCTTGTGCGGTCTCGCCCAGCTGTCGCGTCTACCGTGGCTCGTCCGGCACGAAAATCTTGCTCAGCATGGGGCTGGT
>JAXLWN010000151.1:0-8622 GCA_046328475.1 Chloroflexia bacterium | reverse complement strand
GGGTGATGGGACGGCTGCTTCGCTGCGCGCAGCGAATCCGCCGTCCTCGTTTTCGCGGTGGTGGCGCGGTGGGGAAGGTGCGCTGCTATACTGCGGGGCATCGCCGGAGGATGTCGCCGAGAGTGGGGAGGGTGTCGATGAAGATTGCCGCCGTGCGCGCCATGCGCTTGAATCTGCCGGAGCGCCCGGCGACCACGCCAGCAAGGCGGGAGCCGTGGGCGGTGGGGGCGGAGGTGGCGAATCCGATGTCGCGCTACCCACGTGTCAAGGCGCACCGATCATTGTGGCTGCCGAAGTGGGAGAACGTCTGGTGCGAGGTGGTGGCCGAGGATGGCACGAAGGGCTGGGGGATGACCAGCAATGGTCGCCCGGTGGCGGCGGTGATCGATGAGCACCTGGGGCCGCAACTGGTCGGCGAGGATGTCTTTGCCGGGGAGCGGCTGGCGGATATGATGTTCCGAATGACGAAGCCGTATGGCTCGACCGGGCTGGCGTCGTACGCGGTGAGCGCGATCGACCTGGCGCTGTGGGACCTGCGCGGCAAGCTGCTGGGGCGACCGGTGTGGCAGTTGCTCGGGGGGCCGACGAAGGAGAAGATTTTCTGCTACGCCACCGGCAACGATGTGGACTGGTATCAGGAGCTGGGGTTCCGGGCATTTAAGCTGGCCTGCCCGTATGGTCCGGCCGATGGGTTGGATGGGATCAAGCGCAACGAGGAGTTCGTGGCGGCGGCGCGCGAGCGAATCGGCGCGGACGCGGAGTTGATGCTCGATTGCTGGATGGCGTTCGACGTGGAGTACACGGTGCGACTGGCCGAGGCGCTGCAACCGTATGGCTTGAAATGGATGGAGGAGTGCCTGATCCCGGAGGATCTCGATGGGCACATCGCGCTGCGCCAGCGGTTGCCCTGGCAGACGCTGGCGACGGGTGAGCACTGGTACACGCATGTGCCGTTCCAGTGGGCGATCCGGCACGGGGTGGCCGATATTCTCCAGCCGGATATCAACTGGTGCGGCGGGGTGACGACCTGCCAGTTGATCGCGGGCGCGGCCGATGCGGCGGGGATCGCGGTGATGCTGCACGGCGGGGGGAATACGGCGTTCGGGCAGCATTTCAGCTACGCGAGCCGGGCGGTGCCCTGGTTGGAGTGTTTTGTGGGGACGCCGATCGGGGTGCCGCTGGAGGAGTCGTGGGGGCTGCCGGGTCAGCCGGTGCCGAAGGATGGCTGGCTGGTGCCGAGCGATGCGCCGGGGTTTGGGTTGGAGTTGCGGGAGGAGTGGTTCGAGGGGTTTTGAGACGAGTCGGGCAGTCGGGCAGTCGGGCAGTCGGATAGAAGGAATGACCCTCCCGCCGCCTGCGGGCGGCGACCCTCCCCCTTGCGAGGGAGAGGGTGAGCGTGAGGTGATGGAGAGCCACTGGCGTGTTGCCGGTGGCTCTTTTCGTTGGTGGTGTGGGTGAGGGCGGCGTCGCGGTTGGCGGCGGGGAAGCGCAGGCGGAGGATGGTGGCGTATATGGAGTGGGACTCCTTGAGGGGGAATCGGCGCAAAGTGAGGGCCGGTGGGCTGAAGTCCCGGCTGAAGGACCCTCACGGGTCACGAGTCCGCCTGCGCGGACTGGGAGGCGCGACGTTGCCACGGTTGCTCAAAATATAGCGAGGGGTAGGCGGCGGGCGAGTTGCTGGTAGCAGTCCACCGAATAGGGGCGATGCTATACTCGATTGTGGAGTTGGGACAAGTGGTGAGTGGTCGTGATTCGGAATTGCGGGGGTGCAGATGGGGGCGGTGGGCGCATTCTCGCGATCGATGTGGGGGCAGGGACGCAGGATATTTTGTTGTGGGAGGATGGGCACACTTTTGAGAGTGTATTCAGTTGATTTTGCCGTCGCAGACGCAGATCGTGGCGGTACGTATCGGCGGTTAAGCGGAGGAGCGGCGGGATGTCCATTTGATCAGGCGGGTGATGGGGGGGTGGGGCCGTCGTCGGACGCGGTCGCGCTTTATTCGGCGGGGTTAGCGGTAGCGAGCGACGGCGGGTCGGCAAAGACGCTCCACGACAATCCACGCCGGGTGGAGGCGCTGGGGGGTGCCGAGATCACCGAGGAGCAACCGGAGGCGGTGCCGGTGGTGCTGAGCGATCTGGATCCGGCGGCGCTGCGCGAAACGTTGTGATCTTCGATGTGCCTTTTACGGAGCATTTTGCGGTGGCGGTGTTCGATCATGGCGAGTCGCTGGAGCTGAGCAACCGGCGCTTTCGGTTTCAGCATCTGGAGCGGTTGATCGCGGCGGGTGGCGACCTGGGGCTGATGGTGTGGCGATGATTTGCCGCCGTACCTGACGCGGATGGCGGCGGCGCGGGCGCTGCTGCCCGGCGCGACGCTGATGGATACGGGCGCGGCGGGGATCGGAGGCGCTGGAGGATCCGCGCGTGGCGGAGCGCGCGGAGCGCTGGGAATGATCCTGGTCAATATCGGCAATATGCACACGTTCGCGGTGTTGCTGCGCGGGCGGCGGATGCTGGGGCTGTTCGAGCACCACACGCATTTGCTGACGACGGAGCGGCTGGCGGAGTTGGTAGCGCAGTTGCGCGCGGGGACGATTGAGTTCGAGGAGATTTTTGCCGAGGATGGGCACGGGGCGATCGTCCACCCGGACTACCAGCCGGACCCGGCGTTCAATTTTGTGGCGGTGACGGGGCCGAATCAGGGGCTGGCGCGCCCGCTGGGGTGGTACGAGGCGGTGCCGCACGGGGACATGATGCTGGCGGGGCCGTTCGGGCTGGTAGCGGCGGCGCGGGAGAAGAACGATGAACCGCCAAGACGCCAAGGACGCCAAGACGAGGAGACGGTTTAAACCGCAGAGGACGCAGAGGACGCAGAGACGGGGAGAGAGGAGAATTATTTCCTCTTTCGTCCTCTGCGCTCTCTGCGTCCTCTGCAATTAGGAGATCGTCATCCTTTCGCGGCTGCCACCGAAGTCGCCTGACGCGGGCGGGGTCGACGGGGTTGGTGGTGACGCCGCCGGATTTGAAGGCGGTGCCGATGATCGCGCCGTCGGCGAGGGCGAAGGTGTCGCGGACGTTGGCTTCGTTGACGCCGCTGCCGACGAGGATGGGGGTGTCGGGGAGGGCGGCGCGGACGCGGCGGACGTCGGCGAGGTCGGTGGCGTGGCCGGTGCCGACGCCGGTGACGATCAGGGCATCGGCGAAGCCGCGTTCGACGGCGTCGCGCGCGGCGTCCTCGATGGTGAGTGGGCCGAGCAGGACGGCGTGCTTGGCCGAGGACGTCGGCGACGATGGCGACGGCGACGCCGAGTTCGCGGCGGCGGCGGATGGTGCGGTCGGCGCGGCCGGTGATCAGGCCCTGGTCGGTCAGCATCGCGCCGCTGTGGACGTTGACACGGATGAAGCTGTCGGGCCCGGCGCAGATGGGCGATGGCGAGGGCGGCGGCGGCATCGTTGCGCAGGACGTTGACGCCGAGCGGCAGGGTGGTCAGCGGGCGGGTTCGGTGATGACGCGGGACATCGCGGCGATCGTCTCGGGTTCGACCGACTCGGCGCGGAAGGGGGCGTCGCCGAGTTCTCGATGACGACGGCGTCTACGCCGCCCTCGGCGAGCGCGAGGAGGTCGGTGCGGGCGCGATCGAGGAGGGTGGCGAAGTCGCCGTCCCAGCCGGGCGCTCCGGGGAGCGGCGGGAGGTGGACGACGCCGATCACCGACCGCGCGCCGCGCGCGAGGATGCGCGGGAGCTGGGGAGGGGGAGTGGGGAGGCCGGTAGCTGGTTGGCTCCAGTAGTCAGTAGTCAGTAGTCAGTAGTCAGTTTTTCATGCGATGCCGGGGCTCTATCGGTAGAGCGCAAGCTCCGAGCGAGACACTGGCTACTGACTACTGGCTACGACTACTCGTCTTACGAAATAGCTGCGCCGCCATCGATGCTGAAGGTGGCGCCGGTGATCAGGCGGGCGTCGTCGGAGGCGAGGAGGATGGCGATGGCGACGAGGTCGTCGGGGCGACCGATCAGTTTGAGCGGGATACGGGCGAGGCGGCCGTCGCGGAATTCGGGGCGGGCGATGTCGTGGCGGTTCATGTCGGTTTCGATCAGGCCGGGGGCGATGGCGTTGACGCGGATGTTGTGCGGGGCGAGTTCGAGCGCCATGGTTTTTGAGCATGCCGACGCCTGCTTTGGAGACGCAGTAGTGCGCGACAGCGTTCATCCCGGCGTTGAACTGGTTGAGCGACGAGACGTTGATGATGTGACCGCCGTCGCCCTGGGCGACCATCTGCCGCGCGGCGACCTGCCCGACGAGGAATGCGCCTTTAGCGAGGTTGGTGTCGAGCAGCCGTCCCACTCGTCTTCGGGGATGTCGAGGAAGGGGGTGCGGCGCAGGACACCGGCGTTGATGACGAGGATGTCGGGGCGATCGAAGGCGGCGACGGTGTCGGCGACGATGCGCCGAGCGTCGGCGGAGCTGGCGGTGTCGCCCTGCACGACGATGGCGCAGCGGCCGAGCGCGGCGATTTCGTCGGCGACAGCGCAGGCTTCGTCGGGGTGGTTGACGCAGCCGATGGCGACGTCGAGCGCTTCGCTTGCCTTGCGGGCCGAGGGCGATGGCGCGACCGTTGCCGCGTGCGCCGCCGGTGACGAGGGCGGTTTTGGACGGGGAGTTTCATGGGCCTCGTCCTTCGGTGCTGAGTGCTGAGTGCTGAGTCAAGTACGAAGTACGAACGACGAAGCACGAACTGCCGGGAGATGGGTCTGGTTGTATCGTAGCGCGATTTGTGGTGGGAGCCAAATGGACCCCTCCCCGCCGCTGCGGCGGCGACCCTCCCCGCGAGGGGAGAGGGTTGGGGGACTGACCGGCGCTGGTGGCAAGCACCATTGCGCGGCGGCACCGTCCCCACGCGGGCGGGTCTGAGACCGCCCCTACCAGGAAGTGGTGGCTGGGGAGCGCGGGCGGTGATGGTGAGGGGTGAGCAGGGATTAGTGGCCGGTCCAGCGAGGGGGGCGTTTTTCGACGAAGGCCTGGGGGCCTTCGATGGAGTCGGCGGATTGGCGGAGGTGGGCGATGCGGTCGCGGTCTTGAAGTATGGCTTCGTCGATGGGGAGGTGGAGGCCGGCGAGGGCGGAGGCTTTGGTGGTGCGGACGCTGACGGGTGAGCATTCGAGGATTTCGTTGGCCCAGCGTTCGGCGGTGGGCAGGAGGTCGGCCAGGGGGACGACTTCGTTGACGAGGCCGAGGCGGTGGGCTTCGTGCGCGCTCATCTGGCGGCCGGTGAGCAGGTAGCCCATCGCTTGCTTGAGTGGGAGTTGCTGGGGGAGGCGGTGCATACCACCAGCGCCCGCGACCAGGCCGACACGCGGCTCGGGGAGGCCGAAGCGGGCGTGGTCGGCGGCGATGATCAGGTCGCAGGCGAGGGCGATCTCGAAGCCGCCGCCGAGGGCGAAGCCGTTGACTGCGGCGATGATCGGTTTGTCGCAGGTAACGCCGACGAGTCCGCCGAAGGCGACGCGGCGTTCGCCGGGGGTGGGGGCGGGGCGCTCGCCGCGAGCGATGGCGGCGGTGGCTTTGAGGTCGTTGCCCGCCGAGAAGGCGCGGTCGCCAGCGCCGGTGAGGATAGCGATCCAGGTGTCGTCGTCGCGGATGAAGTCTTCGAAGATGGCGGTCAGTTCGACGTTGGCCTCGTGGTGGACGGCGTTCATGACCTCGGGGCGGTTGATGGTGACGTAGGCGAGGCGTCCGCGCTTCTCGTAGCGGGCGTACTGGTAGGCCATGGCGCACTCCTTTCGGGCGACCGGGGCCGCGCAATTTGGCCGGGCGCTCTCGCGCTCGTCCGGGGATAGGTTCTCCCAGTATATACGCCGGAATCCGCGAACGAAATAGGGTAAATGTGGTATACTTGTTCGGAAAATAACCTGATTGAAAGGTGTAACTGATGAGCGGTTCGATTACGCCCCGCCCCGTACAGAAGTTGATCGAAGAGTTCGGGCGACTCCCCGGCATCGGGCCGAAGTCGGCCTCGCGGCTCACCTTTTTCCTGCTGCGCTCGCCGCGCGAGCAGGCGGTGGCGCTCGCCGATGCGATCCTCGATGTGAAGGATCGGATCACGCATTGCTCGATTTGCTACAACATCGCGGAGAGCGACCCTTGCCCGCTCTGCACCAGCGCAGACCGCGAGCGGGAGCAGATTTGCGTGGTGCAGGAGCCGCTGGATATCGTGGCGCTGGAGCGGACGGGGGAGTACAAGGGGCTCTACCACGTCCTGCACGGCGCGATCTCACCGATGGATGGGATCGGGCCGGACAAGCTGCGGATCAAGGAGTTGGTCACGCGCGTGCAGAAGGCGCAGGGGGAGACGCCGGTGGCCGAGGTGGTGCTGGCGATGAACAATGATATCCCCGGCAATGCCACGGCGATTTACATCTTCAACGCGCTCGCCAGCACTGGCGTCAAGATCACGCGGCTCGCCAGCGGGCTGCCGGTCGGTGGTGACCTCGAATATGCGGACGAGGTGACGCTCGGGCGGGCGTTGGCGGGGCGGCGGGAACTATAAAGTGCTGAGTGCTGAGTGCTGAGTGCTGAGTAAGGACGAAGGACGAACGACGAAGTACGAAGTGACGAGGTGATCTGCTGTCCGACTGCTAGACTGCCCGCCCCACTCAGCACTCAGCACTCAGCACTCAGCACTGGAAAGTCGGGACCAACTCCCTATGCTAGACTTGGTTATGGTGTGCTAGGCTAGACGCTGGGTATGGCCGCGTGGGCGGCCGAATCGAGCGGAAAGGTGCGCCGGATGTTCCGGCAGGTTCGCGGCAAAATCCTGCTCTCGCTGATCTTTGGCGTCCTGGTGATGGGTGCGTTGTCGCTCGTCGCGGATGTGCGGCAACTGGGGGTGACGCTCAGCCACTTCAATTGGGCCTTGTTGCCGATCATACTGGGGCTGACGCTCTTCAATTATGCGCTGCGTTTTGTGAAGTGGCAGTACTATCTCCGGCTGATCGGGGTGCGCGGCCTGAGTGCGCGCGACAGTGCGGGAATCTTCTACAGCGCGTTCACGATGGTGCTGACGCCGGGGAAAGTCGGCGAGTTGCTGAAGTCGTACATGCTGCGCCGGGTGGCCAATGTGCCGATCGCGCGCTCCGCGCCGCTGATCCTGGCCGAGCGGATGACCGATGGGCTGGCGATGGTGATCCTCGCCGCGCTCGGTCTGGCGCTGATCCCATCGGGCTGGCCGATCCTGGTGCTGACGCTGGTGGCGGCGCTCGGCGGCACGATCATCATCCAGCACCGGCCGACCGCCGAGCGGATCCTTTCGCTGGGGGAGCGGTTCAAGCCGCTGGCAGGGCGCGTCCATCACCTGCGCGAGTTCTACGAGAGCAGCTACGAGATTCTGCGACCGCGCCCGTTCGGGCTGGCGGTGCTCTGCGGGCTGATCTCCTGGTCGGGCGAATGTTTTGCGTTCTACCTGGTGCTGCGCGGCCTCGGGCTGCCGCACACCTGGACGTTGCTGATCGCGGCGACTTCTGTGCTGGCACTGTCCACGCTGATCGGCTCGGCTTCGATGCTGCCGGGCGGCTTGGGGGTTGCGGACGCCAGTATCTTCGGATTGTTGCTGGCTGCTGTCGTGTCGCCGCTGATGACGCGCGATGTCGCGGTGGCGGCGTCGCTGCTGATCCGGTTCGCCACGCTCTGGTTCGGCGTGGGGATCGGCGCGATTGTCGTGTTGCTCTTCTGGCGACGATTCAGCGGCTTTGGGGACGCCGGGATGGAGAGCGAGGAAACCCGAGAAGGTGGGGGATGGGACGTGAATAGTGCAGCCGATGACGCCGCGGCAAGGGCCTTGCCGGAGGCGCAGGAGGCGAGCGGGAGGGTGTTGTGACCGGAGTGCCCGCCGATAACGGCATCATCTGCCCGGTCTGCGACGCCGAGAATCCCGCCGGGAGCCGTTTCTGCGAGCGTTGCGGGACGCGGTTGCCCGCGCGCCCGCGCGAAGCGGCAACAATGACTTTTCAGATACCAAGTTTTGAGCCGGAACCGCCGCCTGCGGCGGCACCCGAGGCCGCGCCGCCCGAGCCGGAAGCGTATGAGCGGACGCTGGTGGGTATCAGGATACCGGGTGAGCCGATCCAGCCCGAGGCCAGCACACCGGAACCGCCCGAGCCGACTGCGAGCGAGCAAGTAGCGGCTGCCCCACCGGCGGATGAGCCGACTGCGAGTGCGCCGCCGGTGACGGCGACAACTGATGCGGATGAGCAGCCTGACACCCCGCCGCCCGCGCCGTCTGAATCGCTGCGCGACCGCCCGACGCAGACCTTCCAATTGCCCGATCTCTCGGCACCGAAGCAGCCCGATTTGCGCAGTGCGCAGACGATGTCGTTCCAACTCCCGGACCTGTCCGCCGAGGAGCGGCGCGAGTCGGGCGAAGCGGCACCCGCCAGCCCGCCGCCGAGTACACCGGCGGCTGCACCAGCCCAGCCCGCGCCGTCGCAGACAGCGCCGCCGGGCGATCAGCCACCTGCGTCCGCCTGGAGTTATCAGACCTGGCGGCCGGATCCGGCTGCGCCGCCAGCGGCGAGCGGCGGGGTTGGTCCCGGCGGCACCCGGCCGTCGATCAACCTTGGCGACGTG
>JAXLWN010000150.1:0-8826 GCA_046328475.1 Chloroflexia bacterium | reverse complement strand
CAGGCGCTGGCGGAGATGGACCGGGTCTTTCACGACAACGACTACGCGCAATATTTCTGGTTCCCGTTCAACCGCCAGGTGACGGTGCAGACCGCGAACGTCACTGCCGACCCGCCGACCTGGACGAAGAATGACCAGCGCCTCAAGGAAGTGAAAGGCTGGTTCGAGGCGGGTGCGACGCACGCGATCAAGCCGCTGCTGGTGCGCTTCCCGCGCCTCACCCCTATCTTCACCCGCTTCGCCTCGGGCAGCATGCCGAACGGCGACGAGGTAATGGACCAGTCCGACAACATGCTGCTGGGCGACTGGATCAATTCGATGGAGCCGAGCCTGAACGCCTCGGCCAGCTTCCCGCCCGGCCCCGCCTGCGCGCGGGTGCGCGACGCGTGGACCATCGCCGTCGAGCTGATTGAGGAGTACGCCAAAGAAAGGCGTTACCCCGCGAACCTCGCCATGAACATGCGCCTCTTCGGACCGGGGAAAGCGTTGCTGCACACGATTCCCGGCCATGAAGGCGAGGAAATCTGCAACATCCAGATCACCTCATTCGACAACGAGCACTGGGAGCCGTTCAAGGACCGCCTGATGGCGCGGTGGCTGAGTATTCCGGGATCGCGTCCCCACTGGGCCAAGCAGTATCAGAATCTGCCGGGCATCGCGCAGACGTTGCGCGATGTCTACGGAGAAAATCTCGAACAATTCCTGCGGCTGCGCGATCAGGAAGGGATCGATCCAGACAAGATCTTTGTCAATGCGTTCCTGAATGACCTGCTGTTTGCCGGATCGTCGCGTACCATCGACGACCCGGCACCCGTTGCGCTCAGTGCTCGCGTGCCTCTCGCAACCTCGGCAGACGCGGCATCTGCTCTGTGATAGTCGGCATTATGGCTTGCCGCGAAGTCGTTACGCCGGGCGCTGACCCCAGGCGGTGACCATCGGCAGGGGGATGTAGGCGGCATCCTCGCGATGTGTCAGTTCGTAGACGCTCTCAATCTCCTCTTCGGTGAGCAATCCCAACTGGCGAACCGGCCCGCGCAACTGGTCCATGCCGAGGCGGCGGAAATCCTGCGCCGCGCCGCCCCAGGTGAAGCGGGCGTGCAAGTCGGCTTCCACCTTCACCAACCCGGCTGCGCGCAATGCCATGGGGAGCTCGGGGCCGTAGTCGGCGCGTGCTCCGCGCGCACTGAACAGGGTCGCCATCGCCGCATAGGTGCGCGCTTCGAGGTCGGCGTAGTCGTGCGGGGTGGTACAGGCGGCGATCGTCGCCACCATCGCTCCGCCGAAGAAGCTGTCTTCGATCACGACCCAACCGCCGGGGCGGGTGGCTTCGACCAGCCGCGCGAGGATTTCGTCGCGCTCCGGGAGATGCTCCACGACGGCGCGGGCATGGACCAGATCGAACGCCGATTCTTCCAGCGGATCAACGCGGATGTCGTGGCGGCGGATTTCGAGGTTGGCGCTCGGTTCGCCCACGAAGTAGCGAGGTTCGAGATCGGTGGCGACAACCTGGCCGGATGTGCCCACCCGATCCGCGAGCCAGCGCGCGACGCTGCCCGCGCCACAGCCGACTTCCAGGCAGCGCCAGCCCGCGCCCACCCCGAGGGCGGCGAGTCGGTGCGTGGTGGCCTCGTCGTGCAACGCTTCCAGGGTGAGTTGGCGCTGTTGTTCCTGATACCAGGCCTGGTTGAAGACGTATTCGCTCAATGTCCACCTCCGCGTGACGCTACCCCTACTCCAGAGCCCGCTGCCCGGCGGGCTTCCGAAGCTATTGTCCTGGGTGTGGTCGATTCGTTACGCGGTGCGGTGTAGCTGTTTGGAAGGGCGTCCCGATGACGACGAGAAACCGCCGCCGCGCCGATCTCAAAGCGGCGCGGCGGCGGTCACAAGGTCTGTCGATTGTGGTAGCGAGCTGAGGCGCTAGTCGGCGGAAATGGTGACTGCCAGCCGCCGCGTTGCACCGGGGGCGAGGCCCACCAGGCCGTCGTGGTGGCCTTCGGGCTGCGAGGCCGAACCGGGGGCGGTGCTGAGTGGTTCCACCGAGACCGAGTTTTCGGTTGGCGGCGCGAAGAGGAGCAGGTCGCGCACACCTTCGAGGCAGGTGAGGCGCACCCGGAGTCCGCCCGGTTGCCCCCATAAGGTCGCGACCGGGTTGGGGCCGAGATCGGTGCGCGGCGCGTGCGCCATTTCACCGACTGGCGGCAGTTGCACCTCTGGTGTCTCGACTGGGAGGCGTTCGCCGGTCGGGATGGGGCCGACGAGCCGGTGCTCGAACCGGCCGGGGAGCGCCGCGCGCACCGCCGTGCGGTCGCCACCGAGGGCGGCGATGGCGAAGTAGGGGTGCAGGCCGAGGCCGACCGGGGCTAGCTGCTCTCCCTCGTTCGTCGCGATCAGGGTGACGGCGAGCGCCTGGTCGGTGAGTTGCAGTTCCAGGCGCAGGCGTACGGCGAAGGGATAGCCAGCCGCCTCCGCGCCGCCGGGGATGTCGCGCGTGGTGAGCAATTCGCCCGCGACCGAGGCATCGCCGGTGCGCACGAGTTGCCAGGGGAGGCGCGGGGCGAAGCCGTGGCCGTAGTCGGTCGGGCCGGGACCGGTTGGGGGCAGCGCGTGCTCGACCCCGGCCCAGCGGTAACGCGCGCCGAGGGCGTGGCCGGGGAAGGGGAAGAGGATGGGGCAGCCGAAGCGCGTTGGTCGCCCCGCCAGCGCATCGGGAGTGCCGGAATCGAGGATCTGCACCCACCCCTCGGGCCGACGCACGGCATAGCCGATGCAATTCGCCCCCAGGTCGGCCACCACCCAGGCCACGGCAGCGCCGGAAGGGGCGGTGAGGCGGATGAGCCGGTCGGTTGCGCCCTCCCAGCCGGGCGGGGCGAGTGGTGCTGTCGCTGCGGTCATCTGCGGCTCTCCCTGCTGCTTCGCGCCAGATTAGCGCGCTCCCTGCTCTCCGTAGCGTTGCAACTTCTGATAGAGCAAGGGCATTGCGATGACCGCATTGTTGATCACATGCGACGGGACTTGCCCGCGCGCGACGGCGATGATGCCTGCGCAGGCGCTCCGACCCATGCCCGCGAAGCACTCGTCGGTCCAGCCGAGCGCGTGCGGCGTGGCGATGACGTTGGGGAGGGCCAGCAGCGGGTCGGCGGGATCGACCGGCTCCCGCTCGAAGACGTCGATGCCTGCGCCCTGCAAGCGGCCGTCGATCAGGGCGGCGGTCAGGGCCGCCTGATCGATGATCGGGCCGCGCGCGACATTGATCAGGAAGGCCGACGGTCGCAGCAACGCCAGCCGCTCGGCATTCAGCAGGTGGTGCGTCTCGGGGGTGAGTGCGCAGGCGATGCAGACGAAATCGGACGTGCGCAGCAGCGTCTCCAGATCGACCAGGGTGACGCCGAGGTTGGCGGCGGCGCTTGCCGAGGCGTAGGGGTCGTAGGCGACCTGGCGCAACTCGAATGGCTGCGCCAACCGCGCGAAATCTCGCGCCCGATGCTGCCGAAGCCGATCAGGCCGAGCGTGCGCCCGGTCAGCCCCACGCCCATGAAGTCGAGTTTGTCGGCCCAGCGCCCGGCGCGCGAGTTGGGCCTTGTCCATCAGCCGGTGGCTGAGCGCCAGCAGCAGCGTGAGCGCGGCGGTTGCCATCGGTCGGCGCACACCATCGGGCGTGATCGTGACGAGCACGCCGCGCGCGGTGCAGGCATCGAGATCGACCGTGTCGTAGCCGACGCCGAAGCGCGCGACGAGCGCCAGCCGGTCGGCCGCCGCCAGCGTCTCGGCGCTGATCCGGGGGCCAGCACCAGCAGGGCGTCGTAGTCGCGCACCTGGTCGGCGCGCAGTTCGCGCGTATCCTCCGCCAGGAACTCGTAGACAATCCCCGGCTCGGCGTCCAGCAGGTCGGGGCCGATGTCGCCGTAGCCGAAGCTGCCATCGGCGCGGAGGAAGTCGCGGGTCAGGCCGACGCGGAAGGGTTCGTTGCCACGGGCGTCTCCGTTCGAGTCGTGAGTCGTGAGTCGAGTCGCGAGTGAAAGTACGAAGTACGAACGACGAAGTACGAACGACGAGGGTGTGACAGTTCTGCGCTCAGTAGCCGTCGATCAGGCGGGGGCGGGGCCGAGGAAGACGAGGTTGGCGAGGGCGATCGCTTCGGCCGGGCCGTCGAGCGCGCCGATGGCGGCGAGTTGGCTGGCGGCGAGGTAGCCGGTGTAGAGCGAGGCGAGGGCGCGAATATCGAGCCGCAGGTGCCCGCAGCCGCCGCGCTCGACCTCGCCGCGCCCGGTGGCGATGCGCAGCACGATGTTTCCGGCGTTGGCGGGTAGCAGATCGTCCTCGATGGCGAAGTGCAGTTCGGCGGTCAGTGCGGGGTGATAGCCGCGTGCGCGCAGTGCGCCCGCCGCGTCCACGATGCGCAAGCCAGGTCTGCGCGCGGCGGATGGTGTAGGACTGCTCGGGCAGCAGGTGGATCAGGGGATCTTCGGGCGCGGCGCGCAGCGTGGCGCTGTGGGCCATCGCCCGGTCGCCCGCGAGGAAGGCGAAGAGGGTCAACGCGGCGCTCGCGGCTGCCGATGCACCAGTCGAGGACCTGGAGCGGCGCGCCCTTGTCCCCCTGGGTGTAGATCAGGTAGCCCTCCGGGCTGTCGCCGCGCACGATCTGGTAGGCGTAGGTCACCTGGCCGTAGGGGGTGAGGATCTTCTGCCAGAGGAACGGTGTGCGGTCTACCGCGCCGTTGTCCTGGCGCACCCAGCGGTCGAGGATCGGCGCGAGCGTGCCCCACTCCTCCTGTTCAACTGGCACCAGATCGAGCGGGGCGCCGCGAGTTCATGCCCGCCAGCGCCAGTTCGTAGGTGAAGGAGCTACCCCCGATGTCGAACCCGGCCTTGCGGTGACCGGCAGCGTGGAGGGGAAGAGCGTGGCGAGCGCCACGCCCGTCTCGCGCAGCTCCGCCAGCGCGCCGCGCAGCAGCGCCGACGCCCGCCGCGCCCGCGCCATTCCGGCGCGATCCCGAGCGAGCCGATCCCCGCCATCGGCACGCGCTCGCCGCCGAACCACTGCCCCATGTGGAGGAGGGCCAAGCCGCCGACGGGACGCCCGGCGGCGCGCACGACCCGGTAGTTCGCCGGCCCGGCACCCTCCATCCAGAAGGTCATCCGGCCCGGCGTGAAGTGGAGTGCCCGCGCGATTGCCGCCTCCAGGGCCGGTCGCTCCCCGGGGCGCATGGGGCTGATTGTGGGCTCGATTGACGACGCCATGCCTCGCTGTTCCTCGCTCTGTCTGGGATCAGACGCGCCCCGCCCGGGATCGCCCCTCCACCGCCTGGGGATCGGCCATCGACAGCGTCTCATGGAGGGTGGCGAGCATCGACTCGTCCAGGGCGATGCCCCAGCCGATGCCATCGGGGATCACCGCGTGGCTCTTCTCGTAGCGCACCCGGTCGGCCGCGACATCGTCGCGATAGAGGACCGGGCCGGTGCAGTCGCCGGGATGCGTCAGGTTGGTCATCGCGGTGGCGAGGTGCAACTGGGCGGCGGTGCCGATGGAGAGTTCCTGGGTCGTCCCGACCAGGGTGCCGAGGCCCGCCGCCGCCGCGAGGGCGTAGACCTGCTTCGACTCGTAGATGCCGCCGCAGGCCTGGAGCGAGATGTTAAAAACATCGACGGCCCGCGCCTCGGCCATCCGGTAGGCATCCTTCAAGCCGAAGACGTGCTCGCTGATCGGCACGCGCACGCGCCGCCGGATCTCGGCCATGCCCGCCAGGTCGGTGCGGTAGCAGGGGCTCTCCACGATGAGCGGGTTGGCGATGTCGATCAGCCGCTCGATCGCGTTGAGACCATACTTCCAGTCGTAGAGCGCGCTGAGGTCGAGCGACTTGATCTCGATGGCGTCGCCCCAGCGGTCGCGCACGCCGCGCAGGAATTGCTCGTCGGCGTCGAGGTTGCCGCCGCAGTAGAGCCGGAAGAGGTCGAAGCCCTCGGCGTAGCGCCGCGCCACCCGCTCCAGGTTCGGCTCCACCTCGTCCACCGACTTCATCCGGAAGATCGGGTAGCAGACGCGCATCCGGTCGCGTAGCTTGCCGCCGAGCAGGTTGTAGACCGGCTGGCCGAAATCCTTGGCGACCGCATCCCAGAGCGCCAGTTCGAGGCCGCAGCGGATCACGCTGACCTTGCCCTCGGACGGCAGCGCCTCCGCCAGCCGCCGGTTGTTCTCGGAGAGCGCGATTGGCTCGCGGCCGACGAGGAGCTGGTTGGCGACCACCTCCAGGTCCGCGATGTCGGGCTGGATCGCGGGGGGGTGGGACATGTCGGACATCTCCCCGACGCCGACGATGCCGCGATCGGTCTCGACGCGAACGATGACGTGCTGGTTGCGCAGGCCGGTCTCGCGCCGGGTGGAGACCGGGTGCAGGGTCACGCGGGTGATGCGCATCGCGTCTTCTCCTCTCCGGGGTCCGTTTGTTACCCCAGTACTCCGAGGCCCGCCTCGGCGAGCAGCGTATCGAGTTCGGCGCGGTCGAGGTCGTCCAGCGGGGTCCAGGCGGTGCCGCGTGTGCGGGTGCTGGCGATGATGCCGCGCCGGTGCAGGATCTCCTTGTAGGCCTCGATGCCGTGCAGGCCGAAGAAGTTGAGGAGCGGGAAGATCCGGTTGTGGGCCGCGCGGGCGGCGTCCCAGTCGCCCGCTTCGAGCGCGGTCCAGACGGGTGCGTAGAGTTCGGTGATCGCGCTCCCCGGCATGTTGCCGCAGGCACCGCGCGCGTAGTGCATCAGGAGGTACTTGCCGCTCTCGCCGCCGAGCACGCCCTCGATGGAATCGCCCGCGTCGCGCAGCACCGTGCTGATCGTGTGGGTGCTCGCCGACGCCTCCTCCTTGATGTAGAGCACGGTCGGGATCTCGCGCGCGAGGCGGGTGAGCAGCCCGGCGGCCATCGGCGTGCCGACCGGCCCCATTGCGTTCTGCACGACGATCGGCGTCTCCACCGCCCGGCCGATGGCGGCGTAGTAGTTGAAGAGCGCCTCGCCGCTCGCCTTCGTGACGTAGGGCGGCATCACCATCAGGCCATCCGCGCCCGCGTCGCGCGCGTAGCGGGCGAACTCCACCGCGACCTCGGTGCTGGTCCCGGCCGTGCCGATGATCACCGGCACCCGCCCGCCGACCTCGTCGATCGTGATGTCGGTCACCCGCTCGCGCTCCCGGTCGGAGAGGGAGGCGAACTCGCTGGCGTGCCCGAGCGTGACGATGCCGTGCGCCCCGGCGGCGAGGTTGTAGCGCACGATGGCGCGGCATCCCGCCTCGTCGAGTGCGCCGTCGGCGGTGAAGGCCGTCGCCATCACCGGGAGAATTCCGCGAAACCGCTGCATCTGCTCGTCTCCGTTGGCGGGCGCACCCATAGAACCCCCTGGCGGGCGCGCTGTCGTATCGTCTGATTGCCGCGCCGCGCGGCGCTACCCCTGCGCTTGTTGCCGCTGCCGCGCGTAGGCGGCGTCGAGGCGGGCGCGGGCCGGTTCCTTGGCGCGTTCCATTTTCTTCGCCCGTTGCTGGTGCGTGCGCAGGGTGTGATCGAGGATGTGGGCGCGCATGCGCAGCAGTTCGCCCTGGTGGGCCGGGTCCGACGCCAGATTGTGCTCTTCGGTCGGGTCGGTCACGAGGTCGTAGAGTTCGCAGTCGCTGTTGTCGTAGTGGGCGTACTTGTAGCGCTCGTCGCGCACCATCGTCGTGCCGAGATTCTCGCTGAAGACGAGATCGCGGATTGCGCCCGAAGGGTCGGCGAGCAGCGGGGTGATGTCGGCGCTCTCCAGGGTCGGCGGCGGCGTCACGCCGCAGGTGCGGAAGAAGAGCGGCACCAGATCGAGCAGGCTGACGAGCGCGGCGCAGCGTTGCCCGGCCGCGACGCCCGGCCCGCGAATGATCAGCGGCACGTGCGCCATCGACTCGTAGTAGAATCTCTTGAAGGCGAGGCCGTGGTCGCCGAGCGCGTCGCCGTGGTCGGAAGTGAAGATGATCAGGGTCCGTTCGAGCGAGCCGGTCGCCTCAAGCGCGGCGAAGATCTTGCCGATTTGCTCATCGATCAGGCTGATGTTGGCGTAGTAGTGCCTGCGCCAGCGGCGATATTGCTCCGGCGTCGCCTGGCTCGGGTCGATCTGGAACATCGGGTTCTTGCGCGCCTCCGGCCCGGCCTTGGCCTGTGCGCGCGGCTTGTTCACCAGTTCGGCGCGCGAGCCGATCGGCTCGGGAATCGGCGCGTCGTCGTACATCCCGGCCATCTCTTCGGGGGGATCGTAGGGATCGTGCGGCCCCGCGAAGCTGACCCAGGCGGCGAACGGCTCGTGGCCGTGCCGGTTGAGCCACTGGGCCGCCTGGTCGCCGGTGTAGCCATCGACGTGGAATTGCTTCGGTAATGGCGTCACCGGCGCGCCGAGCGACTCGAAGTAGCCCGGATTGGTCGTCGGGTGGACCCGCTCGTGGCCGTTGTTGTGGAGGAACTTGGCGAAGTCGTCTTGCAGGTAGGTGTGGCGCTTGTCCTCCGCGCTGATCCGCTCCAGGAACCCCCGGCGATTGTCGAACGGGATGAAGTGCATCTTGCCGATGGCGGCGGTCAGGTAGCCCGCCTCGCCGAGCAGCGGCGGCCAGGTCGGCGTCTCCGGGTCGAGGCTGTGGTTGTTGCTGAGCACGCCGGTCGTGGAGGGCCACTGGCCACAAAGGAGCGCGTTGCGGGCCGGGACGCAGATCGGCGCGGGCGTATACGCCCGCTCGAAGACCAGCCCCTCGCGCGCGAGGCGGTCGAGGTGCGGCGTCTGCATGAAGTCGAGGCCGTAGCAGGGCAGGCTGTCCCACCGCTGCTGATC
>JAXLWN010000015.1:0-108608 GCA_046328475.1 Chloroflexia bacterium | reverse complement strand
TCGGGAAGTGCGGATTGTTCCCCCACTCGTTCCACGACCCATCGTAGTTGTGGCCGTGGCGACCGAGGCGGTCGAGCGCGAAGAGCACCGCCGTCGCGGAGACGCCGCCGCCGCAGTAGGCAACGACCGGACGCCCGTCGTCGTCCAGCCCGGCCTCGGAGATCGTCGCGCGCAACTCCTCGTCCGACTTCCAGGTATCGTCCGGCTGATAGAGGCTCAGGTAGGGGAGATTGAGCGCCCCTGGGATATGTCCGCTCGCCTCGCCCCCGCGCGGCTCCTCGCCGGTGTACTGCTCGCGCCGCAGCGCATCCACGATTACCGCGTCGCGCAACTCGACGTGCTCCAGCACCTCCTGCCCCGTCTTGCGCCCGAGCCGCCCCGCCTTCGGCGTGAAAATTGCTCCCGCCGCCGGGGTCTGCACCTCGGCGGTCGTCGGACGCCCTTCGGCGGCCCACTTCGCCCAGCCGCCATTCAGGATGGCGACCCGCTCGTGCCCGTAGTAGGTCAGCGCCCACCAGAGGCGCGTCGAGAAAGCCCGCCCCTGGTTGTCGTAGATCACCACGGCACTCTCGTCGCCCACGCCGATCGCGGCCATCGCGGCGGCGAAGCGGTCGGGCGGCGCGATCTGCGCCGGGATCGGATCGTCGAGATCGACGATATCCTTCGTCCAATCGACAAACTGCGCGCCCGGGATGTGCCCGGCGTCGTAGTCGCCGCGCGCCGCGCTATATTCGACCCGCCGCTTCCCATCCTCCGTCGGGAACGACTTCACCTCGCCGCGAATATCGATGATCCGCAGCTCGGGATGCCCCAGGTGCGCCGCCAACCAAGCGGTCTCCACCAACGTGCCGGGCCAGTCGAGTGTCGCCATCTGCCACCTCGCGAGAAGTTCGCGGTTCGAAAGGTTTAAAGGTTAGAAAGTTCGAATGTTACAAAGTTTGGGAGCTACCGAGGCGCAGCACCAACACCGGAACCATCGAACCTTCCAACATTCAAACCTTCAAACCGTCCTTTCACCCCCTGCCACTCAGACGCAGCAAGAGATCAGCGTAAACGCGCAGGCCCCGGTCGAAATTCTCCAACCGCAGGAATTCGTTCGGGCCGTGCAGGTTCTCATCGGGCATCTCCCAGGCGAGGAAGACGGTGTCGAGGCCGAGATCGGTCTTGAAGAACTCCGCCACCGGTAGCGTGCCGCCGAGCCGGATCATCAGCGGATCGAGCCCGTAGGACGCGCGCAACGCCTCGCGCGCCGCAATCAGCGCCGGGTTATCGGGATCGATCGCGTAGGCCCGCGCCGATCCGGCCGTCGATACCACCGCGATCGTCACGCCGGGCGGGCAATGCGCCCGCACATGGCGCTCGATCGCCGCGATCACACGCGCCGGGTCCTGGTCGGGCACGAGGCGGCAGGTGATCTTGGCGTGCGCCTCGCGCGGGATGACCGTCTTCGAGCCCGCGCCCTGGAAGCCGCCCCAGATGCCGTTGAGATCCATCGTCGGCCGCAGCCAGTTGCGCTCCAGCGGCGAATACTCGGGGTCGCCCACCGGCGCGTCGATGCCGATCGACCGCGCGTATTCGCCCTCATCGAAGTGTACAGCGGCGACCTCGGCCACCTCGCGCTCGGTCAGCGGGCGCGCGTCGTCGTCGAACCCCTCGATCGTGATCCGCCCGTCGGGTGCCTTCATGCTCGCCACCACCGAGGCGAGCGCATTCAGCGGATTGGGTGCCATCCCGCCGTGCAGCCCGGAGTGGAGGTCGCCCGCCGCGCCGCGCGCGTCGAGTTGCACCCCGGCCAGCCCCTTCGAGCCGAGCACCAGCGAGGGCAATTCGTGGCTCCACATCGCGCTGTCGGCGCTGATCGCCACCGTCGCGCGTAAGCGGTCGCGGTGCTCCAGCAGGAACGGTCGCAGGCTCGGCGAACCGATCTCTTCCTCCCCCTCGAAGAGGAAGACCAGCCCGACCGGTGGCCCCCCGGCCAGCTTGCCGAACGCCTCCGCGACGAGGACCGGCAGCAGCAAATTGCCCTTGTCGTCGCTCGCGCCGCGCGCGTAGAGCCGACCGTCGCGCACCGTCGGCTCGAACGGCGGCGAGTCCCACAGGTCGAAGGGGTCGGCGGGTTGGGTGTCGTAGTGGCCGTAGATCAGCACGGTCTGCGCGGCCGGATCGGCGGCGGGCCAGCGCCCCCACACGACCGGGTGCCCCGCAGTCGGCAGCACCTCGACCTCGGGCGCGCCCGCCGTGCGCAGCCGCGCCGCCAGCCACTCCGCCGCGCGCACCATGTCGTCGCGGTGCGCGGGCAGGGCGCTGACGCTGGGGATCCGAATGAAGTCGCCGAGTTCGTTCAGGTGCTGGACGCGCCCGGCGGCGAAGTGGGCGTCGAGTCGTGGCGGATCGATCATCTCGCGCGCCTCCCTCTTAGGTGCAATGATACCACCGGGATCCCCCGGCGGCGGGCGGATTCTACCCTTCCGGCACCACGCGCGGCGGCGACGTATCCGCGCCACCGGGGGCGCTATCGCCGGTGCTATACGCCGCCGCGTCCTCGCGCACGGCGCTCGCGACGACCGCGGGGCGCACCACCACCAGCCCGTCGCGGTGCAACCCGGCGACCAACATGTAGAGCCAGTCGCGGTCGGCGTCGGCATACCCCTCCTGGCCTGCGGCCCGAGCGCGGCGAGATCGAGCGACTCGCCCGCGCCGAGGCCACTGAGGGCGCGCAACCTGCCCCCGGAAGAAGCGATTGCGCTGGTGAAGGGCGTCGCCGCCGTCCCGCCCGCCCGCGCCACCCGCCGCCGCGCCGTCTCCTGTTCCCCCAGCGCCGTGCCGATGTAAGGCGCGGCCTTGCAGCTGTCGCGCAGCGGGCAGACGAGGCAGGCGGGCTTGCGCGCGGTGCAAATCGAGGAGCCAAAATCCATCAGCCCCTGGTTCCAGTCGTAGCCCCGCCCGGCGGGCACCGCGCGCTCCGCGAGCGCCCAGAACTGCCGATCGGTCAGTTGCGGCTTCGGCGCATCCGGCCCGACCAGCACGCGGTGCAGCACCCGCTTCACGTTCGTGTCGAGCACCGGCACATCCCGCTCGTAGGCGAAGCAGGCCACCGCACGCGCCGTGTAATCGCCGATCCCCGGGAGCGCCAGCAATGCCTCCACCTCGCGCGGCATCCGCCCGCCATGCTCGGCCACCACGTGCCGCGCCACCGCCTGCAACCGCACCGCCCGGCTGTTGTAGCCCAGCCCCGACCACTCGCGCAGCACATCGGCGGTCGGTGCCGCCGCCAGCGCCTCCAGCGTCGGGAACCGCTCCAGCCAGGCCAGGTAGCGCGGCAGCACGCGCGGCACCTGCGTCTGCTGCAACATCATTTCCGAGAGCAGAATGTGGTACGGATCGCGCGTCCGCCGCCACGGCAGATCGCGCCGGTTCGCCTCGTACCACGCGAGCAACTTCTCTTGCAGCGCGGCGATTGGCCCCGCCTGAGCGTCCGTTTCATTTGAAGGTGGTAGCTCGATCATGACCCCATACAGTGCATTTCATAGCGGCAGATGATCGCCGAGATAGACCCAATTGAACTGCCGAAAGAGCGGCGCGAAACGTCCCTTCCAACGAGCATCATTGGTGATGATTGCCTCGCATCCTGCCAGCAGTCCGCTCGCCACAATGAGAGCATCGGGCAACTGCGCCCCTGTCATTGAGCGTAGATTGGCGGCTTCCAGGCTTACAGTGAGATCGATCGACAGGAGTGTCATATGAGGATAGGTGGTTAGGAAGCGATGCATGTAGTCATATGCCTGCTGGCTGGTTCGAATAGGGCGAATGAGCAACTCGCTCACACTGATCACCGAGCAATAGCCACGAAGAAAATCATGGTCGTCGGCGATGCGTCTGAGCACATGGAGTGCCAGGGGATGCGCCAGTTCCAACTGCTCATGGAAGGCGATGATAGTGCTGCTATCGATCAGGACACGCTCCGCACGCCCCAGGGCAGCATCAAGAGACTGGAGGGTCACTGCTGCTCCTCCAGATCCTCTCGCCACCCCATCCGTTCCTCGTCCAGGTAGCGCATATTTTCTTCATGCGTACCAAACACGCCTGTCAACTTCCCTGCGAAATGCTCCGCCCAGCCCTCCGGCGGCGGAGTCGTTGCCGGAAGCCGCATCAGCACGATTGTGTCTTCATCAATAGCCTTGAACCGCACCCGCGTCCCCTCATCCCAACCAAGGTCCGCCAGGAGTTCGTTCAGCGCATCGAGTTGATGCTGTTGATTGACCTTCGCTTCCGTTGGTCGCTGCACAATTGCCATGTCTTTACCCTATCGCCTGTCCACGCTGAACAACGCTTCTCACTATTCAGATGCCAATTATACCCCACCACACCACCCCGCCCCAATGCGCGTACGTACTTCGCTATTTTTGCAAAGTGTTAACACAATCAGCCTTGCGCCCGATTGTCGAAGGCCACCACCGTCGGGTATACTTGAGGCAGAAAGCGGAGACAACGCCACGCTCCGAACCACGCGCAGCGGCGTCGTCAAAACTCCGCTTCGGGCCGAGTCCATCGTGGTCGGCCAACGCTTCACGGTAGCCGTCGCCCCCCGTAGCGCGGTCGTGAGGGTGAATGCGACAACACCAGGCGAATGGTTCAAATGGCAACGCGCGAGGAGAGGCAGTCGCATCCTTCCGCGCGTTTTTTCTTTCTCCCGCGCAGCCCGCCATGCGCTGAACGAACCAGCCGCGAACGGGGTCGGTGAGCGTCTCCGCCGGTGGTGATCCGCGCGATGGGCCTGCGCGACATGCCCGGCCTGGTGCGGATGCGCGGCAGCGGGGTGCGCCTCGCCATGCCGGAGTCGCAGAGCGGTTTCCACGCCGCTGCGCGGGGTCGTCCAGGGGCGCTGGAATCCGCTGCGCGGCGAGCGGGTCCGCACCTTCGTCGCCGTCGCCAACCGCGAGCCTCGCCGCGTTCCTCCAGGCACGCGAGCGCTCGCCGCAGCAGCGCCACAAGTGGGACATCCTCTACGTCGGCGGCGCGTCGCGCGGCGAGGCGGGCGCGACCCCCGAGCGCCGCGCCGAACCTGGACCGCGCTGCTCGACTACACGACCGCCGCCGCCGGTCGGCGCGGGGTGCAGCGCCTCTACGCCAAGACCCCGGAGCGCAGCGCGAGGTCGCCGACGCTTTCCCGGGCGGCCGGGTACGTGCGCTACGGCGAGGAAACGCTCTACCTGCTCTACGGGCACCACGCGACCGGCGGCAGCCCCGGCGGGAAAACGAGCACCTGCGGCCCCAGGCCCCGGGCGACACCTGCGCTGCACCAGCTCTACACCCTGACCGCGCCGAAGCCGGTGCGGCCTGCCGAGGCGCTGACCAGCCACCGCTGGGAGCTGCCGTGGGCAATCGCTCCTGCCGCTGGGATCCCGCCCGCGCGAATCGGGCCTCATCGTCGAGCACGCGGGCCACGACCACGAGATCGCCATCTACTGCCGGGTTGGGCAACTCGGGCGACGCGCCTGGCTGGAATTCCTCTTCGAGCCCGACGCGCGCGGCCAACTGGAGTCAACCATCGGATCGATCCTGCGCTCGCTGGCACCCGGCCCCGGCGAACGCATCTACTGCGCGGTGCGCGAATTCCAGCACGAACTCGGCGGGGCGCTGGAGGAGCACGGGTTCGAAGCCGTTGGGGTACAGGACTTGCTGGTCCGCTACACAACGGTGACGGCCCGGGCACCAGCCCTTCGCCTGGTCCGCCGACCGCTGCGCGAGCGCCGACTCGTCGGCATCCCGGCGCAGCCGTCGTTGCAGCGGGAGGGAACGGGGAGCGCCCTGCCGCCGTCTGTTAACTTCCCGGCCTGATCGCGCGGGCGGAACGGTCGAGGCGGGGTGCGCGTATCTGGGGTAGTACGGGGTGACGCCGGTTTAGCTGAGGTGATGTGAATTGTTGAAAATGGAACATTACGACCAGGGCTCCAACCAGGGTCAGGTCACCGGGCCAAACTACGAGCGCAAGCAGTACGAAGAGGAGGTCACCGACAATCTCGCCGATCTCTTTGCCACCCTCCCCCCGCGCCTGATCGAGCGGCTGCGCCAGCAGGATACCCGCGCGCTCGTCGAACTGGTGCTGGATCTGGGGCGCAAGCCGGAGGCGCGCTTCGAGGGGGGCGAACTCACCCTCGACGACGCCGATGTCTCGCGCGAAGACCTCGAATACATCGCGGAGCGTATCGGCCACTTTGGCGAAGACAACCGCGCCGGGATCGAGCGCACCCTGCACCGCATCTCGGCCATCCGCAATCGCAAGGGCGTGATCGTCGGCCTGACCTGCCGCATCGGGCGCGCGGTCTTCGGCACGATCGCGATCATCCAGGACCTCGTGGAGTCGGGCGAGAGCATCCTCATCCTCGGGCGACCGGGCGTGGGCAAGACGACGCTGCTCCGCGAGACCGCGCGCGTCCTGGCCGACTCGCTCCGCAAGCGGGTCGTCGTGGTCGATACGAGCAACGAGATCGCGGGCGACGGCGATATCCCCCACCCCGCCATCGGCCGGGCGCGGCGGATGCAGGTGCCCCGCCCCTCCGAGCAGCACGCGGTGATGATCGAGGCGGTCGAGAATCACATGCCGCAGGTGATCGTCATCGACGAGATCGGCACCGAGCTGGAGGCGCAGGCCGCCCGCACGATCGCCGAGCGAGGCGTGCAACTCGTCGGCACGGCGCACGGCAACACGCTCGAAAACCTGATGCTCAACCCGACCCTCTCCGATCTGGTCGGCGGCATCCAGTCGGTCACGCTTTCCGACGAGGAGGCGCGGCGGCGCGGCACGCAGAAGTCGGTGCTGGAGCGCAAGGCCCCGCCCACCTTCACCGTGCTGGTCGAGATCCAGGACCGCGACCGGGTGGCGATCCACCGCGACATCGGCGCGGCGGTCGATGCGATTCTGCGCGGGCAGCCCCTCTCCACCGAGCAGCGTCGCCGCCGCGACGACGGCGAGGTCGAGGTCACCTACCACGAGGATCCCGGCGCGAACACCGACAACGTGCGCCAGTACATGCGCCGCCCCGGCGAGCGCCAGAACGCGCCCGTCCAGCAGGGCAGCCAGGGTCCCCGGCGCGGCAATCGCGCCACCGCCGTCGTCACGCCGCCCGCCCCGACGCCGATCCGCCCGCAGGAGGCGAGCGCGCCACACGGCGGCAACGGCGGCGGCAACGCGGCCCTCGCCGATCCGCTCGCGAAAGGGCGCGGCACGGCGGCCAAGCCGGTGCGCCTCTACCCCTTCGGCATCAGCCGCAACCGGCTGGAGCAGGCGATCAGCGCGCTCAACGTCCCGGCGACGATCACCCGCGACCTGCGCGAGGCCGACATCGTCCTGACGCTGAAGAACTACTATCGCCGCCGCCCGCAGCAGTTGCAGGAAGCCGAGTCGATCGGCAAGCCGGTCTTCGTGATGCGCAGCAACACCGGCACCCAGATGGAGTCGGTCCTGGTCGGCGTCTTCGGCAAGCCGGGCGACGGCGGCACGCGGCAGCCGACGGTGGCCCTCCCCGGCATCACGCAGACCGAGGCCGCCGAGGACGACGAGGACTTCGACGATGAGATGGAGGGCGTGACCGAGGACGGCGTGACCAACGCGCTCGAAGAGGCCGAGGTCGCGGCGGGCGTGGTGATGGAATCGGCGCGCACCGTCGAACTCACGCCCCAGGTCTCCTACATCCGCCGCCTGCAACACAAGGTCGCGGAACGCTACAACCTCCTCTCCCGCAGCCGCGGCAAGGAGCCCCACCGGCGCGTCGAGATCATGCCGGGCGGGAAGAAATAGTGAGGGGAGAAGGGGGAAGGGCGAAGGGAGAAACCGGGCTCATGTCAGGCTACGCCTATCCTGTTAGGCTAGTGCCATGAGCGCCGCTTCTCACCCTTCTCCCCTCTCCCTTCCCCCCTTCATCACGTTCGAGGGTCCCGAAGGCGGCGGCAAGTCCACGCAGGTGCGCGCCGCCGCCGCCGCGCTCACAGCGGCGGGCATCGCCGTCACGGCCACGCGCGAGCCGGGAGGCACCGCGATCGGGGAGCAAATCCGGGGGTTTTGCTCCAACCCGAAAACCGTGCTATGCTGGCGGAGACCGAAACGTTGCTGCTACTGGCAGCGCGGGCGCAGCATGCGACGGAGGTGATCGGCCCGGCGCTCGCACGCGGCGAGGTGGTCCTGTGCGACCGCTTCGCGGGCGCGACCTACGCCTATCAGGGCTACGGGCGTGGCCTGAATCTTGCATTGCTGCGGCAGTTGCAGGAATTCGCGGTCGGTGCGCTCGCGCCCGATCTGACGCTGCTCTACGATCTGCCGGTGGAGACTGGCCTGGCGCGGCGACACGCCGCCGGGGAAGTCAATCGGCTTGACGCCGCGGGGGTAGACTTCCACCAGCGGGTGCGCGCGGGCTACCTGGAACTGGCGGCGGCGGATCCGGCTCGTTGGGCGGTGCTCGACGCCACCCAGTCCCTCGCGGCCGTCACCGCGCGGACACTGGCGATCGTCGGCGAACGGCTGGGCGTGACCCTGACGGCTGCCCAAACGTTGTAGTTCGTGAACCTGGAACCTGCAAACCTGAGAACCTGCAACCGCAGATGGGGAGGGGGCGGAGCGATGAAGCTGGTTGTGGCGGTCGTCCAGGGCAAGGACGTGGAGGGCCTGATGACGGCGCTCCGCAGTTCCAACTACCGGGCGACCCAGATCAACAGTTCGGGCGGTTTCTTGCGCGAGAACAACGTCACGATCATGACCGGCGTCCAGGATAGCCAGGTCCCCGACGTTTTTCGGCTGATCCAGGAAAACTGCTACACGCGCACACAATATGTCAACCCGTTGCTGCCGATCATGGAACCGGGCGAGTTTTACATGCCCAGCCCGGTCGAAGTGCAGGTCGGCGGTGCCACCGTTTTTGTCCTGCCGATCGTGCGCTACGAGCGCATCCTGGCGTCGCTGACCGAGAATGTCGGCGCGGCGAACTAGGCACGGCGGCGGGGAAGGGATACTGACAGGGCAATGACGATCGAGGCGATCCTGGCGCGCGGCTTCCAGTTGATGCTGGCACTGACCGGTGCGTATACG
The DNA here is from genome assembly GCA_046328475.1 of Chloroflexia bacterium. GTDB lineage: Bacteria > Chloroflexota > Chloroflexia > Thermomicrobiales > CADCWN01 > CADCWN01. The sequence goes on along the minus strand of JAXLWN010000015.1, from coordinate 99,529 downwards.
CTCGCGCTCTGGTTCGCGCTGATCGTCTGGGCCTTCCGCGACATCGAGTCGCGCAGCCGCAGCGTCATCGCGCAGATCTTCTCCACCCTGCTCGTCGTCCTCTTCTTCATCCCCGGCGCGCTGATCTACCTGCTCCTCCGCCCGCGCGAGACGCTCGACGAGGCGTTCGGCCGCGCGCTGGAGGAGGAATACCTGCTCCAGGATCTCGAAGACCTCAGCCTCTGCCCCACCTGCCACCACCCGGTGCGCGACGATTTTGTCGTCTGCCCGCACTGCTACACCGAGTTGCGCCGCACCTGCCCCTCCTGCGAGCGGCTGGTCGATGTCAACTGGGCCATCTGCGCCTTCTGCACCACCGAGCTGGTGACGCCGCAGGAGCCGCAGCGCGAACCACCGCAGGTCGAGCGCCCCTCCCTCCTGCCGCTGCCGCTCCGCCTGCTGCGCGAGCGCACCGAGGTCCGCCTGGAACGCTCCCTCGATCTCGTCGCCCCGGAAGAGGCCCCCCGCCTGCCGCAGGGCGAGCACCCCGCCAACGGCGCGGTCATCGCCCGCGAGACGCACGAGGCCGACGCCTGGACCGACGACACCGGCAAGCGTGCCTGGAGCCTCAGCCGCGTGCGCGAGGTCTTCCGCCCGGTCGGCACCAACGGCGCGAACTACGAAAACGGCCACGACAACGACGAGGACGACGAAGTCACCGCCCCCGTGCGCGCCTGGGTCAGCGAGCGCATGAAAGCCGAGAGCCTCCCCGACGAGGAAACCAACAGCACCCTCCCCCCCACCACCCCTCGCGCGAACTCTTCTCCGATCCCCCCAGAAGCCGACCCCGCCCGACGAGGAGTGACTCAGCCTGTTTCCGAATCGCACGAATCTTGAGAGCTGATCTGGAAACCTGTTGGAGAGTTCTCCTGATGGTGTAAACGTCCGAGTTTCCTCGGGATCAGCCCCAAGTTGTTCTCTGTGATCATCCTCATTGCAAATCTGGATTGGGCTTATAGGTAGTAGGATCTTCAATATCAGAGTGGGTCAGTTTACTGATTGCGGTAGAATGGTGGCAATCTGGATGAATAGCGTTTTGGGGGTAGGTATGTCGGAGCAATTCAAGCTGGTCAGGGCTGATGGCAACTGGGGAATAGGTGGCTTTTTCGCATCTCCCAGCGCCCCGCCGAATAAATCCAGTGTTGTTACCTATGAAACAGGGTTCCTGCTCAGCGTTGAATATAAGGACTCGCACATGAATTTGAGCGAGACAATCCGCTTCCCTTTCTTAGAGGTCAGGCGCCTTGCCGAATACCATACTCCGAAAGGGTTCCTTCAAAGCGGAGTGGAATTCATTGCCATCAAGGCTTTGCATGAATCCGTCGCCCTGTATTTCAAGAACCAAGAAGATCATCAGCGCTTCTTCCAACTCGTTACTGAAGCTGAGCCAGTGAGGGGCCGTGTTCTGCGCCGTGGCCAGGAAATCCCGGATGACGCGAACTTCTGCCGGAAGTGCGGGTGCCCCAGTGGAGGGCGTTGCTGAGGCGCGCTTCCGGGAGATCTGAGAGTTGGTGCTCATCTATGTTGGGGATGGGGAAAAAGCGGAAAGAGTATTTGGGCATTGCCCTCTCCTTTCCAGCTAGGCAGAGGCGATTCTGACCTCAGGGCACAATGTGTGTGCAGTGGCCTCGCTGCGATTTCTGCCTGAAGCGGACGAATCGTTAGCATTTTGTCCCCTCGCCCAAGTCCTGAGTGCGTACGGACAGGCTTAGGGTACCAGATCCGCCTCCTCCGCCACCAGCGCCAGCAGCACATTCGCCGTCTTGCCGATCTCCGGCCAGGGCGCGTCCTCGGTCTCGCAGTGGCTCAGGCCCCCGGTGGTCGGCGTGAAGAGCATGAAGGCCCGCGCCACGCGCGCGATGTACTGCGAATCGTGCCCCGCCCCGGCCCACAGCCGCCGCGACGAATAATCGTGCTCGCTGCAAACCGCCTCGGCGCGCTCGATGATCGCCGCGTCGAACGGCGTCGGCGGCACCGCCCATTCCACGTCCAGGCTGTACTCCACCCGCTCCTCGGCCGCGATCGCAGCGAAGAGCGCGGGCAAATCCCGGCTCGTCAGCCGATTCAGCAGCGCATCATCCTGCGAACGGAGATCGACGCTGAAGGTGACCACCGGCGGGATGACATTGACCACCCCCGGCTCGGGGATCAGCGAGCCGACCGTCGCGTTGTGCCCGCCCTGCGCGCGCGCGTTATCGCGCAGCGCCACCACCATCCGCGACGCCGCGACCAGCGCATCGCGGCGCATCGCCATCGGCGTCGGCCCCGCGTGCGCCGACTGCCCGCGCACTGTCACCTTGCACCAGCGGATGCCGACCACCCCCTCCACGATCCCGACCGACTCGCCCCCCGCCTCCAGCACCGGGCCCTGCTCGATGTGCAGCTCGAACGAGGCCGCCACCTTGCCCAGCCGCGCCGACTCCTCGCCGCGATAGCCGATCCGCTCCAACTCCGCGCCAAACGTGCGCCCCTGCCGGTCGGCCCGCGCGTAGACCCAATCGCGCTCGAACACGCCGATCGCCCCGCCCGAGGCCAGCATCGCCGGTGTGAAGCGCGCCCCTTCTTCATTGGTCCAATCGACCACCTCGATCGGTCGCCGCGTCGTCACCCCCGCGTCGTTCAGCGCCGACACCACCTCCAGCGCCGCGACCACGCCGAGAATCCCGTCGAACCGCCCGCCCCCCGGCACCGTATCGAGGTGCGACCCCACCAGCACCGGCTCCAGATCCGGCTCGCTCCCTGCCCGCCGACCGTAGATGTTGCCAAAATCATCGAAGCGCGTCTCCATCCCCAGCTCATGCATCCACGCAATGAGCAGATCGCGCGCACCCTTATCCTCATCCGACAGCGCCAGCCGACTCATCCCCCCGGCGGGCGTGCCACCAAGCTCCGGCGTCGTCAGCGCCGCCAACCGCCGCTGCATCCGTTCCAGATCGATCTGCATCGCGGACCTCCTCGGGGACGTGGGACGGACAACGTCGCGCGTAAAGCGTAGAGCGTCGAACGTAGGCCGCAATACTAGCGCATCCCACCCCCACCCGCGCCTCTCCTCGCAGCCATCGCTCCAAAACATGCCATCCAAAGCACCCGCTATCACGCTCCCTTACAGTAAGACTCATCCGGTGCAAAAACATAGCCCGGAGACCTCATCTCCGGGCACGCCCCGCAACATCAAATTTCTCTGCGCCCTCCGCGACCTCTGCGGTCTTCGTCCCCTTTCTCTCTTCTCTCCACTCTCCACTCTCTTCATCCCCTCGTCTTGGCGTCCTTGGCGTCTTGGCGGTTCAACCGTCCTTCGTCCCGTCCCTATCGTCCAGCAACCTTCACTCCAAAAACCCGGAACGCCACCCCGACCGCCGGGCCGATCCCCAGCGCAAAGACCAGCGTCCCCAGCCCCGCCGTCCCGCCCAGCACAAAGCCCACCCCCAGCGCCGCCAGCTCGATCGCCGCGCGAATCACCCCCACCCGGCCCCCGGTGCGCCGCGCCAGCGTCAGCATCAGCCCATCGCGCGGCCCCGCCCCCAGGTTCGCCTTGATGTAGAGCGCCGTCCCGGCCCCGACAATCGCCACGCCGAGACAATCGACCAGCAAGCGCACCACAAACGGCCGCCCGGCAAAATCGGGCACCACCCCGAGATAGAGGAACAGGTCAACGAACGCGCCCACCAGCGCCATGTTCGCGACCGTGCCGATCCCCGGCGTCGCCCCGAGCGCCCAGGCCAGCAGCAGAATCAGAAACCCGACCGCGATGCTCGCCGTTCCGAAACTGATCCCCAGCCGCCGCGACACGCCCTGGTGGAACACATCCCACGGCCCCAGCCCCACCCGCGACTGCAACGTCACCACCAACCCGAGCGAGAAGCAAGCCAGCCCCAACACCAGCACCATCAACCGCCGGGGCATCCCGTTCGCCCACGCCGCCGCGAACCGCTGCCCCGCCGTCGCAGGCTCCCCGACCGCTCCCGTCGTCAATGCGCGCTCCATCGGGCAACATTCAACCGGCCAACCGACATCCCCGGCCACCACTGTGGCAACGCCCACCGTAATGCGCTATTCCCTACCGCGCAGGACCAGCCCCCTCTAGCCGGATTGATCCGGCGCATTCCGCAGCCCGGAGACTTCATCTCCGGGCGGACTGCGGAACACCACCATATTTTCCCACCCTGCACTCCGCATTCCCGCGTGTCGCATCGCCCGCCAGCGAGTACAATTCGCAGGCAAGATCACCAAACGGGACGGACTCCCGGCAGCATCGGCGCACCACGCAGCGCCCACACCGGGAATCCGGCGACCCGAGCGGCAGGGATAGTAGGCGGGAGCAGGATAAATGGGCCAGATTAAGCGCAGCGTGATGATCGACGCGCCGGTGGAAGAAGTCTTCAAGCTGATGACCGACACCAAGCGCTTCGGCGACTGGGTCTTCGGCTTCACCGAGCTGACCGAAGGGCCGAGCACCCTCAAGGCCGATACGACCTTCCGCTGGAAGATGAAGGGGCACGGGCTCACCCTCAAACCGCGCAGCCGGATCGTCAGCTTCGACGCGCCGCAGAGCTACGAGGAAGAGATCCGCATCCCCGGCATCATGCGCGGCACGCTCACCAAGACCATCACCCAGCAGAAGCGCCGCGCCCAACTCAGCTGGGTGCTCGATTATCGCGTCATCGGCGGGCCGCTCGGTGCCGCCGCCGATTGGCTCGTCGCGCACCGCGTCGCCGAGCGCGCCGTGCAGCGCAGCCTCGAAAAAGCCCGCCAGGTGCTCGAAACATCGAAGCAGCCCGCGCGCGGCGGCTACCGCCGCCAACCCGCCGTGCGATAACGCGGAGTGCGGGGTGCGGAATGCGGAATAAGGTCCGAGGGAAACCCGAGGCGGCGCAGCGAGTAGAACCATCGCCGGATGCTGCCTCAAATATCCCTCCAACGGACAATCCGCAATCCGCAATCCGCAATCTGCAATCATCCCCCGATCCCCGCAACCGCCTGAACGACCTCACCGGGCGCGAGTGGCTCTACTTCCAATCCTCGGTCGTCACCACCGCCTACCCGGTCAACGGGCCGGAGTCCTACGGCCACAAGCTGCGCCGCGCCCACCCCTCGCCCAAGCCGCCGCAACTGATGGCCTCGCTGATCGGCTTCTTCACCCGCCAGGGCGGTCGCGTGCTCGACCCCTTCGCCGGGGTCGGCGGCACCCTCCTCGGCTGCGCCCTGACCGACCGGCACGGCGTCGGCATCGACCTCGCCGCCTCCTACCGCGACATCTACCTCGCCGTCTGCGCGCAGGAAAACCTCGCCGCGCAGCCCTTCCTCACCGGCGACGCCCGCGCCCTGCTCGCCGCAACAGACGGTCCGGCAGAACTCACCGGCCCCTTCGACCTCATCCTGACCGATCCCCCCTACGGCGAGATGCTCTCGCGCCCGCAGAGCGGCGAGAAGCGCAAGCGCACCGGCTGCGACGACCCCACCCCCTTCACCGCCGACCCCGCCGACCTCGGCAACCTCCCCCGCGCCGCCTTCTTCGACGCCCTCGCCGCGATCGTCGGCCTCGCCGCCGCCCGCCTGCGCCCCGGCGGCCACCTCATCCTCTTCGCCAAAGACCTCCAGCCGACCCCCGACCACCACAACCTGCTGCACGCCGACATCGTCGCCCACTTCGCCACCGCGCTCCCCCAACTCCGCTTCCGTGGCTACAAACTCTGGGTCGACCAGACCATCAACCTCTACCCCTTCGGCTACCCCTACGGCTTCGTCGCCAATCAGATCCACCAGTACATCCTGATCTGGCAGCAAAAGTAAGCCCCAAACCACAGCAAAAGCGGACACCAGCGCCCGAGACACGCCGGAGATTCATCGCGGTATCGCGGACCCTGGAGAATTTTCTAACCCGCGAAGGCGGGTTTCGTGGCGCGTGAGCGCCCCCAGGCGCGGTTTCAACCGCCGATGCACCCAACCAACGCCTCGACACACCCAAGGCACACCTCTTGCAACGTCGCGACCACGGCAGCCGGGGTATACTCGGCTGCAATTGAGCGATGCCACCGCGCGCAGGGCGCACCCGGCCACTCGATTCGCCGCAATCGCGCACGCGACCGCGCACAAGGAGGACAACATGGACGAAGTCGAGCAGTCGGACGAAGTCTCGGGAGTGCTGATCAACCTGTCGGCCCGGGTGGTCAACCGGGAAGGCGAAACGGTCGGGCAACTCCACGAGGTCGTCATCGAGATCGAGTCCGAGGAACTGGTCGGCTTCCTGGTCATGACCGACGAAGCCGCCCCGCGCGAGGTCTACGTCGCCGTCGATCAGGTCGCCGAGATGGAGCCCGACCTCCTCTCCCTCGACCTCTCCGCCGACGACATCGCCGCCCTGCCGGACGCCCGCGAACACCTCTACGTCGCGCCCGATCAGGATGTCGAGACCGAGATCGACCAGGCCGAAGCAGCGTCGGTCACCTCGTCCGTCCCCGACCCCGACGAGCGCCCGGCCCCCTCGGCGATCCCCGGCATCGCCCTCACCCCGAACCTGCTGGTGCCGCTGGAGATCGAGCGCGCCGTCATCGGCGAGGGCGAGTTCGCCCTGCGCCACGGCATGCGCATCCGCACCGACGACGGCGAGGAGATCGGCCAGGTCGAAGGCGTCATCCTGGACGACGAAGGGTGCATCCTGGCCCTGGCCCTGCTGGACGAAGACGGCGAAGCCATCCTCTTCAGCGCGATCGATACCATCGACGACGACGCCGGCGAACTCATCATCGCCATGTCCGACGAGGACGACGAGGACGACGAAGGCGAGTGAGCGTCGATCGCTCCTGCTATCAGGGCGCTGTCAACGTCGCCAGCCTCCGGCGCACCAGGAGCTCTCAGCCGGAGTCATCCGGCGCACGACAAGCCTGGAGACGTCATCTCCGGGCGGGCGTCGACACTACCGGATCGACAGCACCCCTATCCTGCTGAACAGACGAACAACAAGCGCGGGCGACCTCTGCCGCCCCCCCGCGCCCGTTCAATCAAGAACCATGCACTCAGCGCGGCGGATCGATCACCTGCGCCCCGTGGCCATCGCCGATGAAGCTACCGCCGATATAGAGCAATCGGCCATCGGCCAGCGTAGTGGCCATGAAGCGACCACCACGATGCTCCTTCAACGCGCCGAAGGTACGATGCTCGCCCGTCGCCGGGTTGAGGAGCACCAGGTTCCCGGTGTCGAAGCCCGCATCGGTCAATTCGGGCAGAATCACCATCCCCGAAGGCAACGCCCCGCCGAGCACTTCGCCCCGCGCCGTGCCAGCCTGCCGCCAGGCCCACGTCGCCGGGTCGAACAACAGCATCAGCTTCTCCCCGGACAGCACTATCCGCCCGTCGGGCAAGGTCGTCACCATGCGACCATCCGCCACCGGGGCCGTCGGCCCGGGCGTCCACGCATTCGTGGCCGGATCGTAGATCTCCGTCGTCGCCAGCGCGGTGTAGATCCATGTCTTCCGGCTCGCACTCACGTACTTCCCGCCGCCTTCTCGCCCGCCCATAATCATCACGCGCCCATCCGGCAAGCGCGCCGCCCCATGCATCAGGCGCGCAACCGTCAGCTGCCCCGCAGGCGACCACGTATCGGCCACCGGATCGTAGATCTCCGCCACATCCTGCGCCCCACCAGAATCGGGCGCGTACCAGATGTTGACGATCGTGCCGCTGCCACCGGCGAAAAGCACGCGCCCATCCGCCAGCAGCGTCGTGCTATGGTTGCGGTACGCGTGGACCGGAGCGGACGCAACGCGCCACGTATCGGTGGCCGGATCGTAGACCTCCACCGCCGGATCCACATCAGTCGTGCCGTTCCCACCAAAAACCAGCACCCGGCCATCCGCCAGCAACGTCGCCGTGTGATAAGCGTGCGGAAAATTCATCGCCGCCGCCCGCGTCCACTTTTCTGTCGCCGGATCGTAGATCTCGGTCGTCGCCGCCGAGTCGCGCGCCTTGCGAAGATCGCCCCACCAGCCACCCGTCACCAGCACGCGGCCATCGCGCAGCAGCGTCGCCGCACCGCCCTCCCGATCCTCCGCCATCGTCCCCACCTGCCGCCCAACGACCGGCAGTTTCGCGCCATCATCGTCGCCACCCCCGAGGCTACACCCCCTCAGCAGCACCGCCACGATCACCACCAGACCCACGAGCCACTTCGACCGGTCCCAAGGCACAGCGATCCGCTTCCCAACATCCCCGAAGTATTCTCGACCCCACCAACCCCCAGCACCATCGTCCACAATCCACCATCCATTTCCATTTACAAATTTGGTCGCCCAAACAGACCGCTGTTGACCAAGATCACATCAAACCAGCCTATCAACGGCTCACTCCGGCCAAGAATCACACCGGCACAAACGATGCTGAGTGCGACGAACACGACGAGCGGCAGTCTTTGGCAGTTCGGACCCTGTCCCATACAGCAGTGCTACCGCTATGTTGACTGCCTGGAAGCAGCAATACCGACGCAATAGGGAGGCCACGAAGGCTGCGGAATTTGAAGCGATTGCTTGACCGGTGGGTAACGCCGGGGGCGCAGAAGATGCTGGCGATCGGCCTGCCACTCCTGGCCTGTATCGCAGTCACATACATGCGCATTGCCGACGCGAATCCACCGTACACCGATCTGGCGCGCTACGACATCACGCCGTCGGACCAGCCTGTGCTGATGTTCGAATTCAGCGCCGCGCGCGACCAGATACTCATCGTCACGCAAGCCACGCCCCCTGACGACCGACGCGTCGTGCGCGTCGAGGCGTTCCTGTGGGACATACGCAGTCGCCGGGCCACAAGCATCGGCCAATTCGATGGTGTCGCGCTACGCGAACACTCCTGGGAGCGCCAGGACGAGGCAACGCGATCGAGCGACGGGGATTTCTTCCTTTTCACCAGGACGTTGCTTCGTATCAGCAGCGACGGCCGGATGACGTCGTATTCAAACCGCACGCAGTCACTCACCCCCGACGAGATACTGCGAATCGCCCGCGCCTATGAGGACAGTGGAACGCCAGTCTATCGGATTGATCGCGGCGTGACGGAGGCGCGACAGACTGCCGGTCGCTATTACCTCTTTGCGCTCGACGGTCAGCCCTTCTTCCTCAACAGCCTGACCGAGGACCCACTCGTCGTTACCTCCAGCCAGACTCCACGCGAGCGGGTGATGCTGAGCAACCCGGTGGTCCCCCTCAATGCCCCCATCAACCCCGCTTTCACGCGCGAGTCACCCCTCTTCGACGCCTGGAATAACCGCTCATACGAGAGCAAAGGCGAGCGCATGACCGTCACCGCCCGGCGCAATTGTTTCATGGTCCCTTTGTGCCCCACCTATCCCAAGATCATCGTGAAGGTGGCTCGACGCGGCTACGCCTTCGAATCGTATCGCTACCCGTTCGTGCCACAATCTGGCTACATGACCACGCAGGATGGCACGCTCTTCTGGCTACGCGACGGTCACCTCTACGCACTCCGCTGAAGGCCGGGGTGTCGGCAGTGGCCAATCCATCACCTCGGCCCGATTCACCGCCCCCGGCCCCACCTCGTGCGGACCCGCTCACCCACCCCGCACGCCGCAAGCAGATAGCCAACCATCTGCAACGACGCCAGCATGGGACCCACAAACTGCAACCCAACAAACATCCCGCAACCCCTCCGTGCAGCATCGCGCGCTCCTCACCACACTCAGCCTACCCGCCGGGATTGCCAACCCCATAACAAAACTGTCAACGAAGCTCTCGCCCCACCGCCACACATCCGACACACCCACCCCGCCCCAAGATGTCCCCCCAGCTGCCAATACACCATTTCCCAGACAATATGGCACGATCCGGCCCCCACCACGGGTAGATAGAGGTAGGGCGCTTCGCGAAGCGCCCGCGCGGCCCCGCCACCCGCATCACCACCGCCACCCATCCCGGTAGGGGCGGGTCACCGACCCGCCCTCGTCGGAACGGCACCCGCACCGCTCACCAGGAGACACTACCATGCCCACCCATGTTCCAACCGTCACCAACTTAAAGTCCCCCGCCTGTGGGGGCGGGCACCCACCGCAGGTGGGTCGGGGGCCAACCCCGCCCCTGCCACACACATTTGCCATGCAATCGCCGCCGCCATAAAGTCCCCCAGGATTGGGGGATGGAGGGGGCCTTACCACACCCCAGCCACCCGCATCACCCCACCCCGAGAAGAAAGAAAAAGTGAAAATGCAAAAACAAACCTATTTACCGTCAAGTCACCAACACACAAAATCCCCGCCACCGCCCGGCCCATCACAGCCCGGTCAGCAGCGGGGATAGTCAGCCAAATGCAGCAGAGACTCAGGAAAAGAGCGTCGTCGGATCGAGGATCGCCACCGCATCATCGCCATGCCGCGTCCAGGCTTGCAGCAAGCCCGGATCGATCGTATCCGGCAACACCGGCGGCTTCCCCTCCGGCGACCCCGCGATCGTCGCCAGCCCGCGCACCCCCGGCACGATCATCCCGCCGAGCGCCGGTCCCGCCTGCGGCCCGACGATCAGCATCCGCTGGCTCGCGCTCCCGGTGCTCGGAATCCCCGTCAATCGCTGGATCAGGTCGATCACCGGCAGGCAGCGCCCGCGCCAGGCGATCACCCCCGACAACCCGGCCGGCGCGTGCGGCAGCGGGCGCACCGCCTGCATCGCGCGCACCTCCTGCACCCAGCCCATCGGCATCGCGGGCAGCAAGCCCCCGTCGCCATCGGCCGTCTCCACGCTCCGCAGCAGCAGCACCGGCGTATCCCGGCGCGGCGGATCGGGCGCGACCGAGCGCCCCGCCGGGGCTGGGTGGTAGTCACCGTTCGGTCGCCGGGGCAACGCGCGCAGCTCGCTCACGCGCCCGTCCGCCCCCCGCACCACCCCGACCGCCAGCCGCTCCCCGATCACATCCGGATCGAGGATCAGCAGCAACTCCTCATCGCGAATGAGGCTGGCCCGCACAATCGGCGAGGCATTGCGCTGCGCGTAGGTCGGCAGCGCCTCCGCCTCCGCCGCGCCGATGTCGATCACGGCGGGCACCGACTCGACCGTGACCCCGAAGAGCGCCGCGCCGACCTCGCCCCCCGTCGGCTTGCCGCGCAGCATCACCGCGCGCATGTCGCGCCGCGTGACCGCCTGCCCGCCGGAGCCGAGCAGATAGGCGAGGTCGCCGATCGGCACCGGGCGCTGGTTGCGCGCCAGGGTGCCCACCCAGCCGCGCGGCGCGGTCGCCGTGGCCGACCCGAGGGCGACCACCTCCGCCACGCGGTCGAGCGGCAGGGCATACGGCTGCCCGCCGACGTGGAAGCGCACCAGTCGCCCTGCAGCGACCGCAGACGGACCGCCCGCCCGCTCGCTCGCGGCAGCCCGCGCCAGAGTCGCGCTCGATGCCGTGGTCGTGCTCATGCCTCACCCCTCTCGCCCCGGTCTATCCAATCGGTACCGGCGGCAACGCAGTTGTCACGCTCGCGCCACACCCTCAGGGCGTGCGCGTCGCCCCGGCCGCCACGCGCTCGTCGGCGGGCACATCCGCGGCGGCGAGCAGGGCCGAGAGCCCGAATAACCGCCCGATCGCCGCGCCGATCGCGCCGGGCGGGGCGGTGTAGTCCAGCAGTTGCAGCTCGGCGGCGCGGCGCGGCATGCCGTAGACGTGGCAACTCGCCTCGTCCTGCCCATAGGTCGTCCCCCCGCGCCCCTTAATCGCCCGGAGGCCCTGCACGCCATCCTCGCCCATGCCGCTCAGAATCACGCCGATCGTCTTCGATCCGTAGCAGGCGGCGACGCTCTCCATCGTCCGATCGATCGCCTGCCCGTGGACGCCGTTCTCCTCCGCCTCGCTCATGTCGGTGACGCGCCCCCCGACGATCGTCAGCGCCTGCCGCCCGGGGGCGAGGTACGCGCGCCCCGGCACCAGATCGTCCCCCACCGCCGCCATCCGCACCTGGTACGGCGTCATGCGGCTCAGGTCGAGCGCCAGCGCCGGGGCAAACGCGGGCGGGATGTGCTGGATGAAGAGCAGCGGCGCGGGGAGTTGCGGCGGCAGCCCGCGCAAAAACTCGCGCAACGCATCCGGCCCCCCCGCCGACGACCCGACCACCACGATCGATCCGTCGGCTGTGGCCGAGGGCAGCAGCGAGCGCTCCCGCCGCTCGCGAATCGGCGGCAGGTCGCCCGTGCCGCCGCTCAGCGGGCGCAACACCTTCACCCGCGACGCCGCGCCGAGCTTGGCGCGCAGGGGCGTCCCGTCGTCACCCGACCACCGCTCGCGCGGCAGATAGCCCACGGCCCCCACCGACCGGCAGGCCCGGATCGCCGCCTTCTCGACGTTCGCATCCTCCCCCGGCCGCAGCCCGAGAACCAGCGTCGGCACCCGCCACTCCTGCACCAGCCTCGCGACCAGCAGCAGTTCGCGGCTCTGGCGCAACTCCTTGCCCGGCGCATCGTCCACCGGCACCAGCACCACGCCCGGCCGGTGATTCGCCATCATCTGCGCATAGTCCCGCTCGCGCGGCTCGCACACCCGCAGCTCCACCCCGCCCACCCCCTCCGCCGGGGCCGCCAGCACGCGCTTCACCTCCTCGCGCAACAGCGGCGAGGAGGTCAGCAGCAGCACCGGCAGCGGAGGGGTGGAAGTCTTGGTCACGAAGCCTCGTATTTAGTCGTGAGCCGTAAGTCGTAAGTCGTAAGAGGACTTCGCGAGGCTCGTGCCTGATCTTCAGGCCACCAGCCAGAAGTAAGGCTCTTACGACTTACGACTTACGACTTACGCTCTCGTCTATCCCGCGTCCCGCGCCTGGCGCGCGGTCATGCTCAGTTCGCGCACCGTGCGCAGCAGGTCGGTCTCCTCGAACGGCTTGACCAGGTAGGCCGTCACGCCCAGGTCGAACGCCTTGCGCCGGTGCTTCTCGCCAGCGCGCGAGGTCAGCATCGCGATCGGCAGGTCGTGGTAGTCCGGGTGGTTGCGGATGAGGCTCGTCAGCTCGTAGCCATCCATGCGCGGCATCTCGATGTCGAGCACCATCACGCGCGGATTCGCCCAGGCCAGCATCTCCAGCGCCTCGACGCCGTCCTTCGCGCCGACCACCTGCCAGCCGTCGCGCTCCAGCGTGCGGGTCAGCACGCGGCGCACGCTCAGCGAGTCGTCCACGATCATCGCCACGCGCGGCCCTTCCGGCCCGCGCGCCGCGCCGATCGGGCGCAACGGCTGCGGCTGCGCCACCGCCACGTCCACCGACGACCGCCCGGAGGCCGGGCGCACCGCGCGCCGGTCGCCGATCAGGTCGAGCACGTTGAGGATGAGCACCACCTGGCCATTCCCGAGGATGGTGGCACCCGCCACGCCCGCCACCGACTGCAAGTGGCGGCCGAGCTGCTTGACCACGATTTCCTGCTGCCCGACCAGCTCGTCCACCACCAGCGCGATCCGCCGGTCGATGTTGCCGACGATCAGCGCCCGCGCGCCCGCCGACAGCGTCTCGCTGGTGTCGGTCAGGCCGAGCGCCCGGCTGAGGTAGACCACCGGGTAGGTCTCGCCGCCCAGGTCGAAGAGGTCGCCACCGCCCACCGTGCTGACCTGCTCCTTGCGGAAGAAGGCCACTTGCTCGACCACCGGCAGCGGAATCGCGAAGGTCTGCGCCCCAGACCGGATGAGCAGCGCGCGGGTCACCGCGAGCATGATCGGCAGGCGGATGGTGAAGGTCGTGCCGAGTCCGGGCGTCGACTCCACGTCGATGGTGCCCTTCAGGCGGCGGACATTCGTGCGCACCACGTCCAGCCCCACGCCGCGCCCGGAGATGTCGCTCACCGAGGCGCTGGTGCTGAAGCCCGGCAGGAAGATCAGGTCCAGGATCTGCTCGCGCGTCATGCCGTCGCGGTTGCGCACCACGCCGCGCGCGACCGCCTTCTCCAGCACCCGGTCGAGGTCGATGCCCGCGCCATCGTCGCTGACGCGGATGACCGCCTCGTTCCCTTCGCGCGCGGCGGTGAGCCTGATCGTGCCACCCGCCGCCTTGCCCTTCGCCCGCCGGTCCTGCGGCGACTCGATGCCGTGGTCGGCCGCGTTGCGCACCAGGTGCAGCAGCGGGTCGGTGATCTCCTCCAGCAGCACCTTGTCGATCTCGACCGTCTCGCCCTCGATCACCAGCTCCACCGCGCGGCTGCGCCGCTGCGCGACGCCGCGCACCGCGCGGTAGAGGCGCGCGGCGAGCGTGGAGATCGGCACCAGGCGGACCTCCATCATCCGGTCTTGCAGGTCGGTCGCGATGCGACTCTGGCGCGACAGCGTCTGGTCGAAGTTGTCGTAGAGCCCGTCGAGTTCCGTCCCCGCCGTGTTGATGTCGGCGGCGATCTCGACCAGTTCGCGCGAGATGCGGTGCAGCTCGGTGTAGCGGTCCATCTCCAGCGAGTCGAATTCCTCCTCCTCGCCACCCTGCGGCGAGAGGAGCCGCAGCCGACTACCACCCGCCGGGGTCCCCGCCGAGGCGGGCCGCGAATCGCCGGTCGTGTGACGCTGGTCGCCACGCAGCAGTTCGGCAACCTCGTAGCGGCTCTCCAACTGGAAGCCGACGCGGCGCAGGCGATCGACGCTCAGCAGCAGCTCGTTCACCGTGCGGCCCAGCCGCTCCAGGTGCTGCTCCTGGCTGGTGCGGTTGATCACCAGCTCGCCGACGAGGTTGAGCAGGTTGTCGAGGTGGGCGATGTCCACGCGCACACTGCGCGCCGTCGCCTCGCCGCCACGCTGCGGCGCACCCTCCGCCCCGGCCACCGGGGCCTGCTGCACCACCGTGTCCTGCTGCGCCACCGGCTCGCCCTTCAGGAAGGCGGCGTAGCGAGCGCGCAACGGGGCGGCCTGCGCGGCATTCTCGCCGCGCCCGGCGGTGATCCCCGCCATCAGCGCTTCCAGCGTCTCCGCCGACTCGAAGAAGAGGGTCATCATCTCGCGCGACGGCTGGCGGCCGGTCGAGTCCAGCTGCTCGAAGAGGTCCTCAATGCTGTGGCAGAGCGCGGCGGTCACCGGGTAGCCGAGCGCCGCCGAGGCACCCTTCAGCGTGTGGACGACACGCTTGGCCTCCAGCTTCTGGCTGTTGTCGGCCGGGTTGCGGTCGAGCGCCACCAGCGCGCGGTTGAACGCCGCCAGGTGGTCGTCGGCCTCCTGCACGAAGACCCCGAGCAACTCGTCGTCGATCTCCTCGTCCCCGTACTCCTGCCCCTCGTCGCCGCCCGCATCGCCGGTCGCACCGGCGGCGACCAGGCGATCCTCGCCTTGCGCCTCGCTCCGGGGAGCTGCTTCGGCGGCTGTAGCAAGTTCGCCCGCCTTGATCGCGGCGGCGAGTTCCTCATGCAGCCGGTCGAGTTCGGCCGATTCGGCCGCGTAGGTGCTCGGGGCCACGTTGGTATCGGCGCTCAGGCGCTCGATCAGCGCGTAGCTGCGGTCCACGAAGTCCATCACTGCCGGGGCGGCGGCGAGGTCGCGCTCATCCAGCAGATCGAGCACCTCCTCCACGCGCCAGCCGATGGTCCCCAGGTCGTGGAAGCCGACCATCCGCGCCGCGCCCTTGACGGTGTGTGCCACGCGCCGCAGGTTGGCGATCAGCATGCCATCGTTCGGCATCGCGCGGAGTTGGCCCGCCGTGCGCACCCACTCCGCCAGCAACTCCTGCATCTCCAGCAGGAAGACTTCGAGGATCTCCTGGTCGATGGCGATCTCGGGGAGGTCGCTCTCCGCCAGTTCGCCCTCGTCGGCAACCTCGGCCACCGCCTGCACCTCGACCGGTGCCGCGACCACCTCATCCACCGGCACCTCGGCAACTGGCTGCGCCTCGCCGCTCGCGCGGGCCTGGAGGAAGGCCATCGCCGCCTCGCCGTCAAGGCTGAGGAAGGTTGACATGTCGGCATCGCTCAACTGCGCGAAGGCCGCCTCGATCTCGGGGGAAACATCGGGCATGGCGCTGTAGGCCGGGTCGATCTCCCCCTCGTCGTCGTCGAAGAACATGTCGGAGGCCGAGGAGACCTGCGCCTGGCTCACGCCCGCCCCGCCCTCCTCCTCGAACAGCGCATCGAGGAAGCTCTCGTCCTCGCCTTCCTCTTCGTATTCGGCGGCGTAGGCCGTCTCCTCCCCGGCGGGCTGCTCATCTTCAATCGGCAGCAGATAGTCGCTCCCCGGGGTGGTGGGGAGCAGTTGGTCGGTCCCCTGCCCCTTGGGCAAGAGGTCGGTTCCGCCGCGCCCGGCCAGCACGCCCGTGCCATACTCCTCCGGGCGATACTCGGTCAGCAGCAGATCGTCAACCGAGGCAACATCAGACGGCGCGTCGGCAGCTTGCGCTACATGCTCAGCCACGGCCACCTCGGGCACGTCGCCCGACGGGTCAACATGCAGCACCGTGTCGACCTCGCTCGGCGCAGCCGCGGCGGGAAGCACCCCACGGCGGCTCTTCCGCGCCCGCCGCTTCGCCGGAGCCAGCGGCTCGTGGTCGCCCTCCGCGTCGGTGGCGAGCTTCGCGGTGACCGGGACGGCCAGCTTGCCGAGCAATTCGCCCGTGCTGGGCAGCGCCGCGATCAGGTCGGTCACCTCATCGGCACCGCCATGCTCCTGGGCCTCCAGGCCCAGCTCGGTGGCGAAGTCGGACATCTCGCCGAGCCGCGCCTCCAGGTACGCCCGCTGCTCCGACGGTTCGAGCGCCAGATACGTCTCGACCTGATCGGGGTGAGCGCCAGCAGGGCGGCCTCTTCCAGGCCATCCGCGTCGATGCTCAGCGCGCCCGTCCCCTCCGCCGCCGCTGTCGTCGGCAGGAGCACCCGATCCGCGCCCTCCGGTGCCGACTCGACCAGGGACGCGGTCGCGACCGGCTCCGGCGCGACCGCAGCGGTCGGCAGCAGGACCTTGTCATCCTGCGGATGCCTGGTCGGCGAGCGACGCCGTGCCAACCGGCTCTGGCGTCGCCTCCACCGTCGGCAACAGCACCTTGTCCGCGTCCTCCTGCACCAGCTCGGCTGTCCCGGCCGGCTCGGGCGCAGCCGCCGGTGCCATCGGCAGCAGCAGCTTGTCCGCACCATCCGGGGCCACCTCGGCCAGGGCCGCCGTGGAGAGAGACGCCGTCTCAACCGGCTCCGGCGCGTCAGGCGTCGTCGGCAGCAACAGCTTATCCGACCCGCCGGGCGCAAGATCGGCCAGCGAAGCCGTGCTCGCCGGTTCCGGTGCGGCCGACCTCGCGATCGGCAACGAGACATTGATCGTCTCGTCGGAGTCGTAATCGTAGCGGGAGGCCTTCGCGAACAGTTCGGCCGGGGTCATGCCAGATCCCAGTGCCGCCGCGATGCCACGCGCCGCCTGCTCCGGCGTGACCACCGGCTCCGGCGCGGGCCGCGCGGCCTGCGCCGCCCCTTCCGCCGGGAGCGTCAGATTCGCGCCCCGGAGGGTGTGCCCATCCTCATCGTCATCCAGGAAGACCCAGCCCGTGTTGCCATAGGCCGCCTTGCTCTCGTCCCAGCCGCGCTTCTCCCAGAGCTTCGCTTCCTTCTCGCCCCACTCGATCGGCGCGACCTCTTCCTCGGCGAGCAGGACCAGGTTCTGCGTCCCCGGCCGCCGCTCCTCGACCAGCTCGTCGGCCACCACCCCGGTCAGCGCCGGGTCGGCCTGCGGCTCCGGTGCGGGCATCGCCGTCGGCTGCAGGGTCAGCAGCAAATCATCGAGCGAGATGTCGAGGTTCGGCGCGGGTGCCGCCTCGGCCTCCTCAACCGTCTGGAGCACCTGCTCCAACAGCCGGTACACATTGTCGAGGCGCTCGCGGCCCCGATCGTCGCCGGTGAGCAACCCGTCGAGGTGCTCCTCCAGGTGATCGATCATCGCCAGCATCGGCCCGCGCGATTCGTCGGGCACACCGCCGCGCTCCGCCGATTGGAAGGCCTCATCGAGCAGCTGGGCGAGTTCGCCCAGCTGCCGCGCCGCCGGCAGATCGAGCATCACCGCCGAGGCGGAGATGGTGCCCAGATTGCTGCGCGCCGCCGTGATCGCCTGCGAGTCGCGCGGCATGGCGAAGATGCCGGCAACGCCCCGGCGGATGCCGGCGAGAAAGGGCTTGACCTCCTCGACGAAGCTCTCAACCAGGACCGCGAGATCGTCCATCCCGTTGTTGCCATTGCCGGACATTGTCCCCTCCGTGTCGGGATTCAAGATTCGAGCTTCAACGCCCTGGCGCTCTCGAACCTTGAAACCTTGAACCGCGAACCTCGAACCCCGAACCGCTTCAGATCGCGCGGTGATAGGCCAACGCGTCACCAACCCGCAGCGGCGTGATGCCCGGTCGGATCGGCACCGTCGGCAGTTCCGTCGCGCCGACCAGCAGATAGCCGCCCGGTCGCAACGTGTCGTAGAGCCGATTGAGGACGCCCAACTGGTCCTCGCGCCGGAAATAGATGATCACATTCACACAGGCGATCACGTCCTGCGGACCGATCGGCCAGAGATCGCCGCACAGATTGTGCTGGCGGAAGGTCGTGACCGCCCGGGCAGCGGCACGCATGCGCACCCGCCCCCCGCCGCACTCCTCGACGTAGCGGTCGAACCAGGGCTGCGGCAACCGTTCCAGGCGGCGAGGCTCGTAGACCCCCTCGCGCGCCCGGTGCAGATTGCTCTCGGCCAGGTCGGTCCCCAATACCTGGAGGTCCCAGAGGGACGGCAGCGGCAGCGTCTCCAGCGCGGTCATCGCCAGTGTGTAGGCCTCCTCGCCCGTGCTGCATCCTGCGCTCCAGATCGCCAGTTCCCGCTTCCCACCAACCGCGTCCCGTCGCCGCACATGCTGCGGCAGGATGTGGTCGGCCAGCGCCCGGAAGAGCGACTCCTCGCGGAAGAAGCGGCTCTCGTTGACGACGATCGCATCGGCCAGCACATCCCACTCCTGGGGATGGCTCAGCAGGTAGGCGCGATAGAGCGCCGGACTGCCGAGGCCGAGCTCCCGCACGCGGCTCCAGAGCCGGTCGGTCAGGAATTGCAGCCGTTCCGGCGGGAAGTAGAGCCCCAGCCGGTCGGCGATCACCAGCGCCCATTCCGTCGCCTCGGCAGCATCGAGCGCCGCCGGGGTGGGCGGAGTGCGCCACCGCTGCTTGCTCGCCGTCGTGATGGGCGTATCGCCAACCTGCCGCATCGTCGCCTACCCGTAACTAGTCGCCAGTCGTCAGTCGTCAGTGATGAGTGATGAGTGATGAGTGTGGCCGTCACTCCTCGTTACTCGTTACTCATCACTCGTTACTCGTCAATCCCCCACGCCGGCATAGGCCGGGCGGGCACCATTGCTGGCGGGCCGCGCCGCGCCGCGCGCCCCACCCCGCCGCGCGCTCGCATCGACGCTGAGGCGGAAGGTTGCAACGGAAGCGCGCAAGTCGTCGGCGAGAGCGGCGAGGGAGGCCACGGAGGCCGCCGCCTGCTGAGTACCGGCGGTGGTGCTGGTCGTCACGCTGGAGATCTCGCCCATCGCCCGGGCGATGCCCGCCGACGCCCGCGCCTGCTGCTCCGCCGCCAGGCTGATCGCCTCGATCAGCTCCGCCAGCTGCGTCGCCGTGACATCGATCTGCTCCAGCTTCTGGCCCGCTTCCTCGGCGACCTCCGCACCGGCGGTCACCTCGGTGTTCCCCTCGTCCATGGCCGCGATTGCTTCGCTCGTCTCGGCCTGGATGCCCTTGACCAGCGAGGCGATTTGCCCCGACGCATTCGTGGTGCGCTGAGCCAGGCGGCGCACTTCCTCGGCCACGACCGCGAAGCCCTTCCCGTGCTCACCGGCGGCGGCGGCCTGGATGGCCGCGTTCAGCGCCAGCACCTGCGTCTGGTCGGCAACGTCGCGGATGAGGCCGACGATCTTGTCGATCTCTTGCGACGAGGCCGCCAGGCGCTCGATCTTGCGGGTCGTTTCCTGCACCTGCTGGCGCACCCGCGCCATCCCGGCGATCGTCGCGGCCACCGCCTGGGTTCCCGACTCGGCGGAAGCGCGAGCCTCGCGGGCGACGCGGGCCGAGAGCGCCGCGTTCTCGGACACCTGCTGGATGGAGACCGCCATCTCCTCGACGGCGGTGGACGTATCCGCGATCCTGGCCGCCTGCTGCTCCGCCGAGCGGCTGAGCACGTCGGCGGTCGCCAGGATCTCGTCGCTGGAGGCACCCACCTGCTGCGTGGCGTTGTTGACGCGCCCGATGACCTGCCGCAGCTCGGTGATCATGTAGTTGAAGGAGTCGGCCACCGCGCCGAGCGCGCCGTCGTGGACCTCGGCCTGCACCGTCAGGTTCCCCTCGGCCACGCTGCTCACCTCGTCCAGCAGCTGCACAATCTGGCGCTGGAGCATCTGGTTCTGCGCGGCTTCGCTCTCGGCCTTCTCGCTCGCCTGGGCGATTGCCACACTCAGCGCATCCTCTGCCTGTTGCCGCGCCGATACCGAGCGGAGGCCATAAATCCAGCCAACCACTCCGGCTGCCGTGGCACCGAGCCCCAGGATGTACATGCCCCCCGGGGACTTATCCATGAAAAACCAGGTCAGGGCCAGGGCGGAGACCACGCCAACCGCCACCGCGCTCAGCACGTTCCGCATGTTCCGAATCTCCGCGAGACCTTGCAGCATCGGACTATCCTCCCCGGCGCGCTAGCGTTGCGCCACAGCGTCGGTCACTACGATCGCACTCTGACTCAACACTCAACGCGCCGCGCCGACCAGCCCCTCGTCCCGTGATCCCAGCGACTTCCGCCCATACAACGCCTCTTGCTCGACCGTTCGATCCTCGGTGTCGAGGCGGAAGGCGGCGACGGACGAGCGCAAGTCGTCGGCGAGTGCGGCGAGGGAGGCCACGGAGGCCGCCGCCTGCTGAGTACCGGCGGTGGTGCTCGTCGTCACGCTGGAGATCTCGCCCATCGCCCGGGCGATGCCCGCCGAGGCTCGCGCCTGCTGCTCCGCCGCGAGGCTAATCGCTTCGATGAGTTCCGACAGCTGGACGGCGGTGGCGTCGATGCGTGTCAGCGCCTGACCGGCTTCCGACGCCAGCCGCGCCCCGGCGGAGACTTCGTTCGTCCCGGCGTTCATGGCGGCGATGGCCTCGCTCGTATCGGCCTGGATGCCCTTCACGAGGAGGGCAATTTGCTGCGACGCGGTCGCGGTGCGCTCGGCCAGGCGGCGGACTTCTTCCGCGACGACCGCGAAGCCGCGTCCGTGCTCGCCCGCCATCGCGGCCTCGATCGCCGCGTTGAGCGCGAGCAGTTCGGTCTGGTCGGCGACTTCCTGGATGAGGGAGACGATCGCGCCGATCTCTTGCGACGACGCGCCAAGCTGCTCGATCTTGCCCGCCGTGTCCTGCACCTGCTCGCGGATGCGCGACATCCCTTCGATCGTCGCGGCCACCGCCTTGCTCCCGGTGCCAACCGTCGCGCGGGCCTCGCGGGCGACTTGCGCCGAGATGGCCGCGTTCTCGGACACCTGCTGGATGGAGACCGCCATCTCCTCGACGGCGGTGGAGGTATCCGCGATCCGGGCCGCCTGCTGCTCCGCCGAGCGGCTGAGCACGTCGGTCGTCGCCAGGATCTCGTCGGTGGAGTTACCGACCTGCTGGGTGGCGTTGTTGACGCGCCCGATGATGCCGCGCAACTCGACAATCATGTAGTTGAAGGAGTCGGCCACCGCGCCGAGCGCGTCGGCGGTCACTTCCGCCTCGACCGTCAGGTCGCCTTCCGCGACGCTGCTCACCTCGTCCAGCAGCTTCACGATCTGGTTCTGCATCGTGTTGCTCTGCTCGGACTGCTGCCGCGCGCTGCTCGTGATCTGATCGACCATGCCGTTGACCGCCCGGGCCACTCGCCCAAGTTCGTCATCCGACTCGACCGGGGCGCGCACATCGTAGTCACCGGCACCGATGCGACCGGCTGCGGCCTCCAGTTCACCGAGCGGGCGGGTCACCACGCGGGTGATCACCAGGAAGACCGCCACGAGGCTGAGGCCCAGGAGGGCCAGCGAGACCAGGATGACCGCGGTGGTGATCTGGCTCGTCTGCTGCGAGATGAAGGCGCTCGGCTTGCCGGAGAAGGCGGCACCGATCGGCTTCCCGGCGGTGTCGTTGATCACCGCGTAGTGCGTCAGGTAGTCCTGGCCGAGGATCGTCGCCTTACCGGTGTAGTTCTGACCATTCAGGATGGCTTCCGCCGCCGGGCCGAGCAGGGTCACGTCGGTCAGGCGGCTGCCGTCCGCATTCTTGAACGTCGTGGCGCGTTGCACCACCGCGCCATCCTTGACCTGGAAGATCGACACCTCGGCATTCGTGTTCCGCTTCACCGGGTCCACCAGCGTGAAGTCGTTCGAACTCGACGCGCCGAACATCAGGAGGCCGTTGGCATCGACCGAGGGCAAGCCACGCCCCTCGACCAGGTACTTCGCGAAGTTGGTCGAACCGGTGACGTCGACCTTCGCCTGATCCTCCAGGGCGGTGCGCACCTGGCGCACCACCAGGAGGTCGATGATCACCGTGAGCACGATCATCGCGATCGCCGTCGCGATGAGGAGCTTCGTCGCCAACCGCCAGCCCCGCAGGCTGTTGCGACGGTCGAGACGGAGTCGCGCGTTCTGCATTGGTATACCCTCTCTTCGTGTCTTCCGGTGGACACTCGACCGACGATTCGCGCGCGTCGCTCTGCTCGCCCGTCCGACGGGGTCGCGAGGCGATTGGCGACCGCAAGCCCTAGTTCCTGCTGGCGTTCCCCGCAGCAATCAGCGGCTCTGCGGCCGATCCGTGGCCATACCCATACCCATTCCCGCTGCCATTGCCGTTGGTGGCCGTGCCCGCCTCCAGGCGGAAGGCCGCGATGCTCTCGCGCAGGTCGTCGGCGAGCGCGGCCAGCGACGCGACCGAGGTCGCCGCCTGCTGGCTACCGACCGCCGTACCCTGCGTCACCGTGGACAGCTCGCCCATCGCCCGGGCGATACCCGCCGACGCCCGCGCCTGCTGCTCCGCCGCGAGGCTAATCGCCTCGATCAACTCGGCGAGGTGATCGACGATTTGGTCGATGGCCTCCAGGTTGCGCCCGGCGTCGTCCGCCAGCCGCGACCCGGCCACCACCTCGCGCGTCCCTTCTTCCATGGCCACCACCGCGCCGGCCGTCTCGGACTGGATGGCGCTGACCAGGTCGGTGATCTGGCTCGTCGCGGTGCTGGTGCGCTCGGCCAGGCGGCGGACCTCTTCGGCCACGACCGCGAAGCCCTTCCCGTGCTCGCCCGCCATCGCCGCCTGGATGGCCGCGTTCAGCGCCAGGCGATTCGTGCGGCGCGCGATTTCTTCGATGAGCTGGACCGCCTGGCCAATCTCCTGCGAGACCTCGCCGAGGCGCTTGATCTTCTTCGCCGTCTCCTGCACCTGCTGGCGAATCCGGGTCATCCCGGCCACCGTGGCGACCACGGCCTGCGCGCCGGTCTGCGCGGAGCTTTGCGCCTCGCGGGCGACTTGCGCCGAGATGGCCGCGTTCTCGGACACCTGCTGGATGGAGACCGCCATCTCCTCGATTGCCGTGGAGGTGTCGGCGATCCTGGCCGCCTGCTGCTCCGCCGAGCGGCTGAGCGTGTCGGTCGTCGTCAGAATCTCGTCGGTTGACGTGCCGACTTGCTGCGTCGCCATGTTCACGCGGCCGATGATGCCCCGCAGCTCGGTGATCATGTAGTTGAAGGAGTCGGCCACCGCGCCGAGCGCGCCGTCGTGGACCTCGGCCTCGATCGTCAGGTCGCCTTCTGCGACCGTGCCGACTTCGTCGAGCAACTGCACAATCTGGCGCTGGAGCGACGAGTTCTCCGCCTCCTGGCGGCGCGCATTGTCGGTGATCTGATCGACCATCTGATTCATCGTGCGGCCCAGATTCGAGAACTGGTCCTCGCCGGCCGCCGGCACGCGGACGGTGTAGTCGCCACCGGCGATGCGGCGCGCGGCGCTTTCCATCCGGCTGAGCGGGCGGGTGAGCTGCTGCACGATGAGCACCGCCAGACCGAGCGCGACCACCACCGCCAGGAGACCCACCAGGATGAAGTTGTTGGTCTGCTGCGTCACGACACCCAGGAACGAAGACTCGGCACGTCCACCGCGACATTCCAACCAGTCGCCTGTAGCTTCGAGACATCGCCATAGTGCTTCGCAGTGCCGACCTGGTAGGCGAACGGCGACTCCTTCGCCCTTGTCGTAGGCGGTGGAGATAGTTCTGGCTCACCCCAGCGGCGTAATCTGGACCTTGTCGGTGCCGTAGCGGCGCGTGTTCTTGATCGACTCGATCTGCGCCGCACCAGGTGAGCGCCTTGAATGCTCCGCAACTGCAACTCGCCGTTAGTGACGACGGGCTGCGCCCCGCCGGACAACACGATCACGCCCTGGCGATCGACCAGCCAGACGCCGAGGTTCGCCGGGCGATTGCCCGACGCTTGCTGGTTCATGGTGATGTTGCCGTCGAGCACGTTCTGCAGCGCCTGATTGCTGACCCGCATCGTCAGGACACCGATGACACCGACATCCTGCGTCGTACCCGTCGTCTGACTCGTGCCGCGCACCGGCACGGAGATCGTGAAGTAGCTCCTTCGTCGTCGCGCCGAGTTCGAACGTCGGGTCGGAGATGAAGGTCGTCCCACCCTTCGCGGCCTGGAAATACTGGCGGAAGATTGGCCACGTTCACGTCGCGGTCCACGTTGATACCGGGCTTGGTCTCGCTCAGTCGCTGGACCCCTTGCAGGTCGGCATAGACGACCGCATCGTAGGTGCCCCTGCACGCTGACGAGGCGGCGGAGAATCGTGCTGGCGTCGGTCTGAAACGCAACGCGCAGACCGGCGTCGGCCTGCACATAGCGGAGCAGCGCGGCGTTCTCAGCCGTCACTTCCAGCAACGTCTGTGTCTCACGCAGGAAGTTCTCGACCCCGGCGGAGGTCGAGTCGTGGACCGTGTCCAGCGCCGTGATTTGTGAACCAACCAGCGCCGACTGGAGGCTCTGGCGGCCCGTGAAGCCGAGCACCGTCATCGGGACGAGGGCTAGCAGCAGCATGACGGCGATCAACCGGGCGCTGATGTCATTGCGTACCCAGGAGACCACGCTACCTGGTCGGGAACGTTGCATCTTCATCGCAGTGATCGCCTCTCTTTCCGCTGAGCATTGCGAGTCGGGGAAGTGCGGCGCTCGCCGCCGCGATCAGCCATGGGACACCGGGGCGACCAGCTGGTCGACCACGAACACGCGCAACAGCGCCTCCAAATCGAGAACCCCGAGGAGTTCTTCACCGCGCCCGGCTCCGGCCGGGGCGCGATAGAGGCCGGTGAGATAGGCGGCGATCGCGTCGGCCTGCGGCTGGTCGGGGAGCGGCAGGAGTTCGTCGGCGGCCAGCGTGCGAATATTGCTGACCGCTTCGACCGCAAGGGCGATCATCAGTTCGTCGTCGCCCGCCCGCCCGTCGCTCCGGGGGGCGCAAATCAGCGCCTCGGTGCTGAGGGCCTGGTCGGCGGCGAGGCCGAGGAATTGGGCGAGATCGACCACACCGACGATCATGCCGCGCAGGTTCATCACCCCCCGCAGCCAGGACGGTGTCGCGGGCACGGGCGTGATCGCCCCGACCTCCTCCACCTCGCGCACCGCGCTCGCCGGGACGAGATAACGCGACCCCGCCAGGACGCAGGTGAGATAGAGTTGGGACGCGACACCCTCCCGCCCGGTGGCGGTGCGCGGCAATTCGGCCTGAGCAACCATTGCGGCCTCCGTACGAGTTGTCAGAGATCAGAGATCAGATGTCAGAAGGCTTCAACCCACTGATCTCTGATCTCTGATCTCTGACCTCTCACCTACACATGCTGGCGAACGGTGGCCAGGAGGGCATCGGGCGCGAAAGGCTTGGTCATGTAGGCCGTGGCACCCTGCTTCATGCCCCAGAACTTGTCGGCTTCCTGGTTCTTCGAGGTCAGCAGGATGACCGGCAGGCCGTTGTAGCGCGCGTCGTTGCGAATCTGGCGGCAGAGCTGGAAGCCGTTCTTGCCCGGCATCACCACGTCGAGCAGCACCAGGTCGGGCTGATCGCTGTCGAGGCGACGCATCGCCTCATCGCCATCGCGCGCCGTGATCACCTCATACCCATTGGCACGAAGCGAGTTGCTGATAACCATCATGTCGGTCGGGCTATCGTCGACGACCAGGATCTTGTTCTTCGCCACGGTGGGACCTCCTCAATTCAACGCGCTGCAACGCTATCCGTCTTCGATACCACTCGTATCCGCGCCCGCCCCACTCAGCGCTGAGTGAGCTCGCCGAGACCGCCGCGCACCTCGCGCAACAATGTCTCGCAGCCCTCCCGGGCGAATCCGGCCGTGATTGGGTCGTGGAATGCCCCCAGCATCCGCTCCATCAGCCGCCCCATCAGGGTCAGCAGATCGGCGCTGGCGGCCGTGAAATAGCTGGCGGCGGCGGCGCTCCGCTTCGGCAAGCTCCCGTACTGCTTCGAGACACCGACCGCGTCGATCCCGCTCTTGCCCAGCTTCAGATCAACCGTGATCACCCCGGAGGCGCGAGCGCGATTCAGCTCGGCGGCCACCACCTCGTAAGTGGCGTTCCCGCGCGACGCGCCCTGCTGCAACGCGGCGACAAAGCCCGCGAGCTCGTTCGTCAGCTCGCCGAAGGCGCGCAGCAAATCGGATTGCGGCTCGCGCCGGTCCTTGAGGCGGCCGAAGGCGCGCTCGAAGCGGGAGAGGAACCAGATCAGGTCGGTCTCCAGCATTTCGTCGCGGGCGGCGTTCGCGCTGTTCGTCGGCGCAGACGCGGAGCTGCCGGTGGCAGCCATCGGCGCGGCGACGGGCAACGTCAGCGGTGCCGGGATGCTCTGGATGGCGAAGAGCGTCAGCTGCGGCGCAGACTCGGTCAGGATGTCGTTGACATCGGCCAGCGACGGCTTCAGCTTGCGGTCGTTGACGCTGTAGACGCCGAGGAACTTGCCCTCGTGCATCAGGATGCGCACCCACAGCGAGCCCCGGCGGGCGCTGCTGGCGCTGATCTGCACGGTGCCCGAGTGGCGCACCCCGGCCAGGTCGCGCAGCAACAGGGCGACCTCGCCCCCGTCGGTCCCCATCGGCTGGCTGAGCTGCGGGGCCAGGAACGTCGAGGCAAGGGCGAAGACCGCACCCTCGGGGAGGGCGTGGGTGACGCAGGCGACATCCCCCGACCCGGCCGCCCCGAAGAGTTGGCTCAGCGCCGCCCCCCCGTCCGCGCCGCCGAAGCGCGCCGCGATCAACTGGCCGACATAGAAAAGCAGCAGGCCATCGGGCGCGCCGACATTCGGCAGCCGCCGGACACCCAGGTAGCCGGTGAACCGCTGCCCGGCAGTCGCCTCGACACGAGCGCGAATCTCCGCACTCGGCCAGGGCGTGGCCGCCGCAGTCGCCGTTTCCGGGAAGCGAATATCGCCGGTCGCGTCGAGCGGGCCGGTATCAAACTGACCAGTGGACCCGCCACGACGCATCATCATGCTCATCGACTGCTCACCCTCGACTTACCCCGGCCACGGCACCGTTCCGCGCGCCCGCTGGCTGCCCGACCGTCTCTGCGTCTGCCTTGACGTACTTCCGAACGACGCGCAGCAGGTCGCGCGGCTCGAACGGCTTGGTGATGTACTCGGTCGCTCCCACCAGCTTGCCCCGGACCTTGTCGAACACACCATCCTTCCCGGAGAGCATGACGACCGGGATGTGGCGATACGACGGATTGCGCCGGATGATCTGGCAGATCTGGTAGCCGTTCACCTTCGGCAACATGATGTCCAACAGGATCAACTGAGGCGGGGTATTGGCGATCGCCGCAAGCGCGATCACCCCGCTGGAGGCGCTGACCACCTCAATTCCCTGGCGCTTGAGCGTGATCTCGACGATCTTGCGGATCGTGGGGCTATCATCCACCACGAGCACGACCGGTCCGGCCACTCCTAAACCTCCTGTCCCGTAGTGGAGCCACCGGCGCTCCGCACCCGCCGATTGCCGCACCATGACCCGGCCGCCGTCACGGCCGCGCTCGCACCCAGATGCATCCACCGATGGGGCGACAGCACAATTGACCCGTGGAATGGGCGGCACAGCCCCACTCCGCCAATCGGCGATCGTCCCGATTCAACGTTAGTTCCATTCTGCTGTCGGCAGAGATGAGAAGCAATCGAGAATTGTTCCTGTTGCGGGTAAGACGATCGTACCGGGATCCTGCTACTTCGGTCCCAGAAGTACTATTGTCCCTGCACGCGCGCTCAGCTCATTCAGCGGCAGTGCAGCCAATCGGGAGCCATTATGGGCACAGCATGTGCGCGTACGTACGAGGCAAGTACTCGCCCAGACTTATGACTCTTCTTGTTATCAGCACGGAAAGAACCGCAGGAGGCCGTTTTATCGACTGCTACAATAGTCTGGGACGGCGATGTCCGAGGTAAGGGGGGATGACGTGCCCGATCTGATCACCAGCGCCACCAATCCGCTGGTCAAGCGCATCCGCGCGCTCGCCGAACGCAAGGCGCGGCGACGCGAGGGCGCGTTCTTCGTCGAAGGGCTCCAGCCGGTCTGGCAGGCGGTCGAGGCCGGGGCGACGATCGAGACGTTCGTCATCGCGCCCGACTTGCTGGTGAGCGAACGGGCGCAAGCACTCCTCACCGCGCAGGAGGCGAGCGGCGCACGCGTCGCGCGCGTGGCCGCCAGCATCTTCGCGTCGCTCTCGGACCGCGACGGGCCATCGGGCCTCGGCGCAATCGTCCGCGCGCGGACAGCGCAGCTGGCAGATTTGCCGGTGCGGCCGGACGCACCGCTCGTCGCCCTCCACCGGATCGGCAATCCCGGCAACCTGGGAACGATCATCCGCACCGCCGACGCCACCGGCGCGGGCGGCATCATCCTGCTCGGCGAGACGACCGACCCCTTCGCCCCGGCGGCGGTGAAGGCGAGCATGGGCGCGCTCTTCGCGCTCCCCATCGCGCACGTCGCCAACCCCGAGGACTTCTTCGCCTGGGCCACCGAGCGCGGCATCGCCGTCGTCACCACCTCGGCGCGAGCAACCGACGAGCACTGGACCGCCCGCTACCCCCGCCCCCTGGCCCTCCTGCTCGGCAGCGAAGGCGACGGCCTCCCGCCCGAACTCATGGCGCGCGGCGATCTGCGCATCCGCATCCCGATGGCCGGGACGGCGCGGTCGCTGAATCTGGCCGTTGCGGCGGGGGTGTTGCTCTATGAGATCAGGCGACAGGTGACGTTGGAGGTAGTGCAGGGGTCAGTGCGTCAGTGATCAGACATACTGACGCACTGACCCACTGATCCACTGACGCACCGACTCACGCCACGTACAGCCGCAGCTTCTCCGGATCGATATTGCCGCCGCTGACGATCGAGACGACCGTCGCGCCCGGATCGACCGTGACCGCGCCGGTGAGCAGCGCGGCGGTCGCGGCAGCACCGGCGGGCTCGGCCAGCAGCTTGGCCCGTTCGAGCAGGAAGCGCGCCCCGACGAGGATCGCGTCGTCTTCGAGCAGGATCACCTCGTCCACATACTCACGGACGAGCGCGAGGTTCAGTTCGCCGACGAAGGGCGCGGCGAGGCCGTCGGCGATCGTCGTGCCGCTCGTCAGCGGCACCACCTTCCCGGCCTGGAGCGCGAGGTGCATCCCCGGCGCGCCGGTCGGCTCGACGCCGATGACGCGGATGCCGGGGCGCAGCGACTTGAGCGCGAACGCAAGGCCGGAACTCAGCCCGCCGCCGCCGATGCCGACGACGACCGTGTCGCGCCCCGCCCCATCGCCGAGCCCCAGGTTCGGCAGATCCTCCAGAATCTCCAGGCCCACCGTCCCCGTCCCGGCGACCGTGGTGGCCGAATCGAAGGGGTGGACGAAGGTCAGCCCCCGCTCCTCGCGCAGGCGGTGCATCTCGGCGAACGCTTCGTGGTTGTTCGCGCCGTGCAGGATCACCTCGGCACCGTAGCCGCGCGTGGCAGCCGCCTTGATCGGCGACGCCGCCGCCGCCATCACCACCGTCGCGGCGACGCCTGCCTGCGCGGCGGCCCAGGCGACTGCCTGCGCGTGGTTCCCGGCCGAGACGGTGATCACGCCGCGCGCCTTCTGCTCGGGATCGAGTTGATCGATATTGTTGAGCGCGCCGCGCACCTTAAACGAGCCGGTCTTCTGCAAATTCTCGGCCTTCAGCCAAACCGGGCCAGTCAGCCCGATCCGCGCGCCGAGCGTGTGCGAGGAGAGGAGCGGCGTGCGATGCACCCGCCCCGCGATCCGCGCCTGCGCCGCCTCGACATCGGCGACGGTCAGTGGAGCACTCATCATTCCTCCCGTGGAGCGTAAGACGTGAGGGCGTAGACGACCGCGCAGTGTCTTCTGCCAGCGTATGCTCGTACCCTCACGCCTCACGCTCACACCCTCACTCCGTCACACCCTCGTACAGCATCCCGAACGTCCGCTTCTCGATCTCCTCGGGATCGACCGGGACGCGCGCCTCGCCGGTGGCGGCGGCGGCGCGGGCCACGGCGGCGGCGACCTTCGGCGGCACCTCCAGGCTGATGCTGTCGGGGATGATGAAGTCGGCGCGCAACTGATTGCCGACCAGCGCGGCGATGGCCTCGGCGGCGGCGATCTTCATCTCGTCGTTGATGTTGCGCGCCTTCGCGTCGAGCGCGCCCCGGAAGATGCCGGGAAACGCCAGCGAGTTGTTGACCTGATTGGGATAGTCGGAACGCCCGGTCGCGACGACCAGCGCGCCCGCCTCCATCGCCAGTTGCGGATCGATCTCCGGCGTCGGGTTGGCGAGGGCGAAGATGATCGGGTCGGCGTTCATCTCGGCGATCATCGCCTTCGTCAGCGAGCCAGGCGCGGAGAGGCCGATGAAGACATCCGTGCCGGTGATCACCTGCTCCAGCTTCCCGGCCAGATTGTCCTTGTTGGTGATCGCGGCGATCTCTTCCTTGGAGGCATTCATCCGGTTCGTGCGACCGCGATAGAGCGAACCGGTCGTGTCGCAGAGGATGACGTCCCCGACGCCGTACTTCAGCAGGAGCTTGGCGACCGCCACGCCCGCCGCGCCCGCGCCGTTGATCACCACGCGGACATCCTCCATCCGCTTGTTGGCGATCTTCAGCGCGTTGATCATCCCGGCGAGGGTGACGACGGCGGTGCCGTGCTGGTCGTCGTGGAAGATCGGGATGTCGAGCGCCGCCTGCAACTTCGCCTCGATCTCGAAGCAGCGCGGCGCGGCGATGTCCTCCAGGTTCACGCCGCCGAAGGTCGGGGCGATCGTCTTCACAATCTCCACGATCTCGTCGGTATCCTGGGTGGCGACGCAGATCGGGAACGCCTCCACGCCACCGAGCGTGGAGAAGAGGACCGCCTTCCCTTCCATCACCGGCAGCGCCGCCTGCGGCCCGATGTTGCCGAGGCCGAGGACCGCGCTGCCATCGGTGACGATCGCCACCAGATTCCCCTTCGCGGTCAGGTCGTAGACGCGATCGGGATCGCGGCGCACTTCCTCGGCCGGGGCGACCGCCGCCGGGGGGACATAGAGCATGTTCAGGATGTGGTGGTCGCGGATCGGGATCTTGCTCTTGATCTCCAGCATCCCGCCGTAGCGCCGCCGCAGGTCGATCGCCCGGTCGCGCAGCGGCGCTTCCCGGCCGACGCGCGAGGAGCCATTGGCGCTGACGTTGGTGCGCTGCCCTTCGTAGACGATCCGGCGCGTGCGCTCCAACTCCTGGCCCGGGTCCACATCGCGCCCGGCCTCGCCGCTGGTGCTGGCCGCCTTCACCACCGCCGCCGCGATCAGCGGGGCCACCCGGAAATCGAAGATCGGCGGCACGATGTGGTCGGCGTGCAGGCGCTCGGGGGAGACAGCGGCGGCGAGCGCGCGGGCCGCGCCATCGAGGATCGCCATGTTGATGTTGCGCGCCCGCGCATCCAGCAACCCGCGGAAGATACCGGGGAAGACGAGCGCCGGGTCGAGTTGGTTCGGGTAGTCGGAGCGGCTGGTCGCGATCACGCGCGCCCCGGCGCGGCGGGCCTCCTCCGGGTCGATCTCGGGATCGGGCGCGGAGCAGGCGAAAATGATCGGGTCGGGGGCCATCGAGCGAACCATGTCCGCCGTCAGCACGCCACCGGACGAAAGCCCGATGAAGACATCCGCCCCGCGCAGCACGTCGGCAAGGCCGCCGCTGCGACGCTGCTGGTTCGTCTCTTTGGCCAGGTACGCCTTCGCCCAGTGCATGCCCGCACCGCGATAGGGCGTCAGCGCGCCATCCCGGTCGAGGACGATGACCTCCTTCGCCTTGGCGCGCACCAGCAAGCGGGCGGTACCGATGCCGGTGACACCCGCGCCGTTGACGACGATTGTCGCCTCCTCGATCCGCTTGCCGACGACCTTCAGGGCGTTGTAGAGCGCCGCGAGGACGGCAACGGCGGCCCCGTGGTGCTGGTTGGAGAAGACCGGGATGTTGGTCGCCTTCTCCAGGTGATCCGCGATCGTGAACGACGCGGGCGCGGCAATGTTGTCGAGCGCGATCGCCCCAAAGGTCGGGGTGAGGGCGTAGAGGGTGCGAATGATCTCCTGCACATCGCGCGTGCCGAGGCAGATCGGGAAAGCGTCGATCCCGGCGAAGGTCTTAAAGAGGACCGACTTGCCCTCCAGCACCGGCAGCGCCGCCTCGGGCGGCGCGTCGCCGCGCCCGAAGAGGGCCGAGCCATCGGTGACGATCGCCACCGTGTTGCCGCGCGAGGTCAGATCGAACGAAGCGTCGGGTTCCTTGGCAATGTCGAGGCAAGGCTCGGCAACACCCGGCGTATAGACGAGGCTGAGAACCGAGCGATCCTTGATCGGCACCTTGGCGGCCACGCCGATCACACCCCGATAGCGTTGACGATAGCCGAGCGCCTCGGCCCACTCCTCAAAATTGCTCATGCCTCCATCCTCTCTACACCGGGTGACACTCAGGCGATCGGAGATCGCGCTTGTCGTTTCGCTCCCTCTCATCCACACACAGGGTATGGCAGGACGGCGCTAGATGCAAGTTGGGCTGCGCGCATGTATTCACGCTGCAAGTTCACTCGCGCCGCCAGGGCAGGATGCCCTTGGTAAGAACGAATGTGGCCCTCATCCGTCACGCAGCAGACGCCCGTTTGACAGGAACGGCGCAGTCACGTATTAGCCCAAGTGACATGCGAACCTTGAACGTTGAACTTTGAACTTTGAACCTCGCAGAGGTCTACATGGCAGCGAGCCACAGGGGCAGGACGGCCCTCGTCACCGGGGCGTCGGGCGGGATCGGCGAGGAGTTGGCGAAGGTCTTCGCGGCGCACGGCTTCGATCTGGTGCTGGTGGCGCGCACCGAAGAGAAGTTGATCGCGCTCGGTGAAGGGCTTTCCGCGCAACACGATATCCGCTGCATCTCCATCCCCGCCGATCTGGCGTTGCCGGAGTCCTCCGCCGAAGTCGTAGAATACCTGGCGAAGTTGGAAATCGACGTGGATGTGCTGGTCAACAACGCCGGGTTCGCCGCTTACGGCAAGTTCCAGGAGATCGACCTGGGCGAGCAACTGCGCATGATCCGGGTCAATATCGCCGCGCTGACCGAGCTGACCCACCGCCTGCTGCCGGGGATGCTCGCGCGACGCCGGGGCAAGGTGCTGAACCTCGCCTCGACCGCCGCCTTCCTCCCCGGCCCGCTGATGGCGACCTACTACGCCACCAAAGCCTACGTCCTCTCCTTCTCCGAGGCGCTCAACAGCGAGCTGGCGGGCACCGGCGTCACCGTCACCGCCCTCTGCCCCGGCCCGACCAGCACCGGCTTCCAATCCCGCGCCCAGATGGAAGAGTCGCGCCTCGTGCGCGGGCGCGAGATCATGGATGTCGGCACCGTCGCCCAGGCAGCCTACGCTGGCCTCATGCGCGGGCAAGCGGTCATCATCCCCGGTGCCAGCAACTGGCTCACGACCATCATGCCCCGCCTCCTCCCGCGCCGCATCGTCCCCGGCATCGTGAAGCGGGCGCAGGCGCGGGCGCACTGACGAGCGGATGAACAGGAGAGCAGGAGAAGAGGAGAACAGGAGAAATCGCTCCCGAAGGCTATCGCTCTCCGAGTAAGGGTCACTCACCCCATCTCCTGTTCCCCTGTTCCCCTCTTCTCCTGCTCTATCACCCAAAGGAGGCCCCATGCCCCAACTCGATCTCGTCATCCGCAACGGCCGCGTTGTCACCGCCGGTGGCGAATCCGCCGTTGATGTCGGCATCGCCGCAGGCCGCGTGGCGCAACTCGGCGGCGAGATGACCGCCGCGAACGAGATCGACGCAACCGGGAAACTGCTGCTCCCCGGCGTGATCGACGCCCACGTCCACCTCACCAGCCCGCCAGGGGCGACGACGAGCGGGCCGCGCTGGGTGGACGACTTCACCAGCGGCTCGGCGGCGGCGCTGGCGGGCGGCGTGACCACGCTCGGCAACATGACCTTCCCGGGGGCGGGGGAGACGCCGTTCGCGGCGCTGGCGCGCGAGGCAGCGCTGGCGGCGGAGCAGGCCAGCGCCGACTATTTCCTCCATCCCGTGCTGGTGGACCTGACCGACGAAACCCTCGATCAGATTCCCCAACTGCTCGGCCAGGGCTGCAACACGATCAAGTACTTCATGTCGATGGCGGGCTTCGACCGGCAGATCGGCCGCTATGTCGAGGCGACTCGCCGCGCCGGGGCCAACCAACTGCTCACGCTGATCCACTGCGAGGACTTCGCCCTCCTCGCGGACGCCGTGGCCGATCTGACGGGCAGGGGACAGACCTCGCTGCGCCACTACGGTGCCAGCCGCCCGATCGTCTCCGAGGTCGTGGCCACGCAGCGCGCGGTGGCGATCGCCGAGGCGACCGGCGCTCCGGTCTATGTCGTCCACCTCTCCTGCGAGCGGGCACTGGCGGTCTGCGCGGAGGCGCAGTCGCGCGGGCTTCCTATCTATGTGGAGACGCGCCCGCTCTACCTGCACCTGACCAGCGAGCGCCTCGCGGAGCCGGACGGCGCGAAGTATGTCGGGCAGCCGCCGCTGCGCGAAGCGAGCGACGTGGCCGCGATCTGGCACGGCCTCCAGGCCGGGACAGTCCACACCGTCTGCACCGACCACGCGCCCTGGTCGCTGGCCGCGAAGCTCGACCCCGACCTCTCGATCGCCCGGCTGCGCCCCGGCACCGAGAACTTGCAGACGATGCTGCCGATGCTCTACTCGGAGGGTGTGCGCACCGGGCGACTCTCGCTCAGTCGACTGGTCGAAGTAACCGCAACCAACACGGCCAAACTCTTCGGGCTCTACCCGCGCAAGGGCACCATCGCCATCGGCAGCGACGCCGATATCGTCGTCTTCGACCCCGACCTGACGCGCACCATCACAAATGACATGCTTAAGTCGAACTGCGACTACTCGGTCTACGCAGGCTGGTCCGTCACCGGCTGGCCCACCATCACCCTGCGGCGCGGCGAAATCGCCTTCCGCGACGATACGGTCCTCGCCCAACCCGGCAGCGGTCAACTCCTGGCGCGCGGCGCGACGCAGCTACTGTAAGTGGAACCATCCCTGGTACTTGCGCGTCGGCGGCATCACCTCGGCTGCACCATCACCGAACAAGCAAGCGGCAAAGAGACGACGGCGCGGGTGCAGACGTGCGCTCCGGGCGGGGCGCGAACGCACCCCAGACAGAACGTACGGAGGCCGGGACAGAAGTACGAGACGATCAGCCAAACGGACGGTCTGATCTGGCGGGTACCGTCGGGACCTATTGCTTATAGAGAGGCGATGCTGGCCCCCCGTATACTCGACAAAAGTAGTGATACTGCTCATAGCCAACAATCGCAATTGTCCAGCGGCACCACCCTTTCGCCGGGACTTTAGATAAGGGGAGAGATGTCGGCACTCGCCAGGAGTACCCAGCCAGCCAGCGCGACCGGGCAAGCGCCCGCGCCCAGCGCTGTGGTGCCCGCCGATAGCCCGTTGGAGCGCCGCGCGCGGGCGCATCGCCTGCTGCTGGAGGCCGAGGTCCGACTCCAGACCGGGGCGGAGCGCGACGAGGAGGCGATCGTCCCGCTGGCGGCCGATTTGCTGCGCGATGTGCTCGGCGGCGACCCCGCGATTGTCTGCTACACCTTCGACACCGCCATCATAGCCGATGGGCAGCGGGAGGTGCGCCTGCGCTGGCGCTACGGCTACGGGTCGCGCGCGGCGTGGCCCGGTATGCGCTCCGCCGCCATCCCCCTGATGCTCGACGGCGACATCGCCGCGCAGACGGCGCGCAACGCCGAGTCGCGGCTGTTGCAGCAGGTCACGCCGCCCGCGCGCGACGGCGCGGGGCGGGCCGCCGACACCTTCTCCATCCTGAGCGTGCCGATTTGCGCCGACTCGTTGCTGCTGGGGGTGCTGAACGCCTACCGCCCGGCCGCACTCCCGTTCGACAACGACGATATCGACTCGGTGACGATCTTCGCGGGGGGCGTGGCGGTCGCGCTGCTGAACGCGCGCCTCAACGCGCGGCTGGTGGAGACCGAGGCGCGTGCCCGCGCCCTGGTGGAGCAGTCGCCCGATACGATCCTCGTTCACACCGCCGATGGGCGCATCCTGGAGGCGAACACGGCGGCGGGCGAGCTGCTCGGGGCCGACCCGCAGCGCATCGTCGGCACCACGCTGGCCGCCTATCTCCCGGCCGGCGAGCACATGCGCCTGCAGGAGCAGTTCGCCAACGTCATCAAGCACCCACCGCCACATCGCTCGATCGAGCTGCGCTATCACCGCCCCGATGGGACGAACGGGCATCTCCAGGCGCGCACCCAGCCCCTGCACGAGGCGGCCGAGGATGGTTCGCCCCTGCTCCAGACGATCGCGCGCGACATGACGGCCGAATTCCAGCAGCGGCAGGAGTTGGAGACGAAGGTCCGCGAGCTCGACTTGCTGATCAACGTCGGCGAGAACCTGAACTCGTCGCTGCAACTCGAATCGGTGCTGAAGAAGACGCTGCGCGCCCTGACGGCGGTGGTGGCCTGCCCCACCGCCGCGATCCGCCTCTACGACGAGAGCCGCCAGTTGCTGCTGCCGGTGGGCGTGCAGGGCTGGCCGGCGGGCGAGGAGGCCCCGCTCCCGCTGCCGATCGCGCACGGGCCGATCGGCGCGGCGGTGCTGGCCGGAAGAATCGTCTTCCTGCCCGATACCAACCGCGCGGCGGGCATCCCGTCGATGAGCCAGCCGCAGAGCCCGCGCGCGATGCTGATCGTCCCGTTCATGCGCGGCAAGGAGCCGCTCGGCTGCTTCATCCTGCTGCGCCCGCTCGGCCAGCGCTTCAGCGACGAGGAGCGGCGGCTGGCGGCGGCGGTGGCGCGGCAGACGGCGATCGCGATCGAGAACGCGCGCCTCTTCGGCCGGGTGCAGCGCCAGCTGAAGCAGATCACCGAGTTGCAGGGCATCACCGCCGACCTCGTCGCCGACCTCGACCTCGACCCGACGCTCGACCGCATCTGCCTGACCCTGGCGAGCCTGCTGGGGGCCGAGAAGACGGCGGTGCGCTTCCTGAGCGAGGATGGCGAGCGGCTGACGCTGGAGGCCCACTACGGCCTCTCGCCGATCGCGCTGGACGCCTTCTACGACACCCCGGCCAACCTCGGCGAGCACGGCGAGGCGCTGCGGCAGCGCGAGTGCATCGTCACGCCGGACCTGCGCCACGCCCCGGCGGAGCGCTTCCGCGACCTGCTGCTGGCGGAGGGGATCGTCGCGAACTGCACCGTGCCGATCGTCGGCAAGGGGCGCGCACCGCTCGGCGTGCTGAACGCCGCCTGGACGACGCCGCACCAGCCCCGCCCGGAGGAGATCGAGCTGGTCCGCACCTACGCCAACTACGCGGCGGCGGCGATCGAGAACGCGCGGCTCTACAACCGCACGCGCGAGCTCTACCTGGCCGGGGTGCAGAGCCTGGCGGCGACGGTGGACGCGCGCGACGCCTACACCCACCGCCACTCGCGCAACGTCGCCTTCTACGCGCGCGAGATGGGGCGCGAGCTGGGGCTGTCGCAGGAGGAGATCGAGACGATCGAGCTGGCGGCGCTGCTGCACGACATCGGCAAGATCGGCATCTCCGACGCGATCCTCGGCAAGGCGGGCAAGCTCTCCACCAGCGAGATGTCGGTGATGATCACGCACGCCACGCAGGGGGCGGCGATCCTCTCGGTGAACACGGCGCTGGAGCGGCTGGTGCCGCTGGTGCGCCACCACCACGAGTGGTACAACGGCTCGGGCTATCCCGACCGGCTGGCGGGGGAGGCCATCCCGATCGGCGCGGCGATCATCGGCGTGGCCGATGCCTTCGACACGATGACCACCGACCGCGCCTACCGGCGAGCGCGCACGCTGGAGGTCGCGCGGTCGGAGCTGGCGAAGGGGGCGGGGAAGCAGTTCCACCCGCGCGTGGTGGAGGCTTTCCTGCGCGTGATCGACCGCGACGACATCCTCGGCGCGGCCTACTTGCAGCATTTGCGCGAGCGCGGCACCGCCTCGCTGGCGACGGGGATGCTGACGCTGGCCGAGGCCGGGCAGGCCGACCACCAGACGACCGGCAACTTGCAGCCTCCGGCGACCGACCTGCCCGATGCGGGCCAGATCCGGCCGCAACACCTGAAGGAATTGACGGTGCTCCACCACCTCGCGCGGACGGTGGGGACGATCACCGACCTGAAGCGGTTCCTCGACTCGGCGGTGGACCTGATCCGGCGCGAGCTGGGCTATGCCGACTGCGCGATCCTGCTGCGCGAGGAGGAGTCGAACCAGCTCGTGATCCAGTCGATCACCGGCTTCGACGCCTCGTTCCGGGGGCGGCGCTTCACGCTGGAGCAGGGGCTGCTGGGGCAGGTGGTGCGCGAGGGGCAGTTGTACAACGTGCCCGACACCCACCACGACCCGCGCTACACCGAGTGGCTGCCGACGAACAACTCGGCCATGCTGGCACCGCTGATCGAGAGCGGGCAGGAGGGCGGGCAGGCGATCGGGGTGGTGGTGATCGAGAGCTCGCGCCAGGCGGCGTTCAGCGCCGAGGACGAGATGACGCTGGAGACGATCGCCAACCAGCTGACGACCGGCATCGCGGTGGCCCGCCTGCACGACCGCGAGAAGCGCGCGGCGATCACCGACGGGCTGACGGGGGTCTACAACCACCGCTACTTCTACCAGAAGCTGGAGCAGGAGTTGAGCGGCGCGCGGGCCAACAACGCGACGCTGACGATCCTGATCATGGATGTGAACGGGCTGAAGGCGCTGAACGACACCCACGGCCACCTGGCGGGGGACAGCGCGCTGCGGATCGTGGCGAGCATCCTGCGCGACTGCACGCGCGAGACCGACACGGTGGCGCGCTACGGCGGCGACGAGTTCGCCGTGATCCTGCCGGGCGCGACGGTGGAGGAGGCGCGGCGGCTGAGCGAGCGGATGCGGATGCGGCTGCTGGCGAACCGCACCGCCAGCAATGGCATCCCGCTCGCGCCGATCACCGTCTCGGTCGGGGTGGCGACCTTCCCGACCGACGGGCCGCGCGCCGCCACGCTGGTGGCGGTGGCGGACGAGCGGATGTACGAGCAGAAGCACGCGGGGCGGGCCGAGGCGCTGCCGAGCGAGATGAGCGACGGGCGAACGGCGCAGCGGAGGCGAGTGTTGAGCCAGTTGCGCGAACCCTAGAGGCAATGAGCAAATCGGCATTTTAGGCATCGGGAAAGTGATTTCCGCAATTTAGCAGTTAGGTTCGTTTATCCATTTTAACTTCTCCTTCTCCTTCTCCTGGCAGGGCCGGGTGGGGGCGCGAAATGGGCGGTATGTCGGGCGCATGGCAGCCTCCGGCGAGCGATTGATGTGCCGCTACTTCTCCGGACCCGCCGGGGAGGACGATTCGTGCCACCCTGGCTGAAAAACGACCAATTCGTAGCTTGACGTACCGCGATGCGCCGCCCGGTGTGCGTGAGTAGCGAGCGACGGTTCAGCGGCGGCGCGGCCACTCCTGGCGTAGCGCAAGCACCAGGCCGAGTTCCAGGGCCAGGCCGAGCGGGAGGGTCGGGAGGCTGAGCGGCAGCGCGATCAGCGCGGCGAGCGGGACGGCGATGAGCAGCGTGGCGACGCGGCCGAGGACGCGGCTGCGCCAGAGGCCGATGCCGAGCAGGATCGCGCCGAGGGGCAGCAGCGGGTAGAAGGCGATGATGGCCCAGGCCCAGCCGTTGAGCAGGTGGTAGTGCATGTACTGGATCATCACGTCGCGGGGCAAGCCGGGCTGCACGGCCGACGGCTCGGAGGCCGGGGCGAAGGAGTTGCCGATGGCGAGCGCCCCGGCGGCGACGGCGATCAGCCAGGTGCCGAGTTGGGTCAGGGTGCGCCCGCGCGGCTCGCGCTCGGCGACGGTGCGCAGGGCGGCCATCGCCGCGAGCAGCAGGAGCATCCCCACCGCGAAGGAGAGGAAGCCGAGGCGGGTGCCGAAAGGGTGAGCGGCGACGATGTCCAGGATGCGGGCGACCTTCTCCTCGCTGTCGGGCAGTTCGTCGACACCGGCGGGGATGGCGAGCGAGGCGACGATGATGCCGAGCGGGGCCAGCAAGGCGGCAACAGCGGTTGGCCCGGGAATTGGTGCGGATAACCCGGCGCGGTCGCGAATTTCGGACGCCATGAACGCTCACCTCCATCCGGTCTGTTCGCCGGCGTGCGGGCCGGGCCTATCTCGATACCCCCAGTGTGCGCCGCAGCGACGGCGAGCACCAGACCGAAACGTGCTCACTTCGTGCTCATTTTCGCTTGCGGCAGTCGGCGGTGCCCCGGTTTCGCGCCTCGTCCCACGATACGCCACACAGTAGCGAGAGGATTGCGCCACCATGCCCGATCTGTCCCGTAAGGTCCGCGAACAGGCCGCAACGGCGGGGCGGCGCGCACCCTACTTTGGTCCCGATTCTGCCGATAGTGGGCCGTTGCCCCTCACCATTCCCCCGGCGCGGTGCTACAATACGCATTCGTACGGGCGATTCGCGACGCGGGGC
The DNA here is from genome assembly GCA_046328475.1 of Chloroflexia bacterium. Taxonomy (GTDB): domain Bacteria; phylum Chloroflexota; class Chloroflexia; order Thermomicrobiales; family CADCWN01; genus CADCWN01. The sequence continues at coordinate 58,445 of JAXLWN010000015.1, read as the reverse complement.
AGGATGGCGGCGATTTTGCGCGAAGAGGCAGATGGGGCGGGGATGGGGCGCGAGGCGGGCGTGTTGTCGACGCTCCCGACCGTGCGCGTACCCTATCTTTCGCTGATTATCCCGGCCTATAACGAGGCGGGGCGCATCGCGCGGACCCTGGGCGCGGTCACCGAGTACCTTCGGGCGCAGCGCTATGCCTGGGAAGTGCTCGTGGTGGACGACGGGAGCGCCGATGAGACGCTGGCCGCCGCCCGCCAGTTTGCGCGCGAACATCGCGACCTGACGGTGCGGGTGATCGCCAATCCCCACCGGGGCAAGGCCTACGCGGTGCGCAGCGGGGTGCAGGCGGCGCGCGGCAAGCTGATCGGCTTCACCGACGCCGATCTGGCGACGCCGATCGATACGCTCGCCTCGGTCATCCCCCATTTTGCCGATGGCTGCCACGTCGTGATCGGCTCCCGCGAGGACCGGGGGGCGGTGCGGCAGGATGAGCCGATCTATCGGCATTTGATGGGGCGCGTCTTCAACTGGCTGGTGCAGATCGTGGCGTTGCCCGGTATTCAGGATACGCAGTGCGGCTTTAAGGTGCTGCGGGGCACGGTGGCGCAGGAACTGTTCGCCGCCAGCCAGCTCTACGGCGAGGACGAGGCGCCGCCGATCGGCCCGGCCGTCACCGCCTTCGACGTGGAAATCCTCTTCCTCGCGCGCCAGCGCGGCTACCGCATCGCCTCGGTCCCGGTCATCTGGCAGTATGGCACCGAGAGCAAGGTCAACCCCCTGCTCGACTCGGCGCGCAATTTCCGCGACGTGCTGATGGTGCGGCTCAACAGCCTGCTCGGGCGGTACAGGTAAGAGCGTAAGTCGTAAGTCGTAAGTCGTAAGAATCTCCCTCAACATCGGGAAGAAATCTGCGAGGCTGCGCCTTGTGAAGAGGTGAGCGGCCTACTTTGCTGTTCGCGCAGGCGATCTATACTGACTACTGACTACCGACTACTGACTACTGAGACAACCATGATCACCCTGCTGCCGGTGCCTGCGGATAGTATCAGCGTTGACGAGGCGATTCGCCGGGTGCTGGCGGCGACGCCGGTGCTGGGGCCGGTGCGCGTGCCGATCGCGGAGGCGGCGGGGCTGGTGCTGGCCGAGGCGCTGATCGCGGGCGAGGATCTGCCGCCGTTCCCGGCCTCGACGATGGATGGCTACGCCGTGATCGCGGCGGATGGGGCGGGCTGGCGGGAACTCATCGGCGACCAGGCGGCGGGATACATCGCGGACGTGACGGTGCGGCCGGGGACGGTGGCGCGGATCACGACCGGTGCGCCGCTGCCGCCGGGGGCCGACGCGGTGGTGATGGTCGAGCGGACGCAGCGGGTCGGCGACCAGATCGAGATTCAGCAGGCGGCGATCACGGTCGGGGAGAATATCCGGCCGATCGGCGTGGATATGGCGCGCGGGCAGCGGGTGCTGGCGGCGGGCACGGCGATCGGCCCGGGCGAGATGGGGCTGCTGGCGAGCCTGGGGGTCGCCGAGCCGCTGGTCCACCCGCGCCCGAAGGTGGCGCTGCTGAGCACGGGCGACGAGATCGTGGAGCCGTGGGAGACGCCGGGGCCGGGGCAGATTCGCGACGCGAACCGCTACGCGGTCGGCACGGCACTGGCCGAGTTGCGGGTGCCGATCGTGCGCTCGGCGATCGCGCCCGACCGGGCGGAGGAGACGCGGGCGCTGCTGGCCGAGTGCCTGGCGGCGGCCGATGTGCTGATCACGTCGGGCGGCGTCTCGATGGGGCAGCTCGATCTGGTGAAGGTGATTCTGGACGAGATCGGGCAGATTCACTTCGGGCGACTGTTCATGAAGCCGGGGAAGCCGCTGCATTTCGCGACGACGGCCGAGGGGAAGCTAATCTTCGGGCTGCCGGGCAATCCGGTGTCGGCGCTGGTCGGGACCGAGGTTTTCGTGCGCCCGGCGCTGCGGAAGCTGGCGGGGCATCCGCGCCCGACCCGGCCGCGCGTGCGGGTGGTGCTCGACCATGCAATCACGCCGGGCGACCGGCCGGAGTTCCAGCGGGCGACGGTGCGGCAGGGAGAAGATGGGCGGCTGCACGCGGTGAATACCGGGGCGCAGGCGTCGTCGCGGCTGGCGTCGCTGGTGGGGGCGAACGCGCTGCTGGCGCTGCCGGGGCGGGTGGAGGCGTTCGGGGCGGGGGAGGAGGTGGAGGCGATTGTGTTCGGGGAGGTGGCGGGGAGTTAGTCATCTGCCGCGCGAGCATCCTCCCCCCGCGCACGGCGAATCAGGTCGCCACCCTGCGCAATCGGCTCCCGCATCCCACCTGGTTCAACGCGCATGAGCGCGACCATCACCCAGGCATCAATCCCATCCTCAACTACACCATCGCAGACGGCCCGAAGCGCAGCGGCCTCGTTCTCGTGGTCGGAGATCAGGTTCGCCGTCTCCACGTCCCAGAGTTCGTAGATGGTGGCAGTTGTTGCCGTCATTGCGTTTTCCCTTCCGTCATGTCAATGAACAAGTCGTCGGGGGTGTAGAGGAGCAGGCGCTGCCCCGGCGTACTGGCGAGCGCGAGGAGATCCGCTGTGAAGCCTTCGCGCGAGAAGAGCGCGAGCCAGGGGGCTGGGATTGGCCTGAGCGCGGCGTGGCCCGACGCCAGCGACGCCTGGAGCACGCGCAGTTCGCTCAGCCCTACGAGCGAGTTCGTCCACTTGCAGGAACCGACGAGCGTGGTGGCGCTGCCTTCCATCGCGACCACATCGATCTCGTGATCGCCATCCCACCAGGTGCCAACCGTGTCGAACTCCAGTCCGGCAGGTAGGGTGCCGCTGGCGTAGGCACGCCAGAGGAACTGGCGGCGAACCTCTTCGAACGGCGGGCGCGAGACGTGCTCGTGGAACGAGGCGCGGATGCGAACCTCGTTCGCCCAGCCCCTGCGCGATCAGGCTGCGGCCTGGATCGACGTAGCGTCCCACCAGAAGCGAATGGTCCTCCGCCAGTAGAACGGGCGCGCAGGCTGCGGCCAGTGGCACTCGGTAGGCATCGTTTTCATGAATGAGTTCCAGGTCGAGCAACGCGCCGAGTTGGGCCGAGACATCCTGCGCCGAGGCTTTGCCGATGGCCCGCGCGATGTCGCTGGGTCGCCGCTGACCGGTGGCGATGGCGCGGAGGATTGAGCCGTGGGTGACATCCCGGCGCAGGTCCTCCAGGAGCAGCCAATCGGGCTCCTCGTTGAGGTAAGTATTGCGCCGCAGCACCGTGGCAAGCAGGTTCTCCTCCAGCCCCCGCCCCGCGTCGAATTGCTCCAGATAGGAGGGCATGCCGCCGAGGATGGCGTACGCCTCGAGCCGCTCGCGCGGTGAGTAGGCGGGGAAAAAGAGCGCCGCCTCGGCGTAATCGAAGGGCGCGAGTTTGAGCGAGCCGGTGCGACGGTTGTAGAGGGGCGCGTTCGCGTCGAGCACCTGCCGCTCCATGAAGGCGAGATAGGAACCGGCGAGCAGGAGTTTGAGGTTGGACTGCTGCCTGTGGGCGTCCCACCAGTGCTGGAGCGTGGTCAGCAGCCCGGGATCGACATCGGCCAGGTAGGGCAGTTCGTCGAGGATGACGACCACCGGCTCGCGCGGACGAACCTCGGCCAGGTGGGCCAAGAAGTCGAGGAAGATCTCGAACGAGGCGAATGGCTGCGGGATGAACTCGTCGGGATACGCCTCGCGCGCCATCGCCGTCAGACTATCGAGTTGGAGCGTAAGCGTCCGGCGCGTTGCCCGGTAGAAGATGTGGCGCACATCTGCAAAGGCGTGCGCGAGGAGTGCGCTTTTGCCAACACCACGCCGACCGTAGAGGATCAGGAGTTCCGCTCGCGGCGAACGGCCAGCCCCCTTGAGCACTGCGAGTTCTCGGACGCGGTTGTAAAATGACACGTCAGTCCATCCAAGTTGGTATGAGCACGAACAGTATGAGTATGATCATACTGTTCGTGCTCATACTATTTTATGCTGCAACGAAACGCAAGGAGTGGTGGTGGATTGACACGACGTGGGTGGTCCGTGGTGGAAGCCCCACAGGCTGAAGCCTGGGGCTGAGGGCGACCTGCGGGTCGCCGCAAAGCCCGCCTGCGCGGGCTCGGGCGTGGGATGGGTTGTAGCGATGTGATGCGTGTGGAGCGGGGGGCTAGTTTGCGGGCGGGGCGGCGTCGCAAGGGGCAGCGATGTTGGCGATCTGGGGGGAGGCGAGGCGCATGTAATCCGCTGTCCGCAACGCGAGGGAGCGATCGAGGCGGGCGGCGTTGAAGAAGATTTCGTCGTGGGTGAGGAGGGTGGGGTCGGCGATCAATTGCAGGTCGGGGTGAAAGGAGAAGGGGAGGACGGTGCCGACGACGCTGCCAGCGAGGCGTTCGGCGATCTCGGGGTTGGCGAAGGAGACGTAGGTGCCGCCGAGCAGGGTTTTAATTGCCTGGAGATCGACGCGGGCGTCGCCGGAGACGACGGCGAGGATGTATTTGGTGACCTTCTTGCCGATTTTGACCATCACGACCATGCACTTGGCGGCCTGGGCGAGGTCGTTGCCGCGCAGGGGGCTGACGACTTCGGTGCGCCCTTCGGGGACGTGGTCGATGGTGCGGTAGTGGGCACCGTGCTGGTCGAGGAGGGCGATCAGGTGGGTGTAGGCGTCGGGGGCGGTCATGGGGGACTCCGGGTGGTTCAAGGTTCAAGGTTCAAAGTTCGGGGGGACGGTTCGAAGGTTTGAAGGTTCGAAGGTTGGGGCGGTGGCGGGGGTCAGTGGTCGAAGTTGACGGCGGTGGTGTTGCCGCCGCAGCCGAGGATGCCGACGCGCTCGGTGGGGTGGGGGATGTAGCGTCCGCTGAGGAGGGCGGCGAAGGCGGCGGCAACCCGGTTCGGCGACGAGGCGGGTGGTCTCCCAGAGGGCGCGCTGCGCGGCCCGGATGGCGTCGTCGGTGACGAGCGCGACGTGATCGACGTGCTGCTGCGCGATCGGGAACATGATCTCGCCGATGCGGCGCGGGGCGAGGGAGTCGGCGGCGATGCCGCCCGCCGGGGCGTCCACGGGCTCGCCCGCCGCCAGGGCGCGGTGGAGGGTGGGGGCGAGTTCGGGTTCGACGCCGACGAGTTTGAGGCGTCCGGCGTACCAGGCGGCGATGCCGCCGATCAGGCCGCCGCCGCCAACCGCGACGAGCAGGGTGTCGAGGTCGGGCGCTTGCTCCTCCAGTTCCCGGCCGACGGTGCCCTGGCCGAGCAGGGTTTCGGCCTGGTCGTAGGCGTGGATCGGGAGCGCGCCGGAGGTGGCCCGCCACTCCTCGCTGGCGGCGAGGGCGTCGGCGTAGCGCTCGCCGGTGACGACGAGGTTCGCGCCGCAGTCGCGGATGCGCCGGAGCTTGGCGGGCGAGGCGACCTCGGGGACGTAGATGGTGGCGGGGATGCCGAGTTTCATGGCGGCGTAGGCGACGGCCGCGCCGTGGTTGCCGCCGGAGGCGGCGACGATCCCGGCGGGCGGGATGTCGCGCAGCAGGAGGTTGGCGAACGCGCCGCGCGCCTTGAACAGGCGAGGGCCAGACGGTTCGAGCTTCAGGGTCAGCGCGGCGACCGGGAGGCCGAAGTCGGCACCGGCCACCCGCACGTCGAGGTGCGGCGGACGTGCCGGGGCGATGCGCTCGCCGGTGGCGGCGATGGTTGCGCGATTGATGCTCCTGATGTTGTGGTCGATGTCACACCTCTCCCTACTATGCCCGTAGTGTAGCGATTCGCCCGGTGCGGGGAAAGGGCCAATGCGCGATTGGTTCCTTCCGCTGGTCCTGGTCCACTCGCGTCGGGCCAGGTTCTGTCCCAGCCGATGACTCTTTCCACACCCGCAACAGTACCCAGGTGACACCCACACAGCAGTGGGCAACTGTGGAGTGTGTGTGGGGGCTCTGTTCCTGTTGACATTGTCCCGGCTGGGGCATACTGGTACACAGAGGACGAACCGGGCGGGGCAGCAACGGGCGAGGAGGGACGACAGATGGTCACGGCGACGGGCACGGTCCAGCGGCGCGGCACGACTGAGGGGGAGACGGCGGCGGAACGCCAGGAACTGGCAGGGCGCACCGTCTCGGGTCTGCACCCGCCGGTGTACGGCGCACCGCGCGCCCGCTGAGCCACCCTGCCGGCGGTCCCCGGCGAACGCGCCCCACCAGCTGGCGCGGGAGAGAGGGGGACCAGACGGCTCGGGCTCCGGGAAACTTCTGGCAAACGCGGTATCGTCGTCCCACTCGTCCGGCACCCCGTACTTTTGTGATGGTAGCGGCCCGACCTTATGGTAGGTATTTCGTCCCGGATTCGCGCACAGGGCTTGCCTTCCGACACGCGGGGGGCCACAGTGTTGGCAGACCTATCTGGAACCGCTGCTCGCCCCGCTTGGGGCAGCCGCCACGCGGCGGAAATGAGCAATGAATGGACAGTTTTCGGGCTGGTGGACCCGCCGCACGGTGCGTATGCTGGGTTCACGAGCTGAAACGACAATGGGCGCGGAGGTGCGAGATGAGCATTGGCGACGCTGGGCGGACGACTTCTACTCTCTGGCGCGAGATCGAGGAATTGCTGGCGAATGCGCGCGTTGCGCGCCCGCTGCACCACGCCGAGGCGCTGCTCGACATCGCGCGGCTGACGGCGGAGGTCCACCCGAAGCCGCTGATCGCGCGGCTGGCCGAGGCGATGGAGGAGTGGGACGGCCGCCTGCTGGTGGCGGTGGGCGACGATGCGCTCGCCCCGACGCTCCACGCCGGTGACCGCCTGGTGGTCGACTGGCAGCTCCAGCCGGACGAGGGGGATCTGGTGATCGCGTTCACCGGCGGCGGCCTGATCGCCCGCGCCATCACCTGGCAGAACCGGCAGCAGTGGCTGGTGGCGAACGACGGCAGCGCGCCACTCCCGCTCGGGCCGGAGGTCGCGATCCTCGGCGTGGTGACCGAGCTGCGCCGCCCGATCCAGCGGGGCGCGTCGCGTCGCGCTGCGGCGTAGCGCCCGGGCCGCAACGCACAACCAGAGACGATGCACGCTCGCGCGCCGGGGCGGCGACCGCCCGGCGCGGCGCGATAGGAGACGGGTTTTCTCGCTGATTTTGCTACGGTAATCGGCCGCCGATCTCGCTGATACGGTTTCATCACAGCCGTTTCGTTGAAGCCGCACTACGACTGGATATTGGGTGTTTTCCCGGCGATGCCGCCGGGTTAAGAGGAGGCTTGCCATGAATCTCCAACGACGGATTGTTTCCTGGGCGGTGCGCTGGCGCACCGGGCGGGCGGTGCTCTTCGGTCTGTTCGCATTCGCGCTGGTGGCGAGCACGCTGACCCCGGTGGGCAACGCGGCGGCGGCGGGCAATCAGCAGCCGGGCGGCGTGGTCGCCTGGGGCGACAATCGTTCCAACCAGATCGGCTCGGGCTACAGCGGCACGCAGCGCGCCACCCCCGGCTCGGTGAAGGCGGCGACCGACTACAACATGGTCGCGATCGACGCGGGGCGCTACTTCTCGGTCGGGCTGCGGGCTGATGGCAAGGTGCTCACCTGGGGCAGCAATTTCCCGAATGGGCAGCTGGGCATCGGCACGACCCAGGACGAAGCCGACCCGACCGTGCTCGCGGGCATCACCGATGCGACGATGATCGCGGCCGGGGACACGCACGGCCTCGCCTCGAATGGCGCGACGATCTACGCCTGGGGCAACAACACCTTCGGTCAGCTCGGGTACGCGACGAACGCCACCTGCGGCGGTGGCGCGTGCAGCCGCTCGCCGCAGCCGATCCCGAACATGGGCAATGTTAAGGGTCTCGGTGCCGGGTTCCTGCACAGCATGGCGATCCTCGGCGACGGCTCGGTCTGGACCTGGGGGAGCAATGGGCGCGGCCAGCTCGGCGCGGGTGCCGTGCCGGGCGGCATCACACCGGTCAAGGTGCTGGGGCTCGGCGGCAACGGGAACCTGGGCAACATCGTGCAGGTGGCCGGTGGCGAGGGGCACAGCCTGGCGCTGGACGCGAACGGGAACGTCTACGCCTGGGGCATGAACGACCAGGGGCAACTCGGCCTCAACCGAACCGATCCGGGCGACTATTCCTACCCGTTCCAGGTGACGAGCCTGAGCAACATCGTCGCGATTGCGGCGGGCTATCGCCACAGCATGGCGCTGCGCAACGACGGCACGGTCTTCACCTGGGGCTACAACAGCGCGGGGCAGCTCGGCCAGGGGACCATCGGCTCCAACACGCCCTGCGGCTGCAATCCGACCCCGACCGCCGTGCCGGGCCTGAGTGGCGTGGTCGCGATCGGTGCGGGGCACGAGCATAGCCTGGCGGTGCTGGCCGACGGCACGGTGCGCGCCTGGGGCCAGAACAACACCTTCCAGATCGGCGTGACGGCCCCCGCGAACGTCTCATCGCCGGTGCAGGTGCCCGGATTGGCGAATGTGCTGGCGGTCGCTGGCGGCAGCGGGCACAGCCTGGCGATCACGCTGCCCACGTTCTGCGATGTCAACGCGAACACGCTCTACAACAACGCGATCATCCAGCTGGCGGCGCGCGGCACGATCCGGGGCTACTCGAACGGCTGCTTCGGCCCGACCGACACCACCCAGCGCGCCCAGATGGCGGCGTTCATCGCCCGGGCGATGGGCTGGGACCAGGAGGACCACGGCAATCCGTTCGTGGACGGCAACGGCATCGACCCGAACCTGTGGCGCAATGTCGGCACGCTGGCCTTCTACGGCGTCGCCTATGGGTACGACGCGACGCACTTCGCGCCGACCGACAAGGTGACGCAGGCGCAGACGATCTCCTTCATCACCCGCGCGATGGTCAAGAAGGGCTACTGGGTGAAGCAGGCGGACAACCCGGCGCTCTACCCGAACGTCCCGGCCTCGTCCGGCCACCGCGTGGACATGGTGACCTACCTGCACTACGTCGAGGGGAATCTGCCGGGCACGGCGAACACGACGCAGTGGGCGAACTGGTCGCAGCCCGCCTCGCGCGGCTGGTTCTCCGAGGCGCTCTGGAACGCGTGGCAGACGCGGTGACGTAGAAACGGCGAAGGGGCGAAACGGCGAAACGGCGAACGGGCGATGACCTCACCCCCCGGCCCCGCACCCACCTTCGGCGGGTACCCGCCGCGAGGAGAGGGGGTGCCTCGCTCGAAGGGCGGTGGAGTTGGGGAGGGGTGTCGCCGATTCGCCGATTCGCCGTCTCGCCGTCTCGCCCGCTCGGAAACATCCGCCGAAAGTACAGCCGACCTTCCCCACAACGATCGGAGGGGCATACGCCATCTGCGGGTGCCATATTCCCCTGGTGGCCGATAGGATGGGGGCGAGCGGCGAGGGGCCGACTGGGTTTTCAGATGGGAGGAGCAGGATTCGGCGGTAGGCAGCCTGAGCAACAGATTGGGGGCCGGGACAATGGGGTCCCGCGCCGTCTCCATCGCAGCCAAGGAGGGCTGGTATGTTCGCTTCATGGGGGCGCTTCGTCTATCGATTTCGCTGGCTGACCCTGTTCGCTTCCCTGGTTTTGGTCGTCGCGACGACGCTGGCCACCGGCGCGCTGACGATGAAATTGAGCACCAGTTATGACAACAACCAGAATCTGGAGATCTGGCGCGCGGCGAACCTGATCGAGCAAGAGCTGCCCGCGCAGGAGAGCGGCAGTTTTGTCCTGATTTTCACCTCGCGCGATGCAAATCTGCACGCGATCGACCCGGCCTTCCTCCAGGCGACCGAGGCGGTGCTGGGGCCGCTGCGGGCCAATGAGCATGTCGGGCGGATCGACGCCAATCCGGCGTTCGTCTCGCGGGACGGGCGGCGTGCGTTCGCGATCGTGCGGATGAAGGGGTCGCCGGAGGAGGCGCAGGAGACCTACGCCGCGCTGCGCCCGACGATCAGTTCGCCGACGCTCGACATCGTCGCGACCGGCACGCTGGCTGTCAGCGAGGATTTCGTGCGGGTGAGTGAGCAGGATCTGAAGCGCTCGGAGGGGATCGGCCTGCCGCTGGCGCTGATCGTGCTGCTGGGCGTCTTCGGGATGGTGGTCTGGCGACTGCTGCGGCGCTCGTCGCTGTCGCGCGTCGGGCTGGCGCTGGCGCTGACCTGCGGGACGCTGCTGGTGGCGCTGGTGCCGCTGCTGATCGGCGGCTTCACGATCGTCGGCGGCATGGCGGGCATCTACGCGCTGGCGCACCGGCGCGACGTGTCGCTCTACGCGCTGAACATCGCTTCGATGATCGGCCTCGGCGTGGCGATCGACTACTCCCTCTTCATCATCAGCCGCTTCCTCGACGAAGCCATGCGCCGCCCGGTGAAAGACGCCGTGGTGCGCACCATCGCCACCACCGGCAAAGCGATCACCTTCTCCGGCCTGACCGTCGCCATCGGCGTCGCCGGGCTCCTCTTCTACCACTCCGCGATGCTGCAATCGATCGGCATCGCCGCCATCCTCGTCGTCGCGGCGGCGGTCATCTACGGCATCACCTTCCTCCCCGCGCTCCTCTCGATCGTCGGCAACGGCATCGCGGCTGGCGCCGCGCGGCGCGGCGTCACGAAGAACATGGCACGCACCACGGCGAAGGCGGCGCATGGTTCGAGCTTCTGGCACATGCTGGCGGGCGGCGTGATGCGCCACCCTGGCTGACGCTGATCCTGCTGCTGGCGCTGCTGCTGGTCGCGGGTTCGCCCTTCCTCGGGCTGCGCCTCGGCTGGGGCGGGCCGGTGCTGCTGCCGGAGCACGCGGAGTCGCGCCAGGGCTACGAGATGCTGCGGGATGACTTCGCGGTCGGGCAGAACAACGAGATCAACGTGGTGGTGAGCTATCCGATGGCGCGGCGCTCGACGCGGCGCGGATCGGCCAACTCTACGACTATCACCGCTGGCTGGCGAGCGTTCCGGGCGTCGGGACGGTGCGGAGCATCTTCGACCTGCCCGGTCCGGATGGCAAGTCGCTGCCGAAGGAAGCGATCATCGGGATGCTGACGGGACCGCGCGAGGCGCTGCCGCAGGAACTCCAGGCCGCGCTGCACCAGACGGTCGGCGCGCACGCGGTGCGGCTGTCGGTGATCACCCCGACCGACGCGGATAGTGACACGGCGCGGGCGGTGGTGCGGGCGATTCGCGACGAGAGCGCGCCGCGCCCGGGCGGCGAGGTGCTGGTCGGTGGCGAGACGGCGTTCGTGCTCGACGTGGCCGCGTCGGTGAAGGCCGACACGCCCCGCTCGATCGCCTTCGTGGTACTTGCGACCTACATCGTGCTCTTCCTGCTGCTCGGTTCGGTGCTGCTGCCGCTGAAGGCGGTGCTGATGAACCTGCTCTCGATCACGGCGTCGTATGGCGCGCTGGTCTGGATCTTCCAGGATGGGCACCTGAGCACGTTCCTCGACTTCACCCCGGCGTCGATCGACATGACGGTGCCGGTGATGATGTTCTGCCTGCTCTTCGGCCTCTCGATGGACTACGAGGTGCTGCTGCTCAGCCGCATGAAGGAGGAGTGGGAGCGCACGCGCGACAACGCCTACGCGGTGGCGGAGGGATTGGAGCAGACCGGGCGGCTGATCACCGGCGCGGCGGCGATCATGACCTTCGTCTTCGGGGCCTTCGCGCTGGCCGAGCTGGTGACGGTGAAGTCGATCGGCGTCGGCATGGCGCTGGCGGTGGCGGTGGACGCGCTGGTCATCCGCACGCTGCTGGTCCCGGCGTCGATGCGGCTGCTGGGCAACCTGAACTGGTGGGCCCCGGCCCCGCTGGCGCGCTTCCAGCAGCGCCTCGGCCTCGGGCACGGCGAGAGCCTCCCGGCGGCGCGGGCGCAGGTGGGGGATTAGAAGGACGGTTAAACCGCCAAGGTGCCAAGGACGCCAAGAAAGGACGAGGAAAGAGACGATCTAACCGCAGAGGACGCAGAGAACGCAGAGATGAAGAAAGAAGAGAGCAGGGCGCGGAAAACTTCGCGCCCTGCTCTCTTCTTTATCGTTCTTGGTGCCCTTGGCGTCTTGGCGGTTCAAACGTTCCCCTTCACGCATCCCACTTGAGGTGCAGTTGGGTGACGCCACGGAACTCCCAGCCGTGCAGCTTTACTTCGCGGGTGGGGTCGAGGCGGAGGTTGGGGAGGCGGTCGAGGAGGAGGCGCAGGGCGACGCGGCAGGTGGCGCGGCCGAGCCAGGCACCGACGCAGAAGTGGTCGCCCGCGCCGAAGGCGAGGTGGCCGAGGTCGTCGCGGTTGAGGTCGAAGCGGTCGGGGTCGCGCCAGTGGCGCTCGTCGCGGTTGGCGGAGGCGATGATCGCGCCGAGCCGCGCCCCGGCCGGGAGGTCCACGCCAGCGAGGGTGGTCGGGGCGGTCGTCAGGCGGGTGAGGGTGCCGACCGGCGAGGCCCAGCGCAGCGTTTCCTCGATCGCCTTGCGGACGAGGGTGGGGTCGGCCAGGAGCGTGGCGTACTGGTCGGGGTGGGTGAGGAGCGCCCAGAGGGCGAGGCCGACCACATCGCGCGGCTCCTGCATGCCGCCGATCATCATCAGCTTCAGGTTGCCGTCGATCTCCTCGCGCGAGAGGCGATGGCCGTCGAATTCGGCGTTGAGCATGCGCGAGAGGACGCTGTCGTCGGGGTGACGGCGCAGGCGGTCGAGGATCGGCGTGACGGCGTCGTGCAGTTCGGCGCTGGCGCGATCGGCGATGGCCTGCTTGGCGGAGTCGGCCTCGAAATTCGCCACGCCGAGGGCGATGGCGTTGAACCAGGCACGGAGGTTGTCGTCGGGGATATCGGGCAGGCCGAGGACGTGCTTCAGCATCCGCACCGAGAGGGATTCGGCGAACTCGGCGATGATCTCCGCCGCGCCACGGTCGCGAAAAGCGTCGATCAACTCGTTCGCGAGGCGCGGGATCGTCTCGTCGGCGTGGCGCTTGATCGCGACGGGGCGCAGCAGGGGCTCGATCATGGTGCGGAGGCGGCGGTGGTAGTCGCGCGGCGCGTGCATCATGTTCCGGCCGAGCGTGCGGTTCAGCGGGCCGGGGATGTCGGCGGTGAAGCGCTCGTGATCGAGCGTGACCGCCTGCACGTCGTCCCAGCGCGTGACCATCCAGAGGCCAACCACGGGCACCCAGGCGACCGGGGCGCGGTCGCGCAACTCGCGGTAGAGGGGATAGGGATCGCGGTCGAGATCGGCGATGGTGATCGTGTCGGCGAGGACGCTGGTTGACATAGTTGGCTCCCGAAGCCTATTGGATAACGCTACAGTTGCTTATTACTCGGATACTGACCAATCTTCGAGGAGCAGGCCAGGTACCCTGGAGAAATCTCTGCTGTTGCGCGTTACCACTGTTGCGCCAATGCTCAGGGCAATTGCGGCGATGCGCAAATCCTGGGAACCGATGCGAAGGCCCTGTTGTCGCAGTTGACGGAAGCGATCGGACGCAGGTTGATCGAACGGGAGGATGGTCAGGAGCTGGAAATAGCGCCAGATACTCAAGAAATCCGCATACGCATTCAATTCCTGTCTTATCTGTTGCGGCGTAGTGACGTGACGATGAAGCGTAGCGAAGCGGCCACGCACTTGTTCCTCTAACGCGTTCACCGTGGTTGCCAGATCATCTGCCGCGTCATCCATGCTCATCCGCGCCAGTCGCCGCTGCACCGCACGGTGTCCCCGCTGATGCGGGGAGACATGGTCGGTATCGAGAATGTACTGCGTCACGCCGCGCCATCTTGCGCGTCAAGTTCGCGTCGATAGGCCGCAATCGCTTCGTCCACTTCGTCGGCGAATGGATCATCCTTGAAGATACCCGAGAGTTGTAACCAGGGGTTGCCCTGGCCTTGCTCCTTGCGCTCCTGCGCGAGCCTGTCCAGAAGCGCCCGACGTAGCTCGCGACGCGCCGCATCGATGGCGGCATTGATCTCACTCACTGGAACACCGCGTGCAGCAAAATCATCGTGTACCGAGGCAAAGGGATCGTCGCGTTCGCTCAGCCAGGCATCGTGTCCGTTCGTCTCTGCTGCATCGACTTTGCGGATTCGCAACCCATCGTCCTCAATAGAGACGGCAAGCAGACTCTCGTCAGCAATGCCAAGGGCACGACGAAATTCGGCCGGGATGGTGATACGCCCATCGCGCAACGGTCGGATAGTACGCTTTGATTGGGTGTCTAATGCCATAACTGCCCCCAATTAAGCGGTGAGCGCTTCGCCCTATCATCGCTTCTCAATGATACACGGGCACTCCGCCGCCTTCCATCAATGGCAGATGCAGACGCCGGTTACCCACCATTGAAACCGCCGCCACCAATCTGCTATCTTGTCTCAAGAACAAACAAAATGGCATCTCGGCGTCTCTCTGCCCGCGCCGTGGTGTGGCGGGCGATGATGACTGATGCGCGGCTGAATGTGCCCCTGGTTGACCGCCGTGTGACGGTGGAGATTCGCGTGCTCGGCGGTTTCGCGGTGCTGGTCAACGACCAGCCGCTGGCGGCGCGGGGCTGGGGATCGCGCAAGGCCCAGCACCTGATCAAGCTGCTCGCCCTGGCCCCCGGTCATCAGCTCGCCACCGACGCCCTCGCGGACACGCTCTGGCCCGATCTCGACCCGGATGCCGCCCGTCGCGCCTGCTATCAGGCGGTCTATCTCGCCCGGAAGGTGCTCGATCCCGACCACGTCGGTCTGCTGGTGCTCCAGCAGGAGATGCTGACCCTGGACGCGCCCGCTGGCCTCACGGTCGACCTGGCGGCCTTCCAGGCAGCCGCCCGCCGGGCCGAGCAGACCCGGCACCCGGCCGACTACGAGGCGGCGCTCGCGCGCTACACCGGCGAGGTGCTGCCGGAGGATCGCTACGCCGAGTGGGCCATCCTGCCGCGCGAGACGGCCCAACAGCAGTACCACCAACTCCTCACCGCCAGCGCCGCCCTGGCGACCACCCGGGGGCGCTTCGACGAGGCGCGCGGGCTGTGGCAGCAACTCCTGACCAGCGACCCGGCCAACGAGACGGCCCACGTCGCCCTGATGCGGCTCTACGCAACCGAGGGGCAACGCCGGGAAGCGCTCGAACAATTCCGCCTGTTGCGCGCCGCGCTGCGCCGCAATCTCGACGCCGAGCCGGAAGCGGCCAGCCAGCAGTTGTACGCGGCGATCCTGGCGGGGCGGGTGCCGGAAGTCGGCAGTCGGCAGTCGGCAGTCGGAAGCGAGGAGGGCGCGGGCGCGGCATAATCTGCCCGCGACGACGACGGCGCTGCTGGGGCGCGAGGCGGCGATCACGGCGATCCGGGCGGATCTGGCGCGGGCGCGGCTGGTGACGCTGGTTGGGCCGGGGGGATCGGGAAGACGCGGCTGGCGCTGGCGCTGGGCAGGCGCTGCTCGCCGACTATCCGGGCGGCGTCTGGCTGCTCGACCTGGCGGCGTTGCAGGATGGTGCGCTGCTCGACGCCACGCTGGCGCGGGTGCTGGCGTGCGGGAGCAGGCGGGCGGCCGTTGCGCGAGATGGTCGTCGCTGCGCTGCGCGACCACCCCACCCTGATCGTGCTGGACAACTGCGAGCACCTGATCGATGTCTGCGCCGACCTTGCCGCCGCGCTGCTGGCGAATTGTCCCGATCTGCGCCTCCTGGCCACCAGCCGCGAGGCGCTGCGCGTCGCGGGGGAGCTGATCTGGCGCGTGCCGAGCCTGCCGGTGCCGGGGGAGAGGATCGATCTCGCCGCGCTGCGCGACAACCCCGCCGTGGGCCTCTTCCTCGACCGCGCCCGCTTCGCCTGCTCCGATTTCGCCCTCTCCGCCGAGAACGGGGCGGCGGTCGCGGCGATCTGCCGCCGCCTCGACGGCGTCCCGCTGGCGCTCGAACTGGCGGCGGCGCGCGTGGCGATGCTGACGCCCCAGCAACTCGCCGAGCGCCTGGATGATGCGCTGCGGCTGCTGACCGGCGGGCCGCGCACCGCCCTGCCGCGCCACCAGACCCTCCGCGCCACCCTGGAGTGGAGCCACCGCCTCCTGACAGCCGACGAGCAGGCACTCCTGGCGCAACTCGCGGTCTTCGCCGGGGGTGGCACGCCCTTCATTCGCACTTCCCACTTCCCACTTCCCACTTCAAGTGTCCTCGACATGCTGGCAGCCTTGGTCGAGAAGTCGCTGGTGCAGGTGGAGTTGGGCAACGAGGAGGAGGAGCCGCGCTACCGCCTGCTGGAGACGGTGCGCCAGTTCGCCGCCGAGCGGCTGGCGGCGGGCGGGGAAGAAGCCGCCTGCCGCGCGCGGCACGCCGATCACTTTCTTGCCAACGCCGAAGAGGCAGAGCCGCACCTTCGCGGCGAGCAGCAGGCGCACTGGCTTCCGCGCGTCACGCGCGAGATCGGCAACATTCGCGCCGCGCGCACCTGGTTCGAGAGGCATGCGCGATCTGCGGCGTCGCTGCGGCTGGCGAACGCGCTCGAGCGCTTCTGGTTGACGGGTGCCTACCTGCCGGAAGGGCTACGCTGGCTGGAGGTTGATCTGGCGTGCGCCGATGAAACTATGCCGACCCCTGTGCGGGCGAAGGCCCACCGCGTAGCGGCGCTACTCGGCCTCTACGGTGGTAGCGACCGGACGATCCAGCACGCAGAAGGCAGCCTGGCCCTTTACCGCGCCCTGGGCGACCGCGAGGGGCAGGCGATGGTTTCTAACACCCTCGGCATGGCGACGCGCGCGGGGGGCGACCAGGAGCGCGCGCGCGCCGCGTTCGAGGAAGCCCGCACGCTGTGGCGGGCGACCAGCGACATGCGCGGGGTGGTCGTCGCCTCGGCCAACCTTGCGTCGCTGCATTCAGACCGCGATGAGTGGATGAGTTGTGCGGCGATCCTCGAGGAGCTAATGCCACTCGCCCGCCCGTTCCGCGGCTCGCAGATGTTCCCCCTGATCCTGCTCGAACTCAGTTTCAGCTATGCCATGTTGGGACGCTTCGACGAGGTAGTCACACCGCTCGCCGAGGCGCTCGACCTGCTAACCACCCTCAACAACTGGATCGATCTGACAGGGATCCTCCTTACCCTGGCGCTCCTTGCCAATGGACGTGGCGACGCTGACCGTGCCGCCGAATTCCTCGGCGCGCACGCCAGACTGATGGCGCTGTTCAATCGTTCTCAGGGCACTGAGTCCCACCGCTACGCTCTTGCTGCCGACGCCGCCCGCGCCACGCTCGGCGACGCAACCTTCGCCGCCGCCTATGACGATGGCTACGCCTGGTCAATCGAGGGGAGCATCGCCCAGGCACGCGCCTACCTCGCCGTCTGAGCGCCGCCGCTCTCCATTTCACGAACCATCCGGGCGAGTTCACGATTCCGTGAACTCGCCCGTATGGTTCGTGAACTTTTCGTGAACCTCGCCCCCTAGACTCGATGCCAGGCGGAGATTCCCGGGATAACGAGCGAGGGAGGGTGGATGGGCACCCGCTACAGTGCCTATGTGCTGCGGCATTGGCATCTCTCCGACGGGCAGGAACGGGTCGAGGTCCAGCAGATCGCGACGGGCGAGTCGCGACGCTATCACGCGCTCGCCGACGCCTATGGCTGGATCACGGCCCAGTCGCGCGCCCGGGCGCCAACGTCCACCCCAGCCCAGACCGACGCCGAGGCTGACATGGAGCCGAGATCTGGGCGCTCGTGATCGGCAGGGTCCGCTTCAATCTGAATTACCGACGGCACCCTGCCGGATGTTCGCCCCGCTGGAGAGTACATGCCATAGCGGCTCGTCGTGACACAGATTCTCTGGGATGAACGGCCGATAGGAGGAAACCGATGGAAGAACTGCGCATCACAGCATCCCGCGCCGCCAGGTAGGGCGCTGGCTGCTGGCGCTGGCGCTGCTCGTCGCGCTGATCGGCGGGGCGCTGCCGACCCGGTGGCGGCGGCGGAGAACGCATCAAGTCCTGGGGGTTGAATAACAAGGGACAGCGCTCGGTGACGGCACCACCACCGATCGCGATACGCCGGTGGCGGCCAGCGCCGGGAGCACCGTCGTCGCCCTTGCAGGCGGGTATCAACTGCACTGGCACTCATGTCGGATGGCTCGGTCAAGGCCTGGGGCAACAATGCCGATGGACAACTCGGCGACGGCACCACCACCAACCGCACCACCCCCGTGACCGTCAGCGGCCTCGGCGCGGGCAGCGGCGTCACGTCGCCATCGCCGCCGGATATTTTCACTCGCTGGCGCTCTTGTCCGATGGCACGGTCAAGGCCTGGGGCGACAACATCTACGGGCAACTCGGCGACGGCACCACCGATGACCGTAATGCGCCGGTGACGGTGAGTGGGCTCGGCGCGGGCAGCGGCGTCACCACCATATCGCTGCCGGAGTTCTCCCACTCGGTGGTGCGACTCTCCGACGGGTCGGTCAAGGCCTGGGGCTACAACACCTACGGGAGTGGGCGACGGCACCACTACCCACCGCGATACGCCGGTGGCGGTGAGCGGCCTTGGCGCGAGCGGCGTCATCGCCCTCGCCGCCCAGGGACCGCACACGCTGGCGCTGTTCTCGGATGGCAGCGTCAAAGCCTGGGGAAACAATCTCAAGGGACAGATCGGCGATGGCACGACCTCCAGCAGCGGCTGCTGTACGAAGCTCACGCCGGTGGCGGTGAGCGGCTTCCGGCGCGGGCAGCGGCGTGATTGCTCTGGCCGCCGGGGACGTACACTCACGCTGGCGCTGTTCTCGGACGGCAGCGTTAAGCCTGGGGCGGCAACTCCCTGGGGGCGCTCGGCGACGGCACGACCACCGACCGCAATACGCCAGTGGCGGTGAGTGGTCGGCGTGGGCAGCGGCGTCGTCGCCATCGCTGGGGGTACAGTTCCCTGGCGCAGTTCGCCAATGGTATTGCTCAAAGCCTGGGGCGAAAACTCCTACGGGAAACTGGGGGATGGCACCCACACCTTCCGCACCGCCCGGTGGCGGTGAGCGGCCTGGGCGCGGGTCAGCAGGAACTCGTCGCGCCGCAGGCGGCGTTGATCGAGCAGACCGCCACCCCGACCGTGACGCCGACGCGCACCCGCACCCCGATCCCGACCGTGACCCCGACCGCCACGCCCACCCTCACGCCGACGAGCACCCCCACGGCCACGGCCACCCTCACGCCGACGCCCCGGCCGCCAACGGCGACGCCGACGCCGCGCCCGCCCACCGCGACCGCGACCGCGACGGTGCTGGTGCCGGACCTGAGCCAGTGGCCGACGACGCCGAACGACAAGACGGTGCGGCGAACCTACGACGCCGCGACCGGCAACTACCTGGTCGAGATCCTCCAGGAGGGCTACAACGCCTCGTCCAGCGCCGGGCGCGCGGTGGCCGACTTCGCCGCGAGCGTCGAGATCGCCCTGCTCGGTGGCCCGGGCAACACCTCTTTCGGGCTGATCTTCCGCCAGCAGGCCAGCGCCACGGGCAAGGTCGGCAATGACGGCTACATCTTCCTGGCGAACGCGCAGGGGTCGTTCTCGTTCTGGCGCGAGGATGCCGACGGCAATTGGACCGATATCGTCGATTGGAAGTCCGCGCAGGGAACCATCAATCTCGGGAACACCCCGAACACGCTGGGGGTGAGTTGCAAAGGCCCCACGGTGCGCCTGCTGATCAACGAGAAGGAGGTCGCCGCCATCCCCGACGCCGATCTGACCGCCACCGGGCGCATCGGCCTCTTCGCCGCCGCCGCGACCGGGGCGGGGTCGGCCACGAAGATCGCCTATCGCAAACTCGTGGTGCAACCGAGCGCTTGATCGGGGCCTGCCGCAGTGTTATCGCCAGCCCGCTGAAGGGGGTATGATGCCGCGCCGCTACGCCGCCTATCTCGTGCGACACTGGGTCCTCGGCGATGGCCGGGAGCGCGTCGAGGTGCAGGAGCTCCCCTCGGGCGAAGCCTCCCGCTACAGCTCCCTCGCCGAAGCCTACTCCTCGCTCCAGCAGCGCCGCGCCCCACCCGAGCGGCCCGACTCGCCCGACGATCTGCCGGAAGGCGAGTCACATTGACGCACGCCCCGCAGAACAATGCGCCCACCCCGCGCCCCATCTCGGCAGGCGCGGGGCGGCAGCGCGTTCGCGCCTCGCACGCCCGCGCCGTCATCGGGTACCATACCGCCATGACGACGAACGAGTAGCGGAGCGTGGGGCGATGCCCAGGACGCGCGCGGGTACCGCGCCCCCAGACCATTCCCCGGCGCTGCAAATCGGGCTGCTGGACGGCTTCACCGTGGCGATCGACGGGCAGCCGCTCCCGGATCGGGCCTGGGGCGGTTCGCGCAAGGCCCGGGCGCTGGCGAAGCTGCTCGCCCTCACGCCGGGGCAGCGGCTCCATCGCGACCAGGCGCTCGACGCCCTCTGGCCCGACCTCGACCCCGAGGCCGCCGGACGCGCGCTGCACCAGGCACTCTACCTCGTGCGCCGCGCCCTCGCCCCGGCGCAGGCCCACGTCGCCCTCCAGGGTCAGGTGGTCGCCCTCCACGCGCCCGGCGGGCTGACGACCGATCTCGCCACCTTCCAGGCGGCTGCCGACCGCGCCCGGCGCAGCCGCGCCCCCGCCGACTACCGCGCCGCGCTGGCCCACTATGCCGGCGACCTGCTGCCCGACGACCGCTACGAGGAGTGGGCCGTGCAGCCGCGCGAGGCGGCCCGCACCACCTTTCTCGGGCTCTTGCGCGACCTCGCCGCCGCCCAGGAAGCGGGCGGCGACGCGGCTGGCGCGGTGGCGACCTGCGAGCGCCTGGTCGCGGCTGAGCCGGCCGACGAGGCGGCGCACGTCGCGCTGATGCGCCTCCACGCGCAGGGCGGGCAGCGCGCCCGCGCGCTCCAGCAGTTCGGCCAGTTGCGCGCGGCCTTGCAGCGCGAGATCGACGCCGAGCCGGAACCGGCCAGCCAGCAGTTGTACGCTGCCATCCTGGCGGGCCAAGTCCCGGCAGTCGGCAGTCGGCAGTCGGCAGTCGGCAGTGCGGGGGAAGGAACGAAGGCGCGGCACAATCTGCCCGCGCCGACGACCACGATTCTCGGGCGCGAGGTGGCGATCGCGGCGATCCGGGCGGAGTTGGCGGGGGCGCGGCTGGTGACGCTGCTCGGCGCGGGGGGCATCGGCAAGACGCGGCTGGCGCTGGCGGTGGGCCACGCGCTGCTGGCCGAATTTCCGGGTGGGGTCTGGCTGCTCGATCTGGCGGCGTTGCAGGATGGGGCCTTGCTCGACGGCACGCTCGCCCGGGTGCTCGGCGTGCGCGAGCGGACGGAGCGACCGCTGCGCGACGCGGTGATCGCGGCGCTGGGGAGTCAGCCAACGCTGATCGTGCTCGACAACTGCGAGCACCTGATCGCCGACTGCGCCGACCTCGCCGCCGCGCTGCTGGCGGGTTGCCCCGATTTGCGCGTGCTGGCGACGAGCCGCGAAGCGCTGCGCGTGGCGGGGGAGTTGGTCTGGCGTGTGCCCACGCTGCCGGTGCCGGAGCTCCCGGAGCAGGGCGCGGCCACCACCGACCTCGCCGCCCTCGCCGAGAATCCCGCCGTGCGGCTCTTTGTCGAGCGCGCCCGCTTCGCCCGACCCGATTTTGCGCTGACGACGGAGCACGCGGAGCCAATCGCCGCCATCTGCCGTCGCCTCGATGGCATCCCACTGGCGATCGAGCTGGCGGCGGTGCGGGTTGCCGTGCTCACACCGCGCCAGTTGGCCGCGCGCCTCGACGACGCGCTGCGCGTGCTCACCGGCGGGCCGCGCACCGCCCCCGCGCGCCAGCAAACCCTGCGCGCGACGCTCGACTGGAGCCACGCACTCCTCGCCCCCGACGAGCAAGCGCTGCTGGCCCGACTCGCCATCTTCGCGGGCGGCTGGTCGCTCGCCGCCGCCGAGGAAGTGGGAAGTGGGAAGTTAGAGGTGGGAAATGACCTATCCCACGCAGTAGATTCTCAGGATAGGCATAACCTCCCGGTCGCCCCCTTTCCCACTTCCCACTTCCCACTTCCCACTTCAAGTGTCCTCGACACGCTGGCGGCGCTGGTGGACAAGTCGCTGGTGCAGGTGGAGCAGGGGACCGAGGCGACCGAGGTGCGCTACCGGCTGCTCGAACCGATCCGCCAGTATGCCGCCGAGCAGCTCGCCGCGCTCGGCGTAACAGAGAATGTGCAGGATCGCCACGCGGCCTATTTCCTGGCCCGCGCCGACGCGGTGCAACCGCTGCTCTTCGGCTCCCGGCAGGATCACTGGCTCAACGTGCTGGCGCACGACCAGGAGAATTTCCGCGCCGCGCTGCGCCAGCTCGCCGGGCGCGGGCGCTGGCTCGACTATGCCAGGCTCGCGGTCGCGCTCTACCGCTTCTGGTACACGCGCGGCCAACACACCGAGGGGCGCGGCTGGCTCGCGCCCGCGCTGCGCGCCGCCGCTGCGGCAGAGCCGGATTCGCCGCTCTACCGCTTCCGCCCGCGGGTGATGCTCGCGCTGGGGAACCTCTGCTGGCCCTCGGGCGACGTGGCAGCCGCCGAGGAACTGTACCGGGAGATCCTGACCCTCGGGGACGAACGGATCACGCCGTTCATCGAGAGCCACACCAAGTCGGGACTGGGGCTCGTCGCGCTGATTCGCGGCGAACATGCCACCGGCCGCGCGCATTTCGAGGAGGCGCTGCGCATCGCCCGCCAGATCGGCGATCGCTGGCTCACCGGGGTGCTCCTCAATAATCTCGGGCTGCTGGTCATGTGGCAGGGGGATGTCGATGCCGCGCGGGTCTATCAGGAGGAAAACCTGGCGCTCTGCCGGGAAGAGGACGACACCACCGGCATCGCCAGCGCCCTGGTGAATCTCTGCGAGATCGCCTACGACCAGGGGGACGATCGGGCGGTGATCGCCTACGCCACCGAGGCGCTGGAACGCTTCACGGCGACCGGCGACCGGCGCGGCATGGCTGTCGCCCACAATAATCTCGCCGTCTGCCTCGGGCACGGCGGCACCCTGGAGGCCGCGCGCCGCAACGGCGAGGCGGCCCTGGAGCACTACACGGCGGTACACTTCCCCGCCGGGATCGCGCTCAGCCTGAGCATCCTCGGTTTTATCGCCCAGCAAGATGCCGATTTCGCCGCCGCCCGGCGGTACTACCGCGACTGCCTGACCCGGCGGCGCGACCTGGGCAACGGGCGCGACCTGGCCCTGAGCCTGGAGCAGATCGCCACCCTGGCCGCCGACCTCGGCGAGATGCGACGCGCCGTCGCCTATATCGGCGCGGCCAGCCGCATCCGCCGCCGCGAGCAGCAGTTGCGGCGCACCGAGCGCGACCGCGCCCTCAGCGAGCCGGTCCTGGCGGGCGCGCGGGTAACGCTGGGCGCGGCGACCTTCGCCGCTGCGGAGGCGGAGGGGGAAGCGTGGACCTCCGACGAGGCGGTCGCGCACGCGCTGGCCTACCTCGCCGACTGAATTGTTCACTTCCGGCATATCACACCGCAGGAGATCACTGATTTCTGCGGAGTCCGCCCCTGTAGGCTATGCGCGTTCAGGTGGGGCGACGATACGTTCTTGAGGAGGCGCCATGGGAGCCGGATTCTCGATGCCAACGCTATCGCCGCCGCGCCGTCGCCGCCGTCTGCCGCGACGCCGCTCGCCCTGCTGGCCTGCGGCCAGCAGGAATTCGTCGCGCCGCAGGCGCGTTGATCGAGCAGACCGCCACCCCGACCAGACCCCGACGCGCACCCGCACCCCGATCCCGACCGCACCCCGACCGCCACGCCCACCCTCACCGACGAGCACCCCACGGCCACGGCCACCCTCACGCCGACGCCCTGGCCGCCAACGGCGACGCCGACGCCGCGCCCGCCCACCGCGACCGCGACCGCGACGGTGCTGGTGCCGGACCTGAGCCAGTGGCCGACGACGCCGAACGACAAGACGGTGCGACGAACCTACGACGCCGACCGGCAACTACCTGGTCGAGATCCTCCAGGAGGGCCAAGGCGAACGCCCTGTCCAGCGCCGGGCGCTGGTGGCCGACTTCGCCGCGATGCCGAGATCGCCCTGCTCGGTGGCCTGGCAACACCCTTCGGCTGATCTTCCGCCAGCAGGCCAGCGCTACGGGCAAGGTCGGCAATGACGGCGATCTTCCCGGCAAACGCGCAGGGTCGCCTTGCCCTGGCGCGAGGATGCCGACGGCAATTGGACCGATATCGTCGATTGAAGTCCGCGCAGGGAACCATCAATTCCCGGGAACACCCCGAACACGCTTGGGGTGAGTTGCAGCCTCACGGTGCGCCTGCTGATCAACGAGAAGGAGAAGTCGCCGCCATCCCCGACGCCGATCTCGACCGGCTACCGGCGCATCGGCTCTCCTTCGCCGCCGCCGCGACCGGGGCGGGATCGGCCACGAAGATCGCTCATCGTGAACCCGGTGCAACCGAGTTGCTTGATCGGGGCCCGCCGCAGTGTTATCGCCAGCCCGCTGAAGGGGGTATGATGCCGCGCCGCTACGCCGCCTATCTCGTGCGACACTGGGTCCTCGGCGACGGCCGGGAGCGCGTCGAGGTGCAGGAGCTCTCTCGGCGAAGCCTCCGCTACAGCTCCCTGCCAGCTCGGCCTGCTCCCAGCAGCGGCCGCGCCCCACCCGAGCGGCCCGACTCGCCCGACGATTCGCCGGAAGGCGAGGCACATGACGCACGCCCCGCAGAACAATGCGCCCGCCCCGCGCCCCATCTCGGCAGGCGCGGGGGCGGCAGCGCAGCCCGCGCCTCGCACGCCCGCGCCGTCATCGGGTACCATACCGCCATGACGACGAACGAGTAAGGAGCGTAGATGCCCAGGACGCGCGCTGGTACCGCGCCCCCAGACCATTCCCCGGCGCTGCAAATCGGGCTGCTGGGCGACTTCACCGTGGCGATCGACGGGCAGCCGCCCCCGGATCGGGCCTGGGGCGGTTCGCGCAAGGCCCGGGCGCCGGCGAAGCTGCTCGCCCTCACGCCGGGGCAGCGGCCTGACCGCGACCAGGCGCTCGATGCGCTCTGGCCCGACCTCGACCCCGGAGGCCGCCGGACGCGCTGCACCAGGCGCTCTATCTCGTGCGCCGTGCCCTCGCCCCGGCGCAGGCCCACGTCGCCCTCCAGGGTCAGGTGGTCGCCCTCCACGCGCCCGGCGGGCTGACGACCGATCTCGCCACCTTCCAGGCGGCTGCCGACCGCGCCCGGCGCAGCCGCGCCCCGCCGACTACTGCAGGCGCCGCGCTGGCCCACTATGCTCTTGGCTGACCAGTTCGACGACCGCTACGAGGAGTGGCCGTGCAGCCGCGCGAGGCGGCCCGCACCACCTTCTTCGGCTTTTTGCGCGACCTCGCCGCCGCCCAGGAAGTGGGCGGCGACGCGGTTGGCGCGGTGGCGACCCGCGAGCGCCTGGTCGCGGCCGAGCTTACCGACGAGGCGGCGCACGTCGCGCTGATGCGCCCACGCGCAGGGCGGCGGGCAGCGCGCCTCGCGCGCTCCAGCAGTTCGGCCAGTTGCGCGCGGCCTTGCGGCGCGAGATCGACGCCGAGCCGGAACCGGCCAGCCGTGCTGTACGCCATCCTAGCGGGCCAAGTCCTGGCAGTCGGCAGTCGGCAGTCGGCAGTCGCGGCAGTGGGCGGGAGAAGGCGCGGCACACCCGCCTCGCGCCGACGACGGCGCTGATCGGGCGCGCGGCGGCGCTTGCAGCGATTCGCCGGGAAATGGCCGGGGCGCGGCTGGTGACGCTGCTCGGCGCGGGGGGCATCGGCAAGACGCGGCTGGCGCTGGCGGTGTGCAGGCGCTGCTCTCGCCGAATTTCCGGGTGGGGTCTGGTTGCCGACCTGGCGGCGTTGCAGGATGGGGCCTTGCTCGACGGCACGCTCGCCCGGGTGCTCGGCGTGCGCGAGCGGGCGGGCCAGCCCCTGCGCGAGACGATCGTCGCCGCGCTGCGCGACCGCCCCGCCCTGGTCGTGCCGGACAACTGCGAGCACCTGATCGACGCCTGCGCCGACCTCGCTGCCGCGCTATTGGCGGGCTGCTCCGCAGTTGCGGCTGCTCGCCACCAGCCGCGAGGGCGCTGCGCGTGGCGGGGCGAGTTGACCTGGCGCGTGCCGAGCCCTGCCGGTGCCCGACCCTGCCGACCGAGACCGAAGCCACCTCACTCAGCGACCTCGCCGCCAACCCCGCCGTGCACCTGTTCCTCGCCCGTGCCCGCCTCGCCCGCCCTGGCTTCGCCCTCACCGCCGAGAATGCCACGGCGGTCGCCACGATCTGCCGCCGCCCGACGGCATCCCCTGGCGATCGAACTCGCCGCCGCCCGCGCCGCCGTCCTCGCCCCCCAGCAACTCGCCGCCCGCCTGGACGACGCGCTGCGGCTGCTGACCGGCGGGCCGCGCACCGCCCTGCCGCGCCACCAGACCCTCCGCGCCACCCTGGAGGGAGCCATCGCCTCCCTGCAACCGACGAGCAGGCACTCCTGGCGCGGCTCGCGTCTGCGGGCGGCTGCACCCTGGCTGCTGCAGAGGCGGTCGGCGACCTGGGCGCGGCGACGCTCGACTTGCTGGTCACGCTGGTGGACAAGTCGCTGGTGCAGGTGGAGCTGGGGCGGGCGAGGAGGAGCTGCGCTACCGCCTGGGCTGGAGACGGTGCGCCAGTTCGCCGCCGAGCGGCTGGCGGCGGTAGCGGTGAGCAAACGTATCGGCGCGGCACGCCGCCATTCCTGCGCCTCGCCGAGGAAGCCGAGCCAGGGCTGGTCGGCGAGCACCAAACACTCTTGCCATCGCCTCCTGGCAACCGACGAGCAGGCACTCCTGGCGCGGCTCGCGGTCTTCGCGGGCGGCTGCACCCTGGCCGCTGCGGAGGCGGTCGGCGACCTGGGCGCGGCGACGCTCGACTTGCTGGCCGCGCTGGTGGACAAGTCGCTGGTGCAGGTGGAGCTGGGGGCGGGCGAGGAGGAGCCACGCTACCGCCTGCTGGAGACGGTGCGCCAGTTCGCCGCCGAGCGGCTGGCGGCGGTAGGGCAGGAGCAAACGTATCGGGCGCGGCACGCCGCCGAGTTCCTGCGCCTCGCCGAGGAAGCCGAGCCAGGGCTGGTCGGCGAGCACCAAACGCTCTTCATCGCCCGGCTAACCCGCGAGATCGATAACCTGCGCGCGGCACTGACCTGGTACGCGGCGCACGACCACGCGGAGGAGCAGCTGCGCCTGGCGGGTGCCCTCGACCGCCTCTGGATATCGGGGAACTACCACCAGGAAGGACTCACCTGGCTGACCACGGGCCTGGCGCGAGCAGCGGCGGCTATCGCACTCCCAGTCCGCGCGCGGGCGTGCCATGCCGCCGCGCTGGTGCTGATTACGCGCTCCGATCCCCGGGCCGCCGACTTTGCCGCGCAAAGTCTGGCGCACTACCGCGCGCTGGGCGACCGCGACAAACAGGCGTCGGCCTGCAACATCCTGGGACTGGCGGCGCGCTTTCAGGGCGACAACGAGCGCTCGATTCGCTACCTGGAGGAAGCGCTCGCCCTCTGGCGCGCGGTCGGCAACGCGCGTGGCATCACCGCCGTCTCGATCGACGAGGAGTTCCTCCCGCTCGCGCGCACCCAGCAGGACCGCCGGATCCAGCTTGTGAGATACCCTCCCTATGCTGCTTCCAGGTTCGGGCGAGCAACCGGATCGGGAATGGCTACCGCTGGCGTAGCCGCCACGCACGAGAAGGGAGACACCGATGATCGCCGCAGCTGTCGTCGCTCCCGAGCAGGTAGCACAACCAACCGTCGCGCTCTTCAGTGAGAAAGCGGTCGGCTACCTGACCTTCTTCCTGGGCGCTCCCGCTGGTTTTTTGCTTGTCGCCTACAACTGGCACCAATTGGGGCAGCCGGGCAGGATGGCGCAGCGCATCGCCGCCGCGCTGGCCACGGTGTTGGGCTATGCCCTCATCTGGGGTGTGGCGGGAGAGTACGCCAACGGGCTCACCGGCCTCATCGGCCTCATCTTCGTGGTCGCCCTGCGCAGTCAGGCCGGGGCGAGCGAATACTACGCGAGCGCCGCCGGGCACCAACTCACCCGGCGCAACGCCTGGCTCGGCGCGGCGATCGGCCTTGTCACACTGATCGCCACCGTCGTGATCGCCTTCCCACTGTCGCTCGCGGTGCGCGTGCTCCTCTTCAACCTCACGCGCTGATCGCCCGAAGCCCCGGACACGATACCAGCGGCACTCAGGCGAAGAAGTCGGCGACCGGGCAGGCGAAGCCGGGCAGCACATCCGGGGCGGTGAGGATGTCGTCAGCGTGATAGGTGCGCGCGAGATCGTCCGGCGTGTGGGCGACGATCTCGCGCCGCGCGGGATAGGCCACCAGCACCAGCGGCGTCCCCGCCGCCAGAAAGTCGGCCACCTTGTCGCGAATCTCGGTCGCCGTTTCCGATGGCGAAACGACTTCTACCGCCACATCCGGTGCAAGTTCCCAGAAGCGTTCACGCACGGCGGGGTCAGGCAAGCGTTCGTTCCGAACATAGAAGACATCTGGACCACGGACCACATCGGGATTGCGAAACAGAATGAACCCTGTCTCGACGCCGACCCATCCCGCGTCGTGCTCCTCGGCCCAGCGATCCAGGTAGCGGAAGAAGAGACCCGCGACTCGTCCGTGTGTCCCACCGACCGGCATCTCTTCAATCACCTCCCCACGCACAAGAGTGCGCCGCATCTCCGTGTCGGGCAGCAGCCAGAACTCTTCCGCTGTCAGGAGCTTCGCTGCGGTTGTGCTCATCGGATCCGCCCTCGCATGCCTTCGTCACTGGCGCTGGCAAATCGCGCCTGGGAGTTGCGGAAAGTATAGCAGCCATCCTGCCCGCGCCTCCTGCCACCGCAGCCGAAATCGGGTACGATTGCCGCGTGGCAGCGCGGCAACCGGTGAGGGGGCAAGCATGGTGCAGGGCGTGAACGGGGCGCGGGCGACGATCCGCTCGCCGCAGGAGGTCTTCGGCTACGTGCCGGGCGAGGCGCGCAAGCTGCCGTCGTGGGGGCAGGTCGTCGGCTACTTCCGCAGCCTGGCGGCCTCCAGCGACCGGGTCCGCTTCGAGGAACTCGGCCCGGCGACCGAGGGGCAACCCTTCGTCGCGCTGGCGATCGCCGCGCCCGAGACGCTGACGAACCTCGACCATTTCCGCGACATCCAGCGGCGGCTGGCCGACCCGCGCAGCACCAGCCCCGACGAAGCGGAGGCGCTGATCGCCGAGGGCAAGACGGTCGTGCTGCTGACCTGCTCGATCCACTCCACCGAGGTCGGCTCGACGCTGATGGCGCTCTCGCTGGCGCACGAGCTGGCGACCGGCGACGACGAGCAGACCAGGACAATCCTCGACAACGTGATCCTGCTGCTCGTCCCCTCGCTCAATCCCGACGGCTGGCAACTGGTCTACGAGTGGTACACCAAGACGCTCGACACGCCGCACGAGGGGACCGCGCCGCCGACGCTCTACCACACCTACACCGGCCACGACAACAACCGCGACTGGTTTATGTTCACCCAGCAGGAGACGCGCTACGCGATCGAGTGGCTGCACAACCGCTGGCACCCGCAGATCGTCTTCGACCAGCACCAGATGGGCTCCGAGGGGGCGCGCTTCTTCGTGCCGCCCTACATCGACCCCTACGACCCGAACGTCGACCCGATCCTCCAGCAGGAGATCAACCAGCTCGGCTACGCGATGGTGGCCGACCTGACGGCGGCGGGCAAGACCGGCGTGGCGACGGCGATCATCTTCGACGCCTTCTCCCCCTCGCGCGCCTACCAGCACTATCACGGCGGCGTCCGCATCCTCAGCGAGGCGGCGTCGGCGAAGATCTGCACGCCGATCACCATCCCCAAAGAGAACCTGCGCGAGGCGCGCGGCTTCAACCCGCGCCTCGCCAGCACCAACCACCCGCTCCCCTGGCCGGGCGGCGAGTGGACCATCGCCGACATCGTCGCCTACGAGCGGGTCGCCACCTACGCGCTGCTGAACAACGCCGCGCGCGGGCGCGACCGCTGGCTGCGCAACTTCTACCTCGTCCACAAGGCGGCGGTCGAGCGCGCCAGTCCCCACGCCTTCGTCCTCCCGGCCGGGCAGCGCGATCCGGGCGCGACCGACGAACTGCTCCAGGCGCTCCAGTTCGGCGGCGTGGAGATCGAGCGGGCCACCGCGCCCTTCACGGCCGATGGCGTCCGCTACGACGCGGGCGCGCGGGTGATCCGGCTGGCGCAGCCCTACGGCCCCTTCGCCAAGACCTTGCTGGAGACGCAGCACTACCCCGACCTGCGCCTCTACCCCGGCGGCCCGCCGAAGCCCCCCTACGACATCACCGCGCAGACGCTCGGGCTGCAATTCGGCGTGGAGACGGTGCAAATCGAGCACTCGTTCGAGGCCGAACTGGTCCCCGAGACGCCCGAGGCGCTGGCCGCGACCCCGGCGCGCGTTGTTGGCAGCGGCGGCAGCGGCGGCGAGACGGCGGTGATCGGCGTCATCGGCGCGGAGGCGAACGCCAGCGTGCGGGCGATCAACACGCTCTTCGCCGAGGGCAGGGTGAGCGTATCGCGACTGCCGGCCGAGCTGGCGGTCGCGGGCGAGGTCTTCGGCCCCGGTTCCTACCTCGTGGAGGGGCTAGACGCCGCCGCGTTGTCGCAACTGGCCGGAGAGTATAGCCTGCGGCTCGGGCTGGCGCGCGGCGATGCCGCACTCGCCGAACGACGTATACTCCGCCGGCCGCGCGTGGGCCTCTACCGCTCCTATCGCCCGAACGGGATGGACGAGGGCTGGACCCGCTTCGTGCTCGAACGCTCCGGCTTCGCGTTCGCCACGCTGCGCGACCACGAGGTGCGGCAGGGTGGGCTGCACGAGCAATTCGACTGCATCATCCTGGCGCACCAGGGCGCGAAGGAGATCCTGGACGGCAACAGCCCCCGCGAGTACCCGGCCGAGTTCAGCGGCGGCATCGGCGACCAGGGCGCGGCGCATCTGCGGCGCTTCGTGGAGGAGGGCGGCACGCTGATCGCGCTCGACGCCGCCTGCGAGCTGGCGATCGAGCACCTCTATCTGCCGGTGACGAACGCGCTGGCCTCGGTTAAGAGCGACCAGTTCTATGCGCCGGGCGCGCTCTTCCGCATCATCGTGGACCCCGACCACCCGCTCGGCTGGGGCTTCGAGCGCGACGTGGCCGCGCTCTATCTCAACGGCCCCGCCTTCGACATCAGCAGCGTCGCCGGGCGCGAGCAGCCGACCGCCGTGGCGCGCTACCCGCTCAGCAGCCCGCTCCTCAGCGGCTGGGTGCTCGGCCCCGGCCACATCGCGGGCAAGGCGGCGATCGTGGAGGCCCCGGTCGGGCGCGGGCGCGCGATCCTCTTCGGCTTCCGTCCCCAGTTCCGCGCGCAGATGCGCGGGACGTATCGCTTGCTGTTCAACGCGATCTACCGGAGTTGCCTGGAATGAAATCGGTCAGCCAGCGGCGCTAACGCCATCGCGCCCCCCGCTCACCACCATCCAGCGCGGCGATCCGTACCAATAGGGCGCGGTCAGGCGTTGCAGCAATCGGACAACCGGACAACCGGAGAAGGAGGCCGCGATGCGCCCACGCCACAGACCTTTCCGCGCGCTGCTCGCCTGCTGCATCCTCCTGAGCGCCCTCGCTTCGCTGCCCTGGATCGCGCCCCCCTCCGTCGCCGCCGGGACGGCGTACACCATCGTCGATCTCGGTACGCTCCGCCCCAACAATAGCGGGCAGAGCAGGGCGAACGGCATCAACAAGGGCGGGCAGGTCGTCGGCGTTGCCGACTACGCTGCCAACGCGGATAGCCACGCGTTCCTTCGGGAGCCCAACGGGACGATGCGCGATCTTGGCACGGGTCAGCCGCAAAATCAGGGCTTCGCCCTGGCGTCTGCGGTCAACTCCGCTGGCATGGTGGCGGGCATATCCCAAAACCTGCCCGAGCGGGAGCACGCCACAGTCTGGCGACGAAACGACAACGGCACCTACAGCGCGTACCTCCTCGATTCGCTGACAGGCAATGACTTTAGCGGGGCAGGTGCCCGCGACATCAACGACTCGGGGTGGGTTGTCGGCTCCGGCGAGGCTCCAAGAAGCAGCGCCCACGGTGCGCTCTGGCAAATCGCCGAGGACGGGACGATCACCACGCTCGATCTCGGCACGCTGCGCAACGTAGATGGGGCGATCAGCTTCGCCAGTGCAATTAACAATGCCGGAACGATCGTCGGCAACGCGGATACCACCCAGGGTTACACCGCCACCCGCTGGGTGGTAGATGCCAACGGGAATCCCAGCATCCTCGACCTCGGGAGGGTCATCGAGAACAGCAGCAGTTCGGCCAATGACATCAGCGACCTCGGGCTGATCGTCGGCCAGCAGACGACGCAGGGCAGCTTGAGCACCCACGCGACACTGTGGCGGGTTGAGGGCGAGAACGAGGTCAGCTACCGCCAATTACCCGACCTCCTCAGCAGCGACTTTGTCGTCAGCACTGCCGAGGCGATCAACAACCACGGCCTGATCGTCGGGAAGTCATCGTCGGTGCTCCGCCCCGCCGATTTCTACGAGACCACCCACGCCGTTGCCTGGCGGATTGGTCCCGGCGACACGGCGAGCATCATCGACCTGAATAGCCTCATCCCGTCCACGTTAGGGTGGGAACTCGTCACGCAAGCGAATGACATCAACGATGCGGGCCAAATCGTTGCCTGGCTGCTGCTGCAACGGCGAAGATCATGGCTACCTCCTCAATCCGGTCGAGGGCAACACGCTCGCGCTCACTGCGCGCAACTCCGCGACCGGCAGGCTCGACGCGCGCGAGTTCGGCACGGTCGCGGTCACACCGACGCCAGCGCCCGGCCCCTATGCCATTGGCACGGTGGTAACGCTGACGGCGCAGCCGAAGGCGAGCGGAATCTTCACCGGCTGGGTCGTCGATGGCACCTTCCGAGGTTGGGCAACCACGCTCCGGCTGACCATCGCGGGCGATCACGCGGTGCTGGCCAGCTTCGGCCCGCGCACGAACTTCACCGATGTGCGCCAGGATGAACCTGCGCGCGAGGCAATCGAGCAACTGCGGCGCGCGGCATCGTCGTGGGCTATGGCTACGTTGGCTGCCGCCCACCCCCACCTACCCCTGCTTCGGCCCGGGCGATCCGGTCCGACGGGCGCAATTGCTTGGCCATGCTCGTGCGCGCCCTCGGCTGGCAGGACGAACCGCAGAGTACCGAGCCATTCAGCGACCTGGGCAACATCGACGCGGAGCTGTGGCGGGCGATCAGCATCCTGGCCGCAAAGGGGTGGTCAAGGGCTATGGCGACGGGCGCTGGGCCGGGCGACGAGGTGTCGCGCGCCCAGGCGATCAGCATGATCACCCGGGCGATGGTCGCGGCGGGCTATTGGGAGCCGGTCACCGTCGATGATCCGGCGCTCTACCCCAACATCCCGGCCGGTGCGCCGCACCGGCTCGACATCCTCACCTACGCGGCCCGGGTCGGGGCGGTCCCCTACGACCCACCGTCAGGGAACTGGCCCGAGTGGCTGCTGCCCGGTTCGCGCGCCTGGACGGCGCAGGCGCTCTGGCAAGCGCTCGACAGCACCTTCGGCCCGTAGCCACGCGGACCAGGCACATGCTTTCTCAGTGGTGCGCCCGCCTCGCTTCCGCCGAGGCGGGCGCAGCGCTCGAGTGTTGCCCCAACGCTACGGATACGCCTCCACCCGCCGCCCGCCCGCGCCGTCGGCGACGACCTGATAGGCGGTCGTGGCGTCGGTGGCGGTGTCGTAGACGACGAAGGTGGCGGGGATGTCGCGCTTGCCGCCCGGCTCGTAGCCCAGCAGCGCGCCGGGGTTGACCGTCAGGGTGCGCCCCTGGCGCTCGATCGCAAAGAGGTGGTTGTGGCCGTAGCAGACCAGATCGTGCTGCCCGGCTGCGGCGATGGCGAGCGCGATGTCGGGGTAGTGGTTGACCGCGACCCGCTTCCCGTCGAACTCCCCTGGAACAACTCACCGTGCAGCGTGATCTGCTCTTGCCGCGCCGCGTTCCCGGCGATCCGGAAGAGGTCGCCATCATTATTGCCGAAAACAACGTGGATCGGCTTCCCCGCAAAACCCTCGCCCAGCAACCCGATCACAAACGGCGAGCAGAGATCGCCGCAGTAGAGCAGCGCCTCGCACTCACCCAGCGCCCCCAGCGCCGCGCGCAGATTCCAGACGTTGTCGTGAACATCCGAGAGATGGCAAGCTTCATTGTCGCTCCGCTCTAGTCGTGAGTCGTGAGTCGTGAGTCGGTAGGATTACGCGGAGCTGATACCTCCACAGGAGGCTACAAGCCCAAGTGAGATTCTCACGACTCACGACTCACGTCTCACGACTCATCATCGTCCCGCCAAAATACGCCGCCCGAACTGTCCGAGCAGGATATCATAGGGGGCGTTGTTCTCGGGGTGACGCTCGAAGCGGGCGCGCTCGAAGTATTGCACCTCGTACTGCTTGCCGTCCTCCAGCGTCTCGGTGATCACCTCGGTGAGGGGGAAGCCGAACTGGGCGAGGCCGCCGTGCGCCTCCCAGTAGGTGTAGAAGCTCTCGGGGACGTTGTGGCCGGTCTCGACGAAATAGCGACCGCCCGGTATGGGCGTCGCGGCGGGATCGGCGGGGTGGATGCGCCGACCGAACTGGCCGAGCAGCACATCGAACGGCGCATTGTTCTCGGGGTGGTATTCCATGCGGACGCGCTCGAAATACTGCACCAGATAGACCTTGCCATCCTCCAGCCGCTCCGCGAACGGCTCGCTCAGCGGGTAGCCGTTGATCGCCAGCCCGCCATGCTGATCCCAGTAGGTCAGGAACGAGCCGTGCATGCAGCGGCCGGTCTCGGCGAAGCAGCGATCGTCGCTGGTCGCGGCATTGTAGACCTCGGCCTGGTCGCTCCCCGCGAGCAGGTAGACCTTGCCGAGGACGAGGACCGCCGCGTGGCCGGAGCGAGCGGCGGTGAGCGGGCTATCGGCGTGCCAGGCGTTCCCGACCGGGTCGTAGCGCTCGGTCGCGGCGGTCGCGCGCCCCTCGGCACCGATGCCGCCGGCCACCAGGACCTCGCCGGTCGGCAGCAGGGTGGCGGTGTGGTCGCGACGCGCCACCAGCGGGCTGGCGACCGTTGACCAGGCGTTCGTCGCCGGATTGTAGACCTCCGGGCTACCGGTCCCGCCGACGACCAGCACGCGGCCGTCGTGGAGCAGGGTCGCGGTCAGGCCGGTGTGCGCCTGCCCCAGCGTCCCGGCGGTGGTCCACTTGTTGGCCTGCGGGTCGTACCGCTCGGCGGTCGTTGCGCCGCTATTGCCACCGACCACCAGCACCGAGCCGTCGGGCAGCAACACGGCGCGGTGGGCACCGCGCGGCGTGGCGAGCGGGGCCATCTCCTGCCAGATATTGGTGGCGGGATCGTACAACTCGACGCTGGCGATCGGCTTCGCCGGGTTCGCCGGGCTGGCACCGCCGGTGAAGCCACCGACCACGAGCAGCTTGCCGTTCGCCAGGATCGTGGCGCTGTGATCGTGCCTGCCGACGTGCAACTCGGCCGCCGGTTGCCAGGCTTTGGTCACGGGGTTGAGGCGGACGGTGGTTCGCGAGTCGAGGAAGGCGCTCGACTCCGCGCCGCCGACGAGGATCGCGCCGCCATCGGGCAGCGCGGTGGTCGTGTGGAAGGCCCGCCCATTCGGGAGATCGAAGAGCGGCAGCCACTGGTTGGCCGAGGGATCGTAGAGGGCCGCGCGCTTGCTGATCGGGCTACTGTCGATGCCACCCGCGAGCAGCAGTCGGCCATCCGCCAGGAGCACCGGGCCATTCGTCGGTCGCCAGCCGGGCGCGGCGGCGGCTTGCCAGGTGGGCGACCCGGCGGGCGGGGTCACCGCGACATCGGCGATCTCGATCGCGCCGCTGTCGCAGGCGGCCCCCTGCGGTCGGCTCACGCCGCGCTGATCGACGGCGGGACACTGCGCGTTGCTCGCCGGGACATTATCCACCGCCGGGCTGCCGAGCAGCGGACGGAGCACGCCCGGCGCGTTGGACGAGGGTGCCTCCAACTTCGGATCGGTCCCGTTGCGGTCGCTCGGCTGCCCGAGACGCCCGACCGCCGTGTTATCGCTGCTCAGGTTGTAGCCACCCGACGTGACCATGCCGCCGTCGTGGTTGCTGAGATTCGACGCATCGTCGGTAAAGCTGCCGCCCCCGGAGGTGTTGTTCGCCAGGATGCTGTTGCTGATCGTCAGTTGCCCGGTGTTGTCGATGCCGCCATACGCCCCGGCCCGGTTCCGCGCCACCGTGACGTGGAGAAGCGTGAGGGTGCCGCGATTGTGGATCCCACCGCCATCGCCGCCCTGATTATCGGCGAAGGTGCTGTTCGTGACCGTCGCCGTGCCCGAGTTGTAGAGCCCGCCGCCATACGCGATCGACCGGTTGCCCACCACGGCGCTCTGCACCAGCTGGAGCGTCCCGAGGTTGGAAATACCCGCGCCCGAAATGCCCGCGCTCGGCACGCTCTCCCTGATCAGCGCCCGCCGCACGGTGAGCACGCCGAGATTATCCACCCGCCCCGCAATCGTCAGGTCGTTCAGCGCCACCGTTCGCCCGGACGGGACCACGATCGAGCTATTGGCGACCGGGTCGAGCACGATCTTGCCGGGTGTGGCCGGTCCTTGCACGGTCAGGTCGCGGTCGATCACCAGCTCGTCCGCCAGCGGCATGGTCCCCGCGAGGTTCTCCGCGAAGGTGATGGTATCGCCCGCCTGGGCATCGACAATCGCCTGGCGCAGCGACCCGGTGCCATACTCGGCCAGCGTGGTGACCACCAGGGTGTTGGCCTGGGCCGCCGCAGGCTGCGGCAAACTAGGCAGCACGAGGCCGAGTGCGAACAGGAGGACAATGATCCAGCGCGCCGGGACCTGACGGGTCGAACCGCGGACCGAGCGTAGTTGAGCGTTCATCTGTCACCTCGAATCGCGCCGCACGGAGTTATCGTTGAAGTGCCAGGGAACAAAGAATACTGCAGTGCCCTACTCTCTATCAAACGACCAAAAGTAATCAGCGTTTCGGAAAGGTCGCCAGAGAGCCACAACGCACGCGCATCCCGGCGAGGGACGGTCGCAGACCCGCCCGGGGCCGGGGTGACCACCTGCGACGCGGCACGCGGCATCGGGTAAGATGCGCCCTGGACACCGTGGGATCGCGAAGGGTACGGGAGGGCAGCAGCATGGATCAGCTCACGAAGATTCGGCAGGCCTACATCGGCACGATGGCCATGACCGCCAGGACGCTCGGGCACCTGCTCGCGCCGGTGAGCCAGGAGCAGGCGACGACGCTTCGCGACGGCCCGGAGGGCTGGACGACGGTCGAGGTCGTCTGCCACCTGCGCGATTTCGACGGCTTCTTTCGCGGTCGCGCCGAGATGATCCTGGCCGAGGAGACGCCGAATCTGCCCGCCTACGACCACGAGGCGATCGCCATCGAGCGCGAATACAACGACCAGCAGCTGACCGAGGCCTACGACGCCCTGCTCAAGTCGCGCGAGGCCACGCAGGCGCTCTTCGCCAACCTCACGCCCGAGCAGTGGGAGCGCGCCGGCATCCACCCCGAATCGGGCTACTTCACGCTCACCGACGCCGCCCGGCAAGTCGGCCTGCACGACCTGGTGCATATCGAGCAAATCCTGAAGATCCTCACCGGGCGGACGGCGTAGGGGACGGGAGAAGGGAGAAGGGAGAAGGGCGAGGGGAGAAAGGGGCGAAGGGCGATCGGGTGCGTTTCCCTCGCGCTGCGGATGACACCCCGAAGAGTAGCCTTCCCTGTCATCGCGAGCGCAGCAGGCCGATCCCGCCCGCTTCCCTTACGACTTACGACTTACGACTTACGACCTTCGCCTCGCCTAATCGCCGGAAGTCGCGGCGGGCGGCGCGCTGGGCGGCGGAGTGAGAGGCGCGGACACCCGGCGGGTGCGGCGCGCGGGCGCAGGAGCGGCCAGCCGACGAGCGGGAGCGGGAAGAGCCACCAGAAGAAGACGGCGACGCTGACGACGATCGTGGCAAAGCCCCCCAGCACCTTGAGCGACGAGGTCCACGCGCCCCCGGCCGTGTCGTTGAAGTTGAAGACCGGGGCGGGCGTTGGCGATGGCGACGGTGATGGCGAGGGGGACGGCGACGGCGACGGCGACGGCGGCGGGGGCGGCGACTCCAGGTGGAGGGCGATCGTGGACATCGCCGCGCGCCGCTCCAGGTAGAGCGCGCGGCCCTGCGCCTTCTCGATCTGCCCCCGCACGGCGGTGATCTCGCGCTGGATCGCCAGGATATCCTCGGTCTTGGTCGCCTGGGCGAGCACGGCGCGCAGCTGCTGCTCGGTTATTTGCAGGTTGCGCACCTGCGATTCGAGATCGACAAACTCCTCGGTCACATCCTGCACCTCGGCTTTGTCCACCTTGCGCTCGACGATCTCCTCCTTCCAACCACGGATTTCCTGCATCACATCCTCGAATTTGTCGCTCGGGACCGCGATGATGACATCCGCGACGCGCACCTCGCCGGTCCTGGTGTTGGTGTAATGAGCGACATCGCCGCCGTACTTGCGCGCGGTCACCTTCAGCCGGTCGAAGAAGCTATCCACATCTTTGACGACAAGGCCGAAGGTGCCGGTCTTGATCAGCAGCCGAGCCTGCTCGGCGGCGAGCGCGCTATCGACCGGCCCCTGCGCTTGCCCACCGTCGCCATTCGGCGCGGCACTCGCCGCTGGCGCAGCCGACGCGCCCGGCGCGACCGATGGGCCACCCGAGAGACCTGGCGGCCGGCTCGCCGTTGATGCCGCAGCCGACGACGCTGCCGCCGATGCGGCGGGAGCATACGAAGCCGGAGCAGTCCTCTGGACATAGGCCGTCGCGGTTGGCGAACCATGGCCGCACGCGGTCAGCACGAATATGGCGATGAAGGGCAAGGCGAGACAGAGCAAGCGTGGCGAAATCTGCCGCATGACGATACCTCCCCCGCGTCATTCCGAGCGCCCGAGCCGACCCACTTCCGGCTAATCCCCGGCCGCAGCGGCGGGCGGCACCGGCGGCGCGGGCGGCGCGGCCACGGTGCGCACCGGATTGGGGCGGCGGTAGCGCCGGTAGACGATCCAGGCGATCGGCAGGAGCGGCAGCAGCCACCAGCAGAAGACCGCGACGGTGATCACGACCGTGCCGACGCCCTGCAAGATGGCGAGCGACGCCGACCAGGCGCGACCGGCGATCGAACTCGGGTCCCAGACGGTGGGCGTCGGCGGCTCCGAGGCGACCGGCAGCTTGCCCGATTCGAGGTGCAGCGTAATCGTCGACTGGTCGGTCTGCTGCTCCAATTGCGCGCCGCGCGTCTTCAGCTTATCGATCTGGGCGCGCACGTTGTTGATCTCGCGCTGGATCGCCAGGATCTCGTCGGTGCGCGTCGTCCGCTTTTGCAGTTCATCGAGTTGTTGCAGGCTCAATTCCAGGCTCGCGATCTGGGCCTGCACATCCACCACCTCCTCGGTGACCTCCTGAACGTCGGCCTTGTCCACCTTGCGCTCGATGATGCCCGCCATCTTCCGCAGCGCCTGCATCGACGCCTCGAACTTGCCGCTGTCAACCTGCAGGATCAGGTCGGCGACGCGCCGATCGTTGTCCTTGGTGTTGGTGTACTGGAGAATGTCGCCGCCATTGGCCTGGGCGATCTTCAGCGCCTCCTCGAACGAAGCATCGACATCCTGCACGACCATGCTGACCGTGCCGCTCTTGATCAGTCTGCGCCCCACGTTGGCGATCGGGATGTACTGCGGCGGCGTCAGGCCGGGCGCGGCGCTGCTCTTCGGCGCGGCGCTCGCCACGGCCACCGGCGCGCTGCTCGACACCGGGAGCGACGAGCGTCCCGGCACACTCGTGGCGAGCGTCCCGGTCCCCCCGGCGGACGACGCGGCGGCTGGTGCCGCCGATGCCGCCGCAGCCGGGGCGTAGGAAGCGACTGAAGCGGCGGCGGACGGCGCGGATGAAGCGCGGCGTGTCGTCGCGGTTGGTGCCGCGCCGCCGCAGGCGGTTAGGGCAACGAGCAGGCCGAGGCAAACCAGTATCAGAGAGCACGCGGGACGCACGGGGGTACGCGCAATCTGGCTCATGATTGCCCTTCCTCACACGAAATGCGATTGTCGCCAACGGTCGCCGGTGGTGTGGTTTTCCCCGCGCAGGCACAGCCTCGCCCGAGGTCGGCGGTACCAACCGCCCGACCATGACCGAAATCTGCTGCTTGCGTCGGGGAGGACGATCTCTGCGTGCGCGCTTCGCTCGACCGTCTGCACAACAAGACGACGCCGCGCCGCAGAAAGTTCCCGACCCCCTACACCCCGTCACCCCGCGCCGGGGTTCCTGCTGTCCGATACAGAGAACAATGCGGCAGCAAACGAAAAGTTCCAGCATCGCGGGCAGCAAAACGCGCCAACGTCGCTCCTTCTCGGCACGGCGGCCCCGCACGACGGCAACCAACCATGCCCATCACCCCCAAGCCGGATTGATCCGGCGCATTCACGTAGCCCGGAGACTTCATCTCCGGGCGGGCGACGGGACACCACCCACCTTGACCAAACCTGAAAAAACGCGGGCGGGGAACACTCCCTGCCCGCGCTTAAGCCTACTGGTGGCGACGACCGCCCCTACGCGACCACACCGACGCCAGCCAGCACGGCGGCGATCGGCTCGGCCCAGGCCAACAACCGCTCATCCTCGCCGTGCGGGGCGATCAATTGCGCGCCGAATGGCAAGCCCTGCGGATTCTGCCCGGCCGGGACGGTGATCGCCGGGACGCCCGCGTGGGTCCAGGGGCCGTTGACGATCGGATCGCCGGTCGCCCCCAGGCCCTCGGGCGCGACACCGCGCGCGGGCGGGGCGATCCAGAGGTCGGCCCCGGCCTCGCGCAGCAACGCCGCCAGCTCGGCGCGCAGCGCGAGGCGGCCCGCCAGCGCCGCGCGCAACTCCTCCGCGCCGACCGTCTGCCCTTCGCGAATATTGCCGACGGTGCGCGGGCGGTAGAGCGCAGCATACCCCGCGAACCAGTCGCGGTGGACCTGCGCCATCTCGGCGACCGCGAGGCGGGTGTGGCGGGCGGTGATCGCGGCGATGTCGGCAAACGCGGGCACGCGCTTGACGGTGTATCCGGCCCCCTCCAATGCCGCAAGCTGGCGTTCGAGCGCGGCCAGCCCATCGGCGGTCGCCTGGGGCACATACGGGCCATCCGGCAGGGCGATCACCGGCTTGCGGTCGCCCACCCGCGCGGCGTCGGCCCGCCAGTCGTCGCAGAGCACGCTCGCGGCGAGTCGCGCACCGGCCACATCCTGCGCGAAGAGGCCGACGTGATCGACCGAGGGGGAATAGGGGATGACCCCGCCGATCGGGATGCGCCCGTAGCTCGGCTTGTAGCCGACCACCCCGCAGAACGCCGCCGGGCGGATGACCGAGCCAACCGTCTGCGAGCCGAGCGCCAGCGGGCAGAGCCCCGCCGCGACCGCCGCCGCCGAGCCGCTGCTCGACCCGCCGGGGGTGTGCCCCAGGTTGCGCGGGTTGGCGGTCGCGCCCGGCTCCGACGCGGCGAACTCGGTCGTGACCGTCTTCCCCAGCACCAGCGCGCCCGCCCGCCGCAGGATCGCCACCGACTCCGCCTCCGGTCCCGCGAACAGCTCGGGCGGCAGCGCCGAGCCGCAGCGCGTCAGGAAGCCATCCACCCGGAAAATATCCTTGACCCCGACCGCAATCCCATAGAGCGGCGGGCGACTGTCAGCTTCCGGCCAGCGGTCCCGCAACGCCGCCGCCTCGGCGCGCAGCCGCTCGCGCCGCCCCGGCTCCGGCAACAGCGACAGGATCGCCCCGTCGATCGCCTCGGCGCGGTCGCACAACTCGTCAACATACGCCACCGGATCGAGATCACCCGCGCGCAACGCGGCGGCGGTCGCGGCGAGCGGCGCGGAATAAAGTTCGAGCGGCATGGCATCCCCTCCCTGGTGCGGCGGGCCATCGGCGATGGCGAGGTTGTACCGCGCCAGGAGCGGGGTGTCAAAGGGCGAAGGGTGACGGACTTCATTCGGGCAGGGAGGTGCCGATAACGGAGAATTCGCGATAGTTTCAGCTTCACAATGGCGCGGGTAGAGCAAGGCGAACGATGCGGCCAATTCTTGTCAGCGGGGATGGCAATCTCAGGCTACTATGGTTGCCATTCGCGCACGGGGGGAGTGTTTCGCCACTGTCGGCCAGGATCGCCACCCATTCAGCAATCCGATCTGCACCTCGCTGCGCCGCTTCCGCATAGGTCGCGCCATGCGTATGCAGGCCAGGGAGTTCTGGCACGCTCACCACAAAGATGCGATCTTCCGGATCCCACTCCAACACCATCGAATAGCTAGGAGCGGTACGCTGATTGATCAACGCTTTCTCGGTCTGTACCATCGCCATCACTGCTGCCCCTTCGCTGTGCGCTCGGCGAGTGTTTGCTCTACCAGCGCACGCATTAGACGCAGGGCTTTGCTTAGCGTCGTCGCCATCCTGCCCATCCAGACCGACAATAGCAGCCGGAACATCAGGATGCTGCCACATGGTGTGATCGCCCTTGCCTCGATCCTTCAATTCTACGAAGCCTGCACGCCGCAAGTCCGACTTCAACTGCCGAATCTTCCGTGGCATCGTCCTCGCCCTCGCGCATACCGCACATGCGCAACACGTTGTCTTGCTGTGTCAGCCACGAGCCCAGTTCGGATTGCATCGGTGGATCCGTTATCGCCTACACCTACCCATCACTGTAGCGCACTACGATCCTAAACGAAAGCCTGGGTGAAATCTACAGGAGCGCGGTAGAAGATGGTCCTCGACCTCGGCGAGCTTCGCTGCGGCGCTGAACTCATCGGGCGCACACCG
This sequence comes from Chloroflexia bacterium, assembly GCA_046328475.1. Classification (GTDB taxonomy): domain Bacteria; phylum Chloroflexota; class Chloroflexia; order Thermomicrobiales; family CADCWN01; genus CADCWN01. The sequence continues at coordinate 15,569 of JAXLWN010000015.1, read as the reverse complement.
AGCGCGAGAAGGGAACGCGTTGCAGGAAAGAATGTCCGGCACCCACACAATCTCGCAGGTGCCGGTCCAGACCCAACCCACTCGATAACGCTGGAAAGTCCCGTACCTGCGATTCTTCCCCTCATCCACCAGCACGCCACCAGCGCCAGGGCCACGGAGATCGCCGTGCCGCCCGCGAGCCAGCGCAGGTGGTAGCCGAACCCCTTGCCGCCGCCCGCTCCTCGTCGAGACCGGTCGCGCAACATAGCACCCCCGCCCTGCTATGGCGGGCGATCAACAATGGCGGAGTTGCACCGCGCTGGAAGCGGGGTGTCAAAAGGATTCTAGCCAGGTCCAGACCTACCGCACGCCCTGGCGCTGCGCCTTCGCGCGATACAGCGCGCGATCCGCCGCCGCGAGCAGGGCCTCGGCCGCCAGCAGCCCGTCGGTCGCCGAGTCAACGGTTGGGCGCGCGATGGTGTCTGTCCCGATGCTCACGCCGAGCGACGGCCAGGGATCGCCGGGTTCGCGCGCCGCCGCCAGCAACTCGCACCCGCCGCGCCATCCCCGCAGCTCCTCGGCTGGTCGCCGGACAGCAGAATCGCGAACTCGTCACCGCCCAGGCGCGCGGCCAGGTCGCCGGGGCCGACGGCGCGACGCAGCACCGCCCCAACCCGGGCGATGGCGGCATCCCCGGCGGCGTGCCCCCAGCGGTCATTGATCGTCTTCAGGCCGTCCACATCGAGCAGCAGCACCGTCGCCGCCCCATGCCCGAGTTGCTCGGCCAGCCGCGCCGCGAACAGCCGCCGATTCCCCAGCCCGGTGAGCGCATCGGTGAGGGCGAGTTGCCAGGCGTGATCGCGCGCCTGCTCCAGCGCCCGCGCGTAGCCCTCCAGTGCCGTGACCGCGCGCAGCAGCGTCTGGAGCATCAGGGCGACCAGGTTATAGACGAGCAGGTTCGTGAGCAAGCGCAGCGCCACCGTCACGACGTCCCGGTCGTGTACTGTGCTGCCGTCGAGCGAGACCTCGCGCCCGATAATCGCCGCCACGGCGAGGCTGATGGCGAAGGCGTGGGTGCCAGCGGGAGCGACTCGCGCTGATCGCCAGCAGCAGCGGGATGAGGTAGAGCGAGCCGAGCGGGACAGCCGGGCCGGTGTTAAGGTCGAGCAATAACGCCAGCGCGGCGAGCGCGTAGGCCGCGACCTGGACCAAGCGGGACCGGCGACGGAGCACGAGCAGGCGCGCTACCCATAGCGGGGGTGCAACGACGGCAACTGGCATATCGGGCGGCGCGAGCGACGAAGGCGACAACATGGTCTCCTGGCCGGTGACAACACAGAGCAGCCAAGCGCGACCGGTAGCGCGGCGCTCTCACCATAGTAGGCAGCACCGGTAGCAAGCAGCAATAGCCCTTTGGTATCGCCACATCGCCTTCTGGCGGCAAAGATCAAGCACCCTCGCCTCCGTCCTCGGGAATGAGTCTCGGTCTCTAGTACCTGGAACTTTCCGGCTCGGGGTGCATTGTTCTCCGCGAGACGACGACACGTCGCATCGTCGGAGGGGAGGCCTGGGCATGATAACGATGCGCCTATTCGCGATCCTGGCCCTCGCGCTCGGGCTGCTGGGGGCATTCTCGGGGTCAGCCTGTTCGCCGGAGTGAGCACTTCCAGAACCGCCACAGCGGTGACGGCCACCGTCGCAGCGATCCCACCACCGCGACGCCGCCGCATCCACGATCCAGGAGTCCGATGACCGGGTCGTGGTGGACTTTGGCCAGTGCGCGCCCGGAACATTTCGCGCCTGGGTAGACTTCGGCTCGACTACCCTGGCCATCGCAGGGCGAGACGGGGACGCCTGCCGACTCGCCTTCGGCGGCGAGGTCGAGAACCCGAACTCGATGGGAAGCTCACCAGCACCTGTCGCGTCCTGTTGCGGCTCGGCACGCTCATCTTCCTGAAAACATCCATGGGTGTCGATCTCACCGCAATCAGCACGTACTGCACCGACACCACTCGGCCATGAGAACGAGAGACAGCGAAGCCCCCGGCGCGCCTGCCTGCAGCGTCGGGGCTTGCCTGGTGTGCGTTGGTGGCACCTGACGACGGGTTTACCCGAAGTTCTTCCCCTCATCCCGCCAGTACGCCACCAGCGCCAGGGCCATGAAGACCGCCGTGTAGCCCGCGAGCCAGAGGAAGTGGTAGCCGAACCCCTTGCCGTCGCCCGCGCCGAGCACGCCCCAGCCGAGCTGGCCGGTATGGTACGCCGGGAGGTAGGGCGCGACCTTCTGCATGACCTCGGGCAGGAATTCGAGCGGCAGGAAGAGGCCCGAGGCGAACGAGAGCGGCAGGAAGATCAGGTTCGCCACCGCCGCCGCCGAGTTCGGCCCCGCCAGGTAGCCGATGAAGAGGCCGAGCGCCACGAACGGGATCATCCCGACCAGCAGCAGCCCGCCAAGCTCCAGCCAGCGCGGGATCGCCATCCGCACCCCGGCCACGATCGCGCCGAAGGCGAACAGCCCGCAGAGCGAGGCCGCGCCGAAGAGCAGCGCCATCGCCACCTTCGAGGCGAACATCGTCAGCGGGCGCAGCGGTGTGGCGCGCAGCAGCCGGTTCCACTTCAGGCCGCGCTCGGCCGCGATCGCCACGCCGAAGGAGAAGAGCGCGACCGACATCACCGAGTAGGCCCCGTACGAGGCCATCATGTACGGCCCCGCCTTGATGCCACCGATCGTGTTGTCGAGGTTCGGCAGCCCGAACATCGCGAAGAACATGATCGGGAAGACGAAGGTCGGGATCGCGAACATCGGCACGCGCACCAGCTTCAATATCTCGCAGCGGATCAGGTAGAGCAGGGACGAACCGACCCGCTTGCGCGCCGCGCCCGCCGGTACGGCCTGCGCGGCCTGGTTGGTGATCGTGGTGCTCACGCGGCCACCCCTTCCTGCTCCCTGGTGATTGCCAGGAACGCTTCCTCCAGCCCCGCGCCGACCACCTCCAGCTCGCTCAGCGCCACCCGGGCGGCGAAGAGGCGGCCGAGCGCGTCCTCGGGCTGCAACGTATAGAACTCGAATTTGTCGCCGGTGCGCCGCACCCCGCCCACCCCCGAGAGCGCCGCCACCCGCCCCTCGTCGAGACCGGCGGCGCGGAAGCGCACCGTCTTGCCGCCGACGCGCGCCTTGATCGCGGCCGGCGTCCCCTCCGCGATCACATGACCGCGATCGATCACGACGATCCGGTTGGCGAGGGCGTCGGCCTCCTCCAGGTAGTGCGTCGTCAGCACGATCGTCTTGCCCCGGTCAACCAGCCCATTGATGTAGGACCAGAAGACCTGCCGCGCCTCCACATCCAGGCCGACCGTCGGCTCATCGAGGAAGAGCAGATCGGGGTCGCCGACGATCGAGAGGGCGAAGTAGAGCCGCTGCTTCTGCCCGCCCGACAGTCCAGTCACCAGCGCGGTCGCCTTGCTCTCCAGCCCGGCGGCGGCCAGCGTCTCCGCGACGCCGAGCGGCTGCGGATAGAGGCGGCGGAAGAGCTCGACCACCTCGCCGACCTTCAGCGTATCGGGCACGCCCGACTCCTGCAACATCACGCCGGTCCGCAGGCGGCTGGCGAGGTCGCGCGGGTCGCGCCCGAAGAGCAGGGCACTGCCGGAGGTCGGGCGGCGCAGCCCGAGCAGCAGCGAGATCGCGGTCGTCTTCCCCGCGCCATTCGGGCCGAGCAGCGCGACCGTCTCCCCCTGCCCCACGGCCAGGCTGACGCCATGCAGCGCCCGCACCTTCCCGAACGTCTTGCCCGCGTCGCGCAACTCGGCGACTGCGGCCGATTGATTCGCTTGCCTCTGCATCATCTTCCTCCGCACTTGCCGGGCGATATCAACGGCCCGGCCACGATTCATAGTATAGACAGCCCCCCATTCCGCTACATCAACCGGGCGTTGAGCAACCGATCAACCGATCGGTTGATACTCACCCTGCCACGCAACACGGCGTGCTAGAGTACGGAGCGGCAGGCTGGCGGTGGAATTGGACACGGAGGGATGCGCACGATGAAGGTCTACATCTCGGTCGATATCGAGGGGATGGCGGGGATCTACGACCGCGAGCAGGGCAACACGGCGGGCGGCACCGCCTACGAGAGCGGGCGGCGGCTGATGACCGCCGAGACCAACGCGGCGATCGCGGGGGCGCTGGCGGCGGGCGCGACCGAGATCGTCGTCAACGACAGTCACGGGCGGATGGGCAATCTCGTCGCCACCGAGCTGCACCCGGCCGCGATCCTGATCCAGGGGCGCGTGAAGCCGCTCTTCATGGTCGAGGGGTTGGACGGGTCGTTCGACGCCTGCTTCCTGGTCGGCTACCACGCCTCGGCGGGCATCCGCGACGGCGTGCTCAACCACGCCTTCCACCCCTACGAGGTGCGCTGCAACGGCCAGGTCTTCAGCGAAACCGCGCTGGCGGCGATGGTGGCGGGGCAACTCGGCGTCCCGGTCGCGCTGGTCACGGGCGACGACGCGACCCTGCGCGACGCCGACACCCTCTTCGGCGCGGGAAAATATGTGGGAGTTTCAACGAAGCGGGGCATCAGCCGCTCGGGCGCGGCCAGCGTCCACCCGGAGGTCGCGCGCGAGCGCATCCGCGCCGGGGCGACAGAAGCCTTGCAGCGCCTTAAGGAATTCTCGCCCTTCGTGGTACAGGCCCCGGTGCGGCTCGAACTCGACTTCTACTACAGCCCGCAGGCCGACATCGCGGCGCTCATCCCGACAACCGAGCGCACCGGCGACCGCACCCTCGCCTTCACCTCGCCCGATCCGCTCAGCGCCTACCGCACCTTCCTGGCGACCTACTACATCAGCCGCGATCTGGTTTGAACCCGGCGAATAACACACGAAGCCGCCGCCCCGCGGCCGCGGGGCGGCGGCTTCGTCACAAGAACGTACTTCGTGCTGCACTTCAGCATTGCTGCTCAGGCTCAGTCTCCCCCTCTCCTCGCGGGAGAGGGGTGCCGCCCGCAGGCGGCGGGGTGAGGTCAACCCACCGCCCTGCGAAACGGACCACCTACAGGCGAATCGGACGCCCCTCTTCGGCCGACTGGTTCGCGGCCATCACGAGCCGATGGGTCTTCAGCGCATCCCCGTAGGTTTGCCGGATCTGGCTCGTGTCGCCGTTGGTGGCGGCGGCGAACGCGCGGGCGAGGGCGCGCTCGCCCGCCCCCTGCGCGCCGGGCCAGGAGGCCTTCGACTCGGGCGTGTCCCAGGTCGCGCCGTTCCATTCGCAGGTCGCCTTGCCGTCGGCGGCGATAATGACCATCCCGGCGTCGGAGGTGAGCCCCGGCTTGAGCGCGTAGGTGCTGGCGTAACTGCCGACCGCGCCGTTCGCCCACTGCACCGTCACGCTGTAGGAGTCCCAGTTGTCCCAGGTCGGCTGCCCGCGCAACACCTGATCGGCGTAGCGCGCGTAGACCTCGACCGCCTCCGTCTGCATCACGTAGCGGCAGAGATCGAGGTAGTGGATGCCCCACTCGACCACATGCCCGCCGCCCCAACCCCGATTCCAGTTACCCGGGATGTCCGGTCCCTTGCGATAGTTCCAGATGTGCGTCAAGGCAACCGTCTGGCGCGAGAGCAACCGGCGCAGCTGCGGCGTGCTCTCGTTGTAGCGCATCTGATGGCAGATGTGGACCAGCCGCCCCGACTTCTCCGCCGCCTCGCCGATCTGGTCGGCTTCCTCGTTCGACAGCGCGATCGGCTTCTCCAGCACCACGTTCGCGCCGACCGCGAAGGCGGCCAACGTCTGCTCCAAATGCAGCGGCGGCGGCGTGGTGACATAGACGATCTGCGGCGCGGTCTCGCGCAGCATCGTCGCGGCGTCGGTGTAGGCCGTGCCGTGCGGCGCGCTCGTCCCCACCAGCTTGCGGGCACGCACCTCGTCGGTGTCGGCCACCCCGACCACCTGCGCCACCCCCTCCAGATCGGCAACCGCCTCGGTGTGCGCCGTCCCGCGCCGCCCCGCCCCGATCACCGCCACTCGAATCGTCATGCCTGCTCACTCCTCGTGGGGATGAGGAGAGTGGAGAGTGGAGAGAAGAGAGAAGAGAGAAGAGTGATTGGGGTGCGTCACTCACCACATCGTTGCTCCAGCCACCCGGTCAAGTCCCCCATTCATGGGGGATTGAGGGGGCCACTCTCTTCTCTCTTCTCTCCACTCTCTTCTCTCCACTCTCCTCACCCCGTCACACCCCATTCCGCCGATCGCGCCAGGCGACGAGGCGTTCGACCGCGCCGAAGTCCCACGGATCCTGGAACCGCAGGATCAGGTGGGTGAACCCGGCGTCAGCAAACGCATCCAGCGTCGCCTCGTCGTAGCAATCCTCGCGCTCCACGTTCGCGCTGCGCTCGATCTCCGCCGGATCGCGGCCGATCTCGCGGCAACGCTCGTCCAGAATCAGATTCTTCGCCGCGACCACCTCCGGCCGCGCGATCACGTTCCAGATCTGCGCGTGGCGCGCGACGAGGCGCAGCGTCGTCTTCTCGCCGCGCCCGCCGATCAGGATCGGGATCGGGTTGCGCACGGGCGGCGGCATGTCGATCGTCCAGCGCTCCTTGATGATCTCGATGCCGCGCCGCAAGTCCCGCATCCGGTCGGGGATCGTGCCCATCTCGTAGCCGAACTCCCGGAAATCGCGCTCCATCCAGCCCGCGCCGAGCCCGAGAATGAGTCGCCCGCCCGACAGGTGATCCACCGTCTTCGCCATGTCCGAGAGCAGCGCCGGATTGCGATAGCCGATCGCCGTGACCATCGGCCCGATCTCGACCCGCGATGTCGCCTCGGCCATCGCCGCGAGCAGCGTCCAGCACTCGAAGTGATTCCCCTGCGGATCGCCCCCGGTCGGGAAGAAGTGGTCCCAGTTCCAGAGCGTCTCGACCCCCAGGTCCTCCACACGTCGCCACGCCTCGCGCATCGAGGCAACGGTCGTGTGCTGCGGCCTGGCCTGCACCCCGACGCGGAAGCGGCGTTCTGGCATTGCGTGCTCCCTTCGGTCGCGGCGTGAGTCGTGAGTCGTGAGTCGTGAGTTTCTTCGTTCAGCTCGGTGCCGCAATTATCGCCACTAGCTGCGAGTGAGATTCTCACGACTCACGACTCACGTCTCACGACTACTTCCCGTACAACGTCTTCACCCCCGCCATCGCGGCGGACATCATGAACCCCATGTCGCCACCGGCGGTGACGAACTGGAAGCCCTGGGCGGCGCGCATCTTCGCCTCCTCGGGTGAGGCGCAGGCGAGGCCGGGGATCGTCCCGGTGTTGCGGCAGGCCTGCACGATCTTCTCCAGCGCGCGGTTGTGGCGGTCGTCGTCGGCCATGCGGCGCGGGTCGATGCCCATCGAGAGCGCGAGGTCGGACGGCCCCGCCCAGACACCATCCACGCCGGGGACCGAGAGAATCGCCTCGGCATTCTCCACCGCGTCGATATCCTCCAGCTGGATGGCCAGGAACAGCTCGTCGTTGATCCAATCGACATAGTCGTCGCCATAACGCGCCGCGCGACCCCAGCCATAGGAGCGCGTGCCGACCGGTGGGAAACGGCAGGCGTCGGCGGCCTGCTTCGCCAACTCGGGCGTGTGGACCATCGGCACGACGATCCCCAGCGCCCCCTCGTCGAGCATCCGCCCGATCATCGTGTAATCGTTGCGCGCCACGCGGGCCATCGGGATCGCCGACCCGGCCGCCATCGCCATCAGGCACGCGATCGTGCTATCCGGGCCGAACGAGCCGTGCTGATTGTCGAGCAGAATCCAATCGACCCCCGTCGCGGCCAGCGCCTCCGCCGCCAGCGGCGACGCCATCCCGAGGGCATAGCCATACGCCGGCTCCCCGGCCAGCATCTTCCGCTTCGCAGTGTTCACCTTCGGCATAACCCCTCCTCCTTGTTACGCTATAGATGGCTGGCGGTTGAAACCGCGCCTCGCAGGCCTGCGGCCACGAAGTCCGCCTGCGCGGACTCAGTTATCTCGCAGGCAGTGCTTCTGGTGACGAGTGCAGACTCGCGAAGACCTTGCGTTCCCAGTGTATGGCTGGTGCGTCAGCGGCGTGATGCTCACGCTGGCGGGCGATATAGTCACGCACCTGGTCAAGTTGACGATGGCCGATCGAGAACGCCGCATAGGCTCCTTGCCACTTGAAGCTGCCATTCGGGTCAATTTCGCTGTTGACGACATGAGCGGAAGCACCCTTGAGTCCCTTCACCAAGTCTGCAACCGCCAGCGTCGAGGGCAACTCGACCAGGAGATGAATGTGATCCTCAACGCCACCAATTTTCAGGAGCGGCACGCCGAGGCTCTCCGCTTTCGCCTGAATCGAGCGATACACCGGACGCTCGATCACCTCATCAAGCAATGGGAGCCGATCCCAGGTAGCCCAGATCAAGTGCAGATACACCGCCACCAGCGACTGTCTCATCAGCAACCCACACCGCTATCGCCCTTACCGATCCCCAACCGAACCCGCGCAGGCGGGTTTCGTGGCCGCAGGCCTGCGAGGCGCGGTTTCAACCGCCAGCCAACGCATCGCCGCCGTTAAGTGATCCCACCAAACGCCTTCGCCCGCACCTTCAGCACCGCATACAACGCGTCGAACTGCGGCGTCGGGAGACCGAGCGCCTTGCCGCGCCGCACGACCGTGCCGGTCAGATAGTCGAGCTCCACACGATTCTGCCGCTCGTAGTCGAAGAGCATCGAGGTCTTCGCGCCAGCGGGCAGGTTCATGATGAAGTCCATCGTCCGCTCGACCGCGTCCGGCGCGAGATTCACGCCCGAGGCGCGACCGACCGCCGTCACCTCCTCGATCAGCGAGCGGTAGAGCGCGGCCCCCTCCGGCAACTCCCGGATGGCGGCGACCGCCTGCCCGGTAGCGCTGGTCAGCGTGGCGTGCGGCGCGATCATGATGAACTTCGTCCAGGTCTCGCGCAGCGGGTCATCGCTGACGAACACCTCGATGCCGAGTGCCCGGAAAGCCCCGGCGATCATCGCCAGGCGCGGCGTCTCCTCGCCGGAAAGCTCGCCCATCTCCAGCTTCGAGAAGGGCGTATTCTGGACGATCACCCCCGGCTCACCGATCACGCAGTTGATCCGCGTCGTGCCGGGCAGCATGTGCTCCCGGCCCACGGCCGCACCGATCAGATCGACGCTATCGACGCCGTTCTGCAAGGTCAAAATCGCGGTGTTCGGCCCGACCGCCGGGGCCAACAGCGCGGCGGCCGACTCCGTATCGAACGCCTTCACCGTGAAGATGATCAGGTCGAAATCGGGGCCGGGCGGCGCGTCGGCCGGGCGCTCGACCGCCGTGGCGGGCTGCAACACCGTCGTCTGCCCCGTGACGAGGCTCTTCAGCGTCAGCCCGTTGCTGTTGATCGCCGCCAGATGCTTCCCGCGCGCCACGAAGACGACCTCGTGCCCCCCCTGGGCCAGGGCGTTGCCGTAATAGCCCCCCAGCCCACCGGTGCCCATGACGAGTACGCGCATACGCCGCTCCTTCGCTCCGTCTCTCAAGTCCGGCGGCATTATCGCGCACTTTCGCTGCGGGGTGAAGCCGCGCCCGGCCTCGGGCCAACAAAACGCATCCGTGCAAGGGTACATATTCCTAGTTCGTCCGAGCCATCTGGGGGATTGCTGCGTCACAACCGGCCACCTACGCTGGTGAGGCGGAGGAGGAATGAAACCGAAACCACGTCTTCATTTCAACGAACTGGATGGCTATCGGGGGTGCGCCGCGCTCCTCGTTGTGATGTACCATGTCTATACCTACTCCAGCAAAGGCAGGGCCGTCTACACCGATACCCCCCTCCATCCCTTCTTCGATAGCCTGCACGGGGCGGTGGCGTGGTTCTTCGTCCTCTCAGGCTTCCTGATTTTCCTGCCCTTCGCGCAGGCGGCGCTCAATCAACGAGCCCCCGAATCGACGCGCGGCTTCCTGGTGCGGCGCGCGATCCGCATCCTACCAGCCTATGTCGCCGTCATCCTCCCCACCGCCCCGGTCCTCTACACCCACGAGCCCAGCCAGATGATCGATCTGCTCAAGCATCTGCTGTTTATCCACATCTTCGATGATCGCACCATCTTCAGCATCCTGAGCCCGGCCTGGTCGGTCGGCGATGAGGTCATCTACTACCTTTTCCTCGCCGGACTTGGCCCCCTGCTCTATCAACTCTGCCGCGCCTGCGCCACGCGACGGGCGCGCACAACCGCGATGGCCCTGCCGATCGGCGCACTGATCGGCGCGAGTATCCTGTACAAGGTCTGGGCCTACGCCATCGCGGGCATCCCGCTCGATGTCAACCACGGCAGCATCTACAACGGTCCAGCCGCCAAATTCGACACCTTCGGCATCGGCATGCTGCTCGCCGTGGCCTATGCCACGCGAGAACGCCCCCTCTTCGGGCTACGACAGGCGCAACTCCTGCGCATCGGCGGCGGCCTCTTGCTCCTCGGTCTGCTGCCGTGGCGCCTGAGCAGCACCCCGGCGGAACTCTCCTTCGCGACCCTCTCGGGCGTCGGCTTCGCGCTGTTGCTCGGTTCGACCATCCTCGGCCCCCGACCCTCCCGGTGGGAAACCCTCCTCACCGCGCCGCCGCTGCGCGGCCTCGGCCTCGTCTCCTACAGCCTCTATCTCTGGCACGAAATGGTCATCCTGCTCCTGATCGCCACCGGCGTACTCGTTCGCGGCTCCGCGTTGGCATTCCCGATCTGCCTGCTCATCACCATCGCCTGCTCGCTCGTCGTGGCGACCGCCAGCTACCGTTTCATCGAGCGCCCGGCCCTGCAACTGCGCAAGCGTTTCGCCACCGATGGTATCTGGCGCGGCCTGAACAATCGCACCGCCGTGGCCAGCCAACCGGGCGATTAGCCGCCCCCGCGCCTAACGTCCCGCCCACCGCGCGACCTGCTCCACCCCATACCGATACGCCCGGAAGACGTTGTTGCCGGGCGGCAGGTCCGGGCGGCCGGGCGGCGAGACGATGTGCGGGTTGACGTACTCCCAGACGACCTCGCCCGCAACCGTCACCTCGAACAAGCGCCCGAACGTCCCCTCGCAGATCAGCGTGTTCCCGTTCGGCAGGCGCTGGGCATTGGAGATCAGCGGGCTGAAGAAATCGCTCGGCCGACGCTCCTGGTAGGACCAGACGATCTCCTTCGTGGCGAGATCGACCTCGATCACGCGCGAATGCGGCAGCGGGTGGTCCACCCGGTGGGTGCCGTTGTCGAAAATCAGCAGATTGCCGTTCGGCAGGAGGTGGGGCGCGTGCTGCTGCGCCAGCGGCGGCGCACCGAGCGTCCAGGTGATCGCACCGGTCGCGCGCTCGACGATCACCACGGTGCAGAGGTTGCGGAAGCTCAGGACAAGGTTGCCATCGGGCAATTCCGACACCGTGTTGCCGTGGGTCCACTCGTGGCGCGGCTCCTGCACCGCGACGATCGGGTAATCCGCCGGGTCGAGATGCTCCCAGCTGCGCCACTCCCAGACCACCTCACCGGCAGTCGTCATCTCCACCAGGTAGTCGGCGTGGATCTGCCCCCCGTGCTCGGTGCCGGGCTGACCGCCGCGCACCCGCGCCGCGACCTCCGGCGGCAGCGCCGCGAGGCAGAGGAGCATCACGTTGCCATTGGCGAGGAGGATACCGTCGTGATGATGGTCGGGATGGCGCACTTCCCACAGCAGCTGGCCCTGCCAATCCACTTCGAGGATCGCCCCGCCCTTCCAGGGCTGCCCGCTGATGAAGCGCCCGGAAGCATCCGGCACCTTACCGTTATAGACGAGTGTGCCGCGCTCCGTGAGATAGCCGTAGAGCCCCGGCGAGTAGGGCATCCGCCAGCTATGGAACGGCTCACCCGCCATATCGATCAGGTAGACCGTGCCATCCCCCTGGTTCGGCGCGAAGATCGTATAACCCTGATACGCCCGCGCCGGGTCGTGCCCGCGCAGCCCAACCCCAGCACGCTTCATGCGCACCTGCTCCATCGCACCCTCCCTCTGCAACTGCTCCACGCCCGGCGGCGCATCCTACCACGATTCGCAGCTATCTCCCCTCAGCCAGGGGCAAGCGAACGCGGTACACTTGTGGCAACAAGCGCGGAGGGTTGCATGGGTCCGGTGCGGAGCGTGCGGAATCAATATCTGGGTGTGAACGCCCATCTCCACAGCGCCTTGCAAGACGAAGGTGGCTGGGGCAACTTCCACACGCGCCACATTGTCCACCTCGCCGACTGGCTCAACCGGCAGGTCCGTTCGCTCGGCTACATCGCGGTTGTCGAGGACTCCCTGCAAATCCGCCGCATGGATGAGTCAGTCCGTCGTCCGAAATCGGACATCACCATCTACGACGTGCAACCATTGCGCGCGGGCGACCGCCCGGCGGCGACACAAGGAGGCGTCGGGCTACTCCTCCCCCTCACAGCGGCCTTCGATCTGCCTGAGCTGAGCGAAAAGCCCTACCGGGCGGTCGCTATCTACGAGCAGGCGGGCGTGGCGCAGCAGGGACGCGAACCAGTCGCCTGGCTTGAAGTGCTTTCGCCATCGAACAAGCGCCCCGGCGACGATGCCGAAGCCTACCTTCGCAAGCGGCGCGATCTGCTGGACAGCGGCATTGTCTTCGTCGAACTCGATTACCTGCACGAGACGCCGCCCACCTTCTCGTTCCTTCCCGACTACAGCGCCGCGCCGCGAGAACCGGCCCGCCCTTACCGAATCGTGGTTTGCGAACCACGGCCACGCCGCGAGGATGGCTGGATGCGGCTGGTCGAATTCGGCGTGGACGAGCAGATCCCCACGCTTGCCATCCCCCTCAACGGCCCCGATCTCCTCTCCTGCGACTTCGATCTGGCATATCAAACGACCTTCGAGGCCGCATACCTGGGCGATCTCGTTGACTACGCCACCCTGCCCGTGCATTTCGACCGCTACAGCCCCGCCGACCAGGCGCGCATCGCGAACCGCATACTGGCTGTGCTCGCCGCCGCGCAGGCAGGGGCCGACCTGGAAGCGGGGCCGCTGCCCGCCGATACACTCCCATTAGACGAGGCGCTGGTGCAGTTGACCGGGCTGGGCGTCGGCCGAATCGCGGCGATTGAATAAATGCTACGGGGCGCGGGCGGCGGGGATGCGCTGAATGCGGAAGTTGCCGCTGTCGGCGACGTAGACGTTGCCGCGCTGATCGATGGTGATAGCTCCGGGGGAGCGAAACTGACCGGGTGTGCTGCCAACGCCACCCCACGCGGCGACGAACGCGCCGTCCGGCGAGAACTGCTGCACCCGATCGTTCCCCGAATCGACCACGTAGATGTTGCCCCAGGGATCGATCGCGATGCCGCGCGCATCTTTGAACTCGCCCGGACGGTCACCCGCTTCCCCCACGCCGCCAGTTCGTCGCCCACCGAAGAGAACTTCGCACGGTCGCCGTTGCGACCAACCAAGTAGACATTCCCGTGCCGATCGACCGCGAAATCACCGAAGATGGCGTTGTTGATGGCGGTACGGCTGGATTCGGGCCAGGTATCAAGCAGCGCACCGTCAAGCGCGAAGCGGCGCAGTCCGTGCTCGTAGTTGAGGATGTACAGCGTGTCCGTGTGATCGATCTTCATCAGCCTGGCATCGGCCTCGGTTAGCACTCGACTGTAACCGCCAATTGCCGACCACCTTCCCATTTCGTCGAGCTTCCGCACTCCGCCGGCGCTTACTCAGGTAGACCGCTCCTTGCCGATCGATTGTCAGCGACCCTACCGAGGTATGAACGGGGCGTCGATCTCAGTTCCCGTCGTGCGCCCGGACCAGATGGTGGTCATTTTTCCGTCCGGCGAGAACTTCAGCACGCGATTACGCGAGCCATCGCCTGTCCTGTAATCAAGCAGATAGAGGTAGCCATCGCGATCGATCGCGATATCGCCAGGCCGAAAGCCAAACTCGGTGAAGACTGCAGCGATACGGCCAGTCGGGTTCAGGGCACCATCGATACGAAATTCACGAAGCACCGCAGGAGGCCACTTCGTAGGCTCCAAGCACCAAGCTAAGGGCGACCCGGCTCGATGTCGCGCCAAGCAGCATGCCTGGGCCGAGCGCCTGGAGATACTCGGCGGCATATTTGGCTTCGCGCGCCGCCCCGCAATAGTAGGCCCTGAGCGCCAGCGGATCGTCGCGCCAACCAGACTGCCAGGAGCCAAAGACCAGATACTCTGTCCCTGGGGAGAACATGATATCGCAACTGGACATTGCAGGCTGATAGGCTGGGGCAAATTGCGGAGTGACAACGTCCTGTGCAACAGATAGCAGCGGGACAGCAGGGCCTTTCCAGACGGTATCAACCAAGAATACCGCCCTCAATTGGACCAGATCCCTGAACGAACCGTCGGCCTTGTAGTCCCTGAATGCCTGCGGCGCGCTGCGGATGAGTCGCCCCCGAAAGATAACCTCGGACATGGCGATCGCCCTATCGGGCGGCAGTTTCCCGCACGAGCACGCCAGGCACACCTCCGGTGCCACCGCCAGCACCAACGCACACGCCAGGAACGCGCCGAGTAGCCGCCTGCCCATCGGTCCCCTCCCGCCAATGGTGCGCCGCGCCGCCCCAGGCGGGCGGCGCTACCCCGAACAATGCGCGGGAGGGGCGAAAGTTCCAGAATCCGGCGTGTTGTTACTGCATCGGCCCGGCCGGGCTATCGGTGCGCTTCAGCGCGGAGATGCGCTGCACCTGCCGGTCGCGCCAGCGCTGCCACAGTTCGAGCGGCACATCGCCGGTCAGCCCGTCGGTCGCGGCGGCGAGGCGGTCGATCTGCGCCGCGTCGAGCGGCGGCGTGGGGCCGAGATCGTCCATGATCCGGCGGATCGATTCGCCGTAACGCTCGAAATACTGGCGCAGGCCACCGTCCGCGTTCGTGTTGGCGGTCGCGAACTGCCCCATCAGCGCCCAGCGCAGGCCCAGACCATCGCGAATGACCGCCTCGACCGCCTCCAGATCGGCCACGCCGCTCTCCACCAGCGCGATCGCCTCGCGGAAGAGCGCCATCTGCATCCGGTTGAGCAGGAAGCCGTCGCGGTAGTAGCGCATCACCACCGGCGTCTGCCCCACGCTGCGCTGGAACGCGGCGGCGCGCTCGACCGTCTCCGCCGAGGTCGTCGCGCCGGGCACGATCTCCACGGCCGGGATCACATGCGGCGGATTGACCGGATGGGCAACCACGCAGCGGTGCGACGCGGGCAACCCGGCCGCGATCTGCGTCATGTCGAGCGCCGAGGTGCTGCTGGCGAGGATGATGTCGGGGCTGGCGAGGCGATCCAACTCGGCATAGACCGCCTGCTTGATCGGCAGCCGCTCGGATGTGCTCTCCTGCACATACCCCACGCCGCGCAACGCCTCCGCGAGATCGTCGTGCGCCGAGAGCAGCGCCCGCTGCGCCCGCACCTCCTCGTCGCCGATGAAGCCGAACGCCCGCTCGGACGCCAGCGTCTCGTCGAGCCAATCCAGCGCCTGCTTCGTCTGCCCCGGCAGCGCATCGTAGAGCCGCACCCGGCACCCCGCGCGCACGAAGACGCGCGCCCAGCTGCGCCC
>JAXLWN010000149.1:0-8987 GCA_046328475.1 Chloroflexia bacterium | reverse complement strand
GGCACAGGGAAGCCCCATCGTCCGGGCCGTGCGCCTCACCGCGCTCGCTTCGTCGCTCCTCGCACTCGGCGTCGTCGGCGGCATCAGTTGGATCGGCACCGAGCGCGCGATCCATCGCCCGCACAAGACGTTCGACTGGCAACTGGCCGACTATCCGCAGTTGCATCCCGAGCAGGTCGCCGTCACCGGGCACGGCGGCACCCGGCTGGCGGGCAGCTTCTTCGCCGGGGCAGGCCGCGCCACGATCGTCCTCTCGCACGGTTATGGCGCGCACCAGGGCGAGATGCTCCCCTGGGCCGATTTCCTCGTCCGCGCGGGCTACAACGTCTTCACCTACGACATGCGAGCGCGCGGCGGGAGCGGCGGCGACGCGATCACGCTCGGCGCGCTGGAGCAGCAGGACCTGATCGCTGTGGTCGATTACCTCGCCACGCGCCCCGATGTGGACCCCGAGCGGATCGGCGCGCTCGGCCTCTCGCTCGGCGGCGCGGTGACGCTGATGGCCGCCGCGCGCGACCCGCGCCTGAAGGTCATCGTGGACGACTGCGGCTTCAGCGATGTCGCCAGCGCCATCGGCACCGCCTACCAGCAGTTCATCGGCCTGCCCGCCTTCCCGTTCGCCCCGCTCAGCGTGCTGATCGGCGAATTCCGCACCGGCCTCAGCCTCCGGCAGTCGCGCCCGATGGAGATCGTCGGAAAAATCGCCCCGCGCCCGCTGCTGATCATCCACGGCGCGGAGGACCGCGAGGTGCCCGCCATCCACAGTCAGCGCAACTACGCCGCCGCTAAGTCCCCCAAGGAGCTCTGGGTCATCCCCAATGCCGCCCATGCCCAGAGCCGCGAGATCGCCGGACCCGAATACGAACGCCGCGTCGTCACCTTCTTCCGCCAACACCTCGGCCAGTAGTCTCGCCCTCCCCCACCCTACACCCGCCCGACTGCCCGACCGCCCGACTCCAACCTGCTAGACTACCCGCCGGGGAGCCACCGGCAATTGGGACACGACACGGAAGGCGCGGGCGATGGGGCGGTGGCAACTCGCGGCGATCCACGCCCAACTCCTCTTCACGGCGATGGTCTGGGGCGGCCAATTCGTCGCCCTCAAGGTGGTGCTGCGCGAGTTGCGCGTCACCGACATGCTCCTGCTGCGCACGCTGCTCGCTGCCAGCTTCTACGTCGCGCTGCTCGGCGTGATCGCCTGGCGCGAGCGCGAGTTGCCGAGGATCAAGCGGGCCGACTGGCGGATGCTGGCGCTGGTCGCGCTGCTCGGTGTGCCGGGCGGCGGCGTGGGCGTGATGGCCGCGCAGCGCTACATCAGCGCCGATGTCGCCAGCCTGATCACCGTCATCGGGCCGGTCTTCACCGCCGTCGCGGCCTTCCTCATCCTGGGTCAGCGGCTCAGCCGCCCCCAGGTCGGCGGGATCGCCCTCGCCATCGGCGGCTTCCTGCTCATCCTGATGCTCGGCGGCAAGGGGACGCGCTTCGAGGTCCGCAACATGCTCGGCGTGCTGCTGATGGCGAGCAGCCCGTTCCTGTGGGCCTTCTACACCGTGCTCGGCAAGTCGCTGATCATGCGCTACGGCTCGGCGCGCGTCTCCGGCTTCGTCATGCTCGTCGGCGCGCTCTACCTGCTGCCGCTCGCCTCGCCACAATTCGTGCGCAACCTGCGCGATCTCAGCGCACGAGGCTGGGCCAGCGCCCTCTTCAGCGGCCTGATCGCGACCGGCCTCTCCTACCTGCTCTGGAATCGCGGGCTGCGCGTGCTGCAACCGGCCCAGGTCGCGGTCTACATCTACCTCGTGCCGGTCTTCGGCGTGCTCGCCGCCGCGCTGCTGCTCGGCGACCGCCTGACGCCCTGGGCCGGGCTCGGCGGCCTCACCATCCTGGCCGGGGTCATCGTCACCAACCTCGGCGCGCGGCAGGCCCCGCTCACCGCCGAGCCTCCTGTTCAAGCAACGGCGGTGCCCGAGCCCGAAATCGTCGCCCGCTGATGCGAAATTTCCCTATTGCGCCACAAGCGGCGCGGGGTATGGTATAGTGCGGCCCGAAACGATGATACGCGGTGCGTGCCGGAAGCCGAATGCCGGGAGCCGCCGGGCGGCAACAACGTCATTCCGCACTCCGCACTCCGCATTCGATGAGGGGGGTGTGCGTTGGCAGTAGTCTCTTACGAACGGTTGCGGGCGATGGACGTCTTCGACAAGAACAATGTCGTCGTCGGGGTAATCGGCGATCTCGTCGTGGACACCGAGGCGAACGATATTTTCTACGCCCTGATGATCCCGGCGGGCGTGCTGGAAGGGCGCGGCCTGGGCCAGGCGAAGTTCCCGGTGCCCCTGCGCGCCTTCGAGTTCCTCGGCGACCGCCTGCGACTCAATTTCGAGGCCGACTACATCCGCAAGGCCCCGCCGCTCGCCCCCGACGCGCCCTACAACGTCAGCGCCCAGTACGAGTCGAAGATTTTCGGCTTCTGGGGCGTGGCGGTGGAACGAGTCGAGTCGTGCGTCGTCAGTCGTGAGAAAGTGCTGGCGAGCAGATTGCTCGCCGGGCCACTTCGCCGTCGCCTATCGCCTATCGCCTGTCGCCTCATCCACTCACGACTCACGACGCACGACTCACGACTACTTCCGTGGCTGAATCGCCACGCGGCGCATCTCGCCTTCGCCGCTGCTCTCGGTTTGGACTTCGGGGTCGTTGCGCAGGGCGATGTGGATGATGCGGCGCTCGTTGGCGGGCATCGGCTCCAGCTGGATCGCCCGGCCGCTGCGCGCGACCTGCCGCGCCACGCGCTCGGCGAGGCCGATCAGCGACTCTTCGCGGCGGCGCTTGTAGCCCTCGATGTCGATCGTCACGCGCACCCAGCGCCCCAGCCGCCGGTTGACCAGCAGGTTCACCAGGTACTGCAACTGCGCCAGGTGATCGCCGCGCCGCCCGATCAACATGCCGAGGTCGTGCCCCAGCACGTTGACGCCGAGCGTCGGCGGGCCTTCCTCGCCCTCCTCGCCATCGTCCAGCGGGCGGTCGGGCACGACGCGCACCTGGAAGCCCATCGCTTGCAGCAGTTCGGTCGCCACCTCGATGGCGACTTCGGTGTCGGGGTCGGCTGGGAGCTGCGCCGCCGCTGCGGCCACATTGGCGTTCGGATTCTGGCGCGGCGGTGGCCCGCCCGAAGCGCGCATCGGCTGCGACGCCTGCCCGCGCACGGTCACGCGCACCAGCGCCTCTTCTTCCTCCATGCCGGCCGCACCCGACGGCTCGGCGAGCACCTCGACCTCGACCTCTTCGCGCTTGCGCCCCAGTTGCTCCAGGGCCAACCGGACAGCCTCCTCCACGGAGATCGCCTGAATTTCGACACTGTTGCGGCGGTCCATCCTCTGCGCGCCCTCCTCTCTCCCCCTCAGCAAGTGGCGACGACCGGCCCCAACCGACCGCCACCCTTGCAATATGAAGCCGGGGCCAATCGCCATGGTGATCGGCCCCGGTGAGTAACAACGTGATGTGCGCTGGCGTCCGAACGCGACTGCATATCGTCAGGCGATGCGCCGTTCGTCATCCCCTCAGCGTTCCCCTCTCCCATTCGGCTCGGGCGCGGACTTGCGGACGGTAACGCGCGGGCTCGGCCCGGCGGGCTTGGCCTCCGGCACGTCATCCACCTCGTCGCTATCGCTATCGCCGTCGCTGGCCGCGCCGTTGCGGGTTGGCCGCGCTTTCGCGCTATTGCGCACCGTGACGCGCGTCTCTTTCGCGCGCCCGACGGCACCATTCCCGTTGCCGTTGCTCTTCACGGCACTCTTGCCGTTACTCTTCCCGTTGCTCGGCACCGGGTCGTCGTCATCTTCCGTCGCACCCCGCTGCGCGGCGCGCTGCTCCTCGACCTTCTCGATCTGCCGGCTGACCGCGCCCCAGAACCCCTTCTTCAGGGCGGGCGAACCGCCCTCACGCGCAACCAGCGCGCTCTCGTCGATCAGGTCCGGGTCGGGCGGGGTGTAGCGATGGACTTCGGGCAGGAAGGTGAGCCACTCGCGCAGCGCGCCCCAGCCGGTGATGAAGTACTGCTGCACCGCGCCGAAGACGCTCTGCGTAGCCCAGTAGAGGACCAGGCCGGACGGGAAGCCCCACCCGAAGATGATGACCGTGATTGGCAGGAACTGCATCAGCTGGGTCATCATCTGCTGCTGCGGGTCGGTCGGCTTGTACTTCCCGGTCGGCATCGACATGCGGGTCTGAATCAACTGGAAGAAGGCGGCGACAAAGGGCATGATATGCAGCGGGTCGGGATGGCCCAGCGACGGCAGCCAGAGGAACGGATCCTGGAAGGGGCCACCGACCGTGCCGGAGAGCGCCCGCAGGCTCCCGTACATACCCCAGAAAATCGGCAACTGGAAGACGATCGGCAGACAACTCGCCATCGGATTGATGTTGTGCTCCTGGTAGAGCCGCATCGTCTCCGCCGAGAGCTTCTGCCGGTCATCCTTGTATTTCTTCTGCAGCGCCTTGATCTTCGGCTGCAGGTTCTGCATCTCGCGCTGCGACTTGATCGTCCTGATGTTGAGCGGCGTCAGCACGAGCTTGATGAAGACGGTGAAGATGATGATCGCCAGGCCGGGGCTCCCGGTCGTTTGCGCCAGGAACTCCAGCGAGGCCTTCATCAGACCGACGAATTGGTCCCACAAAGGAATCGCCACGAGGAAGAAGAGACCCCCCGACACCGTTTGCTGCCTCCTGCCGCGCCCCGGGCAATTGACGCGCGGCTACACCCACGTTAACTCGGCCACTGGCGGCGGGCCACCAGGCCGTCTGGCTTTGTCGTTGCTGGCTGGCGCGTGGCAGTCGTCGCCTAGCGCCCGTTGCGCCCGTGATCGCTACTAGCTTAACTGGTCGCGCCCTGCCGCGCCACTCTATTTACGCGGCGAGCGCGAATTCGTGACAAAAGTACCGAGGGAGAAGTGGGAAGTGGGAAGTGGGAAGTGGGAAAGGGCTTGCCTAAAAGCCAAAGCCGCTCAGTTATTGCTCGGCCGAGCCAGCAGAACATTTCCCACTTCTCACTTCCCACTTCCCACTTCAAGGCACGTAATCGAACCCGCCCTTGTTGTACGGGTTGCAGCGCAGGATGCGCCAGGCCCCCAGGGCACCGCCCTTGAGGATGCCGTACTTGGCGATCGCTTCGTAGGTGTACTGGGAGCAGGTGGGGTGGAAGCGGCACGAGGGGGGGAAGAGGGGCGAGATCCATTTCTGGTAGAAGCGGATCGCCGCCAGCGCAGGTCGTTTCATGGCTCGTCTGTCCTGACCGAACCCGGCGCTCGCGGCGCGACATTCGCCGCCTGCGGCTCGCCGGGTCGCCAGATCGCCGCGCGCCGCAGCAGGCCGATCACCGCGTCGCGCAACTCCGCGAAGGTCGCCGTCGCCGCCACCGGGCGAACGATCAGCGCGAGGTCGAGTCCCTGGGCGATGCCCCCTACCCGGTCAAGCTCGCGCAGCACCTCGCGCAGCCGCCGCTTGACCAGATTGCGCGTCACGGCCTTGCCGACGCGCTTACTGACGATCACCCCGTAACGATTGTGCTCCAGCCCATTCGGCATGGTCAGGAGCGTCACCAGGCGACTCCCCTGCGACCGCCCCTGCGAGCGGATACGCGCGAAATCGGCCTCGGCGCGCAGGCGGAGTTGGCGGTCCATGGTTAAGAGCTTTCAGACGTGAGTCGTGAGTCGTGAGAATCTCGCTTCTACTCAGTGGCTACGGTTATTGTCTCCGGCTCGCTGTAGCCCTCTCACGACTCACAACTCACGACTCACGACTCGCTAAAACGCCCGCAGCCCCTTCTTCATGGACTTACCGACGCGCTGCTCGCTCACGGTCAGCTGGTGCCGACCCTTCAGGCGGCGGCGCTTCAGCACGTCGCGGCCGTCCTGGGTGGACATCCGCAACATGAATCCATGCTTGCGCAGACGCGGGCGGCGCTTCGGCTGCCAGGTACGCTTCACCACGGCTCGTCCCTACCTCTCTCCTGCTCGGCGGTTCGACGGCGCAACACCGCCGAGGCCTGTGACGCACAATTGGCATCGCCCGCAGCGCACCGCGACAGACGCAGGGCACAGAACAAAGAACGCCGGTCGCCCGACGATGCAGCGGCGATTATACGCGCTGGCGAACATGGGTGTCAATGAAAATGCGGCGCAGTATCAAGGTTTCACGGCAACGCCAGGGCAACACGCTGCTATCGCCTATCGCCTGCGATCCTCGTTACTCGTTACTCGTTCCTCCCCGTCCACTCACGACTCACGACTCACGACTCACGACTCTCCCCCGAGCGTAATCACCCCCTTCACATACCCCGCTTCCCCCTCCAGAATCGCTCCCATCAACTCCGGATACTCGCCCAACGGCACCACATGGGTCACCAGCGGGCGCAAGTCGATGATGCCACGGTGAATCAGGCGAATCGCGGGCGGGAAGGGATCGCGCAGTTGCGACGACGGCGAGGAGTTCACGACGGTGAAGCCGCCCAGGTGCCAGGCGGTCGGGTCGAAGGTCGCCGACGACCCCTTGATCCAGCCGAAGAGGTTGATGATGCCGCCGCGCCGGACCAGCTTCGTCGCCAGGTCCAGCCCCGACTGGTGGCCCGAGGTATCGACCACCACGTCGAAGCCGCCCGCGCCGAGCGTCGCGACCAGCTCATCCTGCGGCACCTGCGCGGCGTTGTGCGTCTCCGGCACGCCCAGTCGCCGCGCCAGATCGAGCCGGTCCTGCGCCACGTCCACCGCCACCAGCCGGTCCAGCGGCGAGTGGAGCAAGCCCTGCAAGAGCATCAGACCCATGAAGCCGGCCCCCACCACCGCCACGCGGTCGCCGGGGCGCAGGCGGCAGTGATCCAGCCCCGTCACCACGCAGGAGACCGGCTCCACGATCCAGAACTGGTCGGCGAGGTCCGACTGCGGGATCGGGTAGACGCGCCCGGCCGGTAGATTGCGCCGCGTGGCGAAGCCGCCGCCCGCGACGCGGTCCCCCTCCTTGATGCCGGTCACGCCGCGCCCCACCTTGGCGACGTAGCCGACCCCCTCGTGCCCGGCCGGGGCCATCGGGCGCATCTTGCTGCCATACTTTGCCGTGGCGATATCCCACGAGCAGATGCCGCAGGCCCCGCCCTGCACCTGCACCTCCCCGTCGCCAGGGTCGCCCACTTCCACCGCGATCAGTTCGATCAGGCCGTCGTCGCGATAGCGCATCGTGCTGGCATTCGTCATCCCAACGCTCCTTCGCTCAGTGCTCGCCTCAGCGCGTGAAAACGGTGCCCCGCACATAGTGAGCATCGGGCGAGGCGAGGAAGGCGATCACCCGCGCCACCCCCGCCGGATCGCCGAGCGTCTCCCGTGCCTCCACCGCCGCCGCTTCCGGGTCGCGCCCGGCCAGCCGCGCCTCCTCGCGGATCACATCCAACTTCAACTCCGTGGCGATATTGCCGGGGGAGACAATGTTGACGCGGATGCCGCGCGGCTCCAGCCGCTTCGCCAGCGTGATCCCGAAGCCGCTCACCCCCGCCTTGCTCGCCCCGTAGGCCAGCGACGAGCTCGGCCCGGTCACGCCGCCACCGGAGGCGATCAGGATGATCACGCCCTGCCCGCTCTCTTCCAGCAGCGCAGCCGCGTGCTTCACGCAGAGGAACGATCCTTTCACGTTCACGTCCATCACGAGGTCAAAGGTCTCCTCGGGCAACTCCTCCGGCTGCATGTAGGCACCTTTCAGCACCCCCGCCGCGCAGATCAGCGCATCGAGCCGACCGTGCCGCGCCCGCACCGCCGCCACCGCCGCCGCCACGGCGGCATCGTCGCGCACATCGACCTGGACGAAACTCGCCTCGCCGCCACCGGCGCGCAAATCAGCCGCGACCGCCTCGCCGCGCTCGTGCGCCCAGTCGGCCAGGACCACCGCCGCGCCACGCGCCGCGCAGAGCCGCGCCGTCGCCTCACCGATCCCCTGCGCCGCGCCCGTGACCAGGATTACCTTACCCTGCAACTCCACGCAATCCTCCCTGCGGGAAAAGTACGAAGTACGAAGTTAGAAGTACGAATTAATGGGCTGTGCCGCTGGTCAGTTTTGTTCGTTCTTCGTCGTTCGTACTTCGTACTTCATCGTCCTAGCGTTCGACCGGCAAGCCGAGATCGAGCAGTTTCTGCTTGCAGAAGGACAATGCCTGCGGGATCAGGCTCTCCGGCAGATGCTCTACCAGACCGTAGCCGCCCGGCAGCAGTTCCTCGAAGCGCCGGAAGAAGGTGTCAAAGTCGAAGACACCGTCGCCCGGCACCGTCTCACCGATGTGGACCACCAGCCGGTCCTCGGCGTAGGCATCCTTGATGTGCGCGGCGGCGACCGCCGGGCCGAGCAGGTCGAAGAGCTCGTTCACCAGCGCCGTCGTGTCCCAGAGCGTCGGGAAATCCTTGATGAAGTTGACCGGGTCGAGGCTGACCTTGATCCAGGGTGACCCGACGCGATCGAGCACCCGCCGCACGCGCGTCGCGCTGTCGAGCGTGCTGGTGACGTGGCATTCGAGCGCAATCGGCACCCCATACTGCTCGCACGCCCCGACCACCTCGCTCAGGCTGCGCACCAGCGCATCCTCGGCCTCCTGGCTGTGGTTTTCGGGGTGCGGCCACCACGCCCCGCGCGGGTTGCGACTCCCCGGCCCCGAAAGCACCGACTGCGCCCCCAGATCGGCCGCCACGCGCACCGCGTGCCCGAGCGTGCGCACACCCGCCCGCCGCCGATCCTCGTCGGGGCTGACCAGCGGCTGCTGCCACCCCCACGACTGCACGATCGCGATGCCGTGCGCCGCGAAAACATCGCGCGCTCGCCGCAACACGTCGCTCGACAGCGTCGCCGGGTCCCCCTGGAAGTGCGTGCCGACCCCGACCACCCCCAGTTCTGCGAGCGCCCCCACGCGCCGGTCATCCACCAGCGACAGATCGCGCAACACCGCCGCCCCGGCCACCCCC
>JAXLWN010000148.1:0-9060 GCA_046328475.1 Chloroflexia bacterium | reverse complement strand
GCCGGTCGGCAGCGCCGCCGATCTCACCGCGCTGGAGGACCGCGCGCTGGCGCTCCTGCGCGGCGTCGCCTTCCCCGATGCCATGCTGCTGGCGGTCTTCCGCGACGCCTACGACAGTGAGCACGCCGCGCGCCAGCGCGCCGGGAAAGGCCGCGCGGAGAGCATCCCCCTGCCCGACTTCTACCGGAGCGTGCGCGTGGCGCTCGTGCGCCACGAATTGGCCGGGCAGGGGCCGGAGAAGAAGCTGCGCTGGGCCGAATTGCCGCGCTGGGCCTTCCTCTACAACCTCGACCGCTACCGCGCGCTCGCCGCCACCCTGCCGGAAGACCAGCGGCTCGGCCTGCAAACCGGCAGTCAGCAGGAATCCCGCCAGTTCGGGCTGGTCGTCAACGGCCTCGATGCCACGCAGGACTACAAGACCATGTGCTTCGTCGTGCCGTTCAGCGGCGGGCGAGGCGGCGCATGAGCACCGGGGCGGTGCTCCCCTCGGCCACGCCGCCCGACCCGGCGACGCTGCGCTCTGCCCTCGAACAGGTGGCGCAATACGGCGTCCTCGGCCACACCGCGGCGGATCTCCTCGACGTCGGCACCGGCCCCTTCCTGGCCTACGTCGAGCGCGAAATCTTCGCCGATCTCGTCGCGCGGGGCGGCGCGACCTGCCGCTTCTTCGAAGGGAGCTACGGCTCCGGCAAGACCCACCTGCTCCGCCTCATCGGTGACCGCGCCACCGCGCGCGGCCTGGCGGTCGTGCAAATCGAGCTCTCGCGCGACCTCGGCCTGGAAGACTGGTCGCAGATCACCCGCTACATCCTCGAACGGATCGAGGTGTACCGCGACGGCACCCTCGTGCGCTCGCTGCCCGACATCCTCTCGGCCCTGGGGCGCGGCGGCCTGAGCGGCGTGGCGGCGCTCCGGCGGGCGCACCTGCCGCACGCCGGTTTCCGCGCCGCCATGCTCCGCGCGGTCGGCGAGCCAACGCTGCCCGCACCGCTGCGCGACTATCTGCGCGGCGAGCGAATCGGCGCGGCACAGCTCAAGCGCGCGGGCATCCTCGGCATCCGGGACCCCCTCTCGCGCCGCAACGCCGAGCAAGTGCTGAACACGGCGCTGGGCGGCCTCCACCACCTCGGCCTGCCTGGCACCCTCCTCCTCTTCGACGAGAACGAGCGGACGCTGATCAGCGACCGGACGGGGCGCGCAGCCTTCCCCAAGCGCCTGCAAACCGCCGCCAACGTGATGCGCCGCTTCATCGACGGCTGCACCACCGGGGGGATCGCGGGCACCATCGCGGTCTTCGCCGTCCTTCCCGGCTTCCTGGAGAATGCCACGCGCCTCTACCCCGCGCTCGGCCAGCGCCTGGAGATGACGCGCGATGCCGACATCCCGCCCGCCTGGCGCTGGCCCGTCCTGCCGGTCGATGCCGTCGGCACCACCCCCCTCCCCGAAGATTTCCTGGCCCAGATCGCCACCCGCCTGACCGACCTCGTCGCCGCCACCGGCCAATCAATCACCGATCTCTACCCTGCCCTCCACGCCGCCGGCACCGCCGTCCTCGCCGAGCAGGCCGGCTCCGGCTATCGCCGCCCCCTGATGCGCCGCCTCGCCGCCCTCACCCTGGAACGCCTGGACGACTCAGTAGTCAGTAGTCAGTAGTCAGTAGTCAGTGTCTCGCACGAGAGATATCATCCGACTGATAGGCAATTGCTCGGGACAAAGAACTGACTACTGACTACTGACTACTGACTACTCGCAAACGGAGCCCCGCATGTCTATCAACGTCATCGCCATGATCGAGCGAATGGCCGAGTACGGCACCGCCCCGAGCGACGGCTGCGCGCTCTTCGGCGTCGGCTACGAAGAGGCGTTCGCGCGCCTGCGCGACAAATACCTCGATGCCCGCTTCGCCCGGGGCGACTCGGCGGAGAAGTTCGTGGTCGGGCCATTCGGCTCGGGCAAAACCCACTTCCTGCGGCAACTGATGGAACTGGCGCGGTCGCTGGACTGCGTCACAGCCGAGGTTGCGCTGAACAAAGACCTCGATTTCACCAGGAGCCTGGTTGTCTACCACGAAGTGACGCGCGAGATCCGCACCCCCGGCACCGACGAGCGCGGCCTCCGCCCTGTTCGCCGCCGCGCTCGACCAGGTGCGCGGGCGCGCGGCGGGCAACGCGGTCCTCGGCGACCGCCTCGTCGCCGCCTGGGTCGCGGGGCTCGACCAGGCCGACTTCGAACTGGAAACCTTCGGCCGCGTCCTGCGCCAGGGCTTCGAGGCCCAACTGCGCGAGGACGACGCCACATTTCTGGTCGCCTGCCGCTGGCTCGATGGCGAGGTCGGCGACCGGACCCTGGCGCGCGAACTGGGGCTGACCCCGGTGGCGAAAGCCGAAGAGAATCTGCACGGGCGGCGGATGCTCCTCTCCCTCTTCCCAGTTCATCCACGCCGCCGGTTTCCGGGGCACCGTGGTGAGCTACGACGAGGCCGAGCAGGGCTTGGATGTGGCGCGACGCGACCTCCCGCGCATCCTCTCCCGCCTCCAATCGAACATCAACGCTGTCGCCGACCTGCGGAACGGCGCGGCGCTGGTCGTCTACGCCTTCGAACCCGGCCTGGTGGAGAAGCTCGACCAGTTCCCGGCCTTGCAGCAGCGCGTGGTCGATCCCGGCCCCGGCTACGGCTTCTTCGACGGCAACACCCTGGCCCCGCGCATCGACCTGACCTTCCGGGGCAACCCCGAGCGCGAGTTGCGCGCGATCGGCCTGCGCCTCACCGAACTGCTCTACCAGCACGCCACGCGCGACCTCGGGGCCGACCAGCACCGCGTCCAGGCGATCGTCGCGGAACTGGCCCGCGAGGTCGCCGCCGCCGACCCGACCAGCGCCAACCGCCGCACGATGGTGAAACGCACCTGCGCGATGCTGATCCGCCTCCACGACGAAGGCGTCCTCGATACCGGCGAAGTCGTGCGCCCGCGCGGCCACAACGAATGGGACGAAGCGTAAGCGAAGTGGGGAAGTGGGAAGTGGGAAGTGGGAAATGTCTCGCTCGTGGGGCAATCCCCGTCCTGGAAAGCAGTCTCTCAGTGTGAACTCTTCCCACTTCCCACTTCCCACTTCCCACATCAACCGGAGGTCCGATGACGACATTGCGGGTCGGGGCGCGGGTGAGCACGGCGCATTTCGGACCAGGGGTCGTCGTCAAGGCGACGAAGGTCGGCGCGCTCGTCCGACTCGACGACTTTGGCGGGGTTGAGGTCGAGGTGGCCGCCGGAGAACTCCGGTTGCTCGCCGCCGCCGAAGCGACAGAGGAGCCGGTCGCGAGCACCAGCGCCCCGTCCGCGTCGCTGCGCGGCGACATCGCCGCCCGCCGCGCTATCGAGGCGCTCCGCTTCGGCCTCGTGCCGCAGAGCGCCATCGAAGCGCTCACCCTCGGCTTCGACGACTTGCGCGACTGGACCCTCGCCAACCTCCCCGCCGCGCTCGGCGACCGGCCCCACGTCGCCGCCGTCACCGGACCATTCGGCACCGGCAAGAGCCACACCATGGCGGTCATCCGCGCCGTGGCGAGCCAGGAAGGCTACGCCACCGCGCGCGTCGAGGTAGACGGGCAGACGATCAGCCTCGCCCGCCCCGAAACCTTCCTGCGCCAACTCTGGAGCAGCCTCAGCGCGCCCGGCCTCGACCTCACGACGCCGGTTTTCGACCTCTACGCGCGAGCCATCCGCGCCGGACACCCCGCCCCCACCATCCTCGCCGACACCACCGATTCGCCCGGCCTGCTCGACCGCGTCGCGCAAAACTACGAGGTGATGAGCGGCCTCCACGCGCGCGGCCAACTCGATGACCACGCCTACGTGCTCGACGCGCTCTTATCCAGTAGCGGCGAGTTCAGCGCCACCGACGCCGAGCGCCAGACCGGCGTGCGCGCCAGGAAACGCGGCGGGGAGGTCCAACTGCGGCGGATGCTGGGGAACAGCGTCGCCGACCGCGCCCACGATCTCGTCGCCGTCCTGGCCGGTCACGCCACCGTCGCCCGACTGGCGGGCTATCGCGGCCTGATCGCCACGATCGACGAGTTCGAAGTCGAGCAGGTCCCCTCGCGCGCGGGCTACGCGCGGGTCAGGGCGCACCTCGGCGTCCTCAGCGACTACCTGCGCGGCGAAACCGCCCACCACCCCGCCCCGCTCGGCCTCTTCTTCGCCACCATCGGCGAGGACGAAACCGGCGAAGACGCGGCGGTCGGCCCCCTGCTCGCGGCGACCGGCGGCGGCAGCTACCGGCTCGAATCCTGGCCACCCGCGCTGCGCCGCGACCTGGCCGGGCGGATCGCGCGGCTCTACGCCGCCGCCTACGCCCTCGACCCCGCCTTCGACCCCGCCCTCGTCGCCCGCGTCGAGGCCAGCCTCGCGCACGGCAGCCTCGACGACAGCGGCCTCATCCGTGCCTTCATCAAACGCTACGTCGCCGCCCTCGACGCCGACTACGGCCCACCCAAGCTCGCCACGCCATGAACCATGCTCCGCACAGCGACGTGCGTTGGGTTGAGATCGGAACCTAACCGCCGCCGGGTACCCACCGCAGTGGGTGGGGTTTCGTGGCGACCGCAGTCGCCCCCAGGCGCGGTTTCAACCGCCGATGCCCCTTTCAACCGCCGATCTCCCCGCGCCATTCGATGCTGATTGCGTAGTTGGATGAGGAACGAGCAATGCCCCCGTCGCCCACCGACACCGACCTGGACCGCGACCGCGCCATCGCTCGCCACCTGCCGCGCACCTGGGACCCCTTCTTCGCGCGCTTCGGCGCTTGACCGCCTCGCAGCGGGCCGCGATTCCGCCGATCCTCGCGGGCGAAGCCGTGCTGCTCTCCGCCGCCACCGCCTCGGGCAAGACCGAGGCGGCCTGCGCCCCCTGGTGGAGCGTTTCATCGGGCGGGCCGCGCCCTGGACCATCCTCTACGTCTCCCCCACCCGCGCCCTGATCAACGACCTCCACGCGCGCCTCGCCACACCGCTGGCCGCGCTCGGCCTGCGCCTCGACCGGCGCACCGGCGACCACCGCGCCGACGCCGCGCGCGTCCCCCAGACCCACGTCCTGCTGACGACGCCCGAATCGTTCGACAGCCTCCTCTGCCGGGGGCGACAACGCCGCCCCGACGGCCACGCCCTGGCCGGGGTCGCGGCGGTCGTGCTCGACGAAGTCCATCTCCTGCACAGCGGGCCGCGCGGCGAGCAGGTCCGCTGGCTGCTCGAACGGCTGCGGCGCTTGCGGCGACAGGCGCGGGCGCGCGGCTGGACCACCGACGACCACCTCCAGATCGTCGCCCTGAGCGCGACCGTGCCCGACGCGCCGGGCGTGCGCGACGCCTACCTGCTGGATGGACAGGCGATCATCGTCCCCGGCGGGCGGGCGATCGAGACCATCGGCGCGCCGAGCGCCAGCGCCCGCATCGAGGCCGCCCTGCCCAGCCTCCTCGCCGCGCCCGGCGCACCGGCGAAGGTGCTCGCCTTCTGCAACGCCCGCCAGCGCGTGGATGAACTCACCGCGCGGCTGCGCCCCACCCTGCGGGGGATGGGCTACGCCGTGCGGGCGCACCACGGCAGCCTCGACCGCGAGGAACGCGAAGCGACCGAAGCCGCCGCGCGCGGCGAGCGGCGGATCGTCGTCTTCGCCACCTCCACCCTGGAGATCGGCATCGACATCGGCGACATCGACCTCGTCGTCCTCGACGGCCCCGCACCCGATCTCCCCGCCCTCCTCCAGCGTATCGGGCGCGGCAACCGGCGCACCGGCGCGACGCGCCTGCTGGCCTGCGCCGACACCCTGCTCGATACCGTCGTCCACGCCGCGATGATCGACGCCGCGCGCGACGGCTGGCTCGGCGCGACCGCGCGCGGCCCGGAAGGCGCGGTTGCCCGCCAGCAAGTCGCCTCCTACATCCTGCAAGGGCGGCGCATCGCCCGGCCGCGCGCCCAGATCCAGGCCCTCCTCGACCACCTCGCCCCGCCCCTGCTCGCCCGCGACCTCCTCGATACCATGATCGCCAACGAAGAACTCCTCCCCGACCCCGAAGGGCTGCGCCTCGGCGAGGAATGGCTCGATCGCGTCCGCTATGGCGACATCCACTCGACAATCGAGGATGAGGGTGGCGCGACGGTGGCGGACGAGGCGACCGGGCGGCCAATCGCCACCGGCATCGCCTTCCGCTCGGGGCGCGGCCTGCGCGCGGGCGGCCACCTGCTCGAAATACGCCGCTGGACCGACTTCCGCATCGAGGTCCGTCGCGTCGCCGAGGAAACCCGCGCGACCGGGGACTGGCACTACCGCAGCCGCCCCTGGCTGCACGGGGCCGGGCAACCCCAGGCCGTGCGCCGCTACCTCGGGCTCGCGCCGGACGACTGGCCGATCATTCCCACCGCCGACGGCTCCCAGGCCTGGGTCTACCATTTCGGCGGTGCGCGCCGCCGCGCCCTCCTCGAACTCCTCGCCGACCAACACGCCGACGCCCCCCCGCCCGGCGACATCACCGACTGGTTCGTCGCCCTCCCCGGCTTCCCCCACACGCGCCCTCAGTGGCTGGACGCCCCCGCCTCCGCCTTCCTCCCGGCCATCGGCGCGCGACTGGAGCGACTGGAAACCCTCCTCGGCCGCCCGGCCGCCAACCGCCGCCTCCCCCACACCGCGCGCCTCGCCGAAGTCCGCGCCTGGCTGCAGCTCGACGAAGAACTCGCCGCCTTCCGCCGCTCCACCTGGCAACGCCCCGCCGATCCCGCAGTCGAAACAATCCTGCGCGCCCTCGCCCCCGCCATCCTGGCGCAACAGTAGCGCCAACCGCCGCTCCCCTCCCGCGACCGCTACCCCCGGCCAATGCCAGCGGAGCAGGATCGCCGGACGATGGGAGTTGCTGGCGCAGGAAGGCATGTTCGGCGACGAGCGTGGGCCGACTCCGCAGGCGCTCCGCCCCCCGACATTTACCCCCCGGCAACCCCGCGCTTCGTCCGAGGCAACGCGGGAGTGCCAGACTCATCCTGCGGCGCATCGTCGATACCCCGGCGCACATCTGTGTAGTCTGCGTGCCGCGTCACGAAAGGAGGACCGCCATGAACCGATGGTCGTTGCGGATTCACATCAGCCTGGCGCTGGTGGCGCTGCTCCTGGGGAGCAGCCTGGCGTTCGTCGGCCCCCGGCCGACCGCCGCCGCCGAGCGCTGCTTCCCGGAGACCGGCCAGTGCCTCGATGGCGCATTCCTGGACTACTGGCAGAACCGGGGCGGCCTCGAACTCCTCGGCTACCCGATCTCGGCCCAGTTCGTCGAGGTCAGCCCCACCGACGGCAAACCCTACACGGTGCAGTACACCGAGCGCACGCGCCTGGAGTACCACCCCGAGCTCGTGGGCACCCCCTACGTGGTGCTGGCCGGGCTGCTCGGCCGCGAGCAGATGCTGGCCAAGTACCCGACCGGCACCCCGACCGGGACGAGCGCCCCGGGCGGACTCTACTTCCCGGAGACCGGCAAGTCGCTCAGTCCCGACTTCGCCGCCTGGTGGACGAGCCACGGCGGGCTGGAACTGGTCGGCTTCCCCCTCTCGGATGAGTTCGTCGAGATCAGCCCCACCAACGGCCAGCCCTACACGGTCCAGTACACCGAGCGGACCCGCCTGGAGCGGCACCCCGAGAACGCCCCGCCCTACAACGTGCTCGCCGGGCTGCTCGGGCGCGAGCAGTACCTGGCCAAGTACGGCGACGGCTCCTGGGGGCCGACCCTGCCGCCGCTGGCCGGTGGGAAAAACTACGCCGAGCCGAGCGGCTACTTCACCTTCAGCGTCCCCCTGAACTGGACGCAGGCCGCCGACCCCGGTGCCTATCGCGTGGTCTTCGCGGCCCCGGGGAACGTCGCCTCGGTCGGCATCCTGGCGGCGCTGGCCCCGGCCGGCTATACGCTCGACCAGCTCGACCATGACATGCTCGCCCTGGTGCAGACAGAGCCCAACTACGCGGCGGTGCTCCACGACAAGGTCACGGTGAACGGCCTGAAGGCGTACCGCATCATCTACACGCGCACCCTGGGCGGCGTGCCGGTCGGGGTAGAACTGGTCTACCTCCTCGGCCCCGGGAATAAAGTCGCCTACGGAGTCCAAATGGGGAGCGCCGTGGCGGCGTTCCCGACGCTGCAGCCGACCTTCGACGCGATCGCCGGCAGCTTCAAGGCCCTCAAGTAGCCCCGCGACGCGCCGTCCGGCGACAGACCGGGGGCGGACTGGCCAGGTCCGCCCCCGGTCGGCGCGATGCGACAGCACGAGCCCGGCCGATCATCAAGATGGCCGGACTCTGCGCGGCGAGTCGCGCAGGGAGGCAGACGATGACACGACGTTCGATCGCGCTGGCGGCGCTGCTGCTGGCGCTCATCCTGGCCCTCGGCTTCGCGCCACGCCCCCCCTTCGCCCCGGGCGTGCCCGCAAGCGTGGCGGCGACACCCCAGGCGAGCGACACCGGCCCGGTGCGCTCCATCACGGTGTCCGGGCAAGGGTCCGTGGCGGTCAAACCCGACCTCGCCCACGCCACTTTCGGCGTCGCGACGACGGGCACGAACCTGGCCGCCGCGCAGAGCGAGAACGCGACGCGCATGGCCGCCGTGCTGGCCCGGCTGAAGGGCCTCGGCCTCGCCGAGCGCGATCTCCAGACCATCGGCTACACCATCTATCCGCAGTACGACAAGGAAGGCCAGCCATCCGGCTACCAGGTCGTCAACCGCGTCCGCGCCACCGTGCGCGACATCGCGTCGCTGGGCACCACCATCGACGCGGCGGTCGCCGCAGGCGCGAACCGGGTGGATAGCATCGCCTTCGACCTGGCGAACAAGGCCCAGGCGCAGCAGCAGGCGCGCGAGGCGGCGGTCGCCGGCGCGCTGGCGAAGGCGCAGCACTACGCCACGCTCACCGGCGTCGCGCTCGGCGCGCCACTGACCATCGTCGAGAGCGGGGGAACAACCACGCTCGACACCACGACGCGCGCCGTCCCGGCGGGTGCCGGGGCCAGCACGCCGATCGAGACCGGCGAGGGGACGATC
>JAXLWN010000147.1:0-9187 GCA_046328475.1 Chloroflexia bacterium | reverse complement strand
AGAGTGCCACTTTTGACGCCCTCTTACCCCTACCACCCGCACCGATACTATCTGCGCAGCCCCCTCAAGGGAGAGCCTGACGTGGGGGTTTGATAGCTCAAGAAACGCATCATATTCTGAAATTGTTACTAACCCATTGTGCTACGTGGTGCCTCCGGGAAGTCCCTTGTAGAATTGGGTGCCGAGAGGAGGTGCCGATGCTGCGGCTGCGTGCACTGACGGCGGAAGAAACGGCGGCGATCAAGCGTCTGGCGCACCCGCGCTGGGCGTTCGTCTTCCAGCCGAAGTACGCCGCCTACCTCAACCTGATCGAACCCTGGTGGAAAGTCCGGCGCGGCCTCGCCCTCAAGGGACGCCGCTTCGAGACCTGGGATCACGTCGTCGCGGCGGTGCGGGACGCCGCCGCATACTGGAATCAGCACCGGCACCCGTTCGGCTGGGGCCGCCGCCGATACCGCGCCCGTCGTCGGCCAGGCGTGGCCCTGCTGGCAAAAGCAGCATGAACTTCCCGGATGCACCGCTTCGCCGGATTGAGCAGTGTGGCTATGGGCAAGGGGCTTCGCGGTCGGAATGGAGACGATACCCCTGTGCGGCGTGCGTTGCGGCAAAGGTCAACGCCTGCGGAAGAAGTCCTGTGGGAGTCATTGCGCGACAGGCGGCTCGAAGGATTGAAGTTCCGGCGGCAGCATGGATTCGGGCCATTTGTGCTTGACTTCTCCTGCGCCGCCCATAGCCTCGTGATCGAACTGGATGGCGCGATCCACGATGACCAGGCGGAGCACAATGCCTACCGCACCGAATACCTGGCACAATATGGCTATCGCGTCATACGCTTCCGCAATGAGGAAGTCCTGCGCGATTGACCGTCGGTGCTAGACCGCATCAAGCGAGAAGTAGTATCGGAAAGCCGACCGCTACGAGACGAGTTCCCCTCCCCGCTCCCAATCGTTGGGAGCGGGGAGGGGTCAGGGGAGGGGTGAGGGCAAACTATGCGCGTCCTGGTCATCGGCAACGGCGCGAGGGAACACGCCCTCTGCTGGGCGCTGGCGCGGAGCCCGCGCTGTGACAAGCTCTGGTGCGCGCCGGGCAACTGGGGCACCGGGCAGATCGCCGAGAATGTGCCGATTAAGGCGAACGATCTCGATGAACTGGTGCGCTTCGCCCGCAAGCGCCGGATCGACCTGACGATCGTCGGCCCGGAGGAACCACTCTCGCTCGGCATCGTCGATCGCTTCCGCGCGGCCGATCTGGCGGTCGTCGGCGCGACGCAGGCCGGGGCGCAGATCGAGAGCAGCAAGTGGTGGGCGAAGGAGATCATGCGCGAGACTGGCGTCGCGACCGCGCGCGGTGCCCGCTTCATGTCCTCCGATGTGGCGATCGAATACCTGTCGGGCCTCACCTACCCGACCGTCATCAAGGCCGACGGGCTGGCCGCAGGCAAGGGCGTCGTTGTCGCGCAGACCCCCGACGAGGCGATGGACACGATCACCGCCTTCATGGACGAAGGATCGCTCGGCGCTCCCGTGCGCAAGCTGGTGATCGAGGAGTTCCTCGACGGCCCCGAGGTCTCCCTGCTGGCCCTCGTTGACGGCGAAACCGTGCTCCCCTTGCTCCCCGCCTGCGACCACAAGCGCGTCGGCGAGGGGGATACCGGGCCGAACACCGGCGGCATGGGCGCGTATGCTCCCACCACCCTGATCGACGCCGCCGAGGTGCAGCGGCTCACCAAGCAGGTGCTCCTCCCGGTGGTCAAGCGCATGGCGCGCAAAGACGCGGCCTTCAGTGGCATCCTCTACGCCGGGCTGATCCTGACCGCGCACGGCCCCAAGGTGCTCGAATTCAACGCCCGCTTCGGCGACCCCGAGACGCAGGTCATCCTGCCGCTCCTCCGCTCCGACCTGCTCGATCTCTTCGTCGCGCTGCACGAGAAGCGCCTGCGCGAGAAGACGCTCGAATGGGAGCCGGGCGTGGCCGTCGGCGTCGCCCTCACCTCGGGCGGCTATCCCGGCCCCTACCAGGTCGGCCTGCCGATCTCCGGCCTCGACACCGTCGGCGACAACGCCCTCGTCTTCCACGCCGGCACCGCCGCCGGACCCGATGGTGGCCCCGTGACCAACGGCGGTCGCGTCCTCACCGTCGTCGGGCGCGGCCCCGACCTCGCCGCCGCCCGCGCCCAGGCCTACGCCGCCGCCGACAAAATCACCTTCCCCGGTCGCTACCTGCGCCGGGATATTGCTGTACGGGAGCTGAAGTAGTCAGTAGTCAGTAGCCAGTAGTCAGTTGGGCTTCCCAGGCAGGTGGCTATCGGTAGTGCGATGCGCCTCGTGCAAGACACTGACTACTGACTACTGGCTACTGACTACTCCGCACGGAGTGAGCCATGCGCCCCGAAACCCTCGCCGTCCACGCCGGTTTTCGGCCCGATCCCGCGACGGGCGCGGTGGCCGCGCCGATCTATCTCTCCTCGACGTTCGAGCGGGCGGCCGATGGCAGCTTCCCGAGCGGCTATGTCTACACGCGGAGCGGCAACCCCAACCGCAGCGACCTGGAGACGGCGCTCGCCGCGCTCGAAGGGGGCGCGGCGGCAGCGGCGTTCGCCTCCGGCTCGGCGGCGACGGCGGCGATCTTGCAGGCACTCGGGCCGAGCGACCACGTCATCGCGCCGGTTGATACCTATCACGGCACGCGCAAGCTGCTGCGCGAAGTCTTCGGCGCGTGGGGCCTCACCGCCTCCTTTGTGGACATGTCCGACACCTCGGCGGTGTGCGCGGCAGTGCGGCCGAACACAAAACTGATCTGGGCCGAGACACCCTCCAATCCGAGCCTGCTGATCACCGACCTCGCCACGATGGCCGAGATCGCGCGCGGCGCGGGCGCGCGGCTCGTCTGCGACAACACCTGGGCCACGCCGGTCTGTCAGCGCCCGTTCGCGCACGGTGCCGACCTGGTGATGCACTCCACCACCAAGTACATCGGCGGCCACAGCGATCTCCTGGGCGGCGCGGTGGTGAGCAAGGAAAATGACGACTTCTTCGCGCGCATCCGCATGATCCAGGGCGCGGGCGGCGCGGTGCCCTCCCCGTTCGACTGCTGGCTCGCGCTGCGCGGCGTCCGCTCGCTCCCCTGGCGCATGCGCGGGCACGCCGAGAACGCCGCCGCCGTCGCCGCCTTCCTGCACGAGCACCCCGCCGTCGAAGCGACCCACTTCCCCGGCCTGCCCAGCCACCCCGGCCACGCGGTCGCCGCCCGCCAGATGACTGCCTTCGGCGGCATGGTCTCCTTCCAGGTGCGCGGCGACGCGGCGCGGGCGATGGCGGTCGCCAGCCGGGTCAAGCTCTTCACGCGCGCCACCAGCCTCGGCGGCGTCGAGCCTGATCGAGCATCGCGCCTCGATCGAAGGCCCCGACACCCCGACCCCGCCCAACCTCCTGCGCCTCTCGATCGGCCTGGAACACCACGACGACCTGATCGAAGACCTCGATTACGCCCTGGGTTAAGTGGGAGTCGAATGGGAAGTCGTGAGTCGAATAGGACTTACGCGAAGCACTTGTGCCTGATCTTCAGGGTACGCATCGTCTCACGAAGCAAGAGATTTCCACTTCTCACTTCTCACCTCACGACCTTCTAATGCGTCACCAGCAGCGCCAGGAACAACAGCGCCATCCCCATCACCACGAGCGCGACCGTGACCTGCCACTGCGGCCGGGTCCGGCTCGGCCGGTGGCTGATGTAGTGCGCATCGCTCGCCGTGTAGTCGCCCTCCGGGTCGGCCGAGCCGTCGCCCAGCGCCACGAGATCGGCGGTGAACGGCAGCCCCTCGGCCTCGGCAAGCGCCGCGCAAAGTGCCACGCCGCTGGGATAGCGCTCGGCCGGGCGTTTCGCCAGCGCCCGCAGCAGCACCTGCTCCACCGCCGGATTGAGGCTCGGGAGCAGCGTGCACGGCGGCGGCGGCGGCGTGGTGACGTGCGCCATCACGATCGTGCGCGCCGTGTCGGCGGAGGACTCGGCGCGGAACGGCGGTCGCCCGACAATCGCCTCGTAGAGCATCACGCCGAGCGCGTAGAGATCGGCCCGCTTGTCGAATTGCGCGCCGCAGCCCTGCTCGGGCGAGATGTACTCGGGCGTGCCGAGGTGATCGCCGCGCGCCGTGGCGATGAAGCTGTTCCCTTGCGGGAACGCCTGCGCCAGGCCGAAGTCGGCGACGAGCGGCTGGTCGGGCAGCGGCAGCAAAATGCTCCCCGGCTTCAGATCGCCGTGGATCAGCCCGCGCGCGTGGGCGTAGTCGAGCGCCTCGGCGATCGGCAGGAAGAGGCGCAGCACGTCGCCGAGCGGGCGCGGCTGGCCGAGCTGATCCCGCAGCGTCGTGCCCGCCACCAGCGGGCGCCCGGTGTAGACCAACCCCTCGTGCTCGTCGCGGTCGAGGATCGGCAGCAGGTTGGGGTGCCGCGCCTCCGCCAGCCGGTCGATCGTCTGGCGGTATCGTTCGACGAAGGCGCGGTCGGCGCTGAGGTCCGCGTCGAGGACCCGGATCGCGACCGTCTGCCAGGTGGTGATGTCCTTCGCCTGGTAGACCGACGCGCGATTGCCGTGGCCGAGGAGCTTCTCGAGGCGATAGCGTCCCAGGCGCGTGCCGCTGAGGTGTTCGACCTCCAGCGGCCCGATCTCGGGCGGGTGGGCCGTGGTGTGACTCATGCCGCTTCCTTATAGTGCCGCGCCGGGGCCGGAGTGCTGTGTTGCACGCCGGGTGTGCCGGCCCGCGCGACGACGCTCTTGACGACCGCGCCAGACTGCGCGGTCGTCGCCGGATTCCGGGCCGCGTCCCGCCCGCACCCGGCGGCTGACCTGCTTCCAGCCTAGTCCTAGACCGGTAGCACGTCTATCACCAACGTGGCTAGCCGAATAGCCCGCCCGATCCAGACTGGCGTACCGCCAATTCGGCAGCGGCGTCCGCTGTTTCTCCCGGCGTCGGGAACGGGTACAATTTCCGCGTCGGCAACAAGGGACGGAAGGGGCGGGCGATGGTACGCGCGTACCGGTTCGTACAGGTCGATGTCTTCACCGATCGGGTCCTCGGCGGCAACCCGCTGGCGGTCTTCTTCGACGCCCACGACCTCGACGCCGCGACGATGCAGGCCATCGCGCGCGAGATGAATCTCTCCGAATCGGTCTTCCTCCTGCCGCCGACGCGCCCCAACTACGCCGCGCGCCTCCGCATGTTCACGCCCGCGCGCGAAGTGCCGTTCGCCGGGCACCCGACCATCGGCACCGTCTGGGTCCTCGCCGCGCATGGCCTCCTGCCGCCCGACAAGCGCGAACTCCTGCTGGAGGAGCCGATCGGCCCGGTGCCGATCCGCCTGGAGGGCACGTTGCGCAACCCGTCGTTCGTCTGGCTCACCGACCGCCCCGCCGCGTTCGGTGCCCCCTTCGACAACCGCGACGGCTTCGCCCGCGCGCTCCACCTCACCGCAGACGATCTGCTGCCGGATGCGCCGATCGTCGTCGGCTCGACCGGCAACCCGAAGCTCTACATCCCGCTGCGCGATCGCGCGGCCGTAGACCGCGCCCATCTCGATGTCCCCGTGCTCCTCCCCCTCTTCGGGCACAACCCGCGCCAGCCCGTCTATCTCTTCGCGCCCGATCCCGACCCGGCGGCGGGGCGCGTCTATGCGCGCATGTTCGCGCCGCACATCTCCGGCGTCCCCGAAGACCCGGCCACCGGCAGCGCGGTCGGCGCGCTCGCCGTCTACCTCGTCCGCCACGGCCTCGTCCACGATGCCCCGCAA
Source organism: Chloroflexia bacterium (assembly GCA_046328475.1). Taxonomy (GTDB): domain Bacteria; phylum Chloroflexota; class Chloroflexia; order Thermomicrobiales; family CADCWN01; genus CADCWN01. The sequence continues at coordinate 3,404 of JAXLWN010000147.1, read as the reverse complement.
CTGACGATCGTCTGCGAGCAGGGCACGAAGATGGGCCGCCAATCCTTCCTGCACATCCGCCTCGCCTCCGGCGACGGCGACACCCGCACCATCGAGGTCGGCGGCAGCACCGTGCCGGTGATGGAAGGAACATTGACGATTTGATTGCGGATTGCGGATTGCGGATTGGGTTACGGGCGGGAGCGGTCCGTCGGGCACCGCTCGTTCCCTTCGTCGTTCGTCCTTCGTCCATCTGAAATCCAGCACTCAGCACTCAGCACTCGGAGGTTTTGTGCCCCATTTCTGTAGCGATTGCGGTGGGCCGCTGTCCTGGCGCGCGGCCGGGGCGCAGCAGATCGCGCGGCAGGTCTGCGACCGCTGCGGGCGCGTCGTCTATCCGGCATCGAAGCCGACCGCCGGGGCGCTGGTGGTGCGCGACGGGCGCGTGCTGCTGGTGCGGCGCGCGGTCGATCCCGGGCGCGGCAAGTGGGACATCCCCGGCGGCTTCCTCGAACCCGACGAACTGCCGCAGGAGGGCGCGATCCGCGAGTTGCGCGAGGAGACCGGGCTGGCGATCACCCCGACCGACCTCCTCGGCTTCTACCTGGACGACTATCCCTACGGCCCGCCGGGGAGCAACGAGAAGGTGCTGATCGTCTACTTCCTGGCCACCGCCACCGGCGAAGCCCGGCCCGACGACGACGCCTCGGCGGTCGGCTGGTTCGCGCCCGGCGATCTGCCCGGCCCCGGCGACCTCGCCTTCCCCCACCTGGCGCAGGCGCTGGCCGATCTGCGCCAACGGCTCAGCTGAAGCTAGCGCATCCGCACTGACGCACTGACGCACTGACGCACAAACGCACTGACACACCTCCCCGCCTCCCTTGACGCGCCTCACGCCAACCGTGTAGGGTGTGCGACGCCCCTGCGCCGCGCGTGGTGCCGGGCGAGTCGGCTGCGCGACAGAAGGATGGATGCATGTCGGGAACGGACAACGTCGGCGCGACGCCAGCGGCCAGCACCCCCATCGGTCCCGACGACCAGAACCGTCTGCTCCGCGCCACGACCGGCACGTTCCCGCTCCACGAATACCATCTGCGCGAGGCCGGGCGCGCCTGGACCATCCTGCACACCGGCGCGATGCTCACCACCGAAGACGAGACCCACTTCTTCCGCGAATGGGTCGACCACCTCCCCTACGGCGTCGCCCTCTGGCCCGCCTCCATCGCCCTCGCGCACGAGGTGATCGCCCGCGCCGACGCCTTTCGCGGCAAGCGCGTCCTCGAACTCGGCTCCGGCACCGGGCTGCCCGGCATCGTCGCCGCCTCGCTCGGCGCGCACGTCACCCAGACCGACCGCGACGAACTGGCCCTCTCCGTCTGCAAGCGCAACGCCGAGCGGAACCGCGCCACCACCATCGAGCACCGCCTGGCCGACTGGTCCGACTGGTCCGAAACCGGCCGCTACGACTTCATCCTCGGCTCCGACATCCTCTACCGCGAGACCCTGCACGCCAACCTGCGCCACATCTTCGAGACCAACCTCGCCCCCGGCGGGCGCGTCCTCATCTCCGACCCCTTCCGCGCGGTCAGCCTCCAGCTCCTGGAAACCCTCGACGCCGCTGGCTGGCCCGTCTCCTTAAGCAAATGGAGCGTCGGCGAAGACTCCGCCCCACGCTCCATTGCCCTCTTTGAACTCGCTTTGCCGGGTTAGCGCCGCCCGCGCCCCGCCCCCACGCGCGATCCCAGCGCTGCGCCGCTAACGTAGCGGTCAACCGCCTCATCGTAATATTCATCAATCGCCGCCATCGTCGCCTCATCGAAACCATGCACCAGGCGCAATGAGAATTGCACACCGTTGTTGCAGACAACCCGCGTCGGCGTCTCCTTGTGCGTAAACTTCGCCGAAAACACCCGCAACCGCTCCAACGCCTCGTCGGCCGCCGCCTCCGAGACGAATTCCAGCAGCAAACACGGCACCCCGCGCAGCGTCGCCATGTGGCTGCCTGCATCCCCCAGGTCGCGCGACACCACCACCCCGCACACCGCCGGGTGTCCCGAAATCGTCAGCACCGCCGGTGCCCCAAACGCCGACCGCGCAGCAACCTCGACCCCGATCATGCCACCACCTCATCGGCTGCGGCCCCTCGCCCAAACTCTCGCAAGCATATCCCCTCCGCTCTCCACGAGCAACGCCCGTGCACAACCCTGCCTCGCAAAGCACCGCGTTCGCAACTACCGCTTATTTTCACTTGGGACTCAAACCCTCTCCACATCAGGGGAGGGTCGCTGCCCGCAGGCAGCGGGGAGGGGTCCGCCTCGCACTTGTTACATTTCTTCGTTTGTGCCTGAAGTGCCCACCTGAATCTTTCCCTCTCCCAAATCAGAGGGAGGGCTATCGCCCGCAGACGGCGGGGCGGGTGCCGTCCCTGCCCCTCGCTGCCGCCGTCGCAACGACCCCAGGAAACTCCCCATCGCCAGGGTCAGCGCGAACGCCACCACCGCGATCGCGTCGTGATGGTCGAGCGTCCCGTGGAGCGGCAAAAGCATCATCGCCCGGTCTCACGCGCTCAATCCGCGTTCCTGAAGTCCTCGCGCAAGAATTGACCCACGCGCCGCTCGCGGATCGCCCCCACCAGTTTCCAGAGCATGTCGAAGATCACCGGCAGCTCCAGGTAGTCGATCCCGATCGCCACCCACGCCAGCCACGCCGGTAGCGCGGCCAGCGTGCCGCTCCCGGTGAATGCATCCACCACGAACTCATCGGTGATCCAGAAGAGGTGCAGCCACTGCGAATTAAGGAACACCAGGAAGATCAGCGGCTTCCAGCGCCCCCCGCGCCGCACCTCGTTGATGTAGAGCAGCGACGTACCCAGCAGCGCCGGAATCTCGGTGTAGTCGACCAGCAGGATCAGATACGCCATCGGCCCCGACAGGTGAAAATGCCCGGTCCCGGTCAGCCGTTGCAGCACCACCTCCGCCGAAAGCCAGTAGAGATGGATCAGTTGCAGCACAAACAGCCCCACCGCCACCGAGAGATTCAGCGCGTAGTTGCGTTCGTACCAGTCCCAAAACGCGCGCCACAGCCTCGACATCACCCATTCCTCCACGGCGGCGGTACCGAAATCGACATTTGTGCGTTAAGGCGCGACTCCGTCCTATGTAAGAATTATTCTACAGTAATCCGCCCTTCTTGTCCATCAGTGTGACAAATAGAGAATTGCTGTTCACTCCTGCGGCCGTTGCCCGTCCGCTTACCCGGTGCCGAACCTTGAGTATCCGCGCAACGTGCAGCTACCCACCACGAATGGTCATCCTCATCCTCCTGTTTGCCGATCATTCGCATTGACGAATAGAGACGATGCATATACTATTTATGCACTGGTTCGCGCACCGCGCATGCTCGAATTGCCATCAAGCGAGGAGGCC
>JAXLWN010000146.1:0-9761 GCA_046328475.1 Chloroflexia bacterium | reverse complement strand
CCTGGGCAAAAATGCTCTCCGCCGCGCCGTTCCCCTCGATCATCGGGATCTTGTTCTGCTCGGCCACCGTGCTGACCTGCAATGTCGAGGTCGTGCCATACGGCCCGAGCAGGAACTGCACCTTATCCTGCTTGATCAGCTGCGTCGCGAGCGTCGCGCTCTTCGGGCCGTTGCTCTCGTCGTCGTAATACTTCGTCTCGATCTTGTAGCGTTTGCCCCCGACGTTGATGCCGCCCGCGTTGTTATACGTCTCCTTCCAGAGCTCGTATCCATCCTGGGTCAGCTTCCCCTCGCTCGCCGTGCTCCCGGTCAGCGAAATCGGTGCACCGAAGAGGATCGTCCCATCGAATGTGCCGCTGAAGGTCGGCGTACCGGCCGCAGCGGGCGTCCCACCGCCGCTGGCAGCGGCCGAAGCAGCCGGTGTCGCCGCCCCCGTCGCTGCCGACGGCGCTGCCCCACTCGGGCGGGCCGATGCCGCCGCCGATGCCGCCGCCGAACTGCTCGCCGCCGGTGCTGCCGAAGCGGCAGATGCTGCCGTGCTCGGGGCCGCGCTGGCCGCCTTGCTGGGCGCGGCTGTAGCCGTCGGGGAGGTCGTCTCGACCGAGCCGCAGGCCGCGAGGAACGCGGCAACCGCCGACCCCGACAGGCCGAGCAAGACCCCCTGTTGCAGCAGCCGCCGCCGCGAGAGCCGGAACTCGCTCGCCTCAGTCCTCCCCGGGCGTTGAACCTCTGCCATGCTGGCACCTCTCCCTCTACGACACACCGCGCGGACACCACGCCCGCTCCCGCCGCGTCGCGCCCCCTACCCTGCCTGCGTTTGTGAACTCTGCGTGATCCTGGGCGACGCTCGCACCCGGCCCTATCCCCGGGCACACCCGCGACCTGGTTCGTTTATAGCACAGTGCGTGCCGCGATGTACAAACAGCGTGCTGGTCCCGATCGTTTGTCGCCAGGCGCGGCAACATCGGCCCGCAGCAGCACGCACGCGGCCCGACATTCCCTCGCCCGGGAAAAGATCCGCCCGCTGCCATTCGGCAGCGGGCGCTCAGTCGCACAGTATCTTGTCGAAGTAAGGAATAACAGCCCTCGCCACCCCGATCAATTCACAATCCGCAATCCGCAATCCGCAATCCGCAATCGAAATCCCGCCCGGCTGAGCGGCGCGCTGATGATCCGCGCGGCCCACCAGTCGGCGCGCTCCGGCAACGGCGCGACCACCGTCTCCTGCGTCCAGATATTGTGGACGACCGCATTCCCGGCGATCAGCGCCTCGACCTGCTGCCCCTCCTGCCCATAAAAGTGCGGTGCCGCGCCATAGATGAACGTCGCGGCGAGCGAACTATCTTTGTAAATATCGAGTCGCATCCCGGCCCTCAATACTCCCATCAGCGGCACCGCCACCCCGCGCGCCAACCCGGCGCTGCGTGAACTACAGCATAGCGACTCCCCCCGAGTTGTCATATCCCCCGATAGCATGACCGCCCACTCACCGTTCTGGCTACGACCGCAGCCGCCCCGACCCATGACCATCGTACGGTCGTATACCCATGCGGGAAAAGGCAGGACTGCTCGGAAAATGGCGGCATACAACGCAATCTCCTCCAGGCCGGGAGGATGCGCCCATACCTTCGACCCCAAATCTTGAACCGATCCGGGGCCATCGGTCCCACCACCATCGCCCCGATTTGACACCACCCCGCCACTCGGGCACCATCACCCCCGCTGGCATCCACGCGCGTGACTGCGCCACCTGGCCCGGTCACGCGCCCGCAATACCGGAGAGGAAGCCCATGAGCAACGCAATCGACGTGCTGATCCATGGCGCGCAAGTCGTGGACGGCACCGGCAACCCCTGGATCTACGGCGACGTCCTCCTCTCCGGCGACCGCATCCTCGGCGTCGCCCCGGCCGGGAGCGTCGCGGCGGAGCACGCGGCCGAGATCGTGGACGCCACCGGCATGGTCGTCTGCCCCGGCTTCATCGACATCCAGAGCCACTCGATCATGCCCCTGATGGTCGATGGCCGCTGCCTCTCCAAGATCACCCAGGGCGTCACCACCGAGATCATGGGCGAAGCCTGGACCCCCGCCCCCTACGGCGGCCGGATCACCCGCCTCAACCCCCTCCTCGGCTACCCCGACCGCCTCGGCGAATGGCAGGAGCGCGTGCGCACCTGGACCCGCTTCGGCCAGTGGCTCGACGCGATGACCGAGCACGGCGTCTCGCCCAACGTCGGCTCCTTCCTCGGCGGCGGCACCCTCCGCCAGTACGCCCGCGCGATGGACGCCGGGCCGTCGAACGCCGACGAACTCGCCACCATGCGCCGCGTGATGGACGAGGCGATGGAGGACGGCGCGTTCGGCGTCGCCTACGCCCTGATCTACCCGCCCGATACCTACGTCGACACCGACGAACTGGTCGAAGTCTGCAAAGTCGTCGCGCGCCATCGCGGCGTCTACATCACCCACCTCCGCTCCGAGGCCGACACCTTCATCGAGGGGCTGGACGAGGCGTTCGCGATCGGGCGGCGCTCCGGCGCGGCGGTCGAGGTCTACCACCTCAAAGCCGCCGGAAAGCGCAACTGGGGCAAGGCCGAGGATGCCATCGCGCGCATCGACGCCGCCCGCGCCGGTGGTCTCGACGTCACCGCCGACATGTACCCCTACGTCGCGGGCGGCACCGGCCTCTCCTCCGTCCTCCCCCCCTGGCTGGCCGAGGGCGGCAAGTTCTACGACCGCCTGCGCGACCCCCACATCCGCGCCCAGGTGCGCGAGGACGTGCAGAATCCCTCCGGCGACTGGGAGGACATGGGCAATCAGGCCGGACCCGAAGGCGTCGTGCCGATCGGCTTCCTGAAACCCGAGAATCGCGGCTATGCCGGGCGCTCCCTCGCCGACATCGCCGCCGAACGCGGCCAAGATTGGCTCGACACCGCCATCGACCTGCTCATCTCCGAGGAGCAGCGCATCTTCACCGTCTACTTCATGATGCGAGGAGAACGTCAAGCTCCGGTTGCAGCCTGATGAAGATCTCCACGGACGCGGGCGGGGTCGATCCCGCCTGGGCCAAGGGCTACGGCCCGACCCACCCGCGCTCCTACGGCACCTACACCCGCGTCCTCGGCAAATATGTCCGCGACGAGCGCGTGCTGACCCTGGAGGACGCCGTCCGCAAGATGTCCTCCGCTGTCGCCGACCGCCTCGGCCTGCGCGATCGCGGCCTGCTCCGCACCGGCTGCTACGCCGATGTCGTCATCTTCGACCCCGCCACCATCGCCGATCGCGCCACCTTCGCCGACTCCCACCAACTCTCCGTCGGCGTCCGCGATGTTCGGGTCAACGGCACCCGCGTCCTCCGCGACGGCAGCCACACCGGTGCCACCCCCGGCCGCGCCGTCCGCCACGGCCGCTGAAATCTAACCTCGGCCGACGGGTGCGGGGGCATTCGTAGGGGCGGTTCGCGAACCGCCCTGGTCTCCTGGCAACCGCGAGCCACATGGCGCAGGGCGCTTCACGAAGCGTCCCTGCAGGGAATAGGGGGTGGTGGCCCCGGACTTGCTACAATCCCCCCAGGCATCGCAACTGAGTCAGGACGACGAGCGATGGCAAAAATCACCAAGCGCACCCTGCGCCAACACCTCGCCGGGCGGTCGGCGGACGAGCTGACCGACGATATCCTCGCGCTCTTCGACCGCTTCCCCGCCGTCAAAGACTACTACCAGGCCCAGCTCTCCGACGACGACGAGGAAGTCCGCGCCAAATACAAGGCGATCGTCGTGCGCGAATTCACCCCCGATCGCGGCTTCCCGCAGATGCGCCTCTCCGTCGCCCGCAAAGCCATCGCCGACTACCAGAAAGTCTCCGGCTCGCTCGCGGGCCGCATCGACCTGATGCTCGCCTACGTCGAGGCGGGCGTCCGCTGCACCAACACCTACGGCGACCTCTACGAGCAGTTCTATCTCAGCATGGAATCGATGTACAAGAGCGCCGTGGACCTGATCGTCGAACACAAACTCCAGGCCACCTACGAACCCCGCTGCTGGCAAATCGTCCAGGACACCCGCAACATCGGCTGGGGCTTCCACGACACCCTCAACGACACCTACCTGGAAGCCTTCGGCGGCTAGCGGCTCGGAAGGGACGGTTCGAAAGTTCGAAAGTTCGAAAGTTCACGGGGTAGGCACGAATCCCCAAACCTTCCAACCTTCCAACCTTCCAACCGTAACGTTGAACTTTGAACTTTGAACTTTGAACCCTCAACTGACCTCTGACCTCTGATCTCTGATCTCTGGAGCCCCCCATGGAACTCATCCCCCTCGACTCAACCATGATCGGCGCGGTCGCCTACGACGACGCCCACCGCGACCTGATCGTCATCTTCAACACCGGGCAAACCTACGTCTACAGCGACGTGCCCCGCGACATCTACGACGGCCTCCTCGCCGCCGACTCCAAGGGCACCTACATGCACTCCACCATCCTCAACCACTTTCCCTACCGGCGCGGCCTCCCCCGGCGACGCTGAAACGAGCGGAGGAAGCACCATGGCGAATCGCGGCGGATGGTTTGACAGCCCGCGTCGCAGCAGTCGTCCCTCTCGCCCCAAAGTTCATCCGCTGACGAAAGCCGAGCTAGAAGCCGGGGCGAACCGCTGCTCGACTGGTGCTCAAACCGAAAACCATCACCACCCCGGCCAGGCCAGTTAAACTACATCATCGACCTCCGCACCAAGTGGCACGGCGGCTTCTTCTATCTGTTCAGCCTCTATCAGGTCGCCGGTTCCGAGCAGACCTTCGAGTCAAAATTCGCCCGCTTCGAGCACGGCAAGCCGGTGCGCTTCACCTCGCCTTCCAGCGCTACACCGGCGAATGGATCACCTCGCCACCGACCAAACCATCGACGAATGCCTCGACGCCATCGAACACGAAGCCTTCTTCCAGCCCTGACCGCAGCGAAGTGACGGTTTGAAGGTTTGCCAACGACGCCCGAACCTTCAAACCTTCAGACAGCGAACCGGCCCTCCTCAATCGTACCGCGCAATCAACCCTTCCACCGGCAACCGCCCCGCCGCTTCGGCTCCTGCGCCGCCCAGCCGAGCGTAATAATCGCGTGCGGCACCAGCGGCGGCTGCAACCCCAGCGCATCCCGCACGATCTCCGGGCAAAAGAGCGGCGCGCACATCCAGCCGCCTCCAGCCCCCGGTCCGACGCCGCCAGCAGCAAATTCTGGATCGCCGCGCCCAGACTCTGCACCGCCATCAACTCCTCCGCTGCCTGCCGGTCGGGATCGGGATAGACATCCAGGTCGGCGGTGTAGAGGCGAGCACGATCAGCACCGGCGTCGTCAGCGGCCTGCGCCGCGACAACCGCCAGCCGCGCGCCGCGGTGATCTCCGCCTCCTGGCCGTCCAGCGACAACTGCTCCACCAGGTCTCGCCCATCGCGTCGGCCAGCGCCAGCTTCGCCCCTGCCGCGTGATCACCGCGAAGCGCACGGCTGCCGCCCGTGCGGCGACGGTGCCCACCCCGCCGCCGCGATCAGCGCCTCCACCACCGGGCGCGGCACCGGATCGGGTCGGAAGTGCCGCACCGACCGCCGCGCCTTGACCAGCGGCGAACTCCATCAACGACGACGAGGACCTCGCCCTCGTCGGTTGCGTCGAGCGCCCCCACGACCGCGCCACCCTCGGCACGATCCGGATCACCCGGCCGCTCCTCCAGCGCCATCGCGCCATATTGCGCATACTTCGCCCGCAGCGCCGCAATCGCCGCCCCGTGCCCCGCCTCCCCCGGCTGCAACAACTCCGCCGCCCCATCCACCCGCAAGAACGCCAGCCGCCCCCAATCCTGATCGTCATAGCGATCACCAGCAGCGACACCGCCGGATTCACCAGCAGATTCCGCACCCGCCGCAACTCACCCGGCCCCACCCGCTTCGGCTTCTCATCCAGCGCAATATGCAGCGCCGCAAGCGCCCCATCCGCAAAGACCGCGTCGCGGCACACCCGGCACGCAGTGCGGCACCCCCTCCGCCCCCACCGGTCGCCACCCGCGCCACCCGCCCCCCAGTCAAAAACGCCGCCTCGGCGGCGGTGAGTGCTATTGCCATCGTCGCCTGCTGCACCTTGTCCCCATTTCCGCTGCGCCCAAACACCTCACCCTGATTGTAGCACCGCCCCCCATCCACCTATTCCCCAACCTCAAGCCACGCATGCTTCTCGCTGCTTTTTTCTCCCCTACGTCGCTGTGTTCTCTGTGTTCTCTGTGGTTTAATCCGTCTTCTCTCCGCGTCCTCTGCGCCGTCCTCTGCGCCCTCTGCGGTAAAAGTCTCTCGTCCCCTCCCTTGACAGCCACTATCCCATCGGCAAGAATATTCAAGTTTGAATATCTCCGGAAAGGAACCCCAATGTCTTCCACCCGCCTCCTCATCCTCGGTGCCCTCCGCTTCATGCAGCCGACCTACGGCTACGAAGTCCGGCGCGAGCTCGAATCCTGGCACGCCGAAGAATGGGCCAACATCGCCTACGGTTCGATCTACTTCGCCCTCAACAAGATGGCCGAAGAGGGCCTGGTCGCCGTGCAGGAGACCGACCAGGTCGGCAAGCGCCCCGCGCGCACCACCTACGTCGTCACCGAGAAAGGCGAGACCGAGTTCCAGCGCCTCGTCCGCGAATACTGGTGGGAGTTCAAGCCCGTCATCTCCCCCTTCCGCGTCGCCGTCGCCTTCATGGACCAACTCTCCCCCGACGAGCTGATCGGCGCACTGCGCCATCGCGCCAGCATCATCCAGGCTGGCATCGCCGGGATGCGCGAAGCCATCGCCACCCTCCCCCTCGAACCCGACAAACCCCGCCACGTCGCCGAGATCTTCCACCTCCTCCTCAGCGGCCACGAAGCCGAACTGCAATGGATCGAGCAGGCCCTCGCCAAAGTCCAACGCGGCGACCTCCCCTGACCAAGCACACGACTTCTTCGCCCCGCTGCGCTCAGAACATCACCCCACAGTCCCCCACCCGCCCCTCTGTCATTCTGAGCGCAGCGCAGCATCCGTCTTTACCTTACACCCACCATAAGAAAATCAAGGCGATCATTTGAAATCACAACCACCCTCTTGACAACTCATACTCAAGGTTGTATATTCTAGCAAGAGTCAAATATACAAGTTTGAGTAAATTGTCGCCGGAGGAATGATGAAAGCAGCGCGAACGGAATAGATGGTGCGGCCTACTCCCAGGCTCTACCCCCAGCCCGCGCAGGCGGGCTTTGCGGCGAAGCCTTCAGCCCAGGGTTTCAACCCTTGGGGCCTCTCCCACGCGCCACCGAACGACCCCCACCGATCACCCAAATCCACCCATCACCCGAAATGGCTGTCCCACACAACCCCCAACCACCCGAAAGGATCGCCCCATGATCGCCGCCATCGCCCACCCCGCCTCCGCCCCCGAGCGCGTCACCCCCTCTCCATTTTGCGCGGCGAGCGAAATGGAGAGGGGGCCGGGGGGTGAGGTAACCCCATCAATGCCCCAGTGTCTTGACTCTCCCCTGGCGGCAGACTGTACCCTTCGCCTGTCCCCTCGGACGGTCACGCGAGCCAACTGACTGACTATGATCGATTCGTCTCACTCGCCCGGCGCATGATGGTGCGCCGACCACGGCGGCCAATGGAATTGTTCGGAGGTAGTCCCATGTCCATGATCGCCACCCGCAACCTCAAGAAAACCTTCAAGTCCCGGCGCGGCACCGTCGAAGCCGTCAAAGGCGTCGACCTGCGCGTCGAACAGGGCGAAATCTTCGGCTTCCTCGGTCCCAACGGCGCGGGTAAAACCACCACCATGCGCATGCTCACCACCCTCATGCCCCCCAGCGGCGGCGAAGCCACCATCGTCGGGCACGACCTGCTCCGCGCCCCCGACCGCGTCCGCGAGTCGATCGGCTACGTCAGCCAGGCCGGCGGCACCGATGACACCGCCACCGCCCGCGAGAACCTCGTCCTCCACGCCCGCCTCTACGGCATCGACCGCGCCACCGCCCGCGCCCGCGCCGCCACCCTGATCGCCACCCTCGAACTCGACGCCATCGCCGACCGCGTCACCAGCACCTACTCCGGCGGCCAGCGCCGCCGCCTCGATCTCGCGCTCGGCCTCATCCACCAACCCAAACTGATCTTCCTCGACGAGCCGACCACCGGCCTCGATCCCCAGAGCCGCGCCCGCCTCTGGGACGAAGTCCGTCGCCTGCGCGACGGCGGCGTGACCGTCTTCCTCACCACCCACTATCTGGACGAGGCCGACGCCCTCTGCGACCGCCTCGCCATCATCGACGACGGCCGGATTGTCGCCGAAGGCACCCCCACCGCGCTCAAGCGCCAGATCGCGGGCGACGTCGTCACCCTCGGCCTCGACGCCGCGAACGGCGCGCTCGCCCACGCCCAAAACCTCCTGCGCGAGCAACCCTTCGTCCGCGACCTCACCGCCGACAAGGACCTCCTCCGCCTCTACGTCGAGCAAGGCGAATCCGCCCTCCCCGCCATCCTCCGCGTCCTCGATGGCGCTTCCCTCCCCCTCCGCACCATCGCCCTCGCCCGCCCCTCCCTCGACGACGTCTTCCTCCGCCAGACCGGCCGCTCCCTCCGAGAGGCCAGTGCCTGACAGAGGAAAGAAGGACGGTTCGAAAGTTCAAAAGTTTGGAGGTTCAGGCAGTAGCCTCAAACCTTCGAACCTTCAAACCTTCGAACCGTCCCCCGAACTCTGAACTTTGAACCTTGAACTTTGAACCCTCTATCTCCCGAGGTGCCACCATGAAACTCCTCCGCGACACCTGGCTCATCTTCCAGCGCAACCTCGTCGCCATCCTCCGCAACCCCGTCTGGGTCATCATCGGCCTCATCCAGCCGATCCTCTACCTTGGCCTCTTCGCCCCCCTGCTCGACGGCATCGCCAAGAGCCCCGGCTTCCCGCCCGGCGGCGCGCTCACCGTCTTCCTCCCCGGCCTCCTGATCCAGCTCGCCCTCTTCGGTGCCGCCTTCGTCGGCTTCGGCCTCATCCCCGAACTCCGCTCCGGCCTGATCGAGCGGATGCGCGTCACCCCCGTCAGCCGCCTCGCCCTCTTCCTCGGCCGCGCCGGGCGCGACATCGTCACCCTGCTCGTGCAGGCGATCGTCCTCGTCGTCGTCGCCATCCCCTTCGGCCTCGAAGTCGATCTGCCCGGCTTCCTGATCACGCTCGGCCTGCTCATCCTGATCGGCCTCGTGATGACCTCCTTCTCCTACGCCACCGCCCTCGCCCTCAAGAGCGAAGACGCCCTCGCCCCCGTTCTCAACACCGTCGTCCTCCCCACCATGCTCCTCTCCGGCGTCCTCCTCCCCATGACCCTCGCCCCGCGCTGGCTGCGCATCCTCTCCTCGATCAACCCCCTCAAGCACGCTGTGGACGCCACGCGCGCCCTCTTCACCGGCCACCTCTCCGACCCCTCCGTCACCCGTGGCCTTGGCATCATGGCCATCCTCACCATCCTCGCCGTCTGGTGGGCCGTCCAATCCTTCCGCCAGGCCACCGCCTGATCAACCACCCCCGCACACCAAAGTGGCCCCGGCACCGTGGAACCCTCCACACCGCCGGGGCCAGTCCATACCCATCCCGTCCAAATCCCACCCAGATTGGCATGATTTGCCCCCCACCACGGGTCCGGTACTTGTAGGGGCGTTCAACTGAAGGCCCTGCGTCGGACGGCACCCGTCGCCACTATTGCTCCCCATCCCGGTAGGGG
>JAXLWN010000145.1:0-10241 GCA_046328475.1 Chloroflexia bacterium | reverse complement strand
GAGGTCGTCCACGACGACGAGCGCGCCCCGGATGCCGATCGGCGAGGCGTAGCCGGGCACGATCCCGGTCCCAGTCAACTCCTCGACGGTCGCCGGGCGCACCTCGCCGACGCCCGCCACGTTCGCCAGCTTGATCTCGTTCACCTCCATGTCGCCGCGCACCACGGCGAAGATCAGCTTGCCGTCGCCCATGAAGAAGGTCGCCTTGGCCGTGCGCGAGGCCGGGACGCCGAGAAAGTCGGCCAGCGCGGCGATCGTCGCGGTGCCGGGCGTCGCCACTTCTTCGAGCGGCAGCAATTCCTCGCTCGGCGGGTCGTCCTTGCGGAAGGTGGCAACCTCGCGGTTGGCAGCATAGCCGCAGCCGTCGCAGAGGAAGAGGGTGTCCTCGCCGATGGCGTTGACGAACATGAACTCGTGCGCCATGGTGCCGCCCATCATCCCGGTGTCGGAGAGGACGGCGAGCGGGGCGAGCCCGGCGCGGCGGAAGACGTTGAAATAGGCCTGGTACATGCGCGGGTAGTAGCGATCGAGGTCCGCGACGGAGGTGTGGCAGGAGTAGCCATCCTTCATGGTGAATTCGCGCGTGCGGATCAGGCCGCCCCGGGCGCGCGGCTCGTCGCGGAACTTGGTCTGGATCTGGTAGAGCATCACCGGCAGTTGCCGGTAGGAGCGGATCTGGCGGCGCAGCAGATCGGTGACGGCCTCCTCGTGGGTCATCGCCAGGACCATGTCGCGGTCGCCCCGGTCGCGGAAGCGCGCCAACTCCGGGCCGATCGCCTGCCACCGGCCGCTCTCGCGCCAGAGGTCGCCCGGCTGGACGACCGGCATGGTGATCTCCTGCCCCCCGGCCGCGTCCATCTCCTCGCGCAGGATCGCCTCGACCTTACGCCGCACCCGCTGCCCGAGCGGCAGCAGCGACGAGATCCCGGCGGCGAGCGGCTGGACGAAGCCGCCGCGCAGGAGCAATTGGTGCCCGGCCACCTCGGCATCGGCCGGGTTCTGGCGAAGTGTCTCGCAGAAGAGCATCGTGCGGCGCATGGATACCTCCGGAAGATACGAAGTACGAAGTTAGAAGTACGAAGTACGAGTTAAAGGCAGTAGCATTCGATAGCCCAGTTCGTACTTCGTCGTTCGTACCTCGTACTTAAACAAACACGCCCTTTCGCCCGCTGACCGGGACGAAAGGGCCTTCCGTGGTACCACCCGCATTCGGGGGCGCGATGCCCCCCTCATGGCTGGCCGATAACGGGGCCTACCGCGACACCATAGTTGCCGGATGGGTGCGTGGGCGGTTGAAACCGCGCCTGGGGGCCTGCGGGCCACGAAACCGACCTGCGTCGGTTAGGGGGTGCGGCTCCGGGTTGTTCCGGCGTTCCGGGGTCGGCTCGCAGGTGGGTTCTGCTCGGCGTGGGTCGGGTGGCTCGCAGTCGGTGGCCCCCTTCTCTGGTGACCCCGGCCCCGGCATACTGGTCCTGCTCGACGCGACATTCTTCACTTGTTGGGAGAGTATACGGTTGCGGGCGCTGGCTCCGTACGAAGGGACAGGTGTGGCGGGGTGGGGTCACCCCGCCGCCTGCGGGCGGCGACCCTCCCCTGATGAGGAGAGGGTTTGGGTTTCAGACCAATGCGGGAGGGGATGACGAAACCGGGCACTATGCGAGCGGCAGGTCGTAATATTCGTAGACGTTGGTTTCGCGGAAGCCGCAGGATTGGTAGAGGCCGAGGGCGCGCTCGTTGTCGGTGGCGACATCGAGCGAGAAGTGCCGCTGCCCCTCGGCGAACATCGCCGCGACGGTCGCCGCGAGCATCTGCCGCCCGTAGCCGTGTCGGCGGTACTCCGGCAGGATGGCGACGCCACGGATGTAGAGCTGATCTTCCTCGAAGAGGACGCCGATCTGCCCCACCAACACATCCTGCACGAAGGCGCGATAGTAGCGGCTGCCCGGCTCGTTGAACCGATTGGCCATGCGCTGCACCAGCGCCTCCGTTGCCTCGCCCGGTTCGGCGAAGCAGCGCGCCTGAACGTCGGCCAGCTGGGGGATGTCGTCGCGTTCGGCGCGGCGTAGTTGCAGCGCGCTCGCGGGCGCGACCGACGGGGCCGTGGCGTCGAGTTCCATGTGATACTCGGCGAACGAGAAGCGCCCGCCAATCACCGACGCGAAGGCGCGACCGCTGGCGGAGGCGCGCTCGCTGACGAGCAGCAATTCCTGCGTGCCGCGACGGTGGCACTCCTCCAGGGCCGCCGCGATCAGGGCGCGGGCGATCCCCCGGCGACGGTGGTCCGGGCGGACCATACCGGTCAGTTCGAGCTCATCCCCATCGCCGTCGAGCGCGGCGTAGCCGATCAGCGCGTCGCCGTCGTGGGCGCAGAAGTCGCTGACTACCTCGGGCGAGCGCGCCTGGATCAGGTCCCAATTCAGCTTGAGGTTCAGGCTGTCGGCCTGGTTGCAGAGGGTCCCGAGCGCGCGAATCGCCGCGAGA
Source organism: Chloroflexia bacterium (assembly GCA_046328475.1). Lineage (GTDB taxonomy): Bacteria > Chloroflexota > Chloroflexia > Thermomicrobiales > CADCWN01 > CADCWN01. The sequence goes on along the minus strand of JAXLWN010000145.1, from coordinate 7,760 downwards.
TCGCCCGCCGATAGTGTGCGCCGCGCCACGATTTGTTTCGACCAAGTTGCCAATGTCGGCCTCCAATGAATACGTTCTGTTAGCCACGATGCATTGTGAGATCGCTGTGAGTTCTGCCCCCTACACTGGCTCCAGATTCGCCCGCTACCCGACTCACCGATCGGAGCGCCGGTTTCGAAACTGGAGCACGCGATGTCAGCCCCGCTCAAATACCTCCTCGGTCTCAGCCTGTTCGGTTTCGGGATCTTTCTGTTCTACGTGGTGTCGCTCCCCGCGTTGGACTGCGACCGGGACAGCGGCGAGTGCAGGCTGCTCACCAATTATGTGCCGCGCATCCCCAGGTCCACCTTCGCGAGAAGCGGATGCAGATGTCTACCTGGTGAAGTCATCGCCACGCCTGCGTCGCAGTACGGGAGGCCCCTACTACGCAATCACACTTCGTGCTGGCGGCGACGAATATCCCTTGCCGGCTACCAGCGTGAGCCAGCTGAAGCAGCAATTGGTCATCGATCAGATCAATGCCTTCCTGGCCAATCCCGCGCAGCAGCAATTGCGCATCTCCAGCACGCAACACCCGGTGATGGGGATCCCCCTCGTGCTGGGAGGGCTGGCGATGGGCCTGCTGATCAAATCTGCCCATCGGAACCGCGTCCCGCGAGTCCCGCGCTTCGTCACGGATCCGCAGCGACCGCGCGGCAGCCGCACCACCCCACCCCGGCGGAAGAAGGTCAAACACCACTAGGCCGTCGCGCGCTGTTCCATCGCCGCCGGTTGCTCGCGCAGCCCGCGCACGGGCGAGAGCAAGAGACCGAGCGGCGCGCAGAGCATCCCCACGGCCGCGACAATCAGCGTCGGGCGCAGGCCGAGCCATTGGCCGAGCGCGCCACCGGCCAGGGCACCCACCGCCATCGCGCCCCAGATGAAGACGCGCGCGGTGGCGTTCACCCGGCCTTGCAGGCGCGGCGGCGGCACGGTTTGCATGATGGTGTAGAAGTTGACGGTGTAGATCGCCTGCGCAAAGCCGGTCAGGCCACGCCAACCGACGAAGAGCGCCGCGCTCACAACCAGCGAACCGCCCGCAAGCGGCAGCAGGGTCGCCGCGAGGCCAGCGGCGATCAGCGCCGCCACCAGCGTCGGGCCGAGGCCGAGGGTGCGCACGACGCGGCCGGAGGCGAGCGCGCCGATGAGCGCGAGCGGCCCGCCGACCGCCATGATGCCGCCGAGCAGGCCGGGCGAGATGCCGAGTTCGCGCGTGGCGTAGAGGACGTAGACCGCCAGCACCATGCTATCGAAGAAGGTGCAGAGGGCGTCGCTGGCGATCACCGGCTGGAGGATGCGGTGCTCGAAGACCTGGCGCATCCCCTCGCCGATCTCGGTCCAGATGCTGCGGCGGGCGGCGGGCGCTTCTACCGGCGGTTCGGCGGCGCGGATGCTGAAGATCGCCAGGAAGGAGGCGAACGGCGCGAGCGCGCTGAGCGACAGCGTGATCGGCGCGGTGAGGAGTTGCACCAGCGCGCCGCCGATGCTCGGCGCGCCGATCTGCGCCAGGGCCTCGCTGAACCGGAGCCGACCGTTCGCCTCAGCCCGCAATTCGCCCGGCACCAGCGCCCCGAGGTAGGGCTGATAGGCGACCATGAAGAAGATGCCCGCGCAGCCGGTGATGAACGCGATGACATAGAGTTGCGCGATGTGCAGCAGGCCAAACAGGGCCGCGAGCGGGATCGTGCCAAGCGCCATCGCGCGCACCAGATTCGCCACCAACAGGATCGGTCGCCGCCGCAGCCGGTCGGACCAGGCCCCCGCGAAGAGGCCGACCACCAGCGACGGCGCGGACCCCATCGCCCCGAGGATGCCCATTTCGAGCGGTGTGGCGTCCAGGGATACAGCGGCCGTCAGCGGCAGCGCGAGTGCGGTGAGGTGCAGCCCGAAGAAGGCGACCGATTCGCCGCCCCAGAGTTTGAGGAAATCGGGATGCCGCCACAATCCCGTCAGCCTGCCGCCCCGCGCCACGCCCCGCCCCCTCGCACCATCGCCCCGGCAGGGAGCAACCGCACGCCCTGCCGGGGCATTGTGCCATCAACCTGATGGGCGCGTCACTGGCAATTGGGACAGTCTGGCGGCGTGGAGCACAGTGACAGGGGCACGGCGCCGCGCCCGCACGGCGACGCCGGGGCATGGCGCGCTGGCGGCGCGACTGGGCGCGGCTGCGGCGCGGGCGACGGGCTACCGCCACGCCGGGTTGAGTCGCGCCAGCCAGTTGCGCCAGCGTGGGCCGCTATCCTCCACGAAGATGCGCCCGCCTTCGAGCGTCAGATACCCGTGATATTCACCGGGCAAGCGCCATTGTTCGGATCCAGCGTCGGGCGCGTAGGCAACCATCGCGTAGAAGCGTTGGTTGCCGATGGCACATCCTGACGGCCGGATGTTGGCGACGAGTAGCGAATCGCCGCGAACCGGCGGGTAGAGGTCAACCACCGAGGCGGTTATGCGCCAGCGTTCCCGGCCATCCGTCGCGCCGAGCGCAACGAACTGATCGATGCAGTTCTCGTCGGCATCGCGATCGTGCATCATCAGATACGCGCCATCGCGATCGAAGGCGGGGAAATTCTGATCACGGTCAACATACCGATACGACCAGCGTTGCTCCCCGGTGGCTGGATCGAGGGCGACCAGTTCCTGCTCGGCTGTGCCCGACGACAGGGCGATTCGTCCGTAGAGATTCGCGCCGATCAGCGCCAGCGGTTGCAGGGCGATGTCGCGCGTCCAGAGGCGCGCTCCCGTGCCCGGCGCAAACCCGGCGAGCCGATCCTTCCCGAGATCGACGACGATCACGCCATCGTCGCCGAACGGATCCGTCACGCCCCATTGCGGGTCGAAGTCGGGGAGTTCGACCCGCCAGGACACCGCGCCGGTGTGGCGATCAAGCGCCTCCAATGCGATGGTCTTCGTGGTGACGCGGGTGGTGCGATCCCAATTGGACAACGGGTGCAAGATAATCAGTTCGTCGCCCTGGCGCACCACTCGCCGATACTGGGGAATCCCGCTATCCAGGTCTCCCAGAGACGCGGTCCAGAGGAGGGTGCCGCTCCGCGCATCGAGCGCGAGCAGGTCGAGGTACTGGAAGTCTTCGACAACCTGCACATAGACGGTGTCGGCGTCGGCAAAGAGTTTCCGTTCGAGGAAGACCACCTCGTAGCTGGATATGTTGTCGAAGGCACGCCGGTCGGGCGAGAAGCGCCACAACTGTCGCCCCGTGGCACCATCGAGCGCGATCAGTTCCTTCGGAGAGCCACCGCCCGAGCGCTCATCGCCAAGGGTGTAGGCGAACGTCCTGCCACCAGCGGCCGTGACGGCAAGCGGGTTCGCGGAGCGCGCCCCACCGAGTGCCGTCACCCAGGAGACGCGACCATCGCGCTCACCGAACGCCACGATCCGCGACTCGCGCGCCTGCATCGCCAGCAAGAGCGTCCGGGTCAGCAGCACGACCAGGGCGAGGGCGACACCGACGCCCACGCCACGCCAGGCATTGCGATCGATGAGGAGGAGTTCGTCCCGACTCGCCGTTTTATCGACATCCTCGGCCAGCTTGACGATGATGAAGAACATCACGAATTGGAGAAGCGCGAGGAGCCACAATCCTGTCGTACCCACAAACTCGGCAGCGACGGCGATCAGGGCGATCATGCCGAGCAGCGCCGCGACGATGCACCCCACCATCCTGGCCCGCTGCCCCAACCGTCGCCAGTTGTGGGCGAGCAGCAGCAGCCCGGTGGGGAAACCGAAGAGGAGGGTGAGCAGGATGACGGCCTTGCCGCTGAAGAGTTGCACGGTTCGCGCGGGTACGGGCGCGGGTGCGGCAGCGGGAGTGACGTACATGATATCTCCCTTCTGGCGGCACGGCAGGAAAACGGCCGCCTCTGGGAGAGAGGATAGGGTGGGCGTCTCACAAGATTCTCACAATGGCGGGATACCGGGAAGAAGTCCTGGCACCAGGATCAAGAGAAAGCGGCACTACCAGTGCTGGTGGCGCCACAATGATGGCGGAACGCTGCGTAAGGCGTGCGGTTAGCGGGCGTCGAAAACTTCGCTCACCGATACCGCGAAGGTGGGGAGCAATGCCGAAGTCGCGCGCTGGCCACGACGAAAGACGCCGTGCTCGGCATAGGTCCCATCGCGCAGAGCCAAAACGGTGATCGTCTCATCGAGCGGGTTGACTATCCAGTACTCGGGTATACCAGCCCTGGCATACTCGCGGCGCTTCACGACCAAATCGCGCGCAGGATCGTCCTCGCTGACCACTTCCAGTACCAGATCGGCACCGTGCCAGTAGCGATCCTGGTTGCGCGGGTCCTCCGCATCGAGCAAGAGCAGCAAGTCGGGTTCGCGATAGGTGGTGTCGTTGAGGTAGAGCCGGAGGGCGGCGAAGATGACCCTGCCTGGCGGCTCGACCTCCGCCATGAAGGCGAGGAGGAAGAAGCGAATGATGAGCTGGTGCTTGATGGTAGGCATCGGCAGCACCTCGATGTAGCCATCGGTGAACTCGATCAGCCGATTGGTATGGTCGGTGAGCCACAGATACTCCTCAGCACCCCACTCGCCCTGCCGAGGGAGCTGATCGCGGAAGAGTTCATCAAGCATCTGCTGTCGCGTCGCGGTTTGCATACCTGCTCCTGCCGCTCACCGTGCGCCGCCGTTCGGCAAGTGTAGCAGCCCGGGCATGCCACCGGCACGCCATCCTTCCATCTGATTTCCATGGCCTTGGATCCGCTGCGGCGAGTTCCTTCCTGTTCAGCGCCGGGCTGCCTGGATCGTGAAGTTCTCGAAGTAGGTTGAGCGCCCGGCGATCTCATCCCCGCGCAGAAAGCCGGTGATGATCGCCACATTGCCGCTGGCGGTGTACGCGCTCACATCGAGCGGGGCGATGTAGGCTCCATTCACGAAGAGGAGGCCACGCCCTTCGCTGATGAAGACGGTGAGGGTGTTTGCCCCGCCCGCCGAGAGATCGAGGTTGGCGATCCAGCCGGTGCTGATGCGCTCGTTCCGCTGCGTCGTCGGGTTGTAGTAGTAGAGATAGTAGTACTGGTCGGAACGCACCACGAGGTCATACTGGGCACCATTCGGGGTGTAGCGGAAGACGAAGCCGTAGTCCCAGGGTCCCTGGAGCGCCTGATAGGGATTGAGGAATTTGGCTTCGAGGATCATCTCGGACACGTTGACATTCACGAGCGGTCCTTCGGCCCCGCTATGATCGGGATCGTGATCGATCTTGCCGGCGGCAGGGCCGTGGATAATCACCGAGCGCGCGGCCTGGGTGTCGGCAACGGCGCGGGCAGCCTCGGCGGTCGCCGTGGCCGAGGCGCGGGCCTGGGCTGTCGCCCCAGCGCTGGCGGTGTTGGTCGCGGCCACAGCGGCGACCTGCGCGGTGGAGGTCGCTTGCGCCCGCGCGCTGGCCTGTGCCTGCGCCGTCGCGGCGGCGAATGCGGTCGCGACGGATCCCACGCGAGCGGTCGACGTCATCGCGGCTTGCGCCGTCGCCGGGGCCTCCTGGGTGAGCGCGGTGGCGGGCGTGGCGGTCGGCGCCGGTCCGGTTGTCGGTGTCGAGGTCGGCACCGTCTGGGGGACAGTGGTCGCCTGCGCGACAAACCGCGCCACCACGGACGTCCGCACGATCGAGGTTGCCTGGGCGGCAACGGGCGACCGCCGGGTGAGGGCGAGCAACATGGCCGCTGTCAGACTGAGGACGACGACGGTGGTGGCCACGGAAAGCGCCGCCACCGCCCAGGCGGGCAGTGCCCCACGTGCCTGCCCGACAATCGCACACCGCGAGGGAGCGGCGAGTTGCTCGGGGCAGGTCGTGCCCTGGGCGAAACCTGACCAGCGGTCGCGCCGCCCGGCGGCGTGAGCACCGGCACGGTGCGCAGTGCAGCGGGCGGCGTGGGGACAGCGACTGCCGTCGGTTGGCTGTCCGGGCAGGGGACGCTATCCGCCTGGGCCGAAGCGGCACCGATGGCGCGGGCGAAGGCGGCGAAGAATGCAGCGCCCGACTCGTAGCGATCCTCGGGGGACTTCGCCAGCACGCGCGCCAGCACCTCGTCCACGGCGGGGGGCAGGGCCGGGTTGAACCGGCGCACCGGCGGCAACACGGCGGTCAGATGCTTGGTGATCACCTCGTACGGGGTGCTGCCGCTGTAGGGGACCTGGCCGCTGAGCATCTGGTACAGGACGACACCAAGCGCGTAGAGATCGCTGCGCCGCTCCGCCCGCCCTTGCAGCTGCTCGGGGGCCATGTACTCGGGCGTGCCGATGCCGACGCCGGTGCGGGTCAGGCGCTCTTCGCTGCCGACCACCTGGGCGATGCCGAAGTCGGCCAGGTGGGCCTCGCCGCGCTCGTCGAGCAGGATGTTGGCCGGCTTGAGGTCGCGGTGGACGAGCCCTTTGCTGTGGGCGTAGTCGAGCGCATCGGCGATGGCGCGCAGGTAGTCGAGGGCCTGGTCGAGGGACAGCGGCCCCTTGCGTAGCCGCGACTCCAGTGACCCGCCGGTGAGGAGTGGCATGATCAGATAGGCGAGGCCGTCTTGCTCGCCGTAATCCCAGACGCGGACGATGCTCGGGTGATCCAGGGCGGCGGCGCTGACCGCCTCGCGCCGAAAGCGCTGGACGAAGTCGGCTTCCTCGGCGAGCGAGGCCGCCAGTACTTTCACCGCCGCATCGCTCCCCAGGCGCAGATGCTGGCCGCGATAGACCACGCCCATGCCGCCGCGACCGATCCGCTCGATCAGGCGGTAGTTCCCGACGATATCGCCCTGCGGTGTCGACATTGCCAGCCCTCCCATGCACACCCGGATTCGCCCGCCGCGTGACCCTGGGCGCAGCATAGGGGGCTGTTCTCACAAAATACTCACAGTGCCGCGCGGCGCTCGGGCAGGCGGCGACACCGCGATCTTCCTCTCGCCGATCCTGGCCGTATCGCCCGCTGGCGGATCGGGAGTACAAGGCTTATCGTGAGCACAGCATAGGGAGCGAGACTCACAAGATTCTCACAATTGAGCGAAGACATGGAAATGCTGTGCTGTCGGGGAGGGACGGAGGGAGGGAAAGGTCAGGGGCGGACTCTCGCAATGAAGAGTCCGCCCCTGACGTCGCACCTGGCGGGAAACGGCGCTTACCACCGAGCAATACGCGCTGACCGGAGCCGGGCGCTGACCGTCTGCCGCCGCCGCGAGAGGATGGCAGCCGGGCGCATTGCGCCCGGCACGCCACCGGCCTGGGTGGTGCGTCCCGGCTGGCCCGCGTAGACGAGCTTGTTGACCAGCCCGGTCCAGATATCGACGTAGTAGAGGTTGCCGTCGGGGCCGAGCTGGAGGTCCACCGGCGTCCCGGCCTGGTCCAGCACCAGTTCGATGCGCGAGGGGTCTGGCGTCCCGGCCGGGCCGGTCTTCATCGCCCAGATGCAGCCGCGGGCGTAATCGGCGAAGAAGAGCGCGCCTTTATAGGAGTCGGGATAGGCGGTGCCGTTGTAGAAGCCGAGCGCGGTGATCGAGGCGTTCGGCGACTGGTCGCTGCTGGCGTTGCAGTTCTCGTTCGGCACCACCGCCGTGCCGTGCCTGTACTGGTAGTAGGCCTGCGTCACCTTGCTGGGGGTGTTGTAGAGCGCGGCGCAGCGGGGCGTGCCGAGCGGCTGAAAACCGCCCTCGGGCACCGGCCCTTCGTAGCAGGGCCAGCCGAAGTTGAGCATCCCGGTGGCGGTCATATCGGGCACG
>JAXLWN010000144.1:0-10335 GCA_046328475.1 Chloroflexia bacterium | reverse complement strand
GTTGTGAGGCCCCATGTTCAACGCCACCGACGAACTCCTCCTCCTCGGCACCGGCGCGGCGCGCGATGGCGACCGCGAGCAGGCCCGCTTCTACCTCGAATGGGTGTTGCGCGACGACCCCACCGAAGTGCAGGTGGCCGAGGCCTGGTACTGGCTCAGCCGGATCACCGACGACCCCGACGAGCGCCGCCGCTGCCTGACGATGGTGATCGGCACCAGTCCCAACCATCCCGAGGCGCGGCGCGACCTCGCCCTGCTCGACGGCCGCCTGCGCGCGGACGAACTGGCCGACCTGCGCCAGCCCCTCGCCCCGCACGCCCCGCAGCGCGAGGTAAGCGAAGCCGAGGTGCGGCGCTACCGCTGCCCCGGCTGCGGCGGCGCGCTGCTGTTCGACGCGGAGCGCCAGACCCTCCGCTGCCAGTTCTGCGGCCACACCGGCGCGCCCGACGCGGGCGACGGCGCGGTGGACGAGCAGGACTGGGCGGTCGCCGCCTTCTCGCAGCGCGGCCACCGCTGGGTGCTGCCCACCGAACGCCTCCTCACCTGCCAGAACTGCGGCGCGACCGAGGTGTTGCCCCCCGGCGAGTCGAACGGAACCTGCGCCTTCTGCGGCTCGTCACAGGTCGTGCTGGCGCAGGAGCAACCCGAACTGGTCACCCCCGAGGCGGTCGCTCCCTTCACGTTCAACGCCGACATCGCGCGCCACCGCGCCCGCAAGTGGCTCACCGAGCAGCCCCTGCGCCCGCGCGACCTCCCCGAGCGCGCCGCGCTCGACACGCCTCGCCCGGTCTATCTCCCCTTCTGGACCTTCGATATCGAGGGCGAAGTCTCCTGGCGCGGCTACGTTGAGACGCAGCACGGCCGCGTGTTCCGCAGCGGCACCGATCACCTCTTCCACGACGATCTGCACGTCCCCGCCGGGCGCTCGCTCCCCGTTGAACTACTGCGCGATTTCCGCTGCGACGCCGCCACCCTCGCACCCTACGCCGCCGATCTGCTGGCGGGCTGGCCGGTCGAACTCTACAGCCTGCCGCCGACCGACGCCTCGCTCCTGGCGCGCGAGCGCGTGATGCAGCAGCATCGCGGCAACTTCCGCACCGACGACGGCGGCGAGCAGATCGAAGACCTGACCGTCAGCAGCGTCGGTATCAGCGTCAGCTCCTACAAGCTCGTCCTGCTCCCGGCCTGGATCGTCGGCTATCGCTACGGCGACGCGGACTACCGCCTCGTCCTCAACGGCCATAGCGGCGCGGGCCACGGCGAAGTCCCGCGCGGCCGAGTCCAGGGCTGGCTCGCCAAGGCGCTCGCCTGGTCGTGATCGTCCCCGAGCGCCCCACCGAAGCCAATCCTCGCGAGTGTGCGTCGCTGTACGGTGTCCCTCCTAACCCGCGTAGGCGGGTTTCGTGGCCCGCAGGCCCTCAGGCGCGATTTCAACCGCCGATGCCCCTTGACGCCCCCGCCGCCAATTCGTGATAGAGTACGCGCCGGAACAGCCCACAGCCCACTGACGCACGGACGCACAGACAGACGGATGCACTGAGCAAGGAGGGAAGGGTGGCGCGGAACAGCATCGCGAACAAGGTAGCCATTGTCGGGGTCGCGGAATCGGACCAGATCGGGCGGGTGCCCGATAAGCCCGCGATCATGCTCCACGCCGAGGCGGCGCGCAACGCGCTGAACGAGGCGGGCCTGACCATGCAGGATGTCGACGGCCTCTTCACCGCCGGCATCTCCACGCTCGAACTCGGCGAATACCTCGGCATCGAGCCGCACTTCACCGATGGCACGTCGGTCGGCGGCTCGTCGTTCGTCATCCACCTCGCCCACGCCGCGCTGGCGATCGCCAACGGCTGGATCAACGTCGCGCTGATCACCCATGGCGAGAGCGGGCGCTCCCGCGTCGGCATGCCCGGCCGCGTCCTGACCCCCGACTCGCTCAGCGGGCAGTTCGAGGTGCCCTATGGCATCCCGCAGCCGGTCGGCTCCTACGCCATGGCCTGCACGCGCCACATGCACGAGTACGGCACCACCCACGAGCAACTGGCGGAGATCGCCGTCGCGACGCGCAAGTGGGCCATGCTCAACCCGAAGGCGATGATGCAGGACCCGATCACGATCGAGGATGTGCTGAACGCGCGCCCGATCACCTACCCGTTCACCCTGCTCGATTGCTGCCTCGTCACCGACGCGGGCGGCGCGGTGGTGATGACCTCGATGGAGCGGGCGCGCAGTTGCAAGCAGACCCCGATCACCCTGCTCGGCGTCGGCGAGAGCCACGACCACTCCATGATCTCCCAGATGCCGAGCTACACCTCGTTCGCCGCCCGCACCTCCGGCAAACTCGCCTTCGAGATGGCCGGTGTGCGCCACGACGAACTCGACCTGGCGATGATCTACGACTCCTTCACCTACACCGTCCTCCTCAGCCTGGAGGAACTCGGCTTCTGCAAGAAGGGCGAGGGCGGCGACTTCGTCAGCGGCCAGCGCACCGCCCCCGGCGGCCCCTTCCCGATGAACACCAACGGCGGCGGCCTCTCCTACAACCACCCCGGCATGTACGGCATGTTCGCGATCATCGAAGGCGTGCGCCAGTTGCGCCACGACTACGCCGACCAGGGCATCCGCCAGGTCAAGGACGCCAAGCTCGCCGTCGTCCACGGCACCGGCGGCGTCCTGTCGTCCGCTGGCACTGCCATCCTGGCCCGCGCGTGACCGTGAACGGGCGAACGGGCGATTCTGCCCGACCGCCCGACCGCCCGACTGCCCGACTCACCCCTCACAGCTTGATAATCGTCGCCCCAGTCTCCCCCAGGTCGCGCGTCGCATTCCGCGTGTCCACGATCAGCCGCGCGTGTTGCGCCACCCAGCCCCAATCGTAGCTCGCGTGGTCGGTGGCGATGACCACGCAATCAGCCGCCGCCAGCGTCGCCTCATCCAGCGTCGCGCACTCCAATGCCGCCCCCCCCACCTCCACGGTCGGGATGAGCGGGTCGTGGTAGCCCGCGTCGGCCCCCTTCGCGCGCAGCAATTCCAGCACTTCCAGCGGCGGCGACTCGCGCGTATCGGCCACATCCGGCTTATAGGTCACACCCATAAGCAGCACCCGCGCCCCGCGCAACGGCTTCGGCGTCGCCGCGTCGTTCAGCGCATCCGCCACCAGCGAGACCACATGCGCGGGCATCGCCGAGTTGATCTCGTCCGCCAGCGCGATGAACCGCGCTTCGTAGCCGAGCGTCTTCAGCTTCCAGGCCAGGTAGTGCGGCACGATCGGGATGCAGTGCCCGCCCAGCCCCGGCCCCGGTCGGAACGGCATGAAGCCGAAGGGCTTGGTCGCCGCCGCGTCGATCACCTCCCAGACATCGATGCCGAGCCGCTGGCACATCAGCGCCAGTTCGTTCACCAGCGCGACATTCACCGCCCGGAAGGTGTTCTCCAGCAGCTTCGCCGTCTCCGCCACGATCGGGGAGGAGACCGGCACCACCCCGCCGACGATCGGCACATAGAGCGCCATCGCCAGGTCGCGGCAGGCATCCGTCACGCCACCGATCAGCTTCGGCGTGTTCTGCACGGTGAAGTGGGCATCGCCCGGATTGACCCGCTCGGGCGCGAACGCCAGGAAGACATCCTCGCCGATCACCAGCCCGCGCGCCTCGATCGCCGGCTTGATCAGCTCGTCGGTCGTGCCCGGGTAGGACGTGCTCTCCAGCACCACCAGCTGCCCCGGCCGCAGGTGCGGCGCGAGCGAGCCGACGGCGGCGATGATCGCGCTCGGGTCGGGTGCCTTCGTCTTCGAGAGGGGAGTCGGGACGCAGATCGTGATCGCGTCGGCCTCGCGAAGATCGGCGTAGTCGCCGGTCGCGCGCAAGCGCCCGCCCTCCACCAGCGGCTCCAGCATCGCATCGGTGATGTCGCCCACGTACGAGCGCCCGGCCATGATCGCGTCGCGCCGATCCGCGCGCAGATCCACCCCGACGACCGCGAAGCCCGCCTCGGCAAACCCGACCGCCAGCGGCAGCCCGGCATAGCCAAGCCCGATGATGCCCACCGTCGCGGTGCGCGCCTCCAGCTTCGCTCGCAGCGCCGCCGCGATCGCGCCCCCCGCCTGCCGTTCCAGCACCCCCGCCATCCCGTTTCTCTCCCCCGCGCTCGCCTCGCCGCACCCGGCCGATCAGCGCTAGTGTAGCCCCCCGCCAACCGAAATGCCAAAATCGGGCGTACCCGCGAGAGAAACGAACCATGCACGTCGCGGCTTCGCCCTAGCCCCTTCAATGCTGCACTACGACCTGCCAAACGGCGGCAGGACCCGTGCCAGACCATAACCAACCAGACCGCTGGCTCCGAGTACCGCCCCGCTCATCAGGAACAACTCGCCTTTCGCCGTATCGAAGAAGAAATCGCACAGCACCCCGATGAGGCCGAGCGCGACGGCAGAGATACCAAGGAAAAGGCAGTATCGCCGGAACGGCATCTGGGCTTCCATCCGACCATTCGCGAATGGTCCCATGAGACCAAGCATCGCCCGCAGAATCAGGGAGGTCCAATCCATCACACACCTCCTTGCTAATACGCCCCGCGTCCCGCGATCACCGCCCCAACCGTGCGCCCCAGGATGCGCAAATCGAGCAGCAGCGAGTAATTCTCGACGTAGTAGAGGTCGAAATCGGTGTGCTGGTGCATCGGCAGGTCACTCCGCCCGTTGATCTGCCACCACCCGGTCATCCCCGGCCTGATCGCCGTGCGCCGGTGCTGCCAGGGCTCGTACCCGGCCACGATGAACGGCTGCTCCGGTCGCGGCCCGACGAGGCTCATCTCGCCGCGCAGCACATTGACGAGATTCGGCAACTCGTCCAGGCTGGTGCGCCGCAGCCAGCGCCCCACGCGGGTCACGCGCGGATCGCCCGGCACCTTGTAGATCCCCGCCGCCAACCGTTCCTCGCCCACCGCCTCGGGCAGCGCCACCTCGGCCCCCGGGCACATCGTGCGGAACTTCCACATCGTGAATGGGTGCCCCGCCTCGCCGACGCGACGCGCCCCATAGAAGACCGGCCCGCGCGAATCGAGCTTGATCGCGACCGCGATCAGCAGGAAGAGCGGCGCGCAGCAGATCAGCGCGGCCAGACTCACCAGCCGGTCGAAGCTGTACTTGATCAGCCGACTGGAGGGCGACAAGACCGGATCGCGCAACCCGACCAGCGGGATACCTTCGATGTGGCTGATCGTCGCGCGGGCATAGGCGAGGTCCAGCAGATCGGGCGCGACCCGCAGATCGACCGACAGGCCGTGCAGCTGCTCCACCAGCGCCGCCGTTTGCAGATGCTCGCTCGATGGCAGGGTGCTGATCACCGTCGTCGCGCCGTGGCGGGCGACGATCTCCGGTAACTCATCGATCGTGCCGAGTCGGGGGATCTCCTGCTCCACGACCTCCTGCTCGGGACCGGCCACGAACCCGACCACCACGATCGGCGGCCAGCGCCGCGTCTCCGCCAGCAACCGCCCGGCGAGCGAGGCGGTCGGCCGCCCGCCACCGACGAAGACGATCCGCACCATCGCGCGGTCGTGCCCGCCCCAGCACAGCAGGCCGCGCAACGCGACCCGCCCCAGGCCATTAATCCCGAACATCAAGGCGACGAAGTAGAGGAAGAGCAGGCGCGAGACATCGCGATAGGTCAAGTAGAGGCCGCCCGCGACCAGCAGTGTCGTGCCCGCCGCCGAGAGGAGTAGCCGCCCGACCTCGCTGCGGAGGTTCAGCAGCCAGTGCCACTCGTACAGGCGGAACTGCCCGGCGGTCAACGACCAGGCCACCAGCGCCAGCGGGAAGAGCAGCGTCGCGAGCCGCCCCTGCTCCGGCCCCAGCGCCCGGCCGAACGGTAGCGAGAAGCGCAGCACGATCGCCCCGGCAACGGCCAGGGCAACCCCGAGCAGATCGAGGAAGAGGCAGGCGGTGGTGTAGCGATCGAGCACCCGACTGCTCACCGGGCCACCTCCCCCGACGCGCCACCCGCCAGCAGGCGCGCGAACAGCGCCTCGTAGTCGTCCGTCGTCCGCTCCCAGCTGTAGCGCGCCGCGATGTGCGCCCGCGCCCGCGCGCCCCAGGCTGTTCGCGCGGCGGGATCGGCCAGCACCGCGCGCAATTGCTCTACCAGCGCCGCCGCACCGCGTTGATGGTCGTAGGGCCTGCCGCCACGCCCCGACCGTCTCGGGTCGTCGGCGTATCGGCGACGATGGTGCATAGCCCTGCCGAGCCCAGCGCCTCCAGCAGCGCCGGGTGCATCCCCGGCGCCACCGCGGCGAAGATCTCCAGTACCGCCGTGGCTATTCGCTCCAGTAGCCATCGCCGAAGGAAGTCAGCCAGGAAGAGCACGTTCGGCCCCAGCACACGACCTTTCAAGTCGGCAATCAGCGCATCCACATAGGGTGCGTCGCCGGCAACGCACTTCATCCCGGCGTCCATATCCACGCCGGGGCGCAACTGCCCGAAGGCCTCGACCAGGTGGTGCGCGCAATTCTCCGGCACCAACCGCCCCACATAGAGCAGATAGCGACCCGGCTCCAGCCCCAATCGCGCCAGCGTCGCGCCCGGCGGCGGCCGTCGCGCGGCGGTGCCATAGGGGATGTATTCGACCTCCGCTTTGTGCTCCTCGCGGTAGTAGGCCGCGACCGCGCGCGAATCGGTCACCACCGCATCGGCGAACTTCGTCGCCAACCACTCCGCCAATCGCAAATAGCGCTTCGCCGGACCGGGCCACTTCTCGCGCGTCCAATCGAGCCCATCCACGTTCAGCGCCACCCGCACGCCGCCCAAACGGGGGATGATCGCGGCGGGGCTATTCCCGGCGATGCACATCAGCACAATGTCGTAGGCGTGCGGCAGGAGGTGGAGGCAGGAGAGGGCCGTGTGCGCGATCGTGTCGAGATACTTGTTCCGCACTGTCGGGAGCGACACCAGCCGCATCCCCCGGTACGACCGACCCCGGTAGCGCACATGGTGGCGTCGGCAGTAGACGGTGACGCGATGCCGCCGCTCGACGAGCCGCGCGCCCAGTTCCTCGACGAAGGTCTCGAAGCCGCTGTACGTGGCCGGGACGCCCCGCGTCCCCACCATCGCGATCCGCACCAGCGCCTCCGTCACACGCCACCCAAACGACACGCGCACCACATCGTTCGCGTTACAGCATTATCACGATGCATGCCACGGGTGCAAGCTGGCGGGCTGACTCCTGAGACCACACTATAGTGAACGGACACCCCCTCGTCAAGCAATCGCCCGCCCGTCACCCGCCCACTGGCACTTGCGTCCCAACCCAACCACGGCGACACTACGCCCCGGTGGGTGGGATTACCTCGATAACCTTCGAACTCTTGAACCTTCGAACCTTGAATCCGGAGGATCACCATGCCCGGACGCTCATCAGCCAAGCAATACGCCGTGGACTGGCTCAACCGCGAACGACAGCGGCTCTCCGACTTCGACCTCGAAATCTGGCGCTACGCCGAACCCGCCTGGCGCGAGTACAAGTCGGCCAAAGCCTACATCGAACTGCTGCGCGCCGAAGGCTTCGACGTGGAAGAAGGTTCCGGCGGCATGCCAACCGCCTTCACCGCCACCTGGGGCAACGGCGGCCCGACGATCGGTGCCTACGCCGAGTACGACGCCGTCCCCGGCAACTCACAGCAGGTCGTGCCCCGCCGCGCGCCGCGCGAAGGGCTGCACCCCTACGCGGCCGGCCACACCGACCCCCACTCCGTGCTCGGCACCGCCTGCCTCGGCGGCGTGCTGGCGGCGAAGACGGCGCTGGAGCATTACGGCATCAAGGCCACGCTCCGCTTCCACGGCGAACCGGCCGAGAAGGTCTGCGGATCGAAGCCGATCCACGCCGCCAAGGGCTACTACGATGGCGTGGACGCCTACCTCGCCTACCACCCCTGGCCACGCAACAGCGTCACCTGGGACACCCACTTCGGGGCCTACTGGAGCGCGGTCTTCACCTTCGAGTGCAAGTCGCCCGAGCGCTGGATCGACCGCAGCCTGATGCCCCAGAGCGGCAGCCACGCGGTCGCCCGCGCCCCCGGCGCGATCGACGCGCTTTGCCTGATGTACACGACGACGAAGTACACCAAGGAGGCGATGTTCCCCCACACCGGCACCTGGACCCTCAACGAGTTCATCATGGCGGCGGGCGACGCCACCGCCGACAACCTCGCGCCGAAGTTCAGCCAGATCCAGTACGCCTGGCGCGCGTCGAACCTCGCCACCCAGGAGCAGATCTACCGCGTGCTGGAGCAGAATGCCCGCCACGCCGCCGCCGTCACCGGCTGCACCGCCTCGGTGCGCTGGGTTACCAAGACGCGCGTCGGCCTGCCGAACCGCGCATTGGCCGACGCCACCTACCGCAACCTGGAGGCGGTCGGTCCGCCGGAATGGGACAACGCGGCGATCTCTTCGGCCAGGCCCTCCAGCGCGAACTCGGCTATCCCGAGACCGACTTCCCCTTCCTCCCCGAGAACCGCGTCCTGACCACGCCCCAGGAGTTCGAGGACCAGCTGCGCGCCGCCCTGCCCCTGGCAGCTGCACCAGAGCGCCGACGACTACGTCGAATACTGCTGGCACGCGCCGACCGTGCGCCTGCTCACCGCTCGCCCGGCGCTCCGCTCGGGCGACCCGCACTATGGTGCCCCCGCCTGGACCTACAACGCGCTCGGTGGCCTCGCCGCCGCCGTGGACCCCGGCATGTTCGTCGCCAGCGAAACGCTCGCCCTCACCGCCCTCGACCTGATCGAAGACCCCGCCCTACTCGCCAAATGCCAGGCCGAGTTCAAGGAGCGCACCGGCGGCGGCATCGGCGGCGACAAGTGGGTCGCCCCGCCCTCCCCGCGCGACTTCCAGTCGCCCCACGACCTCCCCTGGCCCCAGTACGTCACCACCCCCAACGGCGAAGAATGGTGGATGCCGCAGCCGACGGGCGGGCTGGGCGTCGAGTTGATGAGCAGGAGAGTGAGACGTGAGAAGGGCTCCTCGGCGCTCGCCTGTCAGGGCAGGCGTTGCCGTCCGAACGAGCTATTTCCCACTTCCCACTTCCCACTTCCCACTTCATCCAGCTATAGTTCCCGCCATTGAAAGCTAGCGCACAGGAATGCCAATGCCCTACCGCGTCAGCGTCGTCATACCGACCTACAACCGCTGGGACAAGCTGCGGCGCGTGCTCGACGGCTACCGGGAGCAGTCGATCCCCGCCGCCGACTTCGAAGTGCTCGTCTGCGACGACGGCTCGACCGACGAGACGCCCGACCGCGTCCGTGCCTATGCCCAGGACGCGCCCTACACCCTGCGCCACCTGCGCCAGGAGAATAGCGGACCCGCCACCGCGCGTAATCGCGGCCTCCGCGCCGCCGTGGCTCCGGTGGTCGTGCTGACCGACGACGACTGTGTGCCCCGCGCCGACTTCCTCGCTCGCCACCTCGCCTCGACCCGCCGGGGGGTCGCCACCATCGGTTACATCGACTGGCACCCCGAAGTTGAAGTGACCCCCTTCATGGCCTTCCTCTCGCCCGGCTACCGCTTCAACTTCGCGCAGATCACCGACCCGCAGCACGCCACCTTCCGCTGCTTCTACACCGCCAACGTCTCCGTCTGGCGCGACGACGTCCTGGCGCTCGACGGCTTCGACGAGCACTTCCCGGCCGCCGCTTACGAGGACATCGAGCTCGGCTACCGGCTGCACAAAGCGGGCATCCGCCTCGTCTACGACGAGCTGGCGATCATCTACCACCTGCACGAGATGCGCCTGGAGGGGATGCTCCGCAGCCAGGTCGTCAACGGCCAGTCGGCCGCCTACGCCGTGCAAAAGCACCCCGAACTCGCGATTGAGGCGGGCATCCCCGGCATGCGCGATCCCGGCATCACGCGCCGCTTCTACCGCGCCGCGCTCGACTACTACTTCGTCGCCGGGCTGCAGCGCGGACTGAAGGAGGAATTCGGCGGCGAGTGGGCCGCGCGCCTGGATGAGATGCTCGACGCGGATCCGGCCTATCGCCAGGGGGTCGAGCATCAGTTCTTCCAGGCCCAGGATTATGCCCTCCGCCTCGAAAGCCGCGTCGCGCAGCTGGAACGCGCCCTCAGCGACCTCGCCAGGCAAGCCGACAGTCTGGACCAGGCGCTGCGCGCGGCCAACCCGGTCAAGCAGCGCATTCAGCAGACCGTGCCCGGCCTCGCGCGCCTCCTCGCCCGCCTGCGCCGCCGCGCGGTGCGGCCAGCGGCGGAATAAGCCACCATGCGCCGCATCCTCGTGCTCGCCGGAGAGATCGTCCCGCACCCTGGCCTCCCCACGGTTGGCGGCG
>JAXLWN010000143.1:0-11381 GCA_046328475.1 Chloroflexia bacterium | reverse complement strand
TGGTCGGCTAGGGCATACCGACATGGCGGAACCGGCGCTCCGCATACGGCTCTTCGGCGCGCTCGAATTGCGCGTCGATGGTGTTGCCTTGCCGCCGTTGGAGTCGGGGCGGGCCGAGTCGCTGCTCGCCCACTTGCTGCTGCACCGCGAGACGCCGCAGGCACGCCAGCACCTCGCCTTCCTGCTCTGGCCCGACTCGACCGAGGCGCAGGCGCGGACGAATCTGCGCCACCTGCTCCACAACCTGCGCCGCGCCCTGCCGGTGCTCGACCAGTATCTCGACGTGACCCCGCGCACGCTGCAATGGCGGGTTGGAGCGTCGTTCTGGCTCGATGTCGCCGCGTTCGATGCGGCGGTCGCGCGGGCGGAGCGGGAGCGCGGCGAGGGGGCGCTCGCCGCCTTGCAGGAGGCGGTCGGGCTCTACAGCGGCGATTTGCTCGCCGGGTGCTACGACGAGTGGATCCTCGGCGAGCGCGAACGGCTGCTGGGGCGCTACCTCGCGGCGGTGGCGCGGCTGGCCGAACTGCTCGAAGCACGGGGCGAGCAGGCGCGGGCGATCGGGCACGCCGAGCAACTGCTGCGGCACGATCCGCTCCGCGAGGAGACCTATCGCCTGCTGATGCGCCTGCACGACGCGGCCGGGGATCGCGCGCGGGCGCTGCGGATCTACCACGCCTGCGCGGCGACCCTGGAGCGCGAACTGGGCGTCGCGCCGTCGGCGGCGACGCGCGAGGCGTACGAGGCGCTGCTGCCGCCGAGGGGGGCGAACGGTGGGCAGACCGAGCGCGCCGTCGGCCCGCCGCTCGTGGGCAGGGCGGCCGAGCGTGCCCACCTGGTGGCGCTCTGGCGGGACGCCGAGCGCGGGCGGGCGCAGTTTGTGCTGGTCAGTGGCGAACCGGGGATCGGGAAGACGCGACTGGTCGAGGAGTTCCGGCGCTGGTGCGCCCAGCACGGCGCGCTGACGGCCGGGGCGCGGGCCTACGCGGCGGAGGGGGCGCTCGCCTACGGCCCGGTGGTGGCGTGGCTGCGCTCCGAAGCGATCGGGACGCTCGTCGCGGGCCTGGATCGGGCGCACCTGACCGAGCTCGCGCGCCTCTTGCCGGAACTGCTGGCGACGGTGCCGGATCTCGCCCGCCCCGAGCCGCTGCCCGAGGGGGAGCAGCGGCAGCGCCTCTTCGATGCGATCGCGCGGGTGCTGCTCGCCGCCGATGCGCCGCTACTCCTCGTCGCCGACGACCTGCACTGGTATGACCGCGAGACGCTGCACTTCCTCCACTACCTGCTGCGCGTCGCGCCCGAGGCCCGCCTGCTCGTCGCGGCGACGGCGCGGCGGGAGGAGTTGGCCGCGCAGCATCCCCTGCACGACCTCCTCGCCGGGTTGCGGGTGCTGGAGTGCAGCACCGAGATCGCGCTCGGGCGGCTGACGCGGGGGGAGACGGCGACGCTCGCCGAGCGGCTGGCCGGGCGACCGCTGGGGGAGGTGGGCGCGGACCAGCTCTACGGCGAGACGGAGGGGAGCCCGCTCTTTGTGGTGGAGGCCCTGCGCGCGGGGTGGCAGCCGGGGCAGACCGGGCGGGCGTGGCTGAACCCGAAGGTGCAGGCGGTGATCGAGGCGCGGCTGGCGCAGTTGTCGGCACCGGCCCGTGAGCTGATCGGGGTGGCCGCGACGATCGGGCGGGAGTTCACGGCGGAGGTGCTGGCGCGGGCGAGCGAAGCGGACGAGACGACCTTCGTGCGCAGCCTGGACGAACTCTGGCAGCGCCGCCTCGTGCGCGAGCAGGGGAGCGACGCCTACGACTTCAGCCACGACACGATCCGCGAGGTCGCCTACCTCGCCCTCGGTCCGGTGCGGCGGCGGCAGCAGCACCTGCGCGTCGCCCGCGCGCTGGAGCGGGTTTTTGCCCACGACCCCGGCCCGGTGAGCGGGCAACTGGCCGACCACTACGACCGCGCCGGGGCGGCCGATCAGGCCGTCACCTGGTACGGCCGTGCGGCGGCGCTGGCACAGCAGTTGCACGCGAGCGACGTGGCGGTGCGCCTGCTCGACCGCGCGCTCGACCTGCTGCGCACACTCCTCGGAGGCCCCGAGCGTCGCGAGCGCGAACTCGCGCTGCTCGCCGGGCGTTGCTCGCCGCGCTGGTGCTGGTCGAGGGCTTCCAGTCGGAGCGGGTGAACGAGACGCAGCGGCGCACCCTGGCGCTGACCGAGGAGCGCGGGGACGAGCCGTCGCCGCCCCTGCTCCGCTCGCTGGCGATCGCCAGCCTCTCGCGCAACGTTCGCCGAGGCGCGGCGGTTCGCCGGGCAGTTGCGGGCGCGCGCGGCGAGCGCGAGGACGACGACATGCTGCTGGTGGAGAGCGGGTATGTGCTCGGGGTGGCCGCATTCCTGGCGGGGACCCGTCGCCGCCTGCGACCATCTGGAGTCGGCCATCGCCCACTTCCGCCCGGAGCAACGCCGCGCCCATTTGCTGCACTACGGGCAGGACCCGGAGGTTGTCTGCCTGAACCGGCTGGCCTATACGCGATGGGTCCTGGGCCAGCCCGAGACGGCCCTGCGGATGCGCGACCGGAGCCTCGCGCTGGCCGGGGAGATCGGGCACCCCCACACCCACGCGCTCGCGCTCGTCTTCGCCGCGTTGCTCTCCCTGGAGGTGGGCGATCTGGCAACCTTGCGTGCGCTGGTGGCGCTGCTCGTCCCCGGCCAGGGGCAGGGCGACGTCTGGTACGGTCAGCCCCTCCGCGAGATCTATGGAGGCTTTGTCGAAGTCGTCGATGGCCGCGCCGAGGGCGGCCTCGCCCGCATCCAGCGGGTGATCGCCAGCGCACCCGCGATCCCGCCCGCGCCGGGGAACCACGCGATGCTCCAGCGCATCCTGCTGGCGGCCTGCGCGGTGGCGGGGGAGGTGCGGCTGGGCCTCGCGGCGGCCGATCAGTTGCTCGCGATGGGCGAGGCGGCCGGGGTGTGGGCGGCGGAAGCCCACCGGTCGCGCGCCGAGTTCCTCGCCGCGCTGGGCGCGCCCGCGCCGGAGATCGACGGCGAGTTCGACCGGGCGCTGCGGGCGGCGCGGCAGCAAGGCGCGCGGCTGCCCGAACTGCGGGTCGCGGCGAGCCTGCTCGACTACCGGCTGGGGCGCGGCGCGGGCGCGGCGGTGCGCGAGGCGCGCGATCAGCTGGCGGCCCTGCTCGATCGCTTCGACGAAGGGCGGGAGAGTGCCGATCTGCGCCGGGCCAGCGCCCTCCTGCTGCGCGCCTGACGCGACCACGCCATCCTGGAACGACCCGGAACGACCCGGAACGCTCCCTGGAACGCTGAAGGAACGTTCCGCTCCCTATCCTGTTGCCACGCCGCGACGAGAGCGCGGCTCCGGGCAGGCAGGATGCCCGGTCGTGCCGACAGGGAGGTAGCGGGATGTACGACGCGATCGTGATCGGGGCGCGGTGCGCCGGTTCGCCGACGGCGATGTTGCTGGCGCGCAAGGGGTATCGGGTGCTGCTGGTGGACCGGGGGAGCTTCCCGAGCGACACCCTCTCGACCCACTATATCCACCAGCCGGGCGTCGCGAGTCTCGCGCGCTGGGGGCTGCTGGAGCGGCTGCGGGCGTCGAACTGCCCGCCGATCCATGAACAGGCCCTCGATCTCGGGCCGTTCGCGCTGGTGGGTGCCCCGCCGCCGGTCGATGGTGTCGCGGAGGGCTATGCGCCGCGCCGCTACGTGCTCGACGCGATCCTGGTGGAGGCGGCGGTTGCGGCTGGGGCGGAGTTGCGCGAGCGGTTCACGGTGGAGGAACTGGTCTGGGAAGAGGGGCGCGTGGTGGGGATTCGCGGCCACGCGGCCGGGGGGGCACCGGTGACCGAGCGGGCGCGGATCGTGATCGGGGCGGACGGGCTGCACTCGTTCGTCGCGCGGAGCGTGGGGGCGGAGGCCTATGACACGACGCCCGCGCTGACCTGCGTCTACTACACCTACTGGGCCGATCTGCCGATGGAGCGTGCCCAGCTCAATCCGCGACCGGGGCGGATGATCATCGCCGCGCCGACCAATGACAACCTGACGCTGCTGACGGTCTTCTGGCCGCAGGCGGAGTTCCACCAGGTGCGCGCCGACATCGAGGGGAGCGTGCTGGCGGCGGTCGATCTCGTGCCGGGGTTGGCCGAGCGGGTGCGCGCGGGGAAGCGGGCGGAGCGGTTCCGGGGCACGGCCGACCTGCCGAACTTCTTCCGCACGCCCTATGGGCCGGGCTGGGCGCTGGTGGGGGATGCGGGCTTCCACAAGGACCCGATCCTGGCGCAGGGGATCACCGATGCCTTCCGGGATGCCGAGTTGCTGACCGAGGCGATCGACGCGGGCTTCTCCGGACGCGCGCCGCTGGCGGAGGCATTCGCGGCGTACCAGCGCCAGCGCGACGAGGCGGCGGCTCCCGGCTTCGCGACCACGCTGCAGTTCGCCCAGTTGCACCCGCCCCCGCCGGAGCTGCAGCAACTGCTCGGCGCGCTCAGGCAGAATCCGGCGCAGTTGAGCCGGTTCCTGGGGACGATGGCGGGGTCCGTGCCGCCGCAGGAGTTCTTCGCACCGGAGAACCTGGGGCAGATCATGGCGGCGGCAGCCTGAGACCAATTCGAGGGGTGGCGATGGGGCGGCTCGCTGAGCCGCCCCATTTTGCGTGTGCCGGGAGGTACCCGCCGCAGGGCGGTTCGCGAACCGCCCCTACGAGGTGGGGGGTTGCCAGTCGCGGCCGAAGGCGATGCGCTCTTGCAGGGTGGGGTGGCCGTGCAGGAAGTATTTTACGAGGGCGGGGGGCTGGGGATCGGCGAGGTTCATGCGCCCGAGCTTCTCCATCGCGCCGATGTAGGCGTCGCGCTTGCGGGTCAGGTCGAGGGCGTACCCGTCGGCGGGGCGCTCGATCAGGTTGCGGGAGATGCCGTTCTGGATGGGGAGGAGGAGGAGCGAGAGGGCATTGAGGAGGAGGGAGAGGAGGGGCAGCGCGGCGATGTCGGCCAGGCCGCGCGCGGGGTCGAGGCTGTAGCGCTGGCCGTGGCGGGCGATCAGGGGTGCGCCGAGGCGATCGACGGCCCAGGCGGTGAGGGCGCTGGTGAGCGCGCCGAGGCCGATCAGCTTCCAGATGTCGCCGTGGACCTGGTGGCCGAGTTCGTGGGCGAGGACGACCTCGATCTCGTCGGGGGTGAACTCGTTCAGCAGGGTGTCGGCGAGGACGATGCGCTTGGTGTTGCCGAGCCCGGCGAAGAACGCGTTGGCCTTTTTCGTCTGCTTGCTCATGTCCATCTGGAGGACGTCGGAGACGGTGACGCCCTGGGTGGCGGCGAGGGCTTTGATGCGGTCGGCCAGGGCGCGGTCCTTGATCGGCTCGTACTTGTTGAAGAGGGGCATGATCAGGACGGGCGCGAGGTTGGCGAGGATGATGGTGAAGGGGATGGTGAGCGCGGAGAGGATGGCCCACCACCAGCGGGGCGAGCGGCGAATGACGTAGTAGACGGCGTGGAGCAGCGGCATGCCGAGGGCGAGGCCGACGGCGGTGCCTTTCGCCTGCTCGGCGGCCCAGGCGCGGCGGGTCTGGTTGGTGAGGCCGTACTGCTGCTCGACGACCCAGCCGCCGTAGTAGGAGAGGGGCAGCGAGACGAGCGACGACAAGAAGGCCGCTGCGAGGCCGTAGGGCACTTCCGGGCCGAGCCGTGGCGGCGCGACCCGCTCGGCGCGGCGGCGCAGCCAGCCGGAGAAGCCGCTGACGAGGGCGGCGAGGTTGATCAGGGTGGTCCAGGCCATCCCGGCGAGGACCAGCCATTCGCGCAGGCGGTTGTAGCGCAGGGCGCGCTCGCGCTCCTGGTCGCTGGCGTAGAGGGTGTCGCCGCCCGCGTCGCCCGCTGCGGCGGGGCGCGGGGTGATGCGCCGCTGGCCGATCAGGACGGCGAGGGTGAGGGCGAGGAGGAGGGCGAGGAGGCTGCGGGTGGGGCGGGTGCGTCGCATGGGGGACTCCTTGTGGGACGGTTCGGGGGATCGCCTGTCATGGGGGATGCTACACGATTGTGGGTGAAAGTAGGTTTGTTTTTGCATTTTTGCTTTTTCTGCTCCTGCTCCGGGGGCGAGCGGGGGCGTGGAGAGTGGAGAGTGGAGAGAAGAGAGTGGAGAGAAAAGAGTGGAGAGAAGGGAGAACGAAGACCGCAGAGGCGCAGAGACGCAGAGACCGACGCGGACAGACGAGAAGAGAGAATAGCTGGGCGAGGGGCCTGCGGGCCACGGGGGGGTCCGCCCCGGCGGACTGGGTCTCGATCCGGGGGAGGTGGTGGGCGTGTGGCATGGTGGCCTCCTTTTAGTGGGCGATCCGATCTCCTTGCTTCTACGGACCCGTCAGGGAGCAAATCGTGCCACGGTGGGAGATGACCCCTCCCCCTCGCAAGGAGGGTCGGGGTTCCGAGGAAAGCGGGTGGCCGGATTTTGTGAGCGTGGTGGCGTGCGCAGAGCGCCGGAGATGGGGGTCTCCGGGCTACGGGCGTCACGCCGGATGAAATCCGGCTCGGGGGGCTTGTGGGTGAGTTGGGGTGGTGTTGGGGTGGGGGCGGGGGTTAGCGGAGGGCGAGGGTGGGAGGTCGGTGGGCGGGGGATCGAAGAGGGTCCAGAACTGGGCGGCGGCGTTGGGAGTGCCGGTGGTGAGGGTGGCGGAGTTGTCCGCGATGGCGCGGGGCCAGGGAGACGGCCGGTGAGGAGGGCGCGGAGGTTGGTTCGGTGGTCTGGATGGCGAGGGTTGGGGTGGGGGGCGTGCTGGTGAGGACTTCGGCGATTTCGGAGCGGATCGCGAGGCTGTAGGTGGTGTGTTGTCGGTGGTGTGGAAGGCCGTGGCCGGAGGTAGGTTCCGGCGCTGCGGGTGGGGTCGAGGCGGGTGGCGAAGGCGCGGAGGAGGGCGGGATCGGCATGGTCGCGGCGACGTCGGGGTTGCCGAGGGCGCGGATGGTGTCGAGGAGTGCGGGGCGATCCAGCGTGCCGTCGGCGCTCGCTGGCGTACATCAGGTAGTTGTTGCGCCAGATGGGGTTGGTTGCCCGGTAGCCAGGCGGCGCAGGGCGTCGGCTTTGAGTTGGCGGGCGTGGTGGTCGGTGGGGTCGAGGCGCAGGGTGGATCGGGATCTCGGTCGCCCAGCGGTAGTCGCGGTCGGCGTGGGCCTGTTCGGCGGCGGCGAGGATGGCGTCGCGCCCCGCCCAGGGCGGCGATGTAGCGGGCGGCGCGCTCGTGGCGCGGGAGTGGGTCGAGGAAGGTGGGATCGCCCTCGAACCAGCCGAAGGCGTTGCTGTAGATCTGCCGAACCGTCTGCTTGACGGTGCCGTAGAACTGGCCGAGCCAGGGAGGGTCGCGGAGGCGCGGGGGGAGTTCGGCGATGGCCTCGACCGAGCCAGTTCGTCGGGCGTGAGGCCGCGCGCGATCAGGCGGATGGTCTGGTCGTGGATGTAGTGCATCGCGTCGCGGTAGGAGGTGAGCAGATCACGCGCTTCGGATTGGCCGATGCAGGCGAGGAAGAGCCGTGGCCGAAGAGGAGGGCCTGCGCGTCGAAGGTGCGCAGCAGATCGACCGCGCCGATCCACTGGCCGATGTCGCGGATGGCGCCGCGCAGGGCGTAGAGGTTGGGCAGGCATTCGCCCTGGACGACGTCGGCCGAGTGCAGGACGCCGTAGATCGGGGAACAGGCACGATCTCGTCGTCCGATTCGCTCGGGGCTTCGCGCAGGTGGACGCGGATGTCGCGGCGATCTCGAGGTCGAGCAGGCCGTGGAAAGGGGGTTGTCGGCGGCAGGAAGCCGGTCGGTGCCCAGCGCGCAGCAGCGGTCCCAGGCCGACTTCCACGAGGCCGGTGGCGCTCTGGTCGAGGTCCCAGCCGAAGGAGTAGGCGAGACGGAGCGGGGGGATGAGCCCGAGGCTGGGGTTGCCGCGCATCGGCGATCGGGCGTTCGTGCGCGTAGATGGCGATCTGGCCTTGCGCGACTTCGGCTGGGTCGAGGAGGCCGCGCGAGCCGGAGCTGTGGTCGGGGTGGCTGTGGGTGTAGATCAGGGCGCGGATCGGCGGGTCGCTGAAGCGCCGCAGGTCGCGCAGGGCTTCGCGCGCGGCTTCCCGGCGTTCTCGAGGAGTCGATCAGGATGACGCCGCCGGTGCCGACGACCATCGTCATGTTGGCGTTGCCGTAGCCGACCGCGACGTAGAACTGCTCCGCGACCTGATAGATGCCCTGGTCCATCGTGCGGGCGTGGGCGGTGAGCGGCGCGGGGACGGTGTCGGCGTCGTGCGCGAAGGCGAGGTTCTGGCCGGTGAGGAAGATGGGGGCGGGGATCGGCATCGGGCACCTCGCTCAGCACAGCAGGAGATTGGTGGCGACCCGGCACGTCTCGACCGGTGCGACCGGGCGACGTTCAGCAGATCAGGCCGCGCTTGCCGCCCGGCCCGTGCCCGATCGGCGCTTCCCCGATCCAGCGCTCGTCGATCGGCGCGCTCGCCAGCTGGTAGCGCGAGTCGGACGAGAGCCGGACCCGGTCGGAGCGGTTGTCCAGGCTGGCGTGGATCGTGTAGCAGCTGAAGACGAGCAGATCGCCGGCGCGGTACTCGGCCGTCAGCCAGCGCCCCCCGAGGTGCGCCCGCAGCGCGACGGGATCCTCGGACAGCGTGCCGTTGAAGGTCCAGCCGTTCGGGTTGCCCGGCGGCGGCTGGAGCGTGGCCTCGGCCGCGCCCGGCACATTCGCGCAGTAGGTGTCCACGTCGCGCGCCAGGTAGGCGCGCGTCGCCGCCAGGGTGTGCGACCCCTCCAGGACGAGCAGGCCGCCCAGGTCGAGGCCCACGTCGCCCAGCGGCACCCAGGAGGTGTAGAGGTCGTGGGTGCCGCGCCCCATGAAGACGACATCGCCGTGCGGGGGGGTGCCGAGGCCGGGGGCCACCACGCGCATCCAGGTGAAGTCGTAGTGGCGCACCGCGCCGCCCAGGAACCGCTCGTAGAAGGCGATCATCCGGCCGCCGTAGAGGAGGCGGTGGAGCGGCGCGTTGTCGAGCGCGACGTCGGGCTTGAAGCGCAGCCTGCTCTCCGGCAGCGCCACGGCCTCGTCGGCCGGGTGATCAACGTCGATCAGCCCCTCGGCCGCCAGCCGCGCGGTGACGACGCGCCGCGACGCCAGCACCTCGTCGCGGTCGAGGTAGCCGGGGAGATAGAGGTAGCCGTCGCGCGCGATCCGCCCGCGCAGCGCCGCCGCGTCGCCGAGGAGGTCGGTCGAATCGGTCAGCGCGCCGAGCGTCTCCGGCGTGCGCTCCAGCCGGTGGCCCCTGGCGAAGAGGTCGTGGTCGCCGATGGCGCTCCGCGCGATCACCATGCGTGGCCTCCTTGTGTGACGACAACGGCAAGCCTCGCCACCGCAGGCGGTCGCGGGGCCGTGCGGAAGGATAGCACGAGGGGGGACGCGAGGTGGCGCGCTCGGCACCGGCCCAGGTATGTGCAACGCCGCGACACCACACTGCCTCACGGCGAAGATGCTTCCTTCTTCTTGCCTGACTTGTGTTGTGTCACCGCAGCGGCCTCAGCAGGTGCCTTTCCCTCTGCATTTTAGGGCATCTCCACGCGGGCGACGCGGTGCGTCGCCCCTACAAGGGGTTAGCGCGCCGCGCGATCAAGCCACTTCTCAACAGTCGGCGCTTGATACTCTGCGAAGTGCGATAAAAGCCGCGTTGCATCGTCGTCCACCAGCGCGAGGGCGCGGTGTTCGGGGCGGAGGAAGCGTTCGGTGGTCATGTGGTCGAGGAGGGCGATCAGGGGGGCGTAGTAGTTGTTGGTGTTGAGCAGGCCGACTGGCTTGTTGTGGATGCCGAGTTGCGCCCAGGTGAGGATTTCGAAGAGTTCGTCCAGGGTGCCCATGCCGCCGGGGAGGGCGAGGAAGGCGTCGGAGAGGTCGGCCATCAGGGCTTTGCGCTCGTGCATGGTGCCGACGATGCGGAGGTCGGTGAGGCCGGGGTGGCCGACTTCGCGGCGGACGAGGTCGCCGGGGATGATGCCGATCACGTCGCCACCTGCGGCGAGCGCGGCGTCGGCCAGTATGCCCATCAGGCCGACGTTGCCGCCGCCGTAGACGAGGCCGATGCCGGAGGTGGCGAGCAGTGCGCCGACCTGGCGCGCGGTCTCGCGGTAGACCGGGTTTTCGCCCATGCTGGAGCCGCAGTAGACGCAGATTCGCCGGATCGCCCTCGGTGCTGTCATTGTGTTGTCTTCCCGTTTCGTGATGCCACCGTCCCGTGCCGAGGGGAAGGATAGGGGGCTGTGGGTCAGTGTGCCAGTGCGTCTGTGAGTCAGTGCGTCAGTGAGTTCGGGCGGTTGCAGTTGCGTTGGCATGGGGTGTGCATCAGACTGGTCGCGACCGCTGTGCGGAAGGGATGGGGATGATGCGCGACGCGATGACGATTCGGCTGACGAACCGCGCGATCTTCGTGGTGCTCGGGCTCTTCGCGCTCTTCTGGGCGTTGCAGGAGGCGCGGCGGGTCGCGATCGTGCTCTTCGCGGCGGTCCTGCTCGCGGCGGCGGTGTCGAGCGTGGCGAACCTGCTCGAAGCGCGCGGGGTGAGGCGCGGGATCACGATTCTGGTGCTCTACGTGCTGATCCTCGCCACGCTCGCGGGGGTGGTCGCGCTGATCGTGCCGGTGGTGACCGAGGAGGTGGACTCGGTGCGCCGCAATCTGCCCGCCTATGAGGAGCAGGCGAACGCGTGGCTGGCGCGCATCCCGCGCGAGGGAGAGCCGCTGCGCGTGAACGATATCGCCAACGAATTCGCCGGGCGGCTGAATGCGTTCTATGCGCGGGCGGGGACGCTGGCGACCGCCGCCGGGTCGCTGCTGGTCACCCTGATCTTCATCCTGGTGGTGGCGTACCTGCTGGCGGCCGATACGCTGATCGCCGAGAAGATCGCCGGACGCTTTGTGCCGCCGACGCATCGCCCGCGCGCCCTGCGGATGCTGTCGCGGATCGGCGATCAACTGGGCAACTGGATGCGTGCGCAGATCGTGCTGGCGGGGATTTTCGGGGTCTCGTTCGGGCTGGGGCTGTGGGCGCTCGGCGTGCCGTTCGCGCTGACGCTCGGCGCGGTCGGGATCGTGCTGGAGTTAATCCCCTATGTCGGGGGCCTCTTCGCGGCGGTGTTGGCGGCGCTGGTCGCCGCGACGACGGGCGATGTCTGGCGGATCGTCGCGACGGTGGTGCTCTACGTGGTGATCGCGAACGTGGAAGCGAATCTGATCACGCCCCGGATCATGGGCGGCTTCGTGGGCCTGCCGCCGGTGATCGTGCTGGTGTCGGTCTTCATCGGCGTGAATGTGATCGGCGGGCTGGGGGCGCTGCTGGCGGTGCCGCTGGCGATCATTG
>JAXLWN010000142.1:0-11656 GCA_046328475.1 Chloroflexia bacterium | reverse complement strand
GGTCGCCGAAGGCATGCGCCGTGCGCGCGGCGAGCGAGTGGCATTCGCTGATGCCGACGCCTCCACCGCGCCCGAGTCGCTGCTTGCACTGATCGACCGGCTGGACGGCTGCGACATCAGCATCGGCTCGCGTCGCCTGCCGGAGAGCGTCATCGTGCGGGCGCAGCCCCTCCCACGGCGGGTCTTCGGCACGCTCTTCGCCTGGGTCGTGGCATTCCTCTTCGGTCTGCCCATCCGCGACACGCAGTGCGGGGCCAAAGCCTTCCGTCGCGTGGCGGCGCAGCGCCTCGTGCCCCTCCTCCGGGAGCGGCGGTGGGCGTTCGATCTCGACCTCCTGCTCTCCGCTGAACTCCTGGGGCTCGCGGTCGTCGAGATGCCGGTCGTCTGGGGGGATCGGCCAGGTTCGCGCCTGAGCATCCTGCCGACGATGTGGGAGATCGCCCGCTCGCTCTGGCGCACCCACCAGCGCCGGGTCAGCGGGCTACCGGCCCCGATCACCGCCGCGCTCGCCGCAGATGCTCTCGCTCCGGCTGGCATCGCGGCACCGGGCACGAATGGGCACCCCGACTTCGCGGAACTCGACCGCGCACTCCCCCTCGGCCAACTCCTCCTCCGCGCCGGCGCGGTGAGCGAGGGCGGCCTCCGCGAGGGGCTGGCGTTGCAGCGGCGGGCCGGGGTCAGGCTCGGCGATGCGCTCGTCAGCCTGGGGCACACCCGCGCCGCGCACGTCGCCCGCGCCGTCGCGCACCAGCGCGGCATCGCCGCCTTCAGTCATGCCTCCCTCCCGCTTGACGATGCGCTCCTCGACGTGCGCGACGTGGCCTGGTATCGCGAGCGGCGGGTCATCCCGTTCGCGGGGCCGGGCGGCAGCGTGCGGGCGGTCAGCGCCGACGCGACCGATGCCGCCCTGATCGCGGCGATCGGGCAACGGGTCGGGCGGCCGGTCCAGCCGGTGCTGGCGACGAATCGGCAAGTCGAGACCCTCCTCCACACGCTGCACCGTCAGGCCGACCTCGATCGCAGCGCCAACCAGTTGCGCGAGCGCACGCCGGACGATTCGGCCGACCGAGTCCTCATCTCGCGCCAGCGCGTCAGCCTGATCGCCCTCGGTCTCGGGCTGCTGCTCGCGCTCGTCGCCAACTGGCACCTGACGCTGATCGCCGTCATCGCCACCACCACGGTGCTGCACATCGCGTCGTCGGCCTACCGCCTCTACCTCTACGGGCGCGGCTACGCACCGCCCGAGCCGCCACCTGCGCCGGGCGCGGGCGAGGATCGCGCCGACGACCGCGATCTGCCGCTCTACACGATCCTGGTGCCGCTCTACAAGGAGGCCGTGGTCATCCCCCAGCTCACGCGCGCGATCCAGGCGCTCGACTGGCCGTCGGCGAAGCTCGACGTGCGCCTGCTGCTGGAAGAGGACGACACCGAGACGATCGCGGCGGCCCGCGCGGCCAACCTGCCGTCCTATTTCACCTTCGTCCTCGTGCCTGCCGACGGGCCGCGCGGCAAGCCGAAGGCTTGCAACTACGGCCTCGCCCACGCGCGCGGCGAATACGTCGTCATCTTCGACGCCGAGGACATCCCCGAGCCCGACCAGTTGCGCAAGGTCTACGCCGCCTTCCAGGCCGCCGATCCCGCCGTCGCCTGCATCCAGTGCCGCCTGAACTTCTACAACCCCGAGCAGAACCTGCTAACCCGCTGGTTCACCAGCGAGTACTCGATGTGGTTCGACCTGCTGCTGCCCGGGCTCCAGCGCGCCGGTGCGCCGATCCCGCTCGGCGGGACCTCGAACCACTTCCGGGCGTCGGCCCTGGCGGAACTGGGGGCCTGGGACCCCTACAACGTGACCGAGGATGCCGACCTCGGGATCCGCCTCTTCAAGCGCGGCTATGCGACGGCCGTGATCGACTCGACCACCTACGAGGAGGCCAACCCCCGGGTCGGCAACTGGCTCCGGCAACGCTCGCGCTGGATCAAGGGCTATGCGCAGACCTGGCTGGTCCACATGCGCCACCCGGTCGCATTGGCTCGCGCGCTCGGGCCGCGCGGCTTCCTCGGCTTCCAGGCGATGGTCGGCGGCACCGTCCTCGTCCTGCTGCTCAATCCACTCTACTGGGCGCTGACGGTGCTCTGGTTCGCGAGCCACTGGGCCGGCATCGAGCAACTCTTCCCCGCGCCCGTCTTCTACCTCGGCGGTCTGGCCCTCTACTTCGGCAACTTCGCCTTCGTCTACCTGACCGCCCTCGGTGCCGAGGCGCGGGGCTACCACTGGCTCGTCAAGTACGCCCTGCTCAACCCGCTCTACTGGGCGCTGATGAGCGCCGCCGCCTGGAAGGGCGTCGTGCAACTCGCCTACGCCCCCAGCTACTGGGAGAAGACGCAGCACGGACTCGCCAGGATCGCGCGGGAGCACCCCGCGACGGTGCGCCTCGCCACGGAGGGAGAATGAGCACGAGCGCCGAGCACTGGCCCAGCACCGGGACCGCGCAGCGCCGCAGCGACGACGCAGCCGCCGAGCTGCCGCGAGCACAAAACGAGGAACATGCCGCCGGTCGCGACCTGGAACTCCTCCTCGCGCTCACCCTCTCGCTGGCGGCGGGCCTGGTCGGGCTCTACTGGTCCTACACAAACAACCTCCTGCTCGCCTACAACGACGCGATGGGGCACCTGAACATCGCCCGGCGCGTCCTCGACTCGCGGACGCCCGGCCTGGTGCAACTCGGCACGGTCTGGCTCCCGCTGCCGCACCTGCTCATGCAGCCGTTCATCTACAGCGACTTCCTCTGGCGCAGCGGCATGGCCGCCAGCATCGTCGGTCTGGCCTGTTTCGTGATCACCGCCGTCGCCCTCTTCCAGTCGATCCGCCTGATCACGACCGCCGCCCTGGCCCCCTGGATCGGGCTGGCGATCTTCATCACCAACCCCAACATGCTCTACATGCAGACCACCGCCCTCACCGAGCCGGTCCTCCTGATGGCGGTCACCACCTCCTCCTACGCCCTGCTGCTCTGGAGCAAGAGTCGCGCGCCGGGGCACCTGACGGCCGCCGGGCTGCTGGCGCTGCTGGCGGTCTGGAGCCGCTACGACGGCTGGTTCTTCGCGTGCTGCGGCGGGCTGATCGTCCTCGCCACCATCGTCCTCGGCCCGCTGCGCGAGCGCGGCAGGCTGCCGCTGGCGGCCACCTGGCGCGGGCGACCCCGCCCGACGCGGCTCACCCTTGCCGGGAGCGCCGGATTTCTCTACGGCTTGATCCCCGTCTACGGGATGCTGGGCTGGATCTTCTACAACTGGGTCATCTTCGGCGATCCCCTCGAATTCCAGCGCGGCCAGTATTCGGCGGGCTACCAGCAGTCGCAGGCGGCGCTCGCCGGGCAACTCCCGACCAAGCACAATCTCGACCTCTCGCTGACGGCCTACTTCTGGGCGATGTACGACAACCTCGGCGCGGTGATCCTCGCCTGCGCGGCGGCGGGGGTGCTGCTCTACATCCTCACCGTCCGGCTGCGCGCCGATGGCCTGGTCCCCTATCTCTTCCTGGCGGCGTTGCCGTTCAACGTGCTCGCCCTCTGGCTCGGCCAGACCATCATCCGCACCCTCCACACCTCGGACAACTACTTCAACGTCCGCTACGGCCTCCTGCTCCTGCCCGCCGCCGCCCTCTTCATCGCCTACGCGGCCGACTGGCTCCTGCGCCGGATCCCTGGCAAAGCGGTCGTGGCGCTTATGGCGGCTTTGCTCGTGGCGCAGTTCGCGCTCTGGGCACCGGGCTGGCCGATGTCGATCGCCACCGTCGCCGACGGCCTGCTCGGGGCAAGTTCCAGCCGCCTGGGACCACGGCCGGAGGAGAGCAGCGGCAAGTACCTCGCCGACAACTACACCGGCGGCGGCATCCTGATCGACGACGACTTCTACTTCGTCCGCTCCTTCATCGAGGCCGGGCTGGACATGCGCGAATACATCGCTGTCTTCAGCGGCCCGCTCTATCACGAGACGCTCCGCGACCCGGCGAGCCACGTCGAGTGGATCGTGCTGACCCCGCGAAGCTCCATCACGCAGCAGGCGACGGTGCAGCAATCCCCGGACTTCGCGAACCGGTACACGCCGGTCTTCGAGGATAAGGACCAGGGCATCACCATCTATCGCCGGAATCTGGCCGTTGGGATGCCCGGTGCGCCGCCGGTTCCGGCCTCGTCCGGGCGCTAGGAGAATGAATAGGATGCTTCGCTTTCTTGGGTTAATCGACCGTGTCCCGCGCTCGGTACGCTTCGGCGGCGTCGGCGGCGGCTGCGCCGTGCTGCAACTCGGCCTGCTGGCCGGGCTGGTGCGGCTGGGCGTGAACCACCACGCGGCGAACGCCCTCGCAATCATCATTTCCACGCAGATTCACTTTTTCTTCAGTTGCCTGATCACCTGGCGCGACCGGCTCGGCTCCGCCTTCGAACGGCGGCTCGTGGTGCGGCGACTCGCGGCGCACAACACGATGGCGCTGCTCTCCCTGGCGATCAATCTGGGGGTCTTCGCGCTGCTCTCGCCGCTCATGCACTACCTCATCGCCAGCGCAACCGGCATCGTGGTGGCGGCGTGCGTCAACTACCGCCTCAGCGGGCGGATCACCTTCGCCGCCCGTCCCGGGCCGCTCCCCGGGGAGGCCTGATGGCCGCGCAGTGGCCCTCTCGGAATGGCCGCCGGGCGATCCTCGGTGCAGCCGCCGGTCTCCTGCTCGCGGCGGCGCTCCTCACCCAGCTGCGCTCCGATGGCTCGGCGCAGCCCCAGATGCAGTACTTCATCACCTCGGTCGATACGATGAAGGAGTCGAAAGACACCGCCCGCGCCCCGCTCACCGACGCGCAGATTCGCGCGACGATCCGGGGGGCCGACGCGCTCCACGCCGATTACGTCGCGGTGGCGACCGACTGGGATTACACCACCGAATACTTGCGGCGCTGGGTCGCGGCGGCGCGCGGCGAGGGCAAGCGCGTCTGGTTCCGCGTCCACCCGGCCCAGTGGGAAAACGACTACGGCGTGACCGGGGTAATGTCCCCGCCGGACTACCTGGCCGCGCTGGACGCGTTCATCGCCGCGAATCCCAACCTCTTCCGCCCCGGCGACATCTTCGACCCCTGCCCCGAGCCGGAGAATGGGAAATATTGGCAGGCGCGCTACGGGCGCGGCTGGGATAGCGCCACCGCACGCACCCCCGCGACCGACGAATACAATCGCTTCATCCTCGACACCAGCGCCGTGGCCGACGCCGCGCTGGCTCGCGCGGGCGTCTCTGGGGTGACGACGACGATCCGCTCGACCAACGGCCGGATCGCCTTCACCCCGACCGTGCTCTACCCCGAGACCACCGCGCGCCTGGGCACCGTCACGATCGACAGCTTCCCCGGCCCCGCCTCGTCCGACCCCGCCGCCGTGGCGGGCGCGCTACTCGACGAGATCGCCCGCGTCCGCGCCGTCCACGGCCTACCGGTGGTCCTCGGGGAGTTCGGCTACAACGCCTGGCAGGCGGTGGATGAGACGACCCAGCGGGCGGTGCTCCGCGCGATGCTCGACGGTCTCGCGACGGTGCCCTACCTGCGCGGGGCGAACTACTGGGTGATCAGCGGCGATCCCGGCGTCGGCTCGCGCCTCTACGACACGGCTGTGCCCGCGCGAGGGCGCGCAGCCGCCGGCGAACTCGCCGCCTTCTACCGCACCAAGCAGGCCCCGCCGCCCGCGCGCGGTACCGGCTCCCGCTCCCGGTAACCCCCGCCACCCGGGACCACGCCGACACGAGCGCTGGTGATCCACCTCGCAACCACGCCCCTGCACGGTCCGCGTAAAGCAGAAGGCACGCTACTGCACGCCCTCTTTTGGCCCTCCACATCGTCAAGAACCTCTGCTCATCCACAGGCAAGATCTCGAGGCTCCATAGCCCCATCTTCCTAATACTTCCCCGGACCTTCCGCACCCGCCGATCGGGCATCACTGGGGATGGTTCCGGGCCGCCGCCGCCCGTAGACTGCGAGGCAGGTGGGTATTCGATGTTGCAGGCTATGCCGCCACCACAAACGGGGCGGCGTATCGTGTTGTGCGCCCCGGAGGAAGATGGAGGCCACAACGGCATGGGCACCCTCACATTTCGCTCCGTCGATACCATGAAGGGGAGCAAGGATTCGTGCGATAACCCCTGGTCGGAGGCGCAAATCGCGCAGATTGTCGGCCTCTGTGCCGGGCTGAACCTGACGCACCTCGCCGTCTCGACACCCTGGGACTACTCGGGCGCGGGGCAGTTTACCCCCGCCTATCTGCGCCGCTGGGTCGCCGGAATCCGCGCCGCTGGCAAGTCGGTCTGGTTCCGCTGCCACCCGATCGGCTGGGAACGCGACTACGGGGCCACGGGCACGATGACCCCCGCCCAATATCTCGCCAGCATGGATCGCTTCATCCGCGCCAACCCCGATCTCTTCCGAACTGGCGATATCTGGGACGGCTGCCCCGAGCCGGAGAACGGCAAATACTGGAACGAGACCCACTCGCCATCCCAGTTTAATGGCTGGATGTACAACGGTGCCCCGAACGCGGCGACGGCGGAATATTCGCAGTTCTTCATCGACATCACCGACTGGAGCGACGCCGCGTTCGCCGCCATCGGCCAGCGCGGCATCGTGACGACGATTCGCGCCACCAACGGCACGGTCGCGCAGCGTCGTGAGACGCTGCACCCCGAGGCGGTGGCCCGGATGGGCCGCATCACCACCGACAGCTTCACCGGCCAGGGCTCCACCGACCCGGCAACCGTCGCCCAGTCCCTGATCGACGAACTCGACGCCATCCGCGCCGCCCGCGATGCGGTCCCGGCCACGGCCAACCTGCCGATCGTGCTGGGCGAACGGGGCTACTCCACGACGGTGCGCCCCGACGATGAGCAGCAGCGCGCGGTGATCGCCGAGGTCAACCGGCGGCTCGCGGCCGTACCGTTTCTGGAAGGAGACAACTACTGGGTCGCCTTCGGCGAGGACAACACCGAGAACTCGCGGCTTTTCGCGGGCAGCCGGGGCGTCTATGCACCCCGCCCCGCCGCCGCCGAACTGGCCGCCTACTTCGCGGCGGCGCGCGACGCGCGCGAATTGCCGCTGACGCTCATCGGCCTCAGCCCGGCGACAGCACTCGCGGGCGGCGAGAGCCTCACCCTGGCGGTGCAAGGGTCCGGCTTCACCCCCTCCACAATGGTGCGCTGGAATGGTGCCGACCGCCCCACCACCTACCTGTCGGCGGAATCGCTCTCGGCCAGCATCGGCGCGGGGGATATCGCCCAGGCCGCGACGGCGGCGATCACGGTGGCCGATGACGCCACCGGCCGCACCAGCGCGCCACGCTCCTTCCCGATCGGCGGGCTTCTCCTCTCGCCGCAGACCGCGCCCGCCACCACCGGCCCCTTCGCCCTCACCGTGACGGGTCTCAACCTGACCTTCGCCCCGAGCGCGGTGGTGCATTGGAACGGCCAGCCGCGCGCGACCCGCTTCATCTCGGCGACGGAGCTGCGCGCGGAGATCCCGGCCAGCGATCTCGCGCGGCCCGGTGCTGTCCAGGTGACGGTCCAATGACGACGCTCAGCGCAGGGCGCTTGACGCGCCGTACGACCCTGAAACTGGCGGCGGTGGCCCTGGTGGCCGCCAGCGTCCCGCTCGTCGCGAGCGCGCAGGCGACCCAGGCCGCGCCCGCCGCCGCATTCCCGAGCGCGATCTTCCTCGTGACCGATCCGCCACCGGCACCAACCACCACGCTCGCGCTCGACAGCAGTGGCCTGGGCACGGCGAACGCCTCACCGGCGCAGGCGAGCTATGCCCCGGATACCGTCGTCGCGCTCACCCCCGCGCCCGCCGCCGGTGCCCTCTTCATCGGCTGGCGCGTGGATGGCCTCCCGCGCGGCTGGGCCGCCCCCTTGCGCCTCGCGATGGACCGCGACCATGCCGTGACCGCGCTCTTCGCGCCGCGCCCGCGCTACCCCGATGTCGGCCCCGCCAGCCCGCACGCCGGGGCGATCGAGCAGTTGGCCGCCCGCCAGGTGATCAAGGGCTACGCCGACGGCACTTTCGGCCCGGACAATCCGGTCCAGCGCGCCCAGGGCGCGGCCCTGCTGGTGCGGGCACTCGGCTGGGGCGACGAATCGGCCGAGAACCCCTTCACGGACCGGGGCGGGATCGACGCGGAGCTGTGGCGCGCGGTGGCAATCCTCGCCCGGCGCGGCGTCGCGCACGGCTACGGCAACGGCCGCTACGGCCCCTCCGACCCCGTGCTGCGCGCCCAGGTTATCTCGCTGGTGGCGCGGGCGCTGGTCGAGCAGGGCTGCTGGCAGCGGCAAGCCGACGACGGCACGCTCTACCCGAATGTCCCGGCGTCGTCGGGCCACCGGCGCGACCTCGCCACGTTCGTCGCCTATGCCGGGCCGGTGTCTGGCGAGCGCGATCCCGGCGGCAGCTTCGCCGCCTGGAACGAACCGGCCAGCCGCGGCTGGTTCGCCGCGATCCTCTGGCAAGCGCTCGACAGCTCCTTCGGCCGCTGATTCGTTGCGCGCCAATCGCGCGTGCGGGGCTACCCGGTGGCCCGGCCGCGCGGGACCGGCAGACGCCTTTGTGCATCACCGGTGCCGGGCAAAGCTGCGGGCGCGGCGGGACCATCCGCCTGGGACCGGTACGCAAGGGGCAGCACAAAGATCCTCTTGTGGCCTGAAATCTGAGGTCGTATGGTACCGGGAAGACGAGGAGGATCGTCTGGATTATCGTGACGCGAGGGAAGTACGATGTTGCGGGAGGGTCACATTCTGCGCATGCCGATCACCCAGGACGGGCAGGATGAGGTGGTGACGGTGGTGGTGGACCGGGTGATCGAGGCCAGGGGCGGCGCGCAATGCCACCTCAGTGGCGGCCACGGCGGCCTCTGGGTCCCCGCGTCGATCCTCCAGTGGGCGATCGCCCAGGCGGAGGTCAGCATCGATCCCCGCAGCCTGCCCGGCGCGGGCCACTAATCTCGCCCACCGCGCGGCCGGACCGACGCCGCTCTCGTCCCTCCCGGCCCCGCGCCCCGGCTGCTCTTCATGGGGAGCGCACCACCTGTCCCGACTCGTAGCAGCATGAATAGAAAGAAGCGGGGAGTGGTGACAATCACCGCTCCCCGCTTCATGGTTCACACTCTTCCCCAGGTAGTCGCGTCCCCTCGATTCCTGCCGCCCGCCGCGCCAGCGCCGCCGCTATGCCCGGTCGTCTATACTATCGACACATTGGGCGAGCACTTGGGAGGAACAGTGGGCGGCGTGCAACCGCAATCCCCCGGCGATCAGGACCACCTCCGCGCGTTCCTGGCGCGGACGCCGCTCTTCCGCGCCGCGCCGCCCGAGGCACTGGCCGAACTCACGGCGCAATTGCGCGGCCACGACGTTGCATCCGGGTCGGTCATCGTCCGGCAAGGCGACCTGGGCGACGACCTCTACCTGATCGAATCGGGCACGCTGGAGGTGAGCACCGCCAGCGGCGGCAAAACCATCAACCTCGGCCTCCTGCGCCCCGGCGACTTCTTCGGCGAGATGGCCCTCGTCCGCAAGTCGCCGCGCACCGCCACCGTCACCGCGCTCACCCCCGCCCGCCTCTGGACCCTCTCCCGCGCCGCGCTCGTCGCCACCCTCCGCCAGGCCCCCGCCGTCGGCGACCACCTGCGCACCATCATCCGCCAGCGCGAACTCGCAAACGCCCTCCGCGCGCTCCAGTGACATAAGGGTGCATTCCCCTCGCCCGTTCGCTCCCTCGCCCCCACGCCCTCACTCCCTCACCGTCTACATCTCCCCCGCCAGCAACTCCGCGATCGGGTCATCCTCCGGCTCCCAGGCGGAGAAAATCTCCAGCCAGTAGGGCACGTCGTCGGCGATGCAATCGCGCATGACCCAGCGGAAGGGATTGCTCCACTTCGTCCCCTGCCACTTCGGGCCGCGCGGGCCGCTCCCCCCGAAGAAGGGCAGGAATTCCGGCGTGCCCCACAGCCCGCGATAGGCCAGCCACCACCACTCGTCGTCGCGGCGCAGCGCCGGGAGATCGCGCAGGATCCGCTCCGGCGGCATCGTCGGGACCCGCTCCGGCAGGATCGCCACGCCGTTGCCGATCTGCGGCTGGCCGCTCGCGACCCAGTCGATCGCCGTGCGCGTCTCCAGCACGAACTGCGAGGGGATCTTGTAGTCCCCGAAGAAGGGGATCCGCAGCGTGCGGCTCATCGAGGGGTGGTAGCCGGTCTCGTTGTGGTCGAAGTAGGCCGCGTGTGAGCCGCGCGCCACGTACACCACCGGGTGCTCCCCCTCCGCATCCTCGCGCCCCGCCTCATCCACCCGCTCCACATCGCGCCAGCGTCGCCAGCGGCCCAGGTCGTGGCAGGCGTAGGCCGCGCCGAGCGGGGTGTAGCCCTCCGGGGCGTCGGACCGGCCGCCGCGCAGGAACAGCGTGATCCCCTCCCAGTCCCCCTGGTGCCGGTTCCAGGCGTCGTTGTAGAAGAGGAACCACCAGTATTGCAGCGCGATCGCATCCGAAAGCGGGTGCCCCTCGCCGATCTCGGGCAACTCGCGCCCCTCCAGGACCCGCGCATAGAACGTATGGGGATACCGCCGCTCCCCGGGCGGGCGGGCGTCGTCCGCCCGGACGGTCTGCAAATACCGCTCCCAGATGGTCCGCGCGCAGCCGCAATCGGCCTGCGGCAGCAGCACCATCCAGCGGTTGCGGAACTGGCGACCGAACGGGAAGAGGTGTCGGAAAATGTTCAGCGGATTGCCGCCGTGGACCCACGGTATCTCCAGCGAACTCTCGCGCTCGCCGGGACCGCCCAGGCTGGCGCGGATCTCCGCCAGCGGCGTCAGGTCGGGCACGTCGGGGAGCCACTGCGTGCGCCCCTGCCGCAGCCGCACCTGGTCGAGAAAGATGCCAACCGGGCGCGGGTGATAGTCCGCCCCCGCCAGATGCGCCAGCTCGTCGGCGCGATAGGGCGGACCGAGCGCCGGATCCTCCGGGAAGAGCACCAGGCAGGGCCGATAGCGCCACGCCAGTGCGCGCCGCGCCGCCTCGCCCAGCTTCGCCCGCCCCGCCGACTCCACCTCGGCGGCATCTTCGGGCCGTCGCTTCCCCGCCAGCAGTCGCCCTCCCGAAAGGAAGTAGATCGCCCAGCGCAGCATCGCCGCGACCACCAGCAGCACCAGCGCCACCGGAATCAGCAGCAGCGCGACAATCGTCGCGAGAAAAACGACGACCGCATTAATCCCCACCAGCAGCAGCGGCAACCACAGCACGCGCAACTGGCGCAGCCGCACCCGCCCCGGCCCACCGGGCGGCCCGAATGGCGGCGCGGATCCCTGCCCGGTCACGCCCACCGCCCGCACTCATCGGCGCAGAAAGCGCCAACCCCAGTATCGCAGGATGCCCGCATCGATCCGTTCGGGAGCGTACGGCAGTCTCGTGACACAAACCCTCCCTCATAGCCGATGCGTTCGCCGACCGCTGCCTACGATGCCCGAAACCTAACCCGCGCAGGCGGGTTTCGTGGCCCGCAGGCCCCCAGCAGCGGTTTCAACCGCCATCGCCCACCCGCGCCCCGCCCCCTCAA
This sequence comes from Chloroflexia bacterium, assembly GCA_046328475.1. GTDB lineage: Bacteria > Chloroflexota > Chloroflexia > Thermomicrobiales > CADCWN01 > CADCWN01. The sequence goes on along the minus strand of JAXLWN010000142.1, from coordinate 37 downwards.
TACCACAACGCCTTATCCGCCACATTCTCCAGCGGCT
>JAXLWN010000141.1:0-11837 GCA_046328475.1 Chloroflexia bacterium | reverse complement strand
GGCGAAGCGACCGCCGTTGCAACCGGCGTCCCGGACGGCGCGGCGGACGGTTCCGGCGTTGCCGAGCCAGCGGCAACCGGCGTCCCGCTCGCCACCGGGGTCACCGATGCAACCGGAGTCGTCGCCGGGGCGGTGCTCGGCGCAACGGACGGCGCTGGCGTAGACGAGGGCGCGACAGAAGGCTGCGGCGCAGCTGTCGGCGGCGGGGCAGACGGCGCGGACGAGGCAACCGGGGTCGCCGTGGCAAGCTCCGGCTCCGCCGCTCCGGTCAGCGTGAATTGCCCCCAGCTTTCTAGCCCCGAATCCCGGCCGCGCACCACGAGCGCCCAGCCGCCGGTCTGATAGTTCGCCGCCGTTAATAGGGAAAAGGCCACCGCGCCGTTCGCGTCGGCCGCCAGCAACGCCGTGGGGGCATCGGTGATCACCACTGTCTGCCCATCGCCCACCGCCCCGAGGTTGAGGGTCTGTCGATTCGGGGTGACGATCAGGGCGAGCAGCGCCTCGTCCGGCCTGAACCCGGCCCCGGCCACGCTCAGCGCCGCCCCGGCCGTCGCCGTCTGCGGCGAGACGCTCAGGGGCGCGATCTCCGTCTCCATCGCCGCGCTCGCGAGCGCCGGGAGCAGGAGGTTGGTCACATTCAAGACCATCAGGAATACAAGCGCGCCCGCCATGACGCGCTGAAGCGACCGTGTCACAGTACTGGTTCTCCGTCTTGCAAACGGCCAGGGGTATGGCTTCCACCCCACGCCACACACCTGTTCGTGGAACCGCCGGTATTGTAACGTATGCCGGGTCGCCCGAGTTGCGCGTAGATTCGCCCGATTTGTGGCGCTACGACTTGTGATGCCGTAATCCTACCATAATATCGCCAGGTATTGGCGCGATATTGCGCGGATGTTGGGCGAAATGTACTCGGGACTACGTACAGGGAAGCGCAGTGCGACGAGGAGGGGTCAGTGTCGGGGACAGTAGCCTATACCATCGCGCCGCCGGAGGCCGGGGAGCACGAACCGCTGCGCGCCATCCTGGGGCATGCACTCCACTTCCCGCATGCCGCGATGGGCTTCTGGTTCGAAGGGATCGGTGCCCGGAATTTCCGAGTCGTCCGTGCTGAGGGCGAGGTCGCGGGCGGGCTCGGCATCCTGCGGCTGGGCCAATGGTACGGCGGGGCGGTGGTGCCCCTGGCCGGAATCGGCGCGGTCGGCATCGCGCCGGAATGGCGCGGGCGCGGCGCGGCCTCGGCCCTACTGCGCGAGACGCTGACCGAACTCCACGCCGAGGGGCTCCCGCTCGCCGCGCTCTACCCCTCGACCCTCCCGGTCTACCGCAAGGCCGGGTTCGAGCGCGCCGCGCAGAACACGACCTACGACATCCCCCTGGCGATTCTCGACACGCGCGCCCCACTCACCATCGTCCGCGCCTCGCCCGACGACCTTGACCTCCGCACGGTCTACACCCAGGCCGCCAGCCGGCGGAACGGCGCGCTCGACCGCAACCCGTTCATCTGGCACAAGACCCTGGCTCCATACAACCAGGCCGCCCGCCTATCGCTTCGTCCGCAACGGCACGACCGAAGGCTACGTCATCTACACCCAGGAGAATCGCGCCGATCCCCTGACCGTGCTCGACTGGGCCTGCCTCACGCGCGACGCCGGGCAAACGCTGCTCGCCTTCCTCGCCGGACACCGCGCGATGCTCGCCACGGCCCGCCCTGCGCGGCAGCCCGCAGAAGCCGCTCTTCCACCTCCTCCCCGAACCACGCGCCACGTGCGCCCGCCGCCTCGAATTGCTCCTCCGCATTCTGGACGTACCGGGCGCACTGGCGGCTACGCAGCTATCCTCCCGCACCTCCGCGCCGACCTCCACCTCACCGTTGACGACGACCTGTTGCCAGAACACCGGCCACTTCCTCCTGCGCGTCGCCGACGGGCGCAGCGCAGTGGAGCGCGGCGGCACAGGCACCTTTCGCCTCGGGATCCGCGCCCTCGCCAGCCTCTACAGCGGCTTCCTGACGCCCAACGACCTCGCCATGCTCGGCGAACTCACCGCCCCCGCCGCCGACCTTGCCCTCGCAGCGGCCATCTTCGGCGGCCCCGCACCCTGGCTGGTGGACATGTTCTGAGCGTGACCAGGCAGCCTACGCTTGTTTCCATGCGTCCTGCATAGGGCGCATGAAACAAGCGCGGCTCAGAGTCGTTGTATGGTTGTGCAACGCCGCTCGACTCGCCTCTCGATCAACCTATTGCGCTGGCCGAGCACCGCAGTTCGCATTCCGTCTGGAGAGTCGGTGGGAAGTGTTCCAGGAGTGTGGGTGTTGCGCGGCGGGGCAGTGGGGCAAACTGGTATTGGGTCCTGAGGGGCTGCGGGTGATTGATCATGGCCTTGCGATTGGCGAGATGCGGCGGGCTATTTGCCGGATCGGGACGGTAGCGCTCTAGCGGACGTTATTTGGGATCAGGTTAAACGCAGAAGAGCTTGGGGAAGGCAACGAAATGATTTGCGCGCACCCGGGGGGGCAGACCGCCCCCAGCGATAGCTTTGCCCAGATTTCGACGGTGCAGGGATTATTCGCGGCGCAGGCGATCCGCTCGCCGCACGCCATCGCGCTCATTGCCGGTGACCGGCAGCTGACTTATCGCGAACTGGACGAGCGTGCCAACGCCCTCTCCTTGCGGCTGCGCAATCTGGGTGCCGTACCCGGCGAGCTGGTGGGCATCGCGCTCGAACGCTCGATCGAACTCTACATTGGGCTGTTGGCGATCCTGAAGTCGGGCGCGGCGTACCTGCCGCTCGATCCCACCTACCCCTCCGAACGCCTGGCGTTCATGCTGCATGATGCTGTGATTCCCCTGGTGCTGACTTCGGCGCAAATGGAGACGCGCCTGCCGCTGGCCAGTATTACGACCATCCACCCGGACGATGCGCCACCGGTCGCCGCTGCCTCACCAGTGGCGGGGAATGGCAACGATCCGGCCTACGTGATTTACACCTCTGGCTCGACCGGCACGCCGAAGGGAGTGCTGGTTCCGCAGCGGGCGCTCGTCAACCACAATCTGGCAATCGGGCACACTTATGGCCTGCAGCCGGGCGACCGGGTGCTCCAGTTTGCGTCGCCAAGCTTCGATGTCGCGGCGGAGGAGATCTTCCCGACCTGGGCGACCGGGGCGACGGTGGTCGCGGCCCCCGAGGCAGCCCTGCATTCGGTCGGCGCGCTGCTCGACTTCGCGGAGCGCGAGTCCCTGACGGTGCTGAACCTCCCGACGCCCTACTGGCACGAGTGGGTCAACCAGCTGGAGCGCGGCGCGGCCAGCCTCCCCGCGTCGGTGCGCCTCGTCGTGGTGGGGAGCGACACGGCACGCCCGGACAGGCTCGCCGCGTGGCAGCGCTTAGTCGGGGATCGCGTCCGCTGGGTCAATGCCTACGGCCCGACCGAGGCGACGATCACCACCACCATCTATGCGCCGACGAGCGCCGAGATCGAGCCGCAGGCGCGCACCGTGCCCGTCCGGTCGCCCGATCGCCAACGCCGATCTATCTGCTCGACGACGCCCTGGCACCGGTGCCCGACGGCGAGGCTGGCGAACTCTACATCGGCGGCGCGGGACTGGCGCTCGGCGGCTATCTCAACCGTCCTGAACTCACCGCCGAGCGCTTCATCGCCGATCCGTTCGCCACGGCACCTGGGCAACGCCTCTACCGCACCGGCGACCTCGCGCGACGCCGCGCGGACGGCAACATCGAGTTCCTGGGCCGCGTCGACTTCCAGGTGAAGATTCGCGGCTTTCGCATCGAGTTGGGCGAGATCGAGGCGGCGCTGGTGCACCCAGCGGTTGCCAATGTCGCCATCGCCGCGCGCGGGCGGCCCCCGGCGACCTGCGCCTCGCGGCCCACATCGTCCCTGGCGATGCGATTCAACGGCTGACGCACAGGACTTTCCTGCGCCAGCAACTCCCTGAATACATGATCCCAACCGCCTTCGTCTTCATCGACTTGCTGCCACTGACCACGAACGGCAAGGTTGACCGCCGCGCGCTACCCGAGCCAGATTTCGCGCAGCAGGCGGCGGAGTACATCGCCCCCGCATCGCCGACCGAGCACACGCTGGTGGCGATCTGGGAGGGTGTTGGGGCGCAGCAGCATCGGCACCGGCGACGGCTTCTTCAACCTCGGCGGGCACTCGCTCCAGGTGGCGCAGATCGTCTCGCGCATCGGTGAACGTTTCGGCGTGACGCTCGCGCCGCAGGTGGTGGTGATCTACGAGCAGCCGACAATCACCCTGGCCCGATCAGTTGAGACGCGCCGATGGGCAGTGCCACGCGCTCGCCCATCGCGCCACTGGAGCGCACTCGCCCTGCCGCTCTCATCTGCCCAGCAGCGGCTCTGGTTCTTCGACCGGCTGGTACAGGAAGCCCGCTCTACAATATCCCGCTCGTCTTCGCGCTCGGCGGGCAACCTTGATGCCGACGAGTTGGGCGCACCCTCGGCGCGCTCGTGCGACGACACGGACGCCTACGAACGTCTTTGTCGAAGCCGGCCCCGCAGCTCATCCTGCCGCCGGGGGCCGTTCTCCTCGATGGAGCGCGCCGACCTACGCACCCTCGCCGCCGACGCGCGCGAGGCCGAGGCGCGGCGCTTGCTCGATGAGCACGCCTGCCAGCCGTTCGACCTGAGCCAGGGACCGCTCCTGCGCGCACTGCTGCTCCGCACCGGCGAGCGGGAGCACCGCCTGCTGCTCACCGTCCACCACATCGCATTCGACGGTTGGTCGGCCGAACTCTTCCTGCGCGAACTGGCGGCGCTCTACCAGGCCGACGGCGCAATCTTGCCCGAGCCAGCCATCGGCTACGCCGATTTCGCCACCTGGCAGCGCGATTGGCTGCAAGGCGACACACTCGAACGCCTGCAAACGTACTGGCGTTCGCAGTTCCCCGCAGCGCCGCCGCTGCTGGCACTGCCAACCGACCGGCCGCGTCCGCTCACCCAGAGCTATCGCGGCGCGAAGCTGGTGCGCTCCTGCCCACCCGAACTGCTCGACGCGCTGGAACGCCTCGGCCGCCGGGAGGGTGCCAGCCTCTTCATGACGCTGATCGCGGCGTTCCAGACGCTGCTGCATCGCTACTCCGGGCAGGAGGATGTGGTCGTGGCCGTGCCGGTGGCGAACCGCACCAGGCGCGAGATCGAGGGGCTGGTCGGCTTCTTCACGAACACGCTGCCGCTGCGGACCGACCTTTCGGGTGACCCATCCTTCCGCGATCTCCTGGCGCGCGTGCGGGCCGTTGCGCTCGGTGCGCACGCGCACGAAGACCTGCCGTTCGATCTGATCGTGCAGGCGGTCGGGGCCGAGCGCGACCCCGGCAGCAACCCGCTGGCGCAGGTGATGTTCGGTCTGCAAAATGTGCCGCTGCGGACGGTTGAGCTGCCCGACCTGCGCATCGCCTTCGCCGCCGAACTCGCCACCGGCACTGCCAAGTACGACCTCTCGCTCTTCGTGGACTACCTGGCCGATGGGCCGGTCTTCGCCGCCGAGTACAGCACCGACCTCTTCGATGCGGCGACGATTGAGCGCCTGATCGGCCACTTCGCGTCGCTGCTCAACGCCATTGTCGCGGCACCGGATGGGCGTATCGCTGACTTCCCGCTCCTCAGCGCGGCGGAAGAGGCGCAGCTACAGCAACTCGCCGCTGGCCCGGTGATGCGCTACCCGGCCGACCTCAGCCTGCACCAGCTCGTCGAGGCCCAGGTCGCCCGCACGCCCGATGCGGTCGCCGTGCTGTTCGACGACGAGCAGTTGACCTACGCCGAACTCGACCAACGCGCCAACCGCCTCGCGCGCCACCTGCGCGATCTGGGGGTCGGGCGCGACACGCCGGTAGCGCTCTGCATCGACCGCTCGCCCGACCTGATCGTCAGCGTGCTGGCGGTGCTGAAGGCGGGCGGGGCCTATCTGCCGCTCGACCCAGCCTACCCGCGCGACCGGCTGGCGATCATGCTCGAAGATGCACAGACACCAGTGTTGCTCGCGCAGCGCCGACTCCTCGAACTGCTGCCGCAGCACAACGCTCGGACACTCTGCCTCGAAGAGATCTGGCCGATGCTCGGCACCCTGCCCGAGGCTCCGCTGTCAGCGGTGAACCACCCCGATGACCTCGCCTACGTGCTCTACACCTCGGGTTCGACCGGGCGGCCGAAGGGCGTGGCGATGCGCCACGGCGCGCTCACCAACCTGCTCTCCTGGCAGCTGGCGACAACCACGCTCGACCACCCGGCGCGCACGCTGCAATTCGCCGCGCTCAGCTTCGACGTGGCCAGCCAGGAAATCTTCTTCAGCCTGATCTCGGGCGGCACGCTGGTGCTGATCGGCGAGGACGAGCGGCGCGACTTCAACCGGCTGATCACCATCCTGGAGCGAGATCGCGTCGAGCGCCTGTTCCTGCCCTTCGTAGCGCTGCAACACCTGGCGCAGGCCGCCGCCGAGCCCGGAACCACCCCACCCTCGCGGCTGCGCGAGGTGATCACGGCGGGGGAGCAGTTGCAGGTAACGCCCGCCGTCGCGGACTTCTTCGCGCGCCTGCCGGGATCGACACTGCACAACCAGTACGGCCCGACCGAGACCCACGTCGCCACGGCGTTCACGCTCGACGGATCGCCGGATGGTTGGATGGCGCTACCACCGATCGGGCGGCCGATCGCCAACACCGCCGCGCGCATCCTCGACCGACGGATGCGCCCGGTGCCGCTCGGCGTGCCGGGCGAACTCTACCTCGGCGGCGCGGCGCTGGCGCGCGGCTATCTGCACCGCCCCGACCTGACGGCGGAGCGGTTCCTGGCCGACCCGTTCAGCCAGGAACCGGGCGCGCGGATGTACAAGACGGGTGACCTCGCGCGCTTCCTGCCCGATGGCAACATCGAGTTTCTGGGGCGGATCGACCAGCAGGTGAAGATTCGCGGTTACCGGGTTGAGCTGGGCGAGATCGAGGCGCGATTGGCGCAACACACGATGGTGCGCGACTCGGCGGTCGTCGCGCACGCCATCGGGAGTGTGGGGGGCAAACGGCTGGTGGCCTACGCCACCGTGCGCGAGGGCGATGCGCCCTCGGTGGCCGACCTGCGCGCCTGGGTCGCGGCGCAACTGCCCGAGTACATGGTCCCCGCCGCCGTGGTGATCCTGGCGGCCTTCCCGTTGACCCCGAGCGGCAAGGTGGACCGCCGCGCGCTGCCGGAACCGGGCGAGGCGGCCTTCGCGCAGCGCGAGAGCGTCGCGCCGCGCACGCCGCTGGAGACGGTGATCGCGGGCGTCTGGGCGGACGTGCTTGGGTTGGAGCAGATCGGCGTCCACGACAACTTCTTCGAGTTGGGTGGCCACTCGCTACTCGCCACGCAGGTCGTCTCGCACCTGCGCGCACTCTTCGAGATCGAGCTGCCGCTCCGCGACATCTTCAGGGCACCGACAGTGGCCGAGCTGGCAGGCGTGCTAATGGCCGACCCGGCAACCGGGCAACAGATCGAGCAGACTGCAGAGCTTCTGCTGCAAATGTCCGAGATGGACGAGGCCGAGGTGGAGGAACTACTCGCCGGGCAGTCGGCGGACTGAGGGAAGAGGGAGATCATGGAGCAGCGATCATTCAAGTTCTCGGCGCAGAAGCTCGCCCTGCTGAACAAGGTGCGCGGACAGGAGAAGCAGGAAGCTGCCATCCCGGTCGGGATCGCCCGCCGCGACAGCGACGGCCCGGCCCCGCTCTCCTTCGCGCAGCAGCGGCTCTGGTTCGTGGATCAGCTCAATCCGGGCACGGCTGCCTACAACCTGCCGCTGGCTTATCGACTGCGCGGCCCGCTGAATGCGGTGGCGCTCGAACTCGCGCTCGGTGAGATTGTGCGTCGCCACGATGCCCTGCGAACGACGTTCCGCATGGAGGGCGAGGGGCCTGTGCAGATCATTGCGCCGACGATGGATGTACCGCTAGCACTGATCGAGATCACCGCCAGCGACGAGGAAAGCCGCGAGGGCGAGCTGCGAAGCCTGATCGACGGCCTGGTGCGCCAGCCATTCGACCTGGCGCGCGGCCCGTTGCTGCGCGCGACGCTGCTGCGCCTCGGCGCGGAAGATCACGCGCTCGTCGTGGTGCTGCACCACATCGTCGCCGATGGTTGGTCGTTCGGCGTATTCAACCGCGAACTGGCGGAGGCGTATGAGGCATTCCGCGACGGGCGGGAGATGACAGCGGACGAGTTGCCGATCCAATACGCCGATTTCACCGCCTGGCAACGCGCCTGGCTGAGTGGCGAGACGCTGGAGAAGCAACTGCGCCATTGGAAAGGGCAATTCGCCGACTACGTCGCGGCGGGGGCCGCGCCGCTGGCGCTGCCGACCGACCGGCCGCGACCGCCGCGCCAGACATTCGCCGGGGCGATCCACCGCTTCACCTTGCCCGCCGACCTCGCGTCGGCGGTGCGGGCGCTCAGCCAGCGCGAGGGGGCGACGCCGTTCATGACGCTGCTGGCCGCGTACCAGGCGTTGCTGCACCGCTACTCGGGGCAGTCCGAGGTTGTGGTCGGCACCTCGATCGCCAACCGCAACCGCGCGGAGACCGAGGGAATGATCGGCTTCTTCGTCAATACGCTGGCGCTGCGCGCCGACCTGGCCGACGACCCGTCATTCGCGGAATTGTTGCGCCGGGTGCGCGAGACGACGCTCGATGCTCATGCCAACCAGGATCTCCCATTCGAGAAGCTGGTGGAGGAGTTGCACCCCGAGCGCTCCCTGAGCCAGAGTCCGCTCTTCCAGGTCGCCTTCCTCTACCAGAACACGCCCGCGACGCAGTTCCAGCTGGCGGGGCTGACGGCAGAGCCGATCGACACCGGCTGCGTTGCGGCGAAATTCGACCTGACGCTGGTGATGGAGGAGACCGAGCGCGGACTGACCGGGGAGTTGGAATACAACACCGACCTCTTCGACGCGGCGACGATCGCGCGGCTGCACGGTCACTTCGAGACATTCCTGGCGGGGATTGTTGCCAATCCTGAGATGCCGGTGTCGAAGCTGCCGCTGCTGACCGAGGCGGAGCGGCATCAGTTGCTGGTCGAGTGGAACGCCACTGACGTGTCGTTTGGCGCTGACCTCTGCCTGCACACGCTGTTCGAGGCGCAGGTGGCGCGGACGCCGGGTGCGGTCGCGGTGGAGTATGAGGGTGAGTACTTGGCCTACAGCGACCTCAATCGACAAGCGGATGGCCTTGCCGCGTCGTTGCGACGACACGGCGTCGGTCCGGGCGTGCTGGTCGGCATCTGCATGGAGCGGTCGCTCGACATGGTCGTGGCGCTACTCGGCGTGTTGAAGGCGGGCGGGGCCTACATCCCGGTCGATCCGGGCTACCCGCGCGAGCGGATCGCGCTGATGCTCGACGACTCGCAAGCCCCGGTGCTGCTGACGCAGGCCGCGCTCGTCGGGCAACTCCCGGCGGGGGAACGCCGCGTCATCGCGCTGGATGGTGAGGCATGGCCCGAGGCGATCGAGCACAATGCCACTGATACCCGGTCGGCTTTGCCGGAGGACCCGGCCTATGTCATCTACACGTCCGGTTCCACAGGACGGCCGAAGGGAGTGGTGATCCCGCACCGGGCGATTGTGAACCACATGCGCTGGTTCCAGGCAACGTTCCGGCTCGATACCGACGACCGGGTGCTGCAAAAGACCCCGTTCAGCTTCGATGCCTCGGTCTGGGAGTTCTACGCACCCTTGCTGGTCGGCGCGCGGCTGGTGATTGCGCGGGCGGGCGGGCACCAGGATACGGGCTATCTCACGCGCATCATCGCGGAGCGGCGGATCACGATCCTGCAGCTGGTGCCGACGCTGCTCGGCGCGCTGCTGGACGAGCCGCGCTTCGCGGAGTGCCATACGCTGCGCCACGTCTACTGCGGCGGCGAGGTGCTGACGCGCGACCTGCAAGGGCGATTCTTCGCGGCGCAGGGCGCGGCATTGCACAACCTCTACGGCCCGACCGAGGCGACGATCGACGCAACTTACTGGACCTGCCAGCGCAGCATCATCGACACTGTGGTGCCAATCGGCAATCCTGTTTCCAACATGCGGGCCTATGTGCTCGACACAAACCTCCAGCCGGTACCGGTCGGGTTATCCGGCGAACTCTACCTGGGGGGCGTTGGGCTGGCAACTGGCTACCTGAACTGGCCCGAGTTGACCGCCGAGCGGTTCATCGCCGATCCATTCGGTGCGCCCGGTGAACGGCTGTACAAGACCGGCGACGTGGTACGCCGCCGCGCCGGATGGCGCGCTCGAATACCTCGACCGCAGCGACCACCAGTTGAAGCTGCGCGGGTTCCGCATCGAACTTGGTGAGATCGAGGCAGCGCTGCGTGGCGCACCCGGCGTGCGCGAGGCGGTTGTTGTCCTGCGCGACGAGGCGGCGGGCGAGCGACGGCTGGTGGCGTATGTCGTCGGGGCGAACGGGCAGCGACCGGACGCGCGCGAACTGCGCGGCTATCTGAAGGCGCACCTGCCAGAGTACATGGTTCCGGCGGCCTTCGTGACGCTTGACGCGTTGCCGCAGACGCCGAACGGCAAGGTTGATCGCAAGGCTTTGCCCGCTCCGACGATGGAAAGCCAGGAAGAGGCGCCGGTCGCGCTGCCGCGCACCGAATTGGAGCGGATGATCGCCGACGTGTGGCGGCGGGTGCTGCGCGTCGAACGGGTTGGGGTACACGACAACTTCTTCGACCTCGGCGGGCACTCGCTGCTGCTGATCCAGGTCCACCAGCAACTGCGCGCGGCGGTGCGCGACGATCTGTCGGTCGTGGACCTCTTCGCTAATCCGACGATCGCCAGCCTGGCGGCTTTCCTCAGCGGCGAGACGGTAGTTGAGCCACAGGCTCAAGCACAGGCGGTTCGACGGGGCAACGAGCGCGCCGCGACGGACCGATCGCGCGATGTGGCGATCGTCGGGATGGGCATTCGCTTCCCAGGAGCGCGCGACGTGGCGGAATTCTGGCGGAACATCGCCGAGGGGCGCGAGTCGGTTGCGGTCTTCTCGGATGCGGAGTTGCTGGCGGCGGGGGAGGACCCGGCGCTGCTGGCCGACCCGCGCTACGTGCGGCGCGAGGCGACGCTTGAGGGGATCGACCAGTTCGACGCCGACTTCTTCGGCTTCACCCCGCGCGAGGCGGAGATTCTCGACCCGCAGCAGCGGCTCTTTCTGGAGTGTGCCTGGGAGGCGCTGGAGGCGGCGGGGCACGACCCGGCGCGGTATGCTGGCCGGATCGGCGTCTATGCTGGGGCGGGGATGAGTCGCTACCTGCTCGACAACCTGCTGCCGCACCGCGACATCGTCGCCGCGATGGGCGACTTCCAATTGATGCTTAGCAACGACAAAGACTTTCTGCCGACGCGCGTCTCCTACAAGCTGAACCTGAACGGGCCGAGCGTCAGCGTCAACACCGCCTGCTCGACCTCGCTCGTCGCGGTCCACATGGCGCGGCAGAGCCTGCTGAATGGCGAGTGCGACATGGCGCTGGCCGGGGGAGTGACCATCGCCGCCACGCAGCCGCGCGGCTATCTCTACGAGCAGGGGGGCATTCTCTCGGCCGATGGACACTGCCGCGCCTTCGACGCCGACGCGAGCGGCACGGTCGGCGGCAGCGGCGCGGGCATCGTCGTGCTGAAGCGCCTCGTCGACGCGCTGGCGGATGGCGACACCATCCACGCGGTGATCAAGGGCTCGGCGATCAACAACGACGGGGCGCAGAAGGTCGGGTTCACGGCACCGAGCGTCGAGGGGCAGGCGGCGGTGATCGCGCAGGCGCAGGCCGACGCCGGGATCGCGCCG
>JAXLWN010000140.1:0-11970 GCA_046328475.1 Chloroflexia bacterium | reverse complement strand
GCACCACAAAGGTGGCGCATGCAGATCATGGAGCAATGGATGGGCAAGGCCTTTGTCGTCGGCGTGCTACTCATCGTCCTCGCCGCCGGCCGCGACGCCTGGGCCGCCCTGCCCAGGAGCACCGCCATGCCGCCCAAGCCAGCCTACGAAGTCGGCGTGTCGGTCTACTTCGACGCCTGGGCCGCGCGCAAGGCCGACACCTGCCTCCGCACCGCCAAGCCTGCCGACTGCGAGTACACGCGCCTGCGCGACCTCGCCAGCGAGAAGGATCTGATCAAGGCGCGGCTCGACGACCTCGTCGCGCTCCACGCCAACACTGTCATCCTGACCATCCCGATCGGCATCGACCGCTGGGCCGCCACCACCGTCTACAAGGACCCGTTGCTAACCCCCACCGACGAGCAGATCGCCTACTTCGTCCGCGAGGCCCGCTCGCGCGGCCTCTACGTGACGATCAAGCCGCTGATCGACGAAACGGTCATCCGCCAGACCACCCCGACCGGCAAGCCCAACTGGCGCGGCGGCATCGAGCCGTCCGACCCCGCCCGGTTCTTCGCCAACTACGCGGCCGTCTACACCGACTATGCCCAACTCGCCGCGCTCGCCGGTGCCGATCGCCTCGTCATCGGCACCGAACTGAACTCGCTGGAAGCGCCGCGCTACGAAGGCCACTGGCGCGACATCATCGCCACCATCCGCGCGGCGGTCGGCACCAAAGTAACCCTCATCTACGGACAGAACTGGAACCCCGATTACCCCTTCCCCGCCTGGTTCGCCCAACTGGACGAACTGGGCGTGGATGCCTACTACCCCCTGCTCGGTGTCAGCGACCAGGGTACCGCAGCGGATCTCGTCAGCGCCTTCAACCAGACGGTCGTCCCCGCGATGAAGATGTCCCCCCGGCAGGAACTGGAACGCCTCAAAGCCCAATTCCCCGGCAAGAAACTGCGCATCCTCGAAATGGGCATCCCCTCCACCGCCGGGCGCTACGCCGCGCCCTGGAAGACCGAGGATGGCGTCGTCAACCTCGCCATCCAGACCACCTACACCGAGGCCGCCTGCCAGTTCTTTGGCCCGGAAGCTGGCGTCGCGGACGGCATCTTCTGGTGGGCCTACGGCCTCTGGGACATCCCCAATCCCCAAAGCGACGGCTCGCACGACATCACCGGCAAGCCCGCCGAACAAGCCCTCTCCCGCTGCTTCGCCAGCCGCAAGTAGCCCTCCAGCGCCTCCGCGTTGCGAGCGCCAGCCGCACGCCCCCGCCATGGTCAGGGCAGCGGCCCCGCTCGTCACGCCCCCGCATTGACCATGTTTGGTTTTCCGACTATGATGCCCGCACCGTTCACGCACGCGAACTCCGCGTATCCCTCGCCTCTGGCTTCGGGAAGGGGGGCCTATGGTGTGAACGGCTTTCGGGGAAGGGCTTGCCAGCACTCCGCTGGCTTGGGAGCGCGAAATTCCTTACAAATGAGGTGCAGAGATGTCGGCCCAGAGAAGGCCACGCCTGGCCGTGCCGCGTGTAACGCTGACCGTCGCCCTGCTCGCCAACCTCGTCCTGACCGGCCTGGGACTCTTCGCCGTGCTGCCGGTGGCGGCGGCAACCTACGACGTCTGCGCGGTCGGCTGCGATTTCACCTCCATCCAGAGCGCCGTCAACGCCGCCAGCAACGGAGATACCATCGTCGTCCGAGCCGGGGTCTACCAGGAGCAAGTCTTCATCGACGAGAGCCTGACCTTCGTCGGCGCGGGCGTCGGCCAGACGACGATCCTCGCCCCGGCCTCCATGACGAGCACGCACGGCGGCGAGGTCGCCGCCATCGTCGAAATCGATGGCGAAGAGAACGGTGCCGCCGTCGATATGTCCGGTTTCACCATCGCCGGTCCGGCGACGATCTGCCAGCCGCCGACCTTCTACGGCATCTTCGTCGGCGGCGGTGGCTACCTCAACCTGCGCAACAGCGAGGTGCGCGACATTCGCCCCGCCCCGTCGCCCTCCTACAACTTCGGCTGCGGTTTCGGTAGCGGCATCCGCTTCGGCTCCGATTTCCTGGGGGAAACCGGCACTGGCAGCCTCTCGAACGTGTCGATCTATAACTACGAGAAGACCGGCGTGATCGTGGACGGGGCAGGCTCGGATGCCTTCATCTCCGACAGCACGATCACCGGCGTCGGCTCGAACACGACGATCGCCCAGAACGGCGTCCAGATCAGCCGGGGGGCCACCGCCGATATCGACTACAGCACCATCAGCGAAAACCTCTGCGACCGCGTCGGTTCGCCCGATCTGGTCGACGATCCGGCCTGCGGCCCTGGGCAGTTCACGGCCACGAACCAGACCCAGGCGACCGGCGTCCTGATCTTCGATCCGGGCGGCCCGGTCTCGATTATTGGCAGCACCATCAATAACAACGACATCGGCGTGCAGGCCCTCGGCACCATCGGCTACGGCGGCGGGCCGCTGGATCTCGCGGTCATCAGCAGCCTCATCACCGGGAATCGCTGGCAAGGGCTCGCCCTCTACGACGGTTCCGTCCTCCTCGACAGCAACGAAATCGTCGGCCCGAGCCTGGTCGGCGTCCTAATCGCCGAACTCGGCCTCGATGATGCCAACACGAATCTGGAACTGCTCAACAACGCGTTCGTCCTGAACTCGGGGCGCGCGGTCCAGATCACCGACTACGACACCGGCGGAGGCAACCCCGACACGGTCTTCGTGCAGGCCCGCCATAACAGCATCGGCCTCGTCGGCAACGGGGTCGGCGTCGAGAACAACACCACCTCCACGGCCGACTTCGCCTACAACTGGTGGGGCAGCCCGCGCGGGCCGCAGGCCTTCCCCAATCCCGGTGGCGACGGCGTGGCCCTGTCGGGCAACGTGGACTACACCGGCTGGCTGATCGACGGCACCGACACCTCCGACGCACGCGGCTTCCAGCAAAAAGCCGGATGTGGTGCCACGAACTTCAGCGATGTCGCCGAAAGCAACCCCTACTGCGAAGGCATCTCCGTCCTGGCTGGCTACGGCATCATCCGCGGCTACTCCACCAACCCGCCCAGCTTCGGGCCGAATGACCCGGTCGAACGTGCGCAGATCGCCGCCTTCATCGTCCGCGCCCTCCAGTGGCAGGACGAGCCGACCGGCCCGCGCGACTTCAGCGACCTCAATGGCCTGCCGGGCGATCTGGCGACCGCCGTCCGCATCCTCGCCAACGCCTGCGACGGCTTCGGCGGTGCCGACTGCGTCGCGGAAGGCTACGGCGACGGGCGTTTCGGCCCGAGCGACAAGGTCAGCTACGGGCAGGTCATCGCCTTCATCACCCGCGCCTTCGGAATGGATGGGTTCTTCGCCTGGGACGAGCAGCCCGGTGCCCCGCTGAACTACAGCGGCGTCCCGAGCCAGTTCCAACTCGAAGTGCGGACCTACGACGTGTACGCCGGACCGATCCCCGGCGCGCCGACCACGGCCGCGGGGTGGAACAGCAACGCCCCGCGCGAGTGGGTCGCCCAGGTCCTCTACCAGGCCTTCTTCTCCGGCTCATACGCCCTCCCCTAGCGGCGAAGCCTTGCCTCTGAATGTCGCGTAGCGCGACGGTGCCCCCTGGATAACTCCAGGGGGCACCGCCGCATCGCACGAGATCGCCTCTGTGTCGGCACTACCGCGCTTACCTGCCGCTCACTCGCTTGGATTCCCCTAGACGGATTCATCCGGCGCATTCCGTAGCCCCGAGACTTCATCTCCGGGCGCTCCCCGCACGCCACCGCCATCCCAGGCAAGACGCAGCCCGCCCCCAGGTGGTACCCTTCCCTTCCGAGAGCCGCCCTCTCACAGCGTGGCGTTGTTCATACTGGCAGGAAAGACCGACCGGACGAGACAGTACGTTCGCGGGAGCGTGGCGCTTTCTAGCCATATTCTCCTACCGCGCTTAAACTGTTATCCTGGCGCGGCCCTGTGGTAGAATAGCGCCGTATGCCCTGCATCCGAACGTCGCGGCGACCATCACGACCGCGATCATGTACAACACGGAGGTCCCATCCTTGCGCTTCCGATCATGGTATATGCTCGCCGTCATCGTCGTGCTGGCACTCGCCGCCAGTTGGATCGTCTACCCCGAACACGTCCTCGACCCCTTCAATTGGAAGAAGAACATCGAGATTCGCCAGGGGCTTGACCTGCAAGGCGGCCTCCAGGTGCTCCTCGAAGCCCGCCCGCCCGCCGGTCAGACAGTGAATTCCGACGTCCTCGCCGGCACCAGGGACACGATCGAGCGCCGCGTCAGCGGCCTCGGCGTGAGCGAACCGATCATCCAGACGCGCGGCAACAATCAGATCAGCGTCGAGTTGCCCGGCGTCAAGGACCCCGAAGAGGCGGTCAAGATCCTGCAGCAGACCGCGCTGCTGGAGATCGTCTCCTCCGGTGCCACCCCGCTCAGCGTGGGCCAGGTGATCACCACCTCCCTCGGCGGGCCGGAATCCCTCTCCAGCAACGCCTCGGCCACGCCCGGCACCCCCGGCGCTTCCGCCACCCCGGTTGCCAGCGCTACCCCGAGTCCGAGCGGCACGGTCTACCAGACGGTCATCCAGGGCAAGGATCTCTCCGACGCCTACCCGACCACCAACCAGATCGGCAACATCGTGGTCGGCTTCACCCTCAAGGGTGACGCGTCCAGCGCCTTCTACTCCTTCACCAGCAGCAACATCGGCCAGTACATGTCGGTCGTCGTCGATAAGACCGTCATCAACACCGCCTCGATCAACGGCGCGATCAGCTCCCAGGGCATCATCGAGGGCATGAGCCAGGAAGAAGTCAACCGCCTGGTCGTCCAGTTGAAGTCCGGCGCGCTCGAAGTGCCCCTGGAAGTGGTCCAGCGCCGCGTCGTCGGCCCCACCCTCGGCCAGGACTCAATCGACAAGAGCATCCAGGCCGGTATCATCGGCCTCTCGCTCGTCGCCCTCTTCATGATCTTCTACTACCGCCTGCCGGGCTTCCTCTCCGTGCTCGCGCTGCTGCTCTACGCGGTCTTCACGCTCGCCATCTTCAAGCTGATCGGCGTCGTCCTGACCCTCGCGGGCATCGCGGGTTTCATCCTCTCCATCGGTATGGCCGTCGATGCCAACGTGCTGATCTTCGCCCGCATGAAAGACGAATTACGCCTCCATCGCACCCTCGGTGCGTCCATCGAGGCGGGCTTCGATCACGCCTGGCCCTCGATTCGCGACTCGAACATCTCCACGATGATCAGTTGCGGCATCCTCTACTGGTTCGGGCGCTACGTCGGCGCGAGCATCATCCAGGGCTTCGCGCTCACCCTCTTCCTCGGCGTCGCCGTCAGCATGTTCACCGCCGTCACCGTCAGCCGGACCTTCCTCCGCCTGATGGTCGATGCCGGCGTCGCACAGCACCCGCGCTGGTACGGCACCGAAGTCAAGACCTCCGCCACCGCGGCAGGAGACTAGGAGAGTAACGAGTAACGAGTGATGAGTAACGAGTAAGGGCGGTCCCCCTCATCACTCATCACTCATCACCCATCACTCGTTACTCGTTACTCGTTACTCGTTACTCATTACTCGTTACTTGGAGGCCCGGGTGATCGACGTTGTCGGCAAGCGCAAGTGGTTCTTCATCTTCTCCGGCCTGATCATGGTGCCGGGGCTCTTTTTCCTGCTGATCGGCGGCCTGAAGCTCGGCATCGACTTCACCGGCGGCACGATCTGGGAACTCCAGTTCAAGCGCGACATCACCTCGATCGAAGTCCACAACGTGCTCGCGCAGAACGGCCTCGACTCCACGGTGCAGATCGCCGAGGGCAACACCGCCCTCATCCGCACGCGCGAACTCAAGGCCGGCTCCGCCGAAGAGGCCCAGCTCAACGCCGCCCTCCGCGCGGCCTTCGGCGACTTCACCGAACTCCAGCTGCAATCGGTCGGCCCCACGGTCGGTGCCTCGATCAGCCAGCGCGCCATCATCGCCGTCGCCCTGACCTCGATCGGCATCCTGCTCTACCTCGCCTACGCCTTCCGTTCGGCACCGCACCCCTTCCGCTACGGCGTCTGCGCGATCCTCGCCATGCTCCACGACGTGATCATCGTGATCGGCATCTTCGCCTTCCTTGGCGAATTCTTCGGCGTGGAGATCGACGCGCTGTTCGTGACGGCGCTCCTGACGGTGATCGGCTTCTCGGTCCACGACACCATCGTCGTCTTCGACCGCATCCGCGAGAACGTCGGCCGCCGCGCGGGCGTCGACTTCCCCGACATCGTCAACTACAGCCTGGTGCAGACGATGGTCCGCTCGATCAACACCTCCATGACCGTCGTCTTCACCCTGCTCGCCCTCTACCTCTTCGGCGGCGAGACGATCAAGGAATTCGTCCTCGCCCTGCTGATCGGCATCGTCAGCGGCACCTACTCCTCGATCTTCAACGCCAGCCTGATGCTGGTCGTCTGGGAGAAGCGCGAAATCCCCGCATTCTTCGATCGCCTCCGGGGCCGCAACCGCGCGCTCCCCGCCTGACGCGCACCACCCCGCCGCGTAGGGGCGCTTCGCGCAGCGTCCTTCTCCGCTGGGCCAGGCGGTTGCCAGGGACACCAGGGCGGTTCACGAACCGCCCTACGCCAGGGACACGCAAACGACGCTATCCGAGGGAGGGTGAAGGAATCTCCGGCACGCGACACTCGGCACCCGACTCAGCACTCAGCACTCAGCACTCAGCACTTCCCCCCCAGGCCGGAGGAGTGCTGCCGCGCCCCTTCCTCTCCTTGATCGTCCCCGCCTACAACGAAGGCCAGCGCATCGGCGCGTCGCTCGCGGCGATGTCGGCCCATCTCGGTGCCAGCAGCTTCCCCTACGAGATCATCGTCGTGGACGACGGCAGCAGCGACGGCACCGCCGCCCTCCTGGCCGACGCGGCGGCGCGCGATCCCCACCTGCGCTCGCTCGGCTACACCCCCAATCGCGGCAAAGGCTGCGCCGTGCGCACCGGCATGCTGGCCGCGCAGGGCGACTACCACATGTTCATCGACGCCGACCTCTCCATCCCGATCACCATCACCGACGACCTGCTCTCCGCCCTCAAGAGCGGCCACGACATCGCGATCGCCTCCCGCTGGCACCCGAAATCCTCCAAATCGGTCCCGCCGCCCCTCCCCCGCCGCGTCATGGGCAGCATCTTCCGCTGGTGCGTCCACCGCCTCATCGTCACCGACGTGCGCGACACCCAGTGCGGCTGCAAGGCCTACCGCGCCGACGTCTCCCGCCGCCTCTTCGCCCTCAGCCAGATCGACCGCTTCAGCTTCGACGCCGAGGTCATCTTCCTCGCCGAACGCCTCGGCTACCGCATCAAAGAAATCCCCTTCACCCTCCGCCACGTCCCCGGCAGCCGCGTCCGCCCCATCCGCGACTCCCTGCTCATGCTCCGCGACCTCCTCCGCATCCGCCTCAACGCCCTCCGTGGCCACTACGGCCGCCTCCGCACCCCCGAACGCATCACCCCCATCCTCTAACCGCATCTATCCCACCAATTTCCCCGAATGTGGCACGATTCGTCCCCCTCGACGGGTTCGTAAGAAGTAGCGGCATCTCACCAGAACGGCGCAGCTCCCCAGCCGCGCCGCCCAGACCGCTGCCTTGCCCACACCACGGAGGCCAACCATGACCACCTATGCCGCCCGCGCCACCCAGTTAAAGTCCCCCGCATGCGGGGGATTGAGGGGGCCAACCTATTGCCAACCACGCACTTTCCCACACCCCACCCTCACCCAATTCCCGCATTCCTGCGCGGATTTTGCCTTGCCCTGTCCGGCCCCGAATGGAGAGGAAGAGGAAAAGTTAAAATGCAAAAACAAACCTACTTTCCGCCACGTAAGTGCGCACCTCGCTGACACGTAACCCACGTACACACCAACGCACGAACGCACGAACGCACAGCCCCTGGCCTTCCCCACCCCCAACCCGTATCATCCCCTCACCACGCCGCCGATCGTCGGCCCAGGAGGAGCCCCATGCACCACCCGACCCTGACCGACACAGACAACGCCCTCCTCCGTGGCGCAGGCGGCGGCGCGGCCCAACTCGCCATGCGCCTGATCGTCCGCCTCGCCCGCGCCCTCGACGCCCCCGCCCTGCGCGACATCACCCGCGCCCACATCGACGGCTGCCTCTACCACGGCCAGGCCAGCCTCGACTTCGCCGAGCGCCTCGTCGCGCTCGGCGGCCAGGTCCGCGTCCCCACCACCCTCAACGTCAGCTCCCTCGACCTCCTCCACCCCGCGCGCTATCGTGGGGATGCCGCCACCGGCACCGCCGCCCGCCGCCTGATGGACGCCTACGTCGCCCTCGGCTGCCGCGCCACCTGGACCTGCGCTCCCTACCAGCTCCCCGACCGCCCCGCCTTCGGCGAGCACATCGCCTGGGCCGAGTCGAACGCGATCGTCTTCGCCAACTCCGTCCTCGGTGCCCGCACCAACCGCTACGGCGACTTCATCGACATCTGCGCCGCCCTCACCGGCCGCGTCCCCGACAGCGGCCTGCACCGCGACGAGGAGCGCCGTGGCCGCATCCTCTTCACCCTGCGCGGCCTCCCCGATCGCCTGCTCTCCGAGGACATCCTCTACCCCATCCTCGGCCACCTCGTCGGCCTGGAGACCGGCACCGCCATCCCCGTCATCGACGGCCTCCCCGCCACCGCCACCGAGGATCAGCTCAAAGCCTTCGGTGCCGCCGCCGCCTCGTCGGGCGCGGTCGCCCTCTTCCACATCGTCGGCCGCACCCCCGAGGCCTCCACCCTGGCCGCCGCCCTCGGTGGTGGGGAACCCGAGCGCACCGTCGCGATCACCCCCGCCACCCTGGCAGCAGCCCGCGACGCCCTGACCACCGCCACCACGCCCAAGCTCGATGCCGTCAGCCTCGGCACCCCCCACTTCTCCCTCGCCGAGTTCGCCCAACTCATGCCTCTGCTCGACGGCGTCCGCGTCGCCCCCAACACCGAGTTCTACATCTCCACCGGGCGACATATCCTCGCAGAACTCGAACAGCGCGGCTGGCGCGACCCCTGCGAGCGGGCCGGGGTGCGGTTCGTCGTCGATACCTGCACCTACATCACCCCCATCCTGCGCGAGCGGGCGCGCGTGGCGATGACCAACTCCGCCAAGTGGGCCTACTACGCCCCCGGCAACCTGGGCCTGGACGTTGTCTTCGGCAGCCTGCGCGAATGTGTCGAATCCGCAGTACGCGGCGAGGTGTGGCGTGACCGAGACCTCTGGGCAGACCTTTAGGGAGCGGGCGCTCGCCGACGGGCGCGCATCGGGCGCGGCCCTCGTCCTCACCGCCCCGCTCAGCTTCTGGGGCGGCCTCGACCCCGCCACCGGGCGCATCACCGACCAGCGCCACCCCCAGCGCGACGTGATCGTGACCGGGCGCATCCTCGCCATGCCCGGCGGGCGCGGCTCCAGCTCCAGCTCCAGCGTCCTCGCCGAGGCGATCCGCGCCGGCACCGCCCCTGCCGCCATCCTCCTGCGCGAGCCCGACCTGATCATCGCCCTCGGTGCCCACGTCGCCGCCGAACTGTACGACCATTCCGTACCGATAGTCGTGATTTCCGCCGCCTGCTATGCCACAATTGGCGACGGAGACGCGATCTCCATCGTCGCAGCCGACGATACAGCCACCATCGAGGTTGTCCGGACGGGATGAAGTCCCTTGTGGCGGAGGCAGGCCCGTGGCTACTGGCGCGATCGGTCCACGCCGTAGGGGCGTTCAATTGAACGCCCTGCTCCGCGTGGCAATCGCTAGCCACACGGGGCACATCGTTCGCCCCAACATCCCGGCAACCCTGCCCGCGCAGGGCACCCGATGACCCGGTCGCCCGCCCCTGCGCGCCATTGGGTCGCCACCGACTGGCTCGTGGCGCTCGGCCTGGTGGTCGTCACCATCCTCAGTCGCCTGCCCTTCCGCACGAAGATGCTCTACGCCTGGGATGGGGCACTCTTCGCCCGCGCCCTGCACGACTACAACGTTATTCCGCACTTCCCCCAGCCGCCCGGCTACGTCCTCTACGTCGGCACCGCCAAACTCGTGCAGTCCCTCACCGGTCTCGGCGACAACGCCACCTACGTCGCGATCAGCATCGCCGCCGCCAGCCTGACCGTCGGCGCGCTCTACCTGCTCGGCACCCTCATCTTCGGTCGCCTCACCGGCCTGCTCGCCGCCGGGCTGGCCCTCACCTCCGTCTCCTTTTGGCTCTTCTCGGAGATCGCCTATCCCTACACCGTCCTGGCGCTCGGCTCGACCGTCATCGCCACCCTTTGCTGGCTGCTCTGGCAGCGGCGCATCGCTCGCCCACCCCTCACCGCGTTCGCCTTCGCCCTGATCGCCGGGTTTCGCCAGGACTTGCTGCTCTTCCTCGGCCCGCTCTTCGCCGCCTGCTATCTCGCCGCCGTCGGCGTGCGCACGCGCGCTGGCTGGCTGAACCTCGGCCTGGGCGCGGTTGCCGGGCTGCTCGGCATCGCCCTCTGGTGGGTCGCCACCGATATTGCCTCGGAGGGCTGGGGCTCGCTCTGGCGCGCACTCTCCACCCAGTCGGTCAACGTCGAGCGCGGCACCTCCGCCTTCTCGGCGGGGCAGAGCGGCCTGCAGGGCAACGCGCAGCTGCTGCAATGGTTCAGCAAGGATGCCCTGCACCTCGCCGTCTTCCCCGCGCTGGCCTACGGCGCATTCTGGCCCCTGCAACCGCGCCACGAGGGCTGGCGACCCCCATTCCTGCTCGCCTGGATGCTCCCGGCGATGCTCTTCTACCTCCTCGTCCACATCGGCGAGGCGGGCTACGTCTTCAGCTTCCTCCCCGCCGTGCTGCTCACCGCCGCCGTCGGCCTGACTCGCACCGGCGAAGCCCTGGCCGAGAACCTGCCAGCAGCCCTCGGCTCCTCACGGTCGCGCCTGATCCCCGTCGTCAGCGTCCTCGCGCTCGGCGCGCTGATCTGCGGCTACCACAGCTGGCTCTTCCTCGGCAGCGCCCGCCTCGTCTCGGCCGAGCGGCTGGCCTGCAAGGACGAGGCGATCGAGCGCGCTGTGGCAACCCTCCCGGCGCAGTTCCCGCCCGCGACGACGCTGGTCGTCACCTCGGCCTACTTGCAGCACCTCGCCGTCTACCTGCCACAATACCGCCAGATCCAGTTCCTCGATCCCGACCACAGCGGCGACTATGCCGCCCCGGCAGGCATCGACCGCGTCGTCGTCTTCGACCTCGAACTGGTGCAGCGCCTCGCGCCCGACTCGGGCTGGACCTTCCTGCCGCTCGCCTGCAACGGGCGCTACAACCTCGCCACCGTCCCCGCCTCCGGGGCGCGCTTCACCTTCGACCCCGCGACCTTCCACCTGGAGTTGCTACGATGACCCGCTCCCGCGACCTCATGCGCCGCACACTCGCGCTCTACGACGCTTCGCCGCGCGCCGACCAACTCTTTGTCCGCGCCCGTGCCTTGCTCAGCGATCTGCCGCAGATCGAGCGCCACGCCCCGCGCGACGGCGCGATCCTCGACCTCGGCTGCGGGCACGGCCTCGTCGCCAACCTGCTGGCGCTCGGCAGCCCAACCCGCGATGTGACCGGCATCGACATCGACGCCGACAAGGTCGCCTCCGCCCGGCGCACCATCCGCAATCGGTCGAACATCCGCTTCCAGGTAGCCGACGCCACCACCTACGACGGTGGCCCGTACGCCGCGATCACCACCGCCGATGTCTTCTACCTCATCCCACCCGACGGCCAGCGGGCGCTGCTCGCCGCCTGCGCGCGGATGCTGCTACCGGGCGGCATGCTGATCTGGAAGAGCCAGGTGCGCAGCCCGCGCTGGAAGTATGCGATCACGCGCGGCCAGGAGTGGCTGATGACGACCCTCGGGCCAACGCAGGGTCACGGCCTCTACTTCCTCGACACCGACGAATCGCTCGCCGCGCTGCGGCAGGCAGGCTTCCTGCCC
>JAXLWN010000014.1:0-110387 GCA_046328475.1 Chloroflexia bacterium | reverse complement strand
AGGCGGTGCGGCGGAGGAAGGAGACGGGGGTGAGTTCGGCGCGGGAGACCTGGGGCGAGGGTGGCATAGGTGGCTCCTTGGGATGGCGGGGGAGGGCCCCCTAAATCCCCCCAATGCTGGGGGGACTTTAAGGCGGTGGCGCTTCGGGCGTTTGCGACGATCAGGTTGTCCGCATGTCGATGATCCAGTCTGGCCAGTTGCAGCTTGCGCCGTCCGCGCCGGTCTCGAAGAGACGTTCGACCAGATCGCGGCGACTGAGGCCCCAGGCGAAGACGCGCAAGCCGCGCTCGTGGGCCAATGCGACTCGGCGCACAGTCAGGCGATCGATGTGCGGGTAAATCTCCTGAAACCCGCGTCGCACACTCCGCTCGATCACATCCTCCTCCAGAGTCCGAATCAGGAAACCGTATGGGATCGCAGGGTGGATCGCCTGGGCGTCGAGCAAGGCACCCCAGGAGAAGGAGCGGATAGTGATGCCATCGCGGATTCCGCGCGCGGCCAGCAAGGTGGCGAGGGGGATGGCGGCGCGCGGGTCCTTGATCTCCAGGGCGAAGGGGATGCGCGCGGCGTAGGCGTCCAGCGCCTCCTCCACGGTCAGGATGCGCTCCCCGGCGAACGCCTCCCCATACCAGCGGCCGAGATCGAGCTTCCGCAACTCCGCCAGCGTGTAGTCGGCAAGCGCCCCGCGCCCGTCCGATGTGCGATCCACCAGATCATCATGGAAGAGCACCAGGTGCCCGTCGGCGGTCAGTTGCACATCGGTTTCGGTCGCGTCGGCACCCATCGCAATCGCACGCTCGAAGGCCGCGTGCGTGCTCTCGGGCGCGTAGCCGGATGCGCCCCGGTGCGCTATGCAGAGCATTGCAATCCCCCTTGGTTAGCGACTTACAGCAGACACAGGGTAATCCGACTTCAGTTGATCCGTTTCTCGCGCCCTGCCCATTCGCGTTCGCGGAGGATGAATTTCTGGACTTTGCCGGTGGAGGTTTTGGGGAGGTCGCCGAAGTCAACGGCGACGGGGCATTTGAAGTGGGCGAGGCGGGCGCGGCAGTGATCGATAATCTCGCGCTCGGTGGCGGTCTGGTCGGGGCGGAGGGTGACGAAGGCTTTGGGGCGCTCGCCCCAGCGTTCGTCGGGGATGGCGACGACGGCGGCTTCGAGCACGGCGGGGTGGCTGGCGACGGCTTGCTCGACCTCGATGGTGGAGATGTTCTCGCCGCCGGAGATGATGATGTCCTTCTTGCGGTCGCGCAGCTCGATGTTGCCATCGGGGTGCCAGACGGCGATGTCGCCGGAGTGGAACCAGCCGCCCCGGAAGGCTTCGTCGGTCGCGGCGTCGTTGCGGAAGTAGCCCTTCATGACGATGTTGCCGCGCATCACGACTTCGCCCTGGGTGGTGCCGTCGCGCGGGATGTCGTGCATGTTGTCGTCCACGACGCGGACGAGGTCGGAGGCGACGTTGCCCTGCCCCTGGCGGGCACGGAGGGCGGCGACCTCGGCGGCGGGGAGATCGTCCCAGCCGGGTTGCGGCTCGCCGATGGTGATCGGGCCGTAGGTCTCGGTGAGGCCATAGACGTGGTAAACGCGGAGATTGAGCGCGCTCAGTTGCGCCAGCAGCGTCGGGGAGGGGGGCGCACCGGCGACGAAGAGGGTGATCGGGCGATCCAGCGGGCGGGCGGCGGGGTGGTTGGCGATGCCGATCTGCACGGTGGGCGCGCCGCAGTAGTGGGTGACGCCCTCGGCGGTGAAGAGGGTCCAGATCTGGCCGAAGTCGATCTTGCGGAGGCAGACGTTGGTGGCGGCGACGGCGGCGAGGGACCAGGGGAAGCACCAGCCGTTGCAGTGGAACATCGGCAGGGTCCAGAGGTAGACGCTGTCGGCCCCCAGGCGCATCTCGACGATGTTGGCGAGGGCGTTGAGGTAGGCACCGCGATGGG
This sequence comes from Chloroflexia bacterium, assembly GCA_046328475.1. Taxonomy (GTDB): domain Bacteria; phylum Chloroflexota; class Chloroflexia; order Thermomicrobiales; family CADCWN01; genus CADCWN01. The sequence continues at coordinate 108,450 of JAXLWN010000014.1, read as the reverse complement.
TGGTCATCACGCCCTTGGGGTTGCCGGTGGTGCCGGAGGTGTAGCCGATGGCGATGGTTTCTTCTTCGTCGTCCAGCCAGCTTTCGGGATCGGCGGGCGACCCGGCGGCGAGGAAGGCTTCGTAGGGATCGTCGGGTCGGCCGGTGTCGTCCACGCGGACGACGTGGAGGTTGGTGAGGTCGAGCGGTTCGATTGGGGGAGGAGTTCGGCGTCCACGAGCAGGAAGGACGCGCCGGAGTGCTGGAGGATGTAGTCGATCTCGGGGGTGCTGAGGCGGGTGTTGATCGCGACGATGATGCCCCCGGCCAGCGGGACGGCGAAATGGGCCTCCTGGATGGCGGGGCTATTGGGGCAGAGGATGGCGACGCGGTCGTGTTTCTGGAGGCCGAGGTCGCGCAGGCGGTTGGCGAGGCGGTTGACGCGCTCGGCGGTCTCGCGCCAGGTGTAGCGCCGCGCGCCGTGGACGACGGCGGGGTTGTTGGGGAAGACGTAGGCGGCGCGGCGGAGGAAGGAGATGGGGGTGAGTTCGGTGCGGTAGGGCCTGGTGTGGGTCATCGGTGGTGTGCCTCCGTGGGGCTGTGGGGCTGTGTGTTCGTGCGTTGGTGCGCTCGTGGGGTCGTAGGGGCTCCACTTTCCTTCCCCTCTCCCGCGAGGAGAGGGGTGTCTCGTTCAATGGGCGGTGGCGTTGAGGAGGTATCGCACCTGTTCGCCCGCTCGCCTGTTCGCCCATTCGCCGTGTCAGCGCCCTTGAAGTCGGGGGGCGCTTTTCGAGGAAGGCGGCCATGCCTTCTTTCATGTCTTCGGAGGCGAAGAGGATGTAGAAGTTCTTGCGCTCGTAGTCGAGGCCCTGCTCGATGGAGAGGTCGAACGACTTCAATATGGCGTCTTTGGCGAGTTGGACGGCGAGCGGGGGCCTGGTGGCGATCTCGCGGGCGAGGGCTTTGGCTTCGTCCAGGTAGGCTTCGTTGGGGACAACTTTGGTGACGAGTCCGGCGGCGTAGGCTTCGCGGGCGGTGATCGGGCGTCCGGTCAGGACGATCTCCATCGCGCGGGCCTTGCCGAGGGCGTGGGTGAGGCGCTGGGTGCCGCCCGCGCCGGGGATGACGCCGATGTTGATCTCGGGCTGGCCGAAGCGGGCGCTCTCGGCGGCGACGATCAGGTCGCAGGTCATCGCCAGTTCGTTGCCGCCGCCGAGGCAGAAGCCGCTGACGGCGGCGATCAGGGGCTTCCGTAGCTTGCGGATGCGCTCCCACTGCCCGAAGCGCATCTGCTGACACATGTCGATCGCGCCCGCGCTGGCCATCTCCCTGATGTCGGCCCCGGCGGCGAAGGCGCGGTCGTTGCCGGTGAGCACGATCGCGCGGATCTGGTCGTCGTTGTCGAAGGCTTCCAGGGCGTCGGCCAGTTCGTCCATCAGTTCGCCGCTGAGCGCGTTGAGCGCCTGGGGGCGGTTGAGGCGGACGAGGGCGACGTGGGCGTCGGTTTCGGTGAGGATGTGGGGTAGTCGGGCATGGGGAAGGCCTCCTGGGTTTAGTCGTGTCGTAAGTCGTAAGTCGTAAGAGGGGTTACGGCGAGAGAGGGTTGCGCCTGTTCTCCTGTTCTCCGCTTCTCCTGTTCGAGGTCATCCTCCGCGCCGGTCGATCACCCGCACGGCTTTGCCGACTTCGATGCGGGTGAGGGTGTTGGGGGCGAGGAGGGTGATGGTGGTGCCGAGGCCGAGGCGGGTGCGAAGTTGGTCGGCGATGCGGTCGTGGAGGGCGCGGAGGCGCGGGTGGTCGGGGTCGAGGTCGCCGGAGGGGGTGTGGCAGCCGACGCAGAACTCCTCGGTGACCTCGGCCTGGACTTCGAGCGTGTCGAGCGGGCCTTCCCTGGCGAGGATGAGCTGGTAGAAGGGAGCGATCTCGTCCAGGGCGAGCAGGACAGACTCGACTTCGGAGGGGTAGACGTTGACGCCCCGGATGATCAGCATGTCGTCGTGGCGACCGCGCAGGCGGGCCATGCGGCGATTGGTCCGGCCGCAGGGGGAGGGCTCGTCGATCAGCATGGTGATGTCGCCGGTGCGGTAGCGGAGGTTGGGGAAGGCTTCCTTGGTCAGCGAGGTGAAGACGAGTTCGCCCCATTCGCCGGGGGGGAGGACTTCGCCGGTGTCGGGGTCGATGATCTCGGGATAGAAGTGGTCCTCGGCGATGTGGAGGCCGTATTTCACGTCGGCGTTCTCGTTGGCGACGCCGGGGCCGATCACCTCGCTGAGACCGTAGATGTCGGTGGCGACGATGTTCAGCCGCCGCTCGATCTCGTCGCGCAGGGCATCGGTCCAGGGTTCCGCGCCGAAGATGCCGTAGGCGAGCGGCAGGGTTTTGGTGTCGAGGCCCTGGCGCTCGCACTCCTCGGCGATGGTGAGCGCGTAGGAGGGGGTGCAGCAGAGGCCACGCGCGGCGAAATCGCGGATGAGCATCACCTGGCGCGGGGTGTTGCCGCCGCCCATCGGGACGACGGTCGCGCCGAGCGTCTCCGCGCCGAGGTGCAGGCCGAGGCCACCGGTGAAGAGGCCATAGCCGTAGGCGTTGTGGATCAGGTCGCCGGGTCGGCCCCCGGCGAGGCAGATGGCCCGCGCGACGACCTCGCCCCAGACGGCGAGGTCGTTCTTGGTGTAGCCGACGACGGTGAGCTTGCCGCGCGTGCCGGACGAGGCGTGGACGCGCGCGATCTGGTCCATCGGCACAGCGAAGAGGCCGAAGGGGTAGTTGTCGCGCAGGTCGGTCTTGGTGGTGAAGGGGAGTTTGGGCAGATCGTCGAGGGTCTGGATGTCGGATGGGCGAATGCCCGCCGCGTCGAGACGCTGGCGGTAGAAGGAGACGCGCGCGTAGGCGTGGGCAACCGACCAGCGGAGGCGTTCCTCCTGGAGGGCGCGGAGACGGTCGCGGGGCATCGTCTCGATCGCGGGGTTCCAGATCGTGCCCATCGGTGCCTCCTTGCGGGGGTGAATCGAGGCGTGGGGGGAGTATACCGAAGTGGGAAGGGGGAAGGGGAAGGGGGAAGACCTCACCCCGCCGCTGCGGCGGCACCCCTCTCCCGCGAGGAGAGGGGCAGAGCCGTCGCGCACACAGGTGGTGATTGACGGAAAAGCGGGGTGGATTACAGCCCGAAGCGTTTCGCCAGGATTTCTTGCTGGATTTCGTCGGTGCCGCCGCCGATGCGGAGGATACGGGCGTCGCGGTAGTGCATGGCGACGCGGGTTTCTTCGATGAAGCCGTAGCCGCCGAAGATTTGCACGGCGTCGTCGGCGACGCGGTTGGCGACGCGCGCGGTGTGGAGCTTGGCCATCGCCACCGCCTCGGCCGCGCCCTCGCCGTCGTCGAGGCGGGCGGCGGCCCAGTAGGTCATCAGGCGGGCGGTCTCGATCTCGGTCGCCATGTCGGCGAGTTTGTGCGGATGGCCTGGTACTTGCCGATTGGCTGGCCGAAGGCGACGCGGTCCTTGGCGTAGGCGAGCGCGTCGTCGAACGCGGCCTGCGCCAGGCCGACGCCCATGCCCGCGAGGGTGATCCGCTCCATCTGGAACGATTCCATGATCTGGTAGAAGCCGCGCCCGACCGTGCCGAGCACGCGCTCCTCGGGGATGAGGACGTCGTCGAAGATCAGTTCGCGGGTGTCGGAGGAGTGCCAGCCCATCTTGACGAGCGCGCGGCCGACCGCGAAGCCGGGTCACTCTTCTCGACGATGAACATGGTCATGCCGCGATGCCCGGCGGCGGGGTCGGTCTTGGCGGCGACGATCAGGGTGTCGGCGAGGCCGCCGTTGGTGATGAAGAGCTTGTTGCCGTGCAGGCGATAGCCGTCCTCGTCGCGGCGGGCCATGGTGGAGGTGCCCGCGACGTCGGACCCGGCACCAGGGCTCGGTGACGGCGATGGCGCACGGCGTCCCCGGCGATGATCGGGCGGAGGTAGCGCTCCTGCTGCTCGGGGGTGCCGTAGCGCGCGAGGTGGGGCGCGGCCATGTAGGCGCTGACGAGCGGGGTGACGGCGATGCCGCCCGAGGCGCGGGCCAACTCTTCGCTGAGGATGGCGATGGCGAGGGCGTCGGGTGTGCCGCTGCCGCCGAGCGCTTCGGGGTAGCCGATGCCGAGGAAGCCGTTCCTGCCGAGCGGTTTCCAGAGCTCGGCGGGGAAGGTGCCCGCTTCTTCGGCGGCGCGGAACGCGCGGCATGACGTCGCGCTCGACGAAGGAGCGGCAGACATCCTGGAAGACGCGGTGCTCGTCGCTCAGCGTGAAATGCGGCAGCGCGCCCGCGACGGCCTGTTCATCGATCGCCATGAGTGCCCCCTCCCGCGACGGCCATGCTGGCCCGGAGAATCGTATAGATGGTGAGAGTCTACCATGCGACGGGAGGGTGAGAAGGGCGGGGTCGAACGGGTGATGGCGGGGCGTAGGGTGGGGGGATACACTTGGGGGAGAACGGAGCAGAGTTCAAAGTTCAACGTTCAACGTTCAAAGTTCGGGGTTTACGGTTCGAAGATTTGAAGGTTCGAACGTTTGCGCCGGGGGATGCGGTTCCGGCGAGAGGGGCGATGGTGATACGAGATAGTCTCGATAACGCAGGGCCGCGCCTCGTAATGATGCGCAGGGTGTTGGCCTGGGTGCTGCTGCTCGGGGCGCTGGTCGCGGTGCCGCCGGGGACGGCGGGGCGGGAGAAGCCTGCGGCGGTGCGCGTGCCGGTGGTGAATGAGTATGTCGTGCTCTATGCCGAGGGGGTTGACCCGGCGGCGGCGCGGGCGGCGATCGCGGCGGCGGGCGGCGTGATCGTGCGGGAGAACCGGTCGGTTGGGGTGGCGACGGTGCGCTCGACACGGCGCGATGGCCGTTTCATGGCGGCGGCACGGCTGCAACCGGAGCTGGCGGGTTCGACGCCGAATCTGCCGATCGGGCGGATCGCGCGCGAGGTTGAGCCGGGGGCCGCGCCCACGGGAATGCCGCCGGGGAACGGCGGCGGGGCGCAGGCGGGGAGCGAGCCGCTGGCGAGTCGGCAGTGGGACATGCAGATGATCGGCGCGACGCCGGATGGGACCTACAAGGCGCAACTGGGGGACAGGCGGGTGCTGGTCGGGGTGATCGACAGCGGGATCGACGGGTCGCACCCCGACATCGCGCCGAACTTCGATCGCGCGCTCAGCCGCAACTTCACGACCGATATCCCGGAGTTTGACGGGCCGTGCGAGCACCCCGATTGCGTCGATGGCCCCGACGAGGATGGCAATGGTCACGGCACGCACGTCGCGGGGATCATCGCGGCGGCGGCGAATGGCCTGGGGATCGCCGGGGTGGCCCCGAACGTGACGCTGGTGAACCTGCGCGCGGGGCAGGATTCGGGGCTCTTCCTGGTCGGATCGAGCGTGGATGCGCTGACCTACGCCGGGGATATCGGCATCGACGTGGTCAACATGAGCTACTACATCGACCCCTGGCTCTACAACTGCCCGAACAATGCGGCCGACTCGCCCGAGGCGCAGGAGGCGCAGCGCACGACGATCGCGGCGACGCAGCGGGCGCTCGACTACGCCCACGCGCGGGGCGTGACGCTGGTGTCGGCGGCGGGGAACGGCCACACCGACCTCGACCGCGCGAGCGAGGATACGGTCAGCCCGAACTTCCCAGATGGCGCGGCCTACCGGCGCAGCATCGACCGCAGCTGCCTCTCGATGCCGAGCGACGGCACGGGGGTGATCAGCGTGACGGCGGTCGGGCCGAGCGGGCGCAAGTCGGTCTACTCGGATTACGGACTGAACCACGCCGATATCGCCGCGCCGGGGGGCGACAGCCTCGACTACTACGGGACCTCGCAATACCAGCCCGCGCGCAATCAGGTGCTCTCGACCTATCCGAAGGCGATCCTGCTGGAGGAGGGGATGATCGATGCGGACGGCAATGTGACGCGCGCCGGATCGGCCAGCGTGGTGCGCGATTGCAAGGGGGATGTCTGCGCCTACTATCGCTACCTGGAGGGAACCTCGATGGCCTCGCCACACGTCGCGGGGGTGGTGGCGCTGATCATCAGCGAGTATGGCGTGCCGAGCGGGCGCGACCAGGGCGGGCTGACGCTGAACCCGGCCCGCGCCGAGCGCATCCTGCTGGAGACGGCGACGCCGAAGGCCTGCCCGTCGCAGAATCCGTTCGTCTACCCCAGCATCCCGTCCACCAGTGCGTCGCGCTACACCGCGCGCTGCGAGGGGACGACGGAGCAGAATGGGTTCTTCGGGGCGGGGCTGGTGGATGCGCGGGGGGCGGTGGGGGCGAGGTAGGGGCGAAGGGGCGAAACGGCGAAACGGCGAGCGGGCGAGCGGGCGAGGGAGACCTCACCTCTTCCCCTCTCCCGCGAGGAGAGGGGGTGACTCGCTCGGGGGGCGGGGGCATTGGGGAGAGAGGCCGCCCGTTCGCCGTTTCGCCCGCTCGCCTGTTCGCCCACTCGCGTCAGCGTGCGTCGGCGATGAGGTGGGCGAGGCGGGGAGCCTGGGCGGCGAGGGTGGCGCGGTCCATGGTGGCTTCCCAGAGGGGGCCGACGCCGCCGCATTCGAGGGCGATGGCGTGCGGGCGGCCCCAGGCACCGCGTTTGACTTCGCCCATGGCCCAGGCGGTGAAGGTCCAGTCGTCGTCGGTCAGGGGTAGGTGGTCCATCATGCGGCCGGCGAAGCGGGCAACTGTCGCCTCTGGCGCGTTGTGCTGGCGGCAGCGTTTGACCCAGGTTTCATCGAATAACTGAATGCCCGTGAGGTGGATTTCGCGCGTGTGCTCGACGGGGAGCGCGGCGATGTAGTCGCGCGCGTCCAGGCCGAGGCGCAGGGCGGCGAGGCGGGCGTGGGAGAGGTCGAAGAGGAAGCCGCAGCCGGAGGCGACGACGACCTCGCGGATGACGGCGGGCAGGTAAGCGGGGCGGAGGGTGAGATCGCCGTCGTCGGGGACATTCTCCAGGATGACGCGCTCGGGGCCGAACCGGGCGACGACTGCGGCGATGTCGCGGAGGAGGCTGTCGGTGACGCGGGCGATCTGGTCGGGGTCGGCGCTGTGGGGATGGAGATCGGGGTGATCGGGTGCCATCGGTTCGAGGTGGAGGTTGAGGTAGGGGGTGCCGGTGCGCGCGAGGAGGCGTTCGAATTTGCCCCAGTCGGGGGGCTGGCCGGTTTCGGTGTCGATGGCGTCGCCAGTGCCGGTGCCGACCCGCAGCGGGAAGTGGACGTAGAGCGGGTGGCTGGTGCCGATCATGTCGAGCAGGTCGGGCCAGGCGGGGCACTTGTAGCGGTCGAAGGCGATCTGCCCGGCGGCGAGGAGATCGGCGGCGGCGCGGGAGTAGTGGACGGCGAAGTCCATAGGGCGATGGCCTCTGCTATCAGTGTCTGTCGTCTAGAGCCGCCAGCGAGTCGGCAGGCGGCTGGAAGTATAGGAGATTGTCGTCCGTTCCTCCTGCTGCGTTGCGGATCCAAACCTCAACGCGGCAGGCCCCAGAGGCGGACCGTGCCATCGGTACCGATTGCGAGGAAGCCGGTGCCATCGGGCGTGAAGCGGATTCGCTTCGGGACCGTCGTTTTCAAGAGATGGACCGTTGCCCCGTTGCTGGTGCGCAGGAAGGTGACGGTGCCATCGTCGCGGGCGAGCGCCAGCAGCAGCCCATCCGGCGAGATGGCAGTCGCGACGATGTCGTTGGTAAGTGGGAACTCGCGCACCAGCGTCTGAGTTTGCCAGTCCCAGAGGCGAATCGACGCGCGATCATAGGTGACGAGTTGACTCCCCGCCGCGACAAACCCAGAGGGTTGTGTGAAGACGCCCGGCACTGTGGCGAATGAACCGGCGAGCGTGCCATCAGCGCTGCTGTATTGTCGGATCGCCCCTTCTTCGGCCGTCAGTAGCAAGTATTGGCTGTCTGGAGTGAAGCGCATCGCGCCGAAGAAGTCCGGGGTATCGAGCGTGTAGAGGGGCGGACCACCTGCGACGCGCCAAACCGCAACCTTGTTGCTGCCGATGGAGACGGCCAGCAACTGACCGTCCGGCGAGAAGAGGAGGTCTTCCGACATATTCGTCTGCCCCTCCAGCGTCCTGATCAGCGAGCCATCGGCGGTACGCCAGAGTTGGATCGCCAAGTTGGCACCGCTGGAGGCGATGATCGCGCCATCGGGCGAGGAGGCTAGGGCCATGATGTAGCCGCTGTCGGTGATGATCGTGCGCAAGGGAGCACCATCGGCGAGTCGCCAGAGGTGAAGGGTGCCGTGATTGTCGGCGCGGAGGCCACTGGAGACGAGCGTGGTCGAATCGCGGAGCAGCAGCGTCGGGCTTTCGACCCGCCAGCCCCCGGACCCGCCGAGCGTCGTGCCATCGGCGGTGCGCATGAGGTGGAGTGCGCCGCTCCTGTCCAGTGCGGCGACGGTTGAGCCATCGGGGCTGTAGGCGGCAAGTTGGATGAATTCGGGATATTTGCCGAGCGTGGCGAGCGGCATTAACGGGTGCCAACAGCACGCCAGCGCTGGAGCTTCCGCCGTCACCGGCAATCAGCACTTCGTCGTTCGCTGGCGCAAGCGCCAACCCAAAGCCGTGGGATATTTCCCACTTTGGTCAATGTGTCGGCGGTAAAGTGCCAGAGGATGGGCCAGGGTGAGTATCCGCTGCTGACCACGAGGCTGCCGTCCGCTGAGAGTTGCGGATTGATGTGCCCAGGCGAGCCGGGGCTTCACCGTTGCCAGGAGTGCCCCATCGGCCACACGCCAGCGCCTGATGGTGAAGGAAACGCTCTGATGATTCTGGATCGTACCGGCGTCGGCGGTGACCAGCGTCGCACCATCGGGCGAGAAAGTCAGGTCGGACAGGCCAAACTGTGCCCGGTAGTACTGTAGCGGCTTTCCGTCGCTCGCGCGATGGAGCATGATCCTTGGGAACCATCGCTCACCGCCAGCAGATTGCCATTCGGACTAAAGCGCACGCGTAAATCATAAATGATACTGGTCGGAAGAGGGACTTGATAGACAAGCGTGAAATCGATGACCCGACGCACCTCAGAGTGCGGCTGTCGCGTATGGCCAGCAACTGACTGTCGGGAGAAAAGGCGAGCGCTCCTGTGCGTTCAAGCCATTGGCGTGCCTCAAATGTGCAGCCATCGAGAAGGGCGACCCTGCCCGACCACGCGACTGCCAGCCACCGCCCATCGGGCGGGAGTTGAGCGCACGAGGCTCGCCGTTGCCCCAGCGGTTGCGCTCGGCAAGTCGATTGACATTATTTGGAGTGATGACAATACCAGCGTATGGCTGCGGCGTCGCGGGGTAAGTCGGCCGCTGGCCAGCGAGTGGGCAGGGATTCACCATCGGTGTTGGGGGCAGTGGCGAGTGGGCGTGGCAGCAAGCGACGGAGTTGCGCCAGTCGGGGAGGCACCGACTGATGCGCCCGCAGCAGGCGTGCCTGCGGCGAGCGACGTGGATGGCGTTGGGTCGGTCTGCGATGTTGGGATGGACAACTGCTGGCAACCGCCGAGCAGGGCCACCATCAGAGCGAGCGCCAGGGCGACAACTGGGTACATGGGCGCACGGTGGGCGGGCATACTCACGCTCCAAAACTTCATCAGATAGATGGGCGGATCTGCTGGGAGTAATGCGCGCAACAGGGAAAGTTTCACCGTTTACCGTTGGGTCAATAGGACATCACTCAAGTCGATTCCCAATCTCCACGAACCCGCAGCCTCGTTCTCCAGGCAGGTACTTTCCTATTCGCTCCCCATGAGAACACGGCCAATGTGTTTCGTCCGAAGTAGACGGCGAGAAGTGCCAGGACGAGGAGCAAGGCGCAGACGATGATCGCTGATTTGCGAATCATGCTACCTCAATTACCATAGTCGCTGTGGCGTTTATTGCCGCTCGGCTACCAGCAAATGATCATTCGATTGGCGACCCGATATGGATAAAGGCACAGCCTGTTTCGCTGGGCACGTATTTGCCGATCCGTTCGGTGCCGTCCGGGCGGGGAGGTAGAGTTCATAGACATGGTAGAAGCGCACAGCCAATAGCGCGATGCAGAGGACTACGGCGATGAGCAGCCCTTTCACGTCGCGCGGGAGGCGTTTGCGACTGGCGGCGGGTTGCGGGGAGAAAACGACGCGCAGCCCATACAGGGCCGCGCGTCGGGGAGTGTTGTGGTGTAGAGCCGGTGCGGGCAGTGTTCGCAGCGCTGGGGAGTTGCGGCTGCCCGTCTTGCGGCCATCGCGAGCTACTCCGGCTTGGGCAACAGCCCACGCGCAATGGCGTAGACGGCGGCCTGGGTGCGGTCGCGGGCACCGAGCTTCTGGAAGAGGAGCGAGAGGTTGTTCTTGACGGTGCTCTCGGCCAGGTCCAGTTCGCTGGCGATCTCCTTGTTGCTCTTGCCGTCCACCAGCATGCGCAGCAGGGTCATCTCGCGGTCGTTCAGGCGCTCCACCTTCGGGGTGCCGGGGTTGTTGACGAGGCGATGGAACTCGCGCAGCAGGCTCGGCACGAGGGTCGGGTCGATCATCGACGCGCCCTGGCTGGTGACGCGCACGGCGCGGACCACGTCCTGCGACCCGGCGTTCTTCAGCAGGTAGCCGCGCGCCCCGGCGCGGACGGCCTGGAAGGCGTAGTCGTCCTCCCGGTACATCGTCAGGATGACGACGCTGGTGCGCGGGAACTCGCTGAGGATGGCGCGCGTGGCGGTGATGCCGTCCACGTCGGGCATGTTGATGTCCATCAGGACCACGTCGGGGCGCAACTGGCGGACGAGCTGCTGCGCTTCCTCGCCGTCGGCGGCGTCGCCGATGACCTCAATATCCTCTTCAAGTTCGAGGAGCTGGCGCAGCCCCTGGCGGAAGAGCGCGTGATCGTCGGCGAGCAGCACGCGGATCTTCTGCCCGGCGATCGGGGCTGGTGCCGGTTTGGCGGCGAAGGCCGCTTCGTTCAAGAGCGACATTGACGAACCCATCATCCCTGACATGCTCACTTCCCTCTTTGTCCTGTCTGCCGTGTCGTCCTGGTCCACTGGGGTCACGCGCTGCCCCGGCAGCGATGGTTGTCGCGCTCCCCCGAGTGCCGGTGCGCCGGCCTTAACCGCTGCTGTTCCCAGTTGATTGCTGCGCTGCGGGCGTTGCTGCACGCAGCGGAATCAGGGCTTCGATCCGCGTCCCTGCCCCCTGCTGCGAGTCGATGAAGAGATGTCCACCCATTTCCTGTGCCAATTCGCGCATCTGGGTCAGGCCGAAATGCTGCCCGGCCTGCGCCGCCAGATCGTCGGGATGAAAACCCCGGCCATCGTCGATGACCTGCAAATGCAGGGCATCGTCCTCCCGCGCCACCTCGACGCGGACGCTGTTTGCATCGGCATGCTTGCGGATATTCTGCAATGCCTCGCGCACGATCCCGATAACGGTACGCTCAACCTCCGGGGCAAGTCGCGTGCCACTGACCTGCTGGAGGGCGAGTTCAAGGTTGGGCATCTCCCCGAGGGAGCTGGCGAGCGACCGGAGCTGCGAGGTCATCGCCGGACCCTGCCCGGTGGCGGGGCGGCGCAGGTCGCCGATGCAGCGGCGCAGGTCGGTCATGGCGCTCTGCAAGAGCTGGCGCACCACGGCGGCCTGCTCGCGGGCGGCGGCGGGGTCGCGCGCCACCAGGCGATCGAGCAGCTCGGTCTTCAGGTTGAGGTAGGCGAGGCTCTGGGCCACGCCGTCGTGGATCTCGCGGGCGATGCGGCGGCGCTCCTGGGTGATCGCCTCCTCCAGTTGCTCGGGCGTGATGGCGCGCGTCAGGCTGGCCCGCAGCACGAGCGAGTGGAGGGTGAGGCTGACGGTGGTGGCGATGGCGATCGTCTCGCGCTCGACCTCGGGGTCGAGGCCGCGCTCGCACTCTTGCAGGACGACGAAGCCGTGCAGCGATTCGCTGGCGACGAGCGGGATGACGACCGTGCTGGCCTGGCCGGGGAGCGCCTGGGGGCGCGGGCTGGTCAGCGGGCCGGAGGTCTGGAGCGTCGCCAGCCACCAGCCCTGCACCTGGTCCATCACGTCGGCGGGGCCGAGTTCCGGCTCCTCCCGTTCCGGGAGGTTCAGCCGGTAGGCCAGGCCCAGTTGCCCGAATTCGTCGCGGTCGAAGATGAGGCAGCAAGCGGGGGCGAGGAGTTCGATCAGGGCGACGCTGCCACGGCGGTACGCCTCCGACACGTCGGACGCGGCGGCGATGCGATCGACCGTCGGCACGCCCGCGAAACGGGGCGCGCGCGCGCCGTTGGCGACGACCGCCGGTCGCGCGACCGGCTGCTGCGCCTTGGGGGCTGGTAGCGGCCCGATCCTGGTATTCCCTACGCTCATAGCGCCCCCACCCCTATGCTTCGCCGCCACCGGAGCCGCCGCGACTGCGCGGTGCCCGCGGTAGGAGGACTTCGATTCGTGTGCCCATGCCCGGGCGACTCTGGACGTGCGCCGAGCCGCCGAGGATCTCCGCGCCCTCGCGGACGGCGTGGAGCCCGATGCCCGTGTTCTGCCGCAGCACGGCGTCGGTGTTGAAGCCGATGCCGTCGTCGGTCACGCTGAGCAGGACATCGTCGCCCATGCTGCGCAACTCGACGGTGACACTCTTGGCCTGGGCGTGGCGGCGCACGTTAGAGAGCAATTCCTGCGCGATGCGATAGGCGCGCGTCTCGACCGCACCGCCCAGCCGGTCCTTGAACCGCCCGTGGAAGAAGGTCTGGACGCCGGTCTGCTGCTGGAACGCGGTGAGCTCGTCGCGCAGGACCGATTGCAGGCCGAGGATGTCGAGATTGGAGGGGCGCAGGCTGCTGATCAGGGTGCGCAGATCCTCGATGCGCTCGGCCAGTTGCTGGCGGGTCTGCCCCAGTTCGTCGTTGAGGCGGTCGTAGCGGCCGAGTTCGGAGAGCCGGACGCAGAGGTCGAGGCGATAGCTGCACGAGGCGAGTTCCTGGAGCGCGCCGTCGAGCACGCCCTCGACCAGCGCCTTGCGCTCGGCTTCCTGCGCCTGCATCGTCTGGTCGAGGAGGCGGCGGCGCAACTCACCCTTCGCGCGGAGCAGGCCGTAGAGACGGCCATGTTCGAGCGTCACCGCCGTCTGCGCGGCGACGGTGGTCAGGAATTCGATCTGCTCGGTGGCGTAGGCGTAGGGCTTGTCGCTGAGGACGGCGAAGATGCCGAAGGTGCGCCGCCGCATCCGCAGCGGCAGGTAGATCGCCGATTCGGTCGTCTGATTCGCCTCGCTCCCGGCGAGTTCGGCGGGGAGCGAAGCCTGCTCGCCGAAGGCTTCGGCGGTGGGGATGTGCGAGCGTCGCCCGTTGCGGAAGACCTCGGAGAGCGCGTCGGACCCGAGCGCGACGCCCGGATAGGCGCGAATCGCGCCGTTGTCGTCGGTGGCCCAGATGGTCAGGCGCAATTCGCGGCGATTCTGGCCCTGGGCTTCGTCGAGGATCGCCAGCAGGCAGCGGCCATCCACCACGTCGGCGACCTGGGGTTGCAGGCGGGCGAAGAGGGCCGACGGCTCGCCGCTGGCCCCCGCCGCGAGGACGAGGCCGATCTCGTTCAGCGCCTCCAGCCGCAGGGTGCGGCGGCGGAGCTGCTCGTAGAGGATGGCGTTCTCCAGCAGGAGGGTCAGCTGCGCGGCGACCGCCACGGCGACGCGGATGTGGGACGAGGTCAGCGGCGAGGCACCGGAGGCGGGGCGGTCGAAGTCGGCCACGAGGACGCCGATGGCGTCGCGGGCGAGGTCACGGACCGGCACGAGCAGGAGCGCGCCCATGCCGAGGGCGCGGGCCATCTCGGCGGGGATCAGCTCGCTGGCGCTGGCATCGACGATCGCCAGGGGGCCTTCGGAGGCGAGGGCGTGCTCAAGCGCGGAGACGGGCTGGGTGCCGGGGATGAAATCCTTCAGCGCCGTGACCGCCGCGTTGCCGAGCCCGGCGGTGGCGGCGGGGGTGAAGCGCCCGCTGCCGCGATCCCAGAGGAGCGCATAGGTGCGGTCGCAACCGAGCGCGGCGTGGACCTGGCCGACGACCTCTTGCAGGACCTCCTTCGGCGTGGAGCCGTGGCTGAGGTCGCGCTGGATCGCCAGGAGGGCGCGCAGCTCGGCGTTCTCCGTGCGCAGCAACGCCAGCTCGTCGGCGGCACCCTCGTACGGGCCGCCTGGCGGCTGCGGGGAGATTGAATTGGCGGGCAGTATCACCGTCACTGCTGCACCGTGGCTTCCATAGGCGTGTCGCCGAGCGCGTCGCTGGCCGGGTCGCTGCATTCGTCGGCGAGGTTCGTGTGCGCCGCGCGGAACCGCTGCGGGGTGCCTCGGAGGCACACCCGACGCAGCCCGTCGTGCCGGGTGCGTCGTTCCGCGTCTGCGTTTCATTGTACTGGCCGTACCCGCAGTTCAGAAGTCTTTACGGGGCGTACTTTTGTCCTGTTTCAACTGGGGCGCGGCGGTACCCCATGCGATACAGGTGGGGCAGGACTGCGTTTTTTGACAAGATGGCACGGGGATAACGGAGATTGAACAGGAGAGCGGGAGAGCAGGTGAGCAGGAGAATAGGCGAAGGGGCGAACGGGCGAACGGGCGAGGAGGGGCGTTGCGAGGCGGCAAACGTGGCCTTGCGCGGGGTGGTGTGCGGCGGAGAGAAGCGGGGGCGTTTGGGCGGGATGCTGTAACAATGTGGCAAGGGTGGGGACTATACTTGGCGATGGAGATCGGCCGATGATCTCCGCGCAGCGAGGCCGTATCCCGGCGGGCAAGGAGGGCAATTGTGATATTCCGTGGCCTGGGCAAGCGCCGCTATCCGCCCGAAATTCAGGAACGCATCCCACCGGGGCAGACGTTGACCGAGAAGTGGCCGGTGCTGAGCTATGGGCGCACGCCGCGCTTCAATCCGCAGACGTGGGACTTCCGGGTCTGGGGGTTGGTCGATGAGCCGAAGATCTGGACCTATGACCAGTTCATGGTGCTGCCGACGACGAAGGTCACGGCGGATATCCACTGCGTGACGACCTGGAGCCTGCTCGGCAGCGAGTGGGAGGGGGTCTCCGTCCGGGAGCTGATGCGGCATATCACGCTGAAGCCCGAGGCGAAGTTCGTGATGCAGCACTGCGACGGCGGCTACACGACGAATCTGCCGCTCGATGTCTTCCTGGACGACGATGTGCTGCTCTGCTACCGCCGCAACGGCGAGGATCTGACGCCCGACCACGGCTGGCCGCTGCGGCTGGTGGTGCCGAAGCGCTACTTCTGGAAGAGCGCGAAGTGGGTGCGCGGCCTGGAGTTCATGGCGAAGGATTCGCTCGGCTTCTGGGAGAAGCTGGGCTACAACAATAATGCCGACCCGTGGAAGGAAGAGCGGTTCTCCTGACGAATGCGGCACGCAGCTTGCGGAGTGTGGCATCGGGCACGCCCGACGCGCTGGTCGTGCCCCCGATCCTCGTGCGCGGCACCCCGACTTGCCCGAGGATAATGCCCATGGTCAACGTCGCCACCGACACGCCGATCGGCGACTACGCCCTCATCGGCGATTGTCGCGGCGCGGGGCTCGTCTCGCGCGACGGCTCGCTCGACTGGCTCTGCCTGCCGCGCTTCGACAGCCCGGCGCTCTTCGCCGCGATCCTGGACAACGAGCGCGGCGGGCGCTTCCGCATCCGTCCCGCCGACCCGTATCGCGCCGAGCGCCGCTACCTACCAGACACGAACATCGTCGAGACCACGTTCATCGCCGAAGGCGGCACCGTCGCCCTGCGCGATCTGCTGGCGGTCGCGTCGGAAGAGGAGCGGCGGGCGAAGCTTGTGCCAGAGCAGGAGATACTGCGCGAGGTAGTCGGCCTGGCGGGCGAACTCGCGCTCGACATCCTCTACGAGCCGCGCCCTGGCACTGGCCGGGACCACCCCGCGCTCCGCGATCGGGGCGCGTTTGGCATCTGGGGGGAAGCTGATTCGGCCGCTTACATTCTCATGAGCGAACTGCCCCTGGCGTTGGCGGGCGACGGGGCCAGCGCCACGGGGCGGGCGCGCATCCGCGCCGGAGATCGCCGGTATTTCTCGCTCAGCTACGGCGTGGATGCCCCGGCTGTCCTCCCGCCGCTCGGGGAGCACGCGGGAGAGCGGATCGCGCGCTCGGCGCGCTGGTGGCGCGCGTGGGTGGACCGCTGCACCTATCGCGGCCCCTACCGCGAGGCGATCGTCCGCAGCGCCCTGGCGCTGAAACTGCTGGCCTACGCGCCGTCCGGCGCGATCGTGGCGGCACCGACCACCTCGCTCCCCGAGCGGATCGGCGGCGAGCGGAATTGGGACTATCGCTACTGTTGGTTGCGCGACGCCTCGTTCACTCTCCGCGCGCTCCTCGCCCTCGGCTTTGCGGCGGAGGGCGAGGCCTTCCTCGGCTGGCTGCTCCACGCCACGCGCCTTACCTGGCCCGAGTTGCAGGTGGTCTACGATGTCTTCGGTGAGGCCCGGCTGCCGGAGCGGGAACTGCCGCACCTTGCCGGCTACGCCGACTCGCGCCCGATCCGCGTCGGAAACGCCGCCGCCGACCAACTCCAGCTCGATGTCTACGGCGAACTGATCGACGCGGTCGCGCGCGTCGCCCGCGATGGTCGGCGCTTCGACCGCGACACCGCGCGCCTGCTCGACGGCCTCGGTCGGACCGTCTGCCGACGCTGGCGCGAGCCGGACGAGGGGATCTGGGAGGGCCGCGCCGGACGCCAACACCATACCCACTCGAAGGTGCTCTGCTGGGTCGCGCTCGATCGTCTCGTCGCGCTGCACGAGGATGGGCACTGCGAACTTCCTTCTGCCGATCGCTTTCGGGAGGAGCAAGCCGCGATCCGGGCGGAGATCGAGGCGCGGGGGTTCAACGCGCAACTGGGCAGCTACACGCGCCTGCTAGATGGCGACGACCTGGACGCCAGCCTCCTGACCCTGCCGCTCTATGGCTACCTCGACGCCGCGCACCCGCGGATGCGCGGCACCGTCGCCCGCATCCGTGAGCGGCTGGGGCGCGGCGCACTGGTCTATCGCTACGCGGATGGGGCGACGGACGGCCTCCCGGCGGGGGAAGGGGCGTTCGGCATCTGCGGGTTCTGGGCGGTGGAGTGTCTGGCACGGGCAGGGGAGATCGCCGAGGCCGCCCGCGCGTTCGAGGGGCTCCTGGCGTACGCGAACGACGTGGGGCTGTACGGCGAAGAGACCGATCCGGCGACGGGGGCAGCGCTCGGTAATTTCCCGCAGGCCTTCACGCAAGTCGGGCTGATCAATGCCGCGCTGACCCTCGCCGAGTGCCAGCGGGGTGAGCCACGCGCGGCAAGCGGGCAGCCCGACCCGTCCGCGCGGCAAGCGAGAATGGAGGATTGCGCATGAGGCAGCGGCAACCACAGCGGCTGATGCAGGTTCCCGACTTCTTCGCACCATTGCAACCGGGCCGCGCGTTCGCTGGCTTGGCCCGCCGGCTGGGGGGGTGGGCCGCCTGGGGACCATGGGGCGTTCCGGTTGGAAGGGATCATCAAGCGGAACGCGGCGGGATCGCGCTCTGGGGTTTCGTCGGCACGGTGGTCCTCACCGGCCTGATGTCGGCGAGTCAGGGGCTCGGCCTGTCGCGGATGAGCATCCCCTTCATGCTGGGGACGATGGTCACCCCCGACCGGGACCGCGCCAAGCTCGTGGGGTTCGGGATGCACCTCGTCAATGGCTGGCTGTTCGCCTTGGTCTATGCCGCCGCCTTCCGGAGCTGGCACCGCGCGACCTGGTGGCTCGGGGCCGGCATCGGCCTGGTCCACGGACTCTTCGTCCTCGCGGCGGCGCTGCCGCTGCTGCCAGGCCTGCACCCGCGCATGGCGAGCGAGCAGCAGGGGCCGACGCCGACCCGGCAGCTCGAACCGCCGGGATTCCTGGCGCTGCACTACGGGCGGCGGACGCCGCTGGTGGTGCTCCTCGCCCACCTCGCCTACGGCGCGATCCTCGGCACGTTCTACCGCGCGCGGTGAGCGCCGCTGGGGGTGTGCTACGGCATCCTGTGGCTGGTGAAGACTGCTCGTCGTGGCGCTTATCCCTCCGCCCCTCCCCCTTCTCCCCTCTCCCCTCATATGCTAGACTCCCGGCAGAGCAAGCCCGACGCTGTGCGTGATGCCGGTGTAAGTCTTGAGCCATTAAAGTATAAACTTCGGGGGCTGCTCGTCCGGCCTGAGGGTCGGCCGTTGTGGCTACCCACCTGCTTCGGCAGGTTCAAGACTTTACGGCACACGGCAGGGTGGGGGTTGCTTTTTAACTGAATGTAGAATTGAGAAGTGAGAATTGAGAAAGGGCGCGGTGCCAGGCGACAGACCTGAGTAGCTGCCAACTTTTTCTACATTCTCCATTCTTAATTCTCACTTCTCCCCCTGGTTTGCCGATGCTCTACCTTCTCCACGGTGCCGATACGTTTCGCTCGGCGGCGCGCTTGCGGGCGCTGCGGGCGGAGCTTGACCCGACGGGGTTCAGCAGCACGTCGCTCGATGCGCAGGAGGCGTCGCCGGATGCGTTGCGCGCGGCGTGCGACGCGCTGCCCTTCTTCGGGGGCGGTCGCTGCGTGGAAGTGCGCGGGATGCTGGCGCGCTGGAAGGACGCCAAGGGCAAGGGGGCCGAGGGCGACGGGGCGAAGGCGGCGGACCCGTTCGAGGCGCTGGCCGCCTATCTGCCGCAGATGCCGCCGACCACGACGCTGCTGCTCTGGGAGTCGTCGGTCTACGAGCCGCCCGCTGGTTTGCGGCGCGCGTTGCAGGATCTCGGGAAAGCGGTGGCGATCGAGAAGTTCGACCCGCCGCTGGGGCGCGAGTTGCGCGATTGGGCGATCGGGCGCGCGAAGGAAGCGGGCGCGACGCTGCGTCCGGAGGCGGCCGAGTCGTTGCTCGACGCGCTCTGCCCCTCGGGCTGGCGCGAGGCCCCGCGCGGGCGCGATGCCAAGCTGCCGGATCTCCAGGGAATCGATACCGAGATCCAGAAATTGGCGACGGCGGTGCTCAGCCGCGAGCAGCCGGTGATCACGCCGCGCGTGGTCGATGTGCTGACGCTCGGGGAGACCGAGACGAACATCTTCAGGCTGGTGGACGCGGCGGCGGTGGGCGACACCCGGCAGGCGCTGGCGCTGCTGCGCTCGGCGCTGGAGGAGGGGGTCGCGCCGGAACTGCTGCTCTCGCTGCTGGCGACGAAGTTCAGCCTGCTGGTGCGGTTGCGGGCGGTCGGCGGGGCGCGGGCGACCGATGCGGTCGCAAGCCAGCTGGGGGTGACGCCCTACCGGCTGCGCGATGCGGCGCGGCAACTGTCGCAGATCGGCGAGGACCGGGTGGGCGAGTGCCTGCGGATCGTGCTGGAAGCGGACGAGGCGATCAAGACCGGGCGCTCGCCGCGCAGCGACGATGCGTTGTATTGGGCGGTGCTGGAATTGGGCCGGGTTGGGACAAGGGTGCCGTTGGTGGCGAGTGAGGGATGACCCCTCCCCGCGCTGCGGCGCGACCGCACCCTCCCTGCGGGGGGTACCCGCCTTGCGAGGGAGAGGGTGGAGTTCTGCCCGCAGGCGAGTGATGGTAGCCCGCACGAGTGCCGTCCCCACGCGGGCGGGTCGGTGACCCGGCCGTACCGATAGAGGGAGGTTGTGTGCCAGCGGTAACGTTTCCGATCGAAGGTGGCGAGGGGCAGGGATATCTGGCGTTGCCGCCGGGTGGGTCGGGACCGGGGGTGCTGCTGTTGCACGCCTGGTGGGGGCTGACTGCGCCGTTCCGGGCGGCGAGCGACCGGCTGGCGGCGGCGGGGTTTGTGGTGTTCGCGCCGGATTTGTATGGTGGTGAGACGGCGGCGACGATTGACGAGGCGCAGGCGATGGTGAGCCGACCCGATTTCGAGGTGCGGCACCGCCGGGCGAATGGTGCGCTGACCTATCTGCGGGGTCTACAGGGGGTGCGGGGTTCGACCATCGGGCTTGTCGGATTCTCGATGGGCGGCAGTTGGTCGAGTTTGCTCGCCAGCGAGCATCCCGATGTGGTTGCGGCGGTCGCCCTCTTCTACGACGATAGCGGGTTGGAGCCGGGGACGAAGGCGGCGGTGATCGGGCATTACGGCGACCGGGACGAGTTCGCCGATGTGGCGGCGATCGATCAGGTTGTCGCGCAGTGGCGTAGCATCGTGCCGGATGCCGTCGATTACCGCTACCCCGGCGCGCACCACTGGTTCGTCGAAGAGAACCAGCCGGATTACTACGACGCCGAGGCGACCGAACTGGCCTGGTCGCGGACTATCGACTTCCTCGCCGCCAACCTCACGGCATGAGCGCCGCCGCCCCGCGACCGGACCGGCTGTGGGGCGCGCGGCGGCTGATCGCGGCGGCATTCGCCGCGCTGGCGGCGATCCAGATCGGCGTGATTCTCTGGCTGATCTGGGTCGCGCCGGTGCGGGTGCCCTGGCAGGACGAGCTCTTCCACTTCGCTTTCTTCATGAAGGCGCGGGCCGGCAATGCCGCCTGGGCCGATTACTGGCAGCCGCTCGGCGGGGTCCACCGCACGGTCTTCCCCCGGCTGCTCTATGTGCTGGCGATCGAGGCCACCGGTTGGGACCGGCGGGTCTGGCTGACGATCAACCCGCTGCTGGTCGCCGGGGCCTGCGCCGCGCTCTGGGCGACGGCGCGGCGCACATCCGGGTCGCGCGCCGTGGCGCTGGCGTTGCTCGCGCCGATCGCCGCGCTCCTCTTCGCGCTGTCGCAGTATAGCCAGTGGCTCAATCCATTCGGGCTCCAGTTCGCGCTGGTGGTCGCGTGCGGCGCGCTGGCGCTCTGGGCGCTGAGCGCGGGCGGGGGGGGCTGGCCGTCGTTCGCGCTGGCGGTCGGGGCGACCTGGGTGGCGTCGTGGTCGGGGTTGCACGGGCTGGCGCTGTGGGCGGCGCTGCTGCCGCTGGTGGCGCTGGCGGGGTGGCGCAAGGTGCCGGTGTGGATGGCGTGTGCCGTCGTCGTGATCGGCACCTACGCGAACGGGCTGCCGCGCCAGAACACGCAGGGGATCACGCCGGGCGGGCTGCTCGCCTATGCGCTGGCGAATCTCGGTTCGCCGCTCGGGACGCTGCAATCGGCGGCGGGCGGGAGCAGTTCTGGGACCACACCAAGGTCGCGCCTTCGACCACCGCTGGGCGCTCGGGATCGGCGCGGCGAGCGCGGGGCCGTGCTGCTGGGGAATCTGTTCGTGGCCTGGCGGCAGGGGGCACGGTCGGGAGAATCTGGCGCGGTATCTGCCCTGGTGCTGCCTTGCGGCCTTCGCGGTCGCCTGCGCGCTGCTGACCGGGGTCGGGCGCGCATCGACCAGCGAGAGTTCGGCGCTCACGTCGCGCTACCAGACGTTCGCGCTGCTCTGGTGGGTCGCGCTGGTGGCGATCGGCGCGCAGGTGGTGGCGACGGCGTGGGGGGAGCGGGCGAGCGGGCGAGCGGGCGAGCGGGCGAAAGGAGTCGTTGCGGCGAATCTGGTGGTACTGGGGCTGGGTGTGCTCTGCTTCGCCTGGGTCAATCTGGTGAGTGGGCTGCTGATGCGCGACCTGCACGCCGAATTGCGCTGGACGGAAACCTGCGCCCGCGACCTCGCCAATGCCCCGGATGACTGCCTGGCGCTGCGCTCCACCCGGTGCCCTCGGTCGCGCGGTTGCGGCTGGCGCAGCTTGCCGGGGAGAAGCTGGCGCTCTACCGGGAGGGTCCGCCGACCAGTGCGGGGCCATTCGCGCCCCCGGCGACTGCGCCGGACCGGGCGAGCCTGCGGCAGCGCCGTTGCCCGGCGCGCTCTTCGCGATCGATGGGGCTACCCGGCCCGCTGGCCCTGTTCGATGGCACTTCGCCAGCACCCCGCTTTGCAGGGCAAACCGCTACAATTCTCCGGGTGGGCGATCGATGCGATCGGCGTCCCGCCCACACCGGCGGGCGGCGTCTTCCTGACGATCGACAAGCGGCCACCGGTCTGGGTGCTGGTCGGCGAGAACCGCCCGAACGTGGCGTCGCGCTTCGATGCGCGGCTGACCCAGACCGGGTTCCGGCTGGAACTGCCCGCCGGGACACTGACACCGGGTCGGCACACGGTGCGGATCGCGGTGGTGACCGGTGACGGGCGGGCGATCTACCAGGAGAGTCCGGAGTTGGTGTTCTTTGTGGAGTGAGCGGACCGTTTCCTCGATCCACACGGCGTGGGGCGCGAGCTGGCGGCGGGAGTAGGGGTGAGGCGGGTGGCGGTACTGGTGGAGTCCGGCTAGTTGAAGGCGATAGCGGCATGGATCAGAGTGGCATCAACGTAATCGCGGTCTGCTCCTGCCTGCTGGGGGTTGGGGTCGGGTGGTGGCTGGTGCGCTATGCGCGGCGCGACCTGGCGCAGATGGCGAATGAGCGCCAGCGGTTGCTGAAGCGCCGGGTGGGTTTGTTCGGGCGGCGGGTACACGCGCGGATACTGCTCATCGCGGGGATCGCGATCATCTATCTGAGTGCGACGGGATTACTGACGATGTTGATTCGGCGGTAGGGGCGCGGTTCGAAAGTTTGAAGGTTCAAAGGTTCGAAGGTTGGAGGGTTAGAACTTTCCAACTTTTGAACCTTTGAACCGTCTCACGCACTATGGAGGAATGGATGTCTTCGCTGTTGCTTGGTGCGCACCTGTCGATCGCCGGGGGGCTGGACAAGGCGGTGGGGCGCGGGGTCGGGGTCGGCTGCACGGCGTTGCAGATTTTCACGAAGAACGCGAGCCAGTGGAAGGCGAAGCCGCTCGCGGAAGAGGACATCGCGCGCTTCAAGGCGGCGGTGGAGGCATCGCCGATCGGGGCCGCTGCGGTGGTGGCGCACGATTCCTACCTGATCAACCTGGGATCGCCGGAGGAGGCGAAGTGGGAGCAGTCGGTGGCGGCGTTCACCGATGAGTTGCGCCGCTGCGACCAGCTCGGCGTGCCCTACCTGGTGACGCACCCCGGCGCGCACATGGGGAGTGGCGAGGACGCGGCGATCCGCAAGGTGGCCGAGGGGCTGGAGCGCGCGGTTGCCGATTCGGAGCGGGCGATGGTGCTGCTGGAGACGACAGCGGGCCAGGGGACGACGCTGGGGCACCGCTTCGAGCACCTGGCCAAAATGCTCGAACTGGTGTCGCCGGAGACCGCCGACCGGATCGGCGTCTGCCTCGACACCTGCCACGCCTTCGTCGCGGGCTACGACCTGAGCACGCCGGAGGGCTACGAGGCAACCTGGGAGGAGTTCGCGCGCCTGATCGGCCTGGATCGGCTGAAGGTGCTGCACGTCAACGATGCCAAGAAGCCGCTCGGCAGCCGCGTCGATCGCCACGAGCACCTCGGCAAGGGCTTCATCGGCGAGACGGGCTTCCGCCTGCTGATGAACGACGCGCGCCTGCAGGGCCGCCCGCTGCTGCTGGAGACGCAGAAGGGGGACGACTGCGCCGAGGACAAGGTGAACATGGACTTCCTGCGGGGGCTGATCGCGGGGTGAGCGAGGACGAGGAGCGTTGTCGGGTCACGACTAGAGCCGATTGGCAAGCATTGTGGCTCGGCAACGCCCGCCCGGAGATAAATCTCCGGGCTACGGAATGCGCCGGATCACTCCGGCTTTGGGGCTGATGGCATAGTCGGTGGTTGGGGTAGGGTAGGGATGCCATACTGGCAGTTGTTCTACCATGTTGTGTGGGCAACGAAGCAAAGAGCGCCGTTGCTTACCGCTGATATCGCTCCTCTAACGCATGATTTGCTCAAGCAGAAGGCGCTTGCGCTTGGAGCGCGGGTGTTTGCGGTCAACGGTGTCGAGGATCATGTCCACATGGTGGTGGCGATTCCGCCGAAAATAGCGGTAGCACGATTTGTGGGACAGGTAAAGGCAACGGCAGCAACGCAGGTCAATAAGCTGGTGCAACGCGAGAAGGCGCTGGCCTGGCAGGAAGAATATGGCGTCTTTTCACTCGATGGCAAGCGCTTGCCCAATCACATCGCCTATGTTGAACGACAGCAAGAGCACCACGCAGCGAACACTACTATCCCTCTCCTTGAGCGAACTGGAAGCCAGCAAACGGACTCAAAGACACTTCGCGAATCCACCGCGCCCTATCTGGCCATATCGGACGACTGGTGGCAAGAACTGATGGCGGACGATCAGGACAGCGATTCACCGTAGTTACAACGCATCCACCACCATCAAGCCGGATTGATCCGGCGCATTGACGTAGCCCGGACACTTCATGTCCGGGCGGGCGTCGCAGGCCGCAACCTTTCATCGTACCGCCACACTCTGACGCGGCTCAGAATGTGATGAAGTCACTCTCTGCGGAGGCGATCTGGACGGGGAGGTGGAAGTCGTCGATGAATTCGGCGATCTTGTCGAGGGTGGCGCGGGCGTGGCGGCTGTCACTCGCGGCGAGGGCGACGGTGAGTTCGGCCGATTGCCAGAGATCGTGATCGCCGGTCTCGGCGATGGAGACGCCGAAGACCTCGCGGATGCGCGCTTGCAGCGAGCGCACGATCTGGCGCTTGTCCTTGAGGGAATGGCTGTAGGGGAGGTGCAGCCGCAGGCGACCGGCGGCGACAACAGCGGGCATAGCCTCAGTGGGTGGGGCGGTCGGGCGACGAATCGCGCCGCGACCGGATACTGGCGAGGTTGGTGATCGCATCGCGCGCGTGGTCGGCGGCGATGGGCAGATCGGGGGACAGGTCTTGTCCTTCGGCCCCATCCTGGTCGAAGTTGAGGATGCTGGCGAGGAGCTGCTCGCGCTCGCCGCGCTCGCGCTCCATCTGGAGTTCCATCTTCTTCACGCGGTAGAGCGTGTCTTCCAGCAGACGGCGGACGCTGGCGATCAGGTCGGCGACGAGGCCGATCAGGCCGATCAGGACGCCGATCGTCATCAGCACGCCGCCCGCGACGATCGCGGGGATGTAGCTCGCCAGGGTGCCGCCGAGCAGCTTCAGGATCAGGACGCGCGCCAGCACGGTCAGGCCGACCAGGAAGATCGCTGCGCCGAAGAGGAAGAAGAATTTCAGCGGTTCGTACATCGCGTAGATGCGGACGATCGTCGCGCCCTGCTTCTTGATGTAATCGAATGTCCCGCGCATCAGGCGCGAGGGGCGCGTGACCAGATTGGTCTTGACCGGGATGGTATCGATGATCAGGTTCTTCTTGCCGGCCTGGATGATCGTCTCCAGCGTGTAGGAGTGCTTGGTGACGACGTTGAGGCGCAGCGCGGCCTCGCGCGAGTAGGCGCGGAAGCCGCTGGGGGCGTCGGGGACATTCGTGCCCGAACCCTTCCGCACCACCCACGAGCCGAATTTCTGCAGCACCTTCTTGCTGCCCGAGAAATGCTCGATCATGTCGGTCTGGCGGTCGGCGATGACGATGTCGGCGCGATGGGCGAGGATCGGGGCGATCAGGCCGGGGATGGCCTCCTGCGGATACTGGTTGTCACCGTCGGTGTTGACGATGATGTCGGCCCCGAGCTTCAGGCAGGCGTCGATGCCGCTCTGGAAGGCTTCGGCGAGTCCCTTGTTGCCGACATGGCGCACGACGTGGTGGACACCGTGCCGCCGCGCGACCTCGACCGTGGCGTCGGTGCTGCCGTCATCGATGACGAGGATTTCGACGGACGCGATTCCGGGGATATGTCGCGGTATGGTCGCCAGGGTGGCCGGGAGCGTCTGCTCCTCGTTGAGGCAGGGGATCTGGACGATTAGCTTCACGCCCATACCCAGCACACCTCCGCGCGGCGGGGCAAAGTCGCCCGCTTCGCGCGCGAAACTCAGCAATTGCACCGATCCCTCATCCCCTCTGGCGGCGTAGAACGGCGTGGCCTCCCCCAACCACGCGCCTGTTCGCACTCATATAAGCGCATATCGCGCCTGTCGTCAAGGAAAACGGGCAGTTGTGACGTCGGTTGCGCCGACCCAGGCGTGCCGCCCGGCGCGATCCCCGAGAGTCTGGTGCTACCCACACGGTTCGACCGATCGCCCAACTGTATGGGTCAGCTGTAGAGATTGTCGCTGTTCGAGGCGGCATGTGTGCCCTACGCTCAACGCTATGGACATGGCGTCCTACGCCACCCGGTGACGAGCGGGGATTGCATCTTCAGGCAAAGGAGGCGGATGGGCCGGTGATCAGTCGCGCAGCAGCACCTATCGTGAAGCATGGATGGAGGGAGATTGTGAAAGTAGGCCAGTCCGGGCAGCGTCGCGCGCTCATACGCTACCTCGCCATCATCGCCCTGTTCGTCCCTATCTTCAGCCACGTCAGCTGGCAAAGCGCGAAGGCCGCGCCGATCGTGCCGGTCACCGTCACGATCATGACCGTCGCCGACGAGAGCAACGACATCGACAGCAATTCGCCGCCCGACTTCTATCCCCGCGTGCGGATCGGCACCAGCAACGGCTTCGATAGCAAGCCGCGGATTGACGATACCGCGCACATCACGCCATTCTGGACCTTCACGAGGGATTTTGATGCCGCGAGCGTCAGCACGGTCCAGGTAGACATCGAGATCTACGACTACGACAACGGCTTCAACTTCGGCGACAACCAGACCGATATCAGCCCGGTCGCCGGGACACGCACGCTAACGTTGGCGGTCGATCTGGCGACAGGCAGCTGGAGCGGTGGCGGTATCCCTGATAACGGAGGGTACGCCAGGGGTGATTACAACAACGAGCAGGGGAGCATCACCTTCGCGATCACCACCTTCTCGTCCAGTGGCGACGCCGACGGCGATGGCCTGCTCGACCTCTGGGAGACGCGGGGCTATGACGCCAATGGGGACGGCGTCGTCGACGAGGATCTGCCGGGGTATGGTGCCAATCCCAGGCACAAGGATATCTTCCTCGAACTCGATATCGCGATTGGTGAGATCATCACCCGCGCGGACATCCAGGCGATCAAAGCGGCGTTCGCCGTCGCGCCGGCCAATGCGGGGGTGAACGCCGCCGCCTTGCCGGGCGGCATGAACGCCCCCGGCAACCCGGATGGCCTGCCGGGGATTAACCTCTGGATCGATACCGGAAATCGCTTCGATCCGACGGCGAACGAGGACGGCGCAGGGGCGAACACCTGCGGTGACTCGCTGGATAACGGGGGTGGTGGCGACGGGTTCGATGCCAGCGATCCCGACTGCCTCATCGGCGACAACCTGGGCGGGGGCAGCGGCATCCCCAACCCGACGGGCTGTGGCGTCGATGCGGGGTTCTACACCGCGAAGGGTCTCAACTTCAGCAGCAACCGCAAGATGATCTTCCGCTACGCGATCAGCGCGAAGATCGATAAATCCCTCGACAGCAACGGCAACCGCAAGTGCCTGATGGGCGGTCAGGGGGAGCTCGGCGGGAACGACTTCATCGACTACAACCACGACGGCGGCAGCATCATGCACGAGTTGGGGCACAACCTCAACTTGCAGCACGGCGGCAACGTGGAGGCCAACTGCAAGCCGAACTACATCAGCGTGATGAACTACGACAACCAGTTCGGCATCCAGCAGGTGGGTGGCGGGAAAATCATCGACTATTCCCCGCCGCGCACCAACGCGAATGGCTCGACGCGGGGGCAAGCGGTCCTGCCGACCATCGTCGAGTTTTCGCTCGACGATGGGATCGTGCTCGACCCCACGGACGCCGTGAACCAGTTCGTCTTTGTCGATCCGACCGGGAAGAAGGTCGTCCGCCCGCTGAATCAGCCGGCGAACTGGAACAACAATGCCCTGCCGCTCGACACGGCGAGCTACGCGCAGAATATCGATACCTCGTCCAACGTTGCCGCTGCCGGCCAGCCGCCCAAGCTCCGCCCGGCAGCCTGCACGAATAGCACCAACCAAAGCACGCTGAGCGGGCACGACGACTGGTCGCGCATCTCCCTGCCATTCTGGCAATTCGGCACCCTGAGCAACGGTGCGGTCAATCTCGTGACAGAGCACGAGCAGACCCTGGAAGAATTGCGCGAACTCGTCGAGTCGTTCGCGGTCAACACCGCGCTCACCAACGTGCGCGCAGAGTCGACCTACGGGGATACCACCGGGACCTTCACCGCCACGCTGCGCGAAGCAACCGGGACGATGAAGCCGGTGGTTGGTGCCGTAATCTCCTTCACCCTGAACGGCCAGGCGGCTTGCGGGGTGTCTGGCACGCCCGCCTGCCCCGCCACGAACGCCCAGGGCGTGGCCTCCTTCACCGGGGCGGTGCCCGCCGGCATCAACGCCGGGACCTATCGCAACGCGGTGGGTGCCAGCTTCGCGGGGGCCAATTTCAACGTCGCCAGCCGGGGGAGCGGGCCGCTGGTGGTGGCGCGGCGCATCCTCTGGGTGAAGGCCAGTGACCGCACGGTCGGCCTGAAGCAACCCAACCCGCCGACCACGCCGCCCGCCGGGTGCGTGGCGCAGCAGACGGCGACCTCGGCCTGCTGGGTGGAACTGGCGCGGGGGAGCAGCTTCGTCAACGGGGACGATTGGGCCGACCTCGGACTGACGACGCTGCGCTTCCAGTACGCGCGCAACCCGCCCAGCACCAACGCCACCGAGTACGTCGGCAAGACCTACCGCATCACCGCCTTCGGCGTGGTGAGCAGCAACTACGACATCCGCTACGACCCCGGCACCCTCACCGTGAAGTAGCCGCAGCGGCGGCGGCACCGCGCCGCATCACCCGGCAATAACAGAGGCGGCGAGGGTAATCCCTCGCCGCCTCTGCTTGCTCACCTTCGCGGGATGTGTCGGAGGAACGCTCACCGCCGCCCGGTTCGCCCGGTCGGGACGTGGTCCTTGTTGGTGATCTTGATCAGCGGCAGATCCTGGTGGCCGACGATGAACTGCGAGGTATCAACATCGGTGTCGCCGTCGATGGTGCGCCCGCCAAGGGTGCCGGGGATGCCGCCGATCGACTCGATCAACTCGGGGGTGATCGGGTCGGTGATGTCGGCGAGTTTGTTGATTTCCTCGATGATCGTCGGCAGGATTTCGGCCTCGGAGCAGGTGCGGACGATCTCGCCCTTGGCGAAGATCACGCCCTTGCCGCGCCCGCCCGCCACGCCGATGTCGGCGTCGCGCGATTCGCCAGGGCCGTTGACGACGCAGCCCATCACCGCCACCTTGATCGGCTGGCGCACGCGCTCCAGGTATTTCTCGACGCGCTCGGCGAGGGCGATCAGGTCGATCTCGACGCGCCCGCAGGTGGGGCAGGCGACCATCGTCGCGCCGCGCTGGCGCAGGTTGAGGCTCTTCAGGATCTCGAAGCCGGTGTAGACCTCCTCGACCGGGTCGCCCGCCAGCGAGACGCGAAGGGTGTCGCCGATGCCGAGCGCCAGCAGGTGGCCGATGCCGATTGCGGAGCGGATCGACCCGGCCTTCGGGGTGCCCGCCTCGGTGACGCCGAGGTGGAGCGGATAATCTACGCGGTCGGCCATGCGGACGTACGCCTCGATCATCGTCGGCACGTCGAAGGCTTTGAGCGAGATCTTGATGTTGGTGTAGTCCATATCCTCCAGGATACGGATGTGCTTCAGCGCGCCGCGCACCATCTGCTCGGCGATCAGCTCGGTCGTGTTGTTGACGGTCTGGGTGATCTCGTCCGACTCTTCCTTGCTGATCTTGGGGATGGAGCCGAAGTTGACGCCGATGCGGATCGGCACCTGACGCTCCTTCGCCTTCGCCACGACCTGCCGGACGTACTCCTCCTTCTCGATGTTGCCGGGGTTGAGGCGGAGGGCGTGGATCCCGGCGTCGAGCGCGGCGAGCGCGAGGCGGTAGTCGAAGTGGATGTCGGCGACGAGCGGCACCGTCGTCTTCTGGATCAGCTCGGGCAGGGCGGCGGCGGCCTGCTTGTCGGGCACGGCGACGCGGACGATGTCCACGCCCGCATCTACCAGCCGGGCAATCTGTTCGAGCGTGCCCTGCACATCGGCGGTGTCGGTGGTGGTCATCGACTGCACGCTGATCGGCGCATTCCCACCGATCAGCACGTCGCCGATGCGAAGCTGGCGCGATTTGCGGCGCTTGGGCAGCATGGGGCTCCTTAACGGTTTGAAGGTTCAAAAGTTCGAAGGTTCGAAGGTTTGGCGTTCAGCGTCGGGACATGCACACCCGAACCTTTGAACATGCCAACCTTCAAACCTTCGAACTCGCCTACGGGATGAACGAATCGCCGCGCACGAGGCGCATGATGTCGGAGAAGCCGATCACGAACATGAGCGTGAGCAGGACCATCAGGCCGACGAAGTGGACCATCCCCTCGCGCTCCGGGGCGATCTTGCGACCGCCGCGCAGCATCTCCAGGATGACGAAGACGAGCCGCCCGCCGTCGAGCGCGGGGAAGGGCAGCAGGTTGAGGATGAAGAGATTGAGCGAGAGGAAGCCCGCCAGATTCGCCAGGGTGACCCAGAGCGGGATGGTGCTGCGCTGGACGATCTCGCCGGTGAGCTGGCCCATGCCGATCGGCCCGGCGAGGTCGCTCGGCTTGAATTGCCCGGCGATCAGCTGCCGCAGGCCCTGGATCTGGAGCGTGAAGGTCTCCCAGGCGAGCTTGACGCCCTCGACCGGTGCGCGCCAGATCGGGACGCGCTGGTAGCGCGTGGTGTTGCTCTGGAGGGTGACGCCGGTGCGCCCCTGCCCTTCGGGCGGGTTCTGGCGCGGAATGACAACCGTGGAGACTTGCTGACCGCCGCGATCAAGAACAACCGGCATCTCGCGCCCGGCATACTGCTCGATCAGGTCGCGCAACTGGTTCAGGCTCTTCACCGGCTCGCCCGCGACGCTGATCAGCTTGTCGTTCGGCTGCCACCCGGCGGCGGCGGCCGGAGAATCGGCGACGACCTGCCCGATCGAGACTTCGGTCACGCCGCGACCGTGCCCCACCGCGACGATCGTGAAGATCAGCAGCGCGAGCAGCAGGTTCATGATCACGCCGGCGACGAGCACGAAGGCGCGCTGGAGCGGCGTCTTGGAGATGAACGAATCTTCGCCGTAGGCCGCGCCGCCATCCACGCGCAGGTCGTCCTGCCCGTACATCTTGACGAAGCCGCCGAAGGGGATCCAGTTGAGCGAGTAGATCACGCCG
The DNA here is from genome assembly GCA_046328475.1 of Chloroflexia bacterium. Lineage (GTDB taxonomy): Bacteria > Chloroflexota > Chloroflexia > Thermomicrobiales > CADCWN01 > CADCWN01. The sequence goes on along the minus strand of JAXLWN010000014.1, from coordinate 77,406 downwards.
CTCTTGGCCTGGTAGCCGTAGAGACGCGGCGGCAAGCCCAGGCCGAACTCCTCGACGCGGATACCGACCATGCGCGCCGCGAAGAAGTGGCCGAGTTCGTGGACGAGGATGAGCAGACCGAGGATCGGGACAATCCAGAGGGAATTAAGCAGCATTCGCGTTACTCGTTTCTTCGTCCAACCGTCGCGTGGCTGCGCCTGGCGGGACCGCATCACTACCGAAAGTATAGCATACACCCCTTGTTACGACGTTCGGCGGGGCGGGGATGTTTCGTAGCCTATTGGTCGGGTCTTTGTGTGTCCGTGGGTCAGTGCGTCTGTGAGTCAGTGCGTTCGTGGGCGATTGGCTTGCCTGAGGGTGAGGGGCGGGGTAGGCTTGCGGGCAAGCGTCGCGTGCCGGGGGCGTCTTGCGCCGGGCATGGAGGCGCGCAACCCCGAGGGGTTCGGCATGGCAATCGCGTTCAATCACACGATCATCGCGGCGCGGGACAAGCACGCATCGGCGGCGTTTTTCACCCACCTGTTCGGGCTACCGGAGCCGACCGCCTGGGGGCCGTTTCTGATCGTGGCGCTCGACCAGGGCGTCTTTGTCCAGTTCGCCGAGCCGAATGTCGCCGAGATCCAGATGCAGCACTACGCCTTCCTGGTTGACGACGCCAGCTTCGACGCGATCTACGAGCGACTCCTCGCCGCCGGGATCGAGCACGCGGCCGATCCCCGGTGGACGCTGCCCGGCCAGATCAACACCAACCACGGCGGGCGCGGCGTCTACTTCCACGACCCGGCGGGGCACGGGCTGGAAGTGATCACGCGACCCTACGGCGTGGCCGACTAGCCCGCAGCAATCCACGCCGCGAAACACGACCCACCACCGGCTCACCGGTGGTGGGTCGCCCTCGACGAGCGCCACCAATCGGCGCGCAGGGGAACATACCGACCAGCATTGCCCCGCTGGTGACAAGCACCTTTCGCGAACGGCTTCATCGCCGTGGGAGATGATCCTGATTCAGTCGATTGACCCACGCGAGTATGAGGGCTTAGCGCGAAGCCAGGACGAACCGATGCGCGGGCGTCAAGGTCATATCCCGGGGCCTATGCATATGACCTGGGTGGGTCACGATGGGCGGGCATCGTCCGAGCGATCGCCCGAAACGTTGGTTCACCTGAAGAGCGACGCGCCGCAACCAGAGGGTCGTTGCACCACCCCCAGCCTTCACGGAAGCGTTGCGTTCGGCTTCAAGCCTTACGTAGTGCGGCAACGACGCTTCACCAGCAGGCCCTGGCCCCCGCGCAACCGCGAAACACTTGCGCCCGCGCCGGTCCGGCCCGTGTCAGAAGGTCGAACCCACGGATTCGCAGGCCTAGCGTGCGCGTGCCACCGCCCTGTCGCACCGGAGCATGCCGACCGGCACGCCCCGCCTGTGACAAGCATCTCTCACAATCGGCTCATCGCTCGGAGATGGCCTTGTGTGCCAATTGACCGCGGAGCGTGGGTGGATGGGCTATCGCCGGTAGCCCTCGCATAACCTTGCCGTAGAAGCTGGACGGAAAGGGATCGGCCATGGTGGAGATCACCGTCAGTCCGTCCGCCAACGATCCCGAGACGCTGACGCGCGGCGAGGCGCTCCGGACGGTGGCGATTCTCAGCGTCGGGTTGCTACTCAAGGCGGGGCTCGTCGCGGCGATCGCCATCTTCGTCGCGCGCGGCGGCGCGGCGATCTGGCGGAGGCTGCGGCGATGAAGGCCCCGGATGTTCCGCTGCTCCTCACCGTCGCCCGGCTCGCGCTCGCCCCGGCGCTGTGGCGGCTCGCGTGGCGACGCCGCGAGCGGCTGTTCTGCGCCGGGCTGCTCGCCGAGCTGGCGCTCGATATCGCCGACGGCGTGCTGGCCAGGCACATCAGCCCGCCAGCAGCGTTAATACGCCAGCGACGCTGGGATGGCGCGGTCGATGCGGTGATCTACCTTTCCGTGCCCTGGTGCGTCCTGCGCCTGCGGCCGGGCGTGGTACGCGCGCAGGCCGGACCGCTGGCGGCGCTCCTGGCGGCGCACCTGATCGACTTCGCGGCGGGCGTGGCGCGCTTCGGCCAATTGCCGCGCTACCACGCCTGGTCCTTCAAGCTCACGGCCGGGGCGCTCGGTTTGTCGGTCCCGACGCTCTTCCGCTGGGGTGACGGGTCGCGACCATTCCGGCTCGCGCTGCTGGCCGCGACGCTGGCGCACGCGGAGAATGTCGCCATCACGCTGGCCCTGCCCGGGTGGCAAACGCCGGTCCCGACGCTGCTGCATGCCTTCCAGGCGCGTCGCGATGGGCCGAAGTCATCGAGCGCAAGTGTCGCGGAGCCAGAGCTACCCGGCAGGGCACCCCGCGCCTCATCCTGCGAGGGGCCGGTATGCGGTCGGCACAACACCGTGAGAGGGGTATCCCAACGCCAGAGCGGGGAGTCGCTGCACTCTCCGCCCTGCACTTTGCCATGTTCCCAAACGGGGCTGATGGGCGGGGTATAATTTGCCAGAAGTATCGAATTGTGTCACTCGCCAAGGACGGAGGGGCGATGAGGAAAGAACTTGTCGCAACACTCACGAGCAAGGGCCAACTAATTCTCCCGATCGAGGTGCGCGAGCATCTGGGTATTGGCGCTCACGAGCAGGTTGCATTTGTCATCGAGGATTCCGGCACGGTCACCGTCCGATCGCCACACGAGCTGGACTTGCGCCAGTTGCGCGGGGCGGCCGGGACACTCCCGCAACCGTTCACCGATGAGGAGATCGCGACTATCGTCGCCGAGGAATGCGCAGAAGAGTATCGCCATTCGCTCGCCATGACCGACCCCATCTGATGAGCACACCACACCTGGACGCTAATGTCCTCATCCGTTTCCTGACGGGAGATCATCTCGATCACCAGGCACGAGCGCATGCACTGCTCGAGCGCGTTCAGCGCGGGGAGTTGATGCTGCGAGTTACGGAGAGTGTGGTCGCCGAAGTGGTCTTCGTGCTCTCTTCCCCCCGCCTGTATCACCTGCCGCGACCGAAGATTCAGGCCCTCCTTTCACCGCTTCTCGCCCTTCGGCATCTCCGCGTGCAAAATCGGCGCACGATTCTCAGCGCGCTCGCCCTCTATACTCGCACCCCGGCGCTGAACTTCGGAGATTGTCTCTTGGTGGCCCATGCTCAGCGCGCAGGTGCGCGTGAGATCTATTCGTTTGATCGCGGTTTCGACAGGATCGCACACATTACCCGCCTGGAGCCATGAATCTGGCCCTGGGCCTCGGTGATGCTATTGCGTTCGGGGTGGCAGAGTATAATCTGGGCAGGAACTTCGCGATACTCGAAATCGCCGAAACATCGCAACCCGGGAAGGAGGCGTGGGCATGAGCGGCCAGTCTCGGCAGGAAGCCCCGAACCCGTTCGATCCGTTCGGTGCCTGGAAGCAGATGCGCGACGCGAACATGGATTCCTGGTCGAAGGCGATGCTCGAATTCGTCAACTCGGAGCAGTACACCCAGGCGACAAGCGCGGCCCTCGATCAATATCTCACCATGTCGCAGCCGTTCCAGCGCACGCTGGAGACGACGATGGCGCGCACGCTGACGATGCTGAACATGCCGACGCGCGCGGAGGTGACCGGGCTGTCGGAGCGGATGACGAACATCGAGCTGCGCCTGGACGACCTCGACGCCAAGTTGGACGAGATCCTGGCCGCGCTGAAGGCGCAGCGAGGGGAGGGGGCGTGATGTCCGCGCCGCAGACGACGAAGGACCCGCTGAGCGCCGCCGCGCAGGGCGATTTTAAGGCGATGGAAGAGCGGCTGAAGACGTTCATGCGCGTGACGACGAGCAAGTCGGCCAACGTCGCGCAGACGCCGAAGCAGACGATCTGGACACTGAACAAGGCCAAGCTCTACCGCTACACGCCGGTTGTGCCGGAGGCGCAGCGCCACCCGGTGCCGCTGCTGCTCGTCTTCGCGATCATGAACCGGCCCTACGTGCTCGATCTGCGCCCCGGCAACAGCTTCGTCGAGTACATGGTGAAGCAGGGCTACGATGTCTACCTGCTCGATTGGGGTTCGCCGGGGCCGGACGACGTGAACCTGAAGTTCGACGATTACGCGCTCGAATATCTGCCGCGCGCCATCCGCAAGGTGAAGGCGGTCTCGGGGTCGAGCGAGTTCTCCCTGCTCGGCTGGTGCCTCGGCGCGCTGATCTCGACGCTCTACGCGGCGTTGCGCCCGGACGACGGCCTGCGCAACCTGATCCTGCTGACCGCGCCGCTCGATTTCACCGATAAGGAGGCCGGGGGCTTCATCCGTCAGGTGACCGACGCGGGCTTCGATCCGAATAAGCTGACCGCGACCTTCGGCAACATGCCTGGGGAGTTGATCGACTACGGCGCGAAGGCGCTGAAGCCGGTCGAGAATTATGTCGGCAGCTACCTGAATCTCTGGGACAACCTCGGCGACCCGCGCATCGTGGAGTCGTGGCACGCGATGAACACCTGGGTCTCCGACCTGATCCCGATGGCGGGCGGTGCCTTCCGCCAGTTGATCACCGACTTCTACCGCAACAACGCGCTGGTGGAGGGGACGCTGCGGCTGCGCGGCGAGCCGGTGAGCCTCGGCAACGTCCGGGCCGACCTGCTGAACCTGATCGCGCTCTCGGACCACATCACGCCGCCCTGCCAGTCGGAGGGGGTGATGGACCGGTTCGGCAGCGAGGACAAGACGCTGCTCAAGATCCCCGGCGGCCACATCGGCATGATGGCCGGCAGCGGCGCGCAGAAGCGCGTCTGGCCGCAGATCAACGAGTGGCTGTCGGGACGGTCGAAGTAGTGCTGAGTGCTGAGTGCTGAGTGCTGAGTCGAGTCGGGTAGTCGGGTGGTCGGGTAGTCGGGTAGAAAGATCCCCTCGTCCCTCGTTACTCGTTACTCGTTACTCGTTACGCACTCGGCACTCAGCACTGGAGGTGACGATGAGCCACAGCACAGCGCAGGCCACGATGCTGACGGCGCGGGAGGGCGGGGTCCTGACGGTCACGTTCAACCGCCCGGAGGTGCTGAACGCCTTCAATGACCAGATGAGCGCGGAATTGCGCGAGGCGCTGCGGCAGGCGGAGCGGGATGCGGCGGTGCGCTGCATCGTGCTCGCGGGCAGCGGGCGCGGCTTCTCGGCGGGGCAGGATCTCGGCGCGTTCAAGGAGCGCGAGCGGACGCCGGGCGCGCACTCGATCCGCGACCATCTGCGGAATACCTACAACCTGTTGGTGGCGCAGATGCGCGGGCTGGAGAAGCCGATCATCGCCAGCATCAACGGGGTGGCGGCGGGGGTGGGGCTCTCGCTGGCGCTGGCCTGCGACATTCGCATCGCGGCCGACAACGCGGTCTTCACCACCGGCTTCTCGCGGATCGGGCTGATCCCGGACGGCGGGATGTCGTACATGCTGCCGCTGCTGGTCGGGATCGGGCGCGCGGCCGATCTGGCCTTCACCAGCGACCGGATCGACGCCGCCGAGGCGCACCGGCTGGGCTTGGTCAGCCGCGTGGTCCCGGCCGACCAGCTCGGCGAGGCGACGCAGGCCCTGGCGCAGCAGTTGGCCGAGATGCCAACCCGCGCGATCGGCCTGACGAAGCGCGCGTTCAACCGCGCGATCCTCTCCGACCTGCCCGAGTGGCTCGACTACGAGGCGCACCTGCAAGAGATCGCCGGGCGCACCGAGGACCACAAGGAAGGGGTCCAGGCCTTCCTGGAGAAGCGGAAAGCGACGTTTAGCGGGCGTTAGAGGGGACGATGAACCGCCAAGACGCCAAGGAGACGCCAAGCGCGCCAAGAGCGCCAAGAGGGAACGATATCACCGCAGAGGACGCAGAGGACGCAGAGACGAGGGAGAGGTAACGAGATTTTGCACGGAGATGACCAACTCATTCGTTTCTCAGTGTCCTCTGTGTCCTCTGCGGTTTGATTTGTCTATTCCTTCGTTCTTGGCGTTCTTGGCGACCTTCTCGGCGTCTTGACGGTTCAGAGGCGTCAGCGCCATTCCAGGCGGGAGGGGGTGGCGGGGGCGGTGCAGGCAGGTGGTTGCTCGATGGGGCGTTCGGCGGTGGCGTTGCCGTAGGTGACGCGGAGGGTGAAGGGGCCGGGGTCGGCGCACCAGTTGGTCCAGCGGAAGACGAGGCCGAGGTTGCTGGTGCCGATCGCGCCGTTCGGCGTCAGGGTGAGCGGGTTGCCTGCCAGGGTGAGGGTCTGGCCGCTGGCGGCGGTGATGGTGACGGTCAGGGGGGTGGTGAGGCGGCAGGGGACGCCCGCGTTGGCGATGTCGAGCGGGATGTTCACCAGTTGGCCGTTCTCGATCAGCTGCGGGCGGGGCACGATGGCGATTTGCTCGTTGGTGCAGGCGGGCGGGCCTTTCGGCGCGAGCTGCGCGGCCTGGTCGTCGGTCAGGGCGATCACGTCGGCACCGACGATGCGCGCCGCGCCCGGTGCCCCGCCGATCTCGTAGGTGCCGCTGTACCACTGGTGCCCGCCATCGGTGCGCGAGGCGAGCAGGCGGATCTGGACGAAGTAGCGCCCGGGTGTGCTGCCGGCGATGACGCCGAGGATGTCGATCTCGTCCTGCGCGGTGTCGGCGAAGCCGTTCGCGAAGGACGCATAGTCCTGCTGCCACGACGGGTCGAAGAGGGCGAAGGCGGCCCGGTAGTCGCGCGCGTTGATGGCGGCGTAGTAGCGGCGCACCACGTCGGTCGCGCCCGGGACGGTGAGTTGCGGCGCGAGCGAGGCGGCGATGGGATCCACTTGCGCGGGCTGATAGCCGCGCACGGTGAGGGTATACGGGATGCTCGGCGCTCCGAAGAGTCCGCCGTGCGCGACCCAGCGCCCTGGTTCTTGCCAGGACACGATCATCGTGCCTGCCGCGTCGAGCGGGCCGATGATCGTCCCCTGCTGCCCGCGCACCGCCAGCGGGGCGTGCGTTGCGGCGGTGAGTACCGCCGCTGGATAGAGTTGCTCCGGTTGCAGCCCGGCGGTGATGCGCACAAACAACGAGCCGTCGCCGGTGAAGCTGACCGCGAAGTGGCCCGCTTCGTTGTCGATCTGGCCGAGTTGCGCCCGTTGCAGGCCGCCGGGGAGGTAGCCGGGGCGGAGGATCGCGCCGATCGCCTCGCCCTGCTCGCTCGCCAGCTGCGCCCAGAGTTGATCCTGGTCGGCGAGGGACCACTCGCGGGCATAAGTGAGCGTCGGGGTGGTCGTTGCGGGCGTGGCGAGATTAGCGGGCGCGCTGACGCGGCTGCTGGAGCTGGGGGCGCTCTGCGGCGCGGCGCTCGCGCCGAAGGCCAGGGTGACGGGTGTCGGTGGCGCGCTTTCGAGTTGCAAGGCGCGCGGGCGGAGCAGACCGGCGGTCAGTCTGGCGACCAGCAGGACGGCCACGAGTGCCCCGACCACTTGCGTGCCCCTGGTGAGCCAGAGGCCGAGCGGGGATGGCGCGGGGCGGGTCGCCCGGGCGGCGGGGGCGGGCAACGGCAGGTCGGGCAGGCGCGCGATCCGGCCCATGCGCGCCCGCAGGTTGGCCTCGTATCGGGCGCAGGCGGCGCAATCGCGCAGGTGGGCGGCGAGCGCTGTTACCTCGGGGGGCGACAGCGGGGCGTCGAGGCGGTCGGAGAGGAGGCGGCGAGCGCGCTGGCAGTTCACGGCTGGGCCTCGCCGGTCATCTCGTCGTAGGCGCGCATGAAGGCGTGCCGCGCCCGGAAGAGGCGGGCCTTCGCTACCGTGGTATCGACCCCGAGCACGGTCGCGATCTCCGAGAGCGAGAGGCCCTGGTGGTGGCGCATCAGCAGCAGGCTGGCGTGCTCGGGCTTCAGTTGGCGCAGCGTCGTTTCCACTAGCTCCTGCTCGCCGACGCGCTCGGCGTAGCGGGCCTCGGTGGCCGGTTCGCGCGAACCCGAGGCGAAGGGGAGCCATTGCAGGAGGCGCTGGCGGCGGTGATAGCTGAGGGCGTTGTTGGTGGCGATGCGGTAGAGCCAGGCGCGGAAGTTCAGCTCGTCGTTGGTGCGCCCGAGGGCCTTGTAGGCCTTGAGGAAGGTGTCCTGGGCCAGATCCTCGGCGATCTCGCCGTTGCCGACGAGGCGGCGCAGGTAGCCGGTGATCGGTCGCTGGTACTCGGCGTAGAGCGACGCGAAGGCGGCATCGTCGCCGGCCTTCGCATAGCCGATCAGCGCGCGTTCATCGATCATGCCACCCTGCTCCGTCGCCTGCTCGCCCGATTGGCCCTCTCCCTCGGCCACGCCTCCCCACCCCCCGCGCATGCCTTAACGCGCGAATGTTGCGAACGGTACGGTTGCGGGTTCAACGTTCAAGGTTCAAAGTTCGGGGGTACGGTTTGAAGGTTTGAAGGTTCGCAGGTTCGTGTGGTCGGCTTGCGAACCTGCGAACTTTTGAACTTTTGAACTGCCAAACCTTCAAACCGTCCCCCGCAACTCTTGTTCCCCCATCCCGGCTTCGCGAGTGCAGGCGCGGATGAAGGCGGGGAGGAGGCCGGACCAGCCCGCCTGGTTGCGGTCGCGCCAGGGCTGGCCGTCGCTGCCGAGGCGTTCCCAGCCGGTGTGGACGATGGCGACGCGCGTGGTGCCGTCGGGCAGCGGGGTGAAGGTGATCTCCACGTCGGTGGCGCGCGTGCGCTCGGTGCGCAGGTGCCAGAGGTAGGCGAGGCGGCGGGGCGGGTCCCAGGCGGTGACCTCGCCCCAGTCGAATTCGCGCCCGGCCGGGGTGCGCTCGAAGATGCGCCCGCCGATGCGCGGCTCGATGCGGACCTCGATGCCGCGCTCGCCGGAGAAGCTGTGGCTGTGCGGCCACCAGAGCGAGGTTTTGGCGGTCCAGGTGGTGAAGGCGTGCTCGGCGGAGCAGGCGACGTCGAACGAGAGTTGCAGCGGCTCGATCATGGCCGATCCTCGCGCGGTGCGTCCTGGTTGGGGGTGGTGTTTGCCGCGACCAGCCTGAACCGGGCCAGCGCTTCACCCCAGACGCGCTCCAGGTAGGCGCGCACCGCCTCGGCCCCGGCGTCGTCCAGGCGATAGAGGCGACGGGTGCCCGCCGCTTCGTCGGCCACGAGTCCGGCCTCTTTCAACAGGCGCAGGTGGCGGGAGACGGCCGGGCGGCTGATCGGCAGGGTGTCGGCGATCTCCTGCACCGACCGGGGGCGCGCGGCGAGCAACTCAACGATCGCCCGCCGGTGCGGGTCGCCGAGTGCGTCGAAGGGGTCGCCTGGGGCGAGCGCGGTGTTCATGGGGGTAGGGTAACAAAAGCGTTACCGTGTCGCAACGGTGACGGTGCAGCGAAGCGGGCTGCGGGTCAGATGGATGTGTGCCCACACAGGCGCACCACTTGGGAAGTGTGGGTGGAGCCGTGGGGAATTGGCGGTGCTCCGTTCCTGTCGCAAGGGAGCCCGATGCCGCACACTAGGGTCAGTGAGGTTCCACGCGGGGAACCGCCGGGCGACGAGCGAGGAGGGATAATTCGGGCGGCGGCACCGGGATTTCCGGGGCGAGGGACCGCAGGTGGCGGGCGAACTGTCCGCCACGGGGTGCTGTCTCACGGGTGAGGGCAAGGCACTGGGTGGTCGTTTTTGCCCAGTTTCGTGACCGGGTTTGGTGAGTCGGGCATGTTTGGCTCAAGGTGTCCCTATTGCAGGACGAATGACGAAAGGAAGCAGACGATGGTTTTCCAGGTGACGCGCGGCACGCTTGCCGCGAGCGCAGTCGAGCAGTTTGAGGCGCACATCGCGGGCGAGGTGGTCTTTCCCGAGAGCATCGCGTATGACGAGGCCCGCCGCACGCTGAATCTGGCCTACGACCGGTATCCGGCGGTGGTGGTCCGCGCGGCGAGCGCGGCGGATGTGGCGCGCTCGGTCGCGTTTGCCCGGGCGCAGGGCTTGCCGGTGGCGGTGAAGAGCGGCGGCCACAGCGTCGCGGGCCACAGCATGATCGATGGCGCGCTGGTGGTCGATCTCGCGGGGATGAAGCGCGTGGTGATCGAACCGGAGGCGCGGATCGCCCGGGTCCAGGCGGGCGCGACCTCGGGCGATCTCGTCGCGGCGGCCGGGGAGCAAGGCCTGGCGCTGACGACGGGCGATACTTCGTCGGTCGGCATGGGCGGGCTGGTGACGGGCGGCGGCATCGGGTTCATGGTGCGGAAGTATGGCCTCACCATCGACAGCCTGATCGCGGCGCAGGTGGTCATGGCCGACGGCGACATCGTGACCGCCAATGCGCTGGAGCACGCCGATCTCTTCTGGGCGATTCGGGGTGGCGGCGGCAACTTCGGCATCGTGACCGAGTTCATGTTCCGCCTGGCCCCGGTGGGGCTGGTGTTGGGCGGGCTGCTGATGCTCCCGGCCAGCCGCGAGGTGGTGCGCGGCTACCTCGAATGCGCGGCGGCGGCACCGGATGGGCTCTCGACGATCGCGAACATCGGCTTCGCGCCGCCCGCGCCGTTCGTGCCGGAGGAGCGCGTCGGCGAGCTGGTGCTGGCGATCCTGGTCTGCTGGACCGGCGATATTGCGGAGGGTGAGGCCGCCCTGGCCCCGCTGCGGGCACTGGCGACGCCGGTCGCGGATGCGGTCAGCCCGATTCCCTACCCGGTGCTGTACCAGTTCACGGCGCACCAGGCGGTTCCGCACGCCAGCGCGATCCGCTCGATGTTCGCGGACGAGCTGAGCGACGCCGCGCTCGACGCGATGCTGGAGTCGTTCGGGCGGGTGCCGACGCCGTTCAGCGCCGTGCAGTTGCGCGCCCTCGGCGGCGCGATGGCGCGCGTTGGCAATGACGCCACCGCGTTCGGCCACCGCAGCACGCGCTACCTGGTGGCGGTCCTCTCGGCGTGGATGGATGCGGCCGAGAGCGGCGCGGCGCAGTGGGCCTGGGTCAACGACCTCTGGGACGTGATCGGCCCGGAAGGGTCCGGGGTCTACGTCAACTTCCTGGGGGACGAGGGGGCGGCGCGGCTCAAGGAGGCCTACCCGGCGGCCACGATGGCGCGGCTGGCGGCGGTGAAGAAGCAGTACGACCCGGGCAATCTGTTCCGGTTCAATCAGAATATCACGCCGGCGAAGTGAGGGGGTAGAGCGACCTCACCCCGCCGCCTGCGGGCGGCACCCCTCTCCCGCGAGGAGAGGGGGAATCCCAATCCGACAAACACGATTCGTTCGCGCGCCCCTGTCAATGGCGACAGGGGCGCGCTGCTGTGTGGAATCAGGGCGTCTCTTTGCGCTGTTCGAGGCCGTCGAGGAGCAGGTCGAGGCCGAAGGCGAATTCGTCGGCGTAGTCGTAGCCGGGTTGCAGGACGTGCTGCACGGTCAGTTCGGCGAGGTGGGGGTAGGCATCGGCGGGAAAGTGCTGGAGGAAGGTCTCCGCCATCGCGGCGGCTTCCTCCGGGCTCTTGAAGGGGAGTTGCGTCTGTTGCAGGGCGAAGCCGTAGATGTAGCTGTCGAGGGCGGAGTAGGCGTGCGCGGTGAGCGCGATCGAGAAGCCCGCCGCGCGCAGGCAGCCGATCACAGCGTTGTGGTGGCGCAGGGTGGCGGGGCCGGGGGTGAGTCGCGACTCCATCAGCCCGAGCGCCCAGGGGTGGCGCGCGAGCACCGCCCGGACCGTGGACGCGCGCTGGCGCATCGCCTCCTTCCAGTCGATATCGCCCGGCGGCAGGCCAACTTCATCGAAGACGAGATCGACCATGCCGTTCAGGAGGTCGTCTTTGTTGGCGACGTGGTTGTAGAGCGACATCGCCTCGACCCCGAGCGCCTGGCCGAGCTTGCGCATGGTGAGCGTCGCGATGCCGCCGGCATCGGCGAGATCGCTGGCGGCGCTGAGGATCCGCTCCCTGGTTAGCGGGAGACGACGCTCTGCGCTCGAATCGTGCTGCTCGGCCATCGACACCTCCCTCAATCGGCCCTTGACAAACTTACAACGTAAGCTTACCATGCTCCGCAGACTTACGTTGTAAGTTCTGCCTGGTGCGCAGATTGTGATTGTTACAGGAGGTGCGCGATGAAGGTTTGCATCGTCGGGGCGTCCGGGAAGCTGGGTCAGTACATGGTGCAGCACGCGCTGGACCGGGGGTACGAGGTCGTCGGGGTCTGCCGGGAGGCGAGTGTCGGGAAGCTCGACGCATTCACGGGGCGGATCACCGTCATTCCGGGCGCGACGAACGACCGCGCGGTGATCGAGCGCGCGGTGGCGGGGTGCGACGGGGTGCTGACGGTGCTGGCACCGTGGGGCATCCAGCAGTATTCGTCCGGGACGGCGCAGGCGGTGCTCGACTATGCGCAGCCGGGTGCGCGCCTCGTCTTCTCGTGCGGCTGGCACATCACGCGCGACGGGCGCGATGTCTATCCCTGGAAGCTCAAGCTGATCGTGAAGCTCTTCGGCCCGCTCGCGCGGCTGGCGCGTTTCGCGGAGCTTGATGATCAGGTGGAGGCGTGCCGGCGGATCTTCGCGAGCGCCACGCGGTGGACGGTGGTGCGGGGGAGCGATCTGGAGGAGGGGGAGAGCCAGGGGTTGCCGGTGTGGAGTCGGCACGTGGGCGATCCGATCCTGAAGAGCAACCTGACGCGGCGGGTGGACTTCGCGCTGTTCATGGTGGCGGCGCTCGAAGATGAGGCGCTGGTGCGCGAGGCTCCGGCGATTGTGGGGTGTCGGGCGCAATCGGCGTGGGGCGGGCGGTGGTGGTGGGGGGAGTCGTGAGTCGTAAGAGGAAGACCCTCCCGCCGTTGGCGGCGACCCTCCCCCTTGCGAGGAGAGGTCGAGGAGGCGGGGGACGTGAGGGCGATGGTGGGGTGAGTGGCGATGTGATGCCCGCCCGGAGATGAAGTCTCCGGGCGACGAGTGCGCCGGATGAATCCGGCTTGGCGGTGGGCGGTGGGCGGTGGTGAATGGCTTCGGGTGCGGATTACCTGTGCGGGGCGCGCTATACTCCTGGCAGGTGGAATGACCGTGCAGGGAGGAGTGGTGCCCGATGGCCGATACGAAAGAACGCGCCAAAGTTGCGCCCCCGGTGGTCACCGATTCGGGCATCGAGGTGGAGCCGCTTTATCGGGCCGAGGACTGGCAGGGGGAGTTGCCCGATCCGGGCGAGTTCCCGTACACGCGCGGCATTTATCCGACGATGTACCGGGGGCGGCGCTGGACGATGCGCCAGTACGCCGGGTTCTCCTCCGCCGACGAGAGCAATCGCCGCTACCGGCTGCTGCTGGAGCGGGGGCAGACGGGCCTGTCGGTCGCGTTCGACCTGCCGACGCAGATCGGTTACGACTCCGACGCGCCCGAGGCGTTCGGGGAGGTCGGGCGGGTCGGGGTGCCGATCAGCAGCCTGGATGACATGCGTCGCCTCTTCGACAGCATCCCGCTGGAGACGGTGACGACCTCGATGACGATCAACGCGCCCGCGTCGGTGCTGCTGCTGCTCTATCAGCTGGTTGCGGAGGAGCAGGGGGCCGACCCGAAGAATCTGGGCGGCACGATCCAGAACGACATCCTGAAGGAATACATCGCGCGCGGCACCTACATCTTCCCGCCGCGCCCGTCGATGCGCCTGATCACCGATACGTTTGCCTACTGCGCCAAAGAGTTGCCGAAGTGGAACACGATCTCGATCAGTGGCTACCACATCCGCGAGGCGGGATCGTCGGCGGCGCAGGAGGTGGCGTTCACGCTGGCGAATGGCATCGCCTACGTGGAGGCGGCGCTCTCGGCGGGGCTGCAGATCGATGTGTTCGGCCCGCGCCTCGCCTTCTTCTTCAATGGACATAATAATCTGTTCCAGGAAGTCGCCAAGTATCGCGCCGCGCGCCGACTCTGGGCGACGATCATGCGGGACCGCTTCGGGGCGCGCGACCAGCGCTCGCTGACGCTGCGCTTTCACACGCAGACGGCGGGGTCGTCGCTGACCGCGCAGCAACCGCTGAATAACGTGGTGCGCACGACGCTCCAGGCGCTGGCGGCCGTGCTGGGTGGCACGCAGAGTCTGCATACGAACGGCTATGACGAGGCGCTGGGGCTGCCGACCGAGCAGGCGGCGGTGCTGGCGCTGCGCACGCAGCAGATTCTGGCCGAGGAGAGCGGCGCGGCCGATACGGCGGATCCGCTCGGCGGCTCGTGGTTCATCGAGAAGCTGACCGATGAGTTGCAGGCGAAGGCCGAGGCGATCATGGCCGAGGTCGAGGCGCGCGGTGGGGCGGTCGCGGCGGTCGAGCAGGGGTTCGTGCAGGACGCGATCGCCGACCAGGCCTGGCGGCACGAGCAGGCGGTGCTGACGGGCGAGAAGGCGATCGTGGGCGTGAACAAGTATGTCGAGCGCGAGGCGCAGCCGACGCCGATCTTCCGCCACAACGAGGAGGCGGTCGCCACGCAACTCGCGCGGTTGGCCGAGTACAAGGCGCGGCGCGATGGCGCGGCGATTGTTGCGGCGCTGGACCGCGTGCGTGGGGTGGCCGGTGGCACCGACAATCTGCTCTACCCGATGAAGGAAGCGCTGCGCACCGGCGCGACGGTAGGGAGTTCTGCAACGCGCTGCGCGGGGTGTCGGGCAGCACGAGGGGTGACGAGGGACGAGTAACGGGTAACGAGTAACGAGTAACGAGTAACGAGGGGGAGTCGTCAGTCGTCAGTCGTAAGAGGGGACGGATCCTTCGCTGCGCTCAGGATGACAGGGGCAAGGCACAGCCTTCTACGGTGTCATCCTGGATCCGTTTCTTGCTTGTGAGGTGGTGGCTATATCTCCGCGTAGATCTCCAGGAGGTTGCCGTCGGGGTCGCGGAAGAAAAGGGTGCGGTGGCCGAAGGGTTGATCGGTGGGTGGGGAAAGGAGGGGGACGCCCTGGCGGGTGAGTTCGTCGGCGCACTGGTCGACTTCTGGCACGGCGACTTTGAAGGCGAGTTGGAGCGCGGCGGTGCCGGTGGGGATCGGCGCATCTGCGGCGGTACGTCCCGGCCTGGAGAGGGCCAGGGTGTTTGGGCCTACCCGATACTCGATCCAGTTTGGCGAGAGTTCGCGGATGAGCGGGAAGCCGAGGATCTCTTCATAGAAGCGGCGCATCGCCGCCATGTCGCGCACGAGGATGACGGTGTAGTCGATTGCTTGGATGGTTTGGAAGGCCGAATTGGTGTTTGGGCGCTGTTCGCTCACTGAAGGCTTCTCCATTTGTTGGGTGATTCCTGATCGTGTGCCAAGCGCGGATAGCGTGCGGGCCGGGGCAATTGCCCCGGCCCATCTCACTGACGACTGACGACTGACGACTGACGACTCGCGCCTACAGGCCGATCGTGACCGCCTTGACTTCGAGGAACTCCTCGATGCCCATGCTGCCGTTCTCGCGGCCGAGGCCGCTCTCCTTGTAGCCGCCGAAGGGGATCTGCGGGCCGGTCGGCAGCGGGTCGTTGACGCCGACGATGCCGTATTCCAGCCCCTCGGAGACGCGGAAGGCGCGGCCGATGTCGCGGGTGAAGAAGTAGGCCGCCAGGCCGAACGGGGTGTCGTTCGCCAGGGCGATCGCCTCTTCCTCGGTGTCGAACGGGACGATCGGCAGCGCGGGGCCGAAGGTCTCGTCGTGGAGGATCTTGGCGTTCGGGGAGACGTCGGCCAGGATGGTCGGCTCGTAGAAGTAGCCCTTCAAGCCGCCGTTCAAGTCGGCGGGCTTGCCACCGGCGAGCACCTTCGCGCCGCCCGCGACCGCGTCCTTCACCTGGTCCTCGACCTTGGCGAAGCCACGCTCGTCGATCATCGGCCCGACCTGGATGCCGGCTTCCAGGCCGTTGCCGACCTTCAGCCCGCTCGCCAGTTCGGCGACGCGCTTCGAGAACTTGTCGACGATGGTGCGCTGGACGTAGAGGCGGTTGGTGCAGATGCAGGTCTGCCCGGCGTTGCGGAAGCGGGAGGTGATCGCGCCCTGCGCCGCCTGCTCCAGGTCGGCGTCGTCGAAGATCAGCATCGGGGCGTGGCCGCCGAGTTCGAGCGAGACCTTCTTGACGGTGCCCGCCGCCTGCGCCATCAGCTGCTTGCCGACCTCGGTGCTGCCGGTGAAGGTGATCTTCTTGACGATGTCGCTCTCGGCAAACACCTTGCTGACGGCGGTGGCCGACTTGCTGGTGACGATGTTGACCACGCCGGCCGGGAAGCCCGCGTCGTGGAAGGCGCGGATGATCTCGATCGCCACCAGCGGCGTCGCGGACGAGGGGCGCAGCACGACGGTGCAGCCCGCCGCGAGGGCCGGGGCGATCTTGCGGGTGATCATCGAGTAGGGGAAGTTCCAGGGGGTGATCGCGGCGACGACGCCGACCGGCTGGCGGTAGGTCAGCACGCGCTTGGCGGTCGTCGGGCTCGGCACGACCTCGCCGTAGGTGCGGCGGGCTTCCTCGGCGTTCCAGCGCACGAAGGCGGCACCAACGGTCGCCTCGCCGCGCGACTCGGCCAGCGGCTTGCCGTTCTCCTGGGTCAGGATGCGCGCGTGCTCCTCGATCCGGCTCTTGAGGATGTCGAACGCCTTGTGGAGCAGTTCGGCGCGCTCGTCGGCCGGGCGCTTCGCCCAGGCCGGGAAGGCCGCGTGCGCCGCCTTAACGGCCGCCTCGGCCTCCGCCGCGCCGCCGTCGGCGACTTCGGCGATCAGCTCATCGGTCGCCGGGTTGCGGACCTCGAAGGTCTTGCCCATCGGCCCATCGGCCCACTCGCCATTGATGTACAACTGGTAGGGTTTCGCTGCCGTTGCGGTCATCGGTCACTCCCTCCTGAAGTGTGACGATTTCCCATCTCCAACCGCTACTGCGGCCGATCGCACGGATTATACACCTTTGGATTGTGCCACACGCTGTGAGATGGCGCGGACGGCTCAGCCGTTTTGCCAGTCTTCCCACCGTAGCTCCTCGATGCGCTCGAAGTCGCGTCGGTTGCTGGTGACGAGAATCGCACGTCGGACGAGTGCGATAGCGGCGATACGCAGATCATTCGTCCCTGTACGGAGGCGACGCGCCTGCAAGTCACGATACTGCGCTGCGGCATCACTATCGAATGGCAGAATCGAGATCATGCAGAAGTAGGCTTGTGTTGCGCGGAGACGTTGGATCAGTCCCGCCAAGTCAGGCTGGCGTCCCACGCGCGCTAGGCGACCTTGGAACTGTTCTTCGACAGTAATGATGGTGGTCGCAATTGATTCCGGAGTGATGCTGGCAAAACGCGCTACAACAGCAGGGTAACCGCGCTGGTGAAAGCTCACGGTGTCGCTGTCGAGGATGTAGAGTGGCGGCGCGCTCATTCGCCTCTGCTCGCATCGCGCGCGGCGTAAATCTCCTCTACGATGGACTCGAGATCGGGATCGTCGGCAAACATCCCAGCCGTTTCTAACCACGGATTCATCGGTGGCGATGTGGGAATTTCCAAATCGACGAGTTCCACATTGCGCAGCCTGGCCCGGATAGCTTGCTCGACCGCATTGAGGGCAGCAGCACGATCCTCTCCATGCTCGACAATCTGCGGCATCACTGGAGTTGTTGCCTCATAGGTGCCATCTGGATGTTGTTCCAAAAGAATTGTATAGCGCATGGCGTCTTTTCCTCATTACTACCAACTCGCCTATCCCCAATTACAAGTGCAAAGTGCCACCGACTGATCAGTGCAACGTCGCGAGCCAGTCGGCGAGGGTGGCGGCGACGGCGACGTGCTGGCCGGTGTAGGAGTGGTCGGCGTTGGGGAAGAGGTGGGTGGCCACACTGGCAGCGCCGGTCGCGTGCTGCTTGATGGTTTCCAGTTCGCGTGCGCCGCCGACCCAGGCTTCGTCGGTGCCGTAGCAGGCGAGGAGCGGGCAGCGGACACGGGCGATTGGCGGGTTGAGATCTTCCAGGCCGAAGAGGTCCCAGGGTTGCTGCGCGCGGTCGTGGAAGGTGGCGGCGCTGGAGGTGCCCGCGCCGGCCGGGCTGATGCCCCAGGGGAGGAGATCCTGGCCGCGCCCGGCGGCGATCAGCGCCTCGGCCTGGGCCAGCAATTCCGGGCGCGGGCGGAAGTTCGCCATCGGCGGCGAGGCGGTGACGAGGCCGAGCACGCGCGCGTCCTGCCGCTCGGCCTGATACTGGGCGACCTTGCGCGCCCCGAGGCTGTGGCCGAGGAGGGCGACGCCGCGAAAGCCAAGCCCGACCGTGAACCCGAGCCAGGCACTGATATCGTGGTGCGCCTCGCTCAGGAGTTCCCAGCCGCCGCCGTAGAGGCGCGGGGCGGCGTCCGGGGCGGGGCGATAGGGGTAGCCGAAGTCGTGGCCGCGATTGTTGCCGGTGACGAAGGTGTGGCCGCGCGCGGCGAGTTCGCGGCCGATCTGGACGATCGACCGGGAGTAGAACTTGCCGGTCAGGCCGTGGATCCAGAGGAGCGGGACCGGCTGCGGGTCGCGGTCGGCCGGGCGGATCACCAACCCTTCGTGTGGCAGACCATCCGCAGTCTCGATGAAGACCAGTTCCTCGGTGTAGGCCTTTGCCATCGCGCATCCCCTCCACGTATCGCGCCGTACCCGCGCACTCCTAGCCGATCTCCGCTTCGATCTCGTCGCGGGTGGCGATGGCGCTCGCGCCCAGGCCGCCGATGCTGAGCCCGGCGGCGATGTGGGCGAATTGGGCGGCCTCTTCGGGTGAGCGGCCCTCGGCCAGGGCGACGAAGAAGGCGACGGCGAAAATGTCGCCCGCGCCGGTGTCGTCCACGATCCGGCGCTCGATGGTGGCGACCTCGCGCTCGCCGGTGGCGTCGAGGATGAGGCAGGCCGACGCGCCGCGCGTGATCGCGACAAGACCACCGGCGGCGCGCACGGCGGCGATGGCCTCCTGCGCCTTCGGTGCCTCCGTCTCGCTGAGGACGAGCGCGTCGAGGCGGTCGGTCAGGGCGGCGGGGAGTGCGAGCGGGTGCTCGGTCACGCGACCGTCGGCCCCCCAGCGGCGCAGCCAGCCCTGCGGCGTCGCGCCGACGAAGGCATCTTCCGGGAAGGTGGGGAGCGCCGCCAGGTCGATTTCGCGCGCGATCGGGCCGAGGTGGATGATCGGGGCGTCGAGCGTGCGGCCCGCCAGGGGGATGACGCCCGCCCAGCCGTCCACCGACTGCTGCCGCGCCGAACCGACGCCGACGTTGACGAAGATCGTCGTCTCCGGCGTGTCGTGGAGGTCCACGGTGAAGAGGTCGCGGTAGGGGGCCAGCGGCTCGGCCAGCGCGCGGGCATTCCCGGCGCTCAGGACGCCGGTGGCGAGCCCGAGCCGCGCCGCCTGCACCGCGCCGTAGAGCGCCGTGCCGCCCGGTATCAGGCGACCATCCGGCAAGCGGTCGAGGCAGATATGCCCGATGACGAGGTAATCTTGTTCCATCGATCCATCCGTTGAAGTACGAAGTACGAAGTCCGAACGACGAAGTATGAGGCAGGCTCCTCCAAGGCACAGCCTTTACTTCGTACTTCGTACTTCGGCGTTCGTACTTTCCTCCATGAGTTCAATTGCCACGAGCTCCGCGCGGCCGTCGCTGAGGGTGAGCCAGGTGCCGATGGGGGCGGCCTCGGCGGGGTCGCGCAACTGGGCCAGGGCGGTGCCGCTGCCGATCTCCAGGGCCAGGCGCAGGGTCGTCTGCGGCGCGTCGATGACGTGGCGGACGACGCGCCGCTGTTCGCCGTCGCGCTCCTCGTAGGTCGTGACCGGGCCGGTGTAGCGCCACTCCTGCCGGTGTTCGGCGATCACTTGCCCCGCGACGAGCGGCGGCGTGGTCGGGTCGGCGTCGGACGCTTGCGCCACCAGCGCCCGCCGCTGCTCGGGGTTCGGGGCGAGCACCGGGTGGAAGAACTCGATGCCCAGCTGGCACTTCCGGCCGAACCAGCCGGGGGTGCAGAGGTGATCGGGGTCGAAGACGGCGAGTGCGCCCCCCTCGTCCAGTTCCACCCAGAGCCATTCCCAGTAGGCGCGCTGCTCCGCCGGGGTCTCGCCGAACTGCAAGCGCATCGGTACCCCGGCGACAGCGACGCGCGGTAGATCGGTCGGCAGCACGGGACCTCGCTATGGGTTCAAAGTTCAAGGCTCAAGGTTCAAAGTTCAAGGTTAGGGGTGCGCGTCGCTATCTGGCCAACAGAGTGGCTGGCGCAGCATACCACGTTGTCGCGTCACCTTCCGGTGGGTGGCTAGTGTTCTCCGGTGATTGCGCGCCATTCCTCGCTGGTGATGGCGTATTCCTCGCAGGTGACGGTGGCAAGCTGCGGCAACTGCCGCAGATCGGTCTGCTCGAAGGTGCGCACGAAGCGCAGCCCTGCTTTCTGGAGGACCCGCGCCGAGGCGCGATTCTCGGCGATGCAGTAGGCCGAACCGCGGCGACCGCCGAGCGCGGTGAAGGCGTGGGCGAGGAGCGTTTGCACGGCTTCGGTGGCGTAGCCCTGGTTCCAGTAGTCGCGATTCAGCAGGTAGCCGAAGCCGAGTTCGCCTTCGGCCGGGTAGCGCTCCGAGCGGCCGATGCCGATCCAGCCGATGACGCGCTGGTCTCCCCGGTGGACGATCGCCAGGTTGTAGGCTTCGCGGGGGCGTTGCCGGTTGTAGTAGATGATCTCGTCGAGCCAGCGCTGCGATCGCCGCTCGGACTCGGGGGTGAGATCCATCACGAAGCGGGCGACTTCGGGATCGGAGCGCATGGCGTGGACATCCGCCAGGTCCTCGGCCCGGAAGTCGCGGAGCAGCAGGCGCGCGGCGGGGAGGTGCAGTTCGTCGGGTGGCAGCATGGCCTGTTCTCTGGCTGGGCGATGGCGGCGCGGCGTTAGCTGCCGCGTTGCCCGCCGGTGTCGAGCGGCCCGGGCGGGCCGACTGCGGTCACGGGGTCGGCGCGTGACGGGCGGGCGCGGACCCCCTCGGCGAGGTGGCGGGCGATGCGCTGCGGCGTGATGATGCCGACTGCGGGGCCATCCTCCTCGCGCCGACCGCCGACGCCGAGAATGAGGCCGTAGGCGTAGCGGGCCTGCGCGAGTTGCACCATCGTGCGGGTGCAGGTCTCGTCGGGCGAGACAACCAGCAACTGGGTGATCGGGGCCATCGCCGACTGCGCGGTGGTGGTGGGCCAGTGCTTGCGCCTCACCGCGCGCAACTCATCGATCCCCAGCACACCGACGGGCTTGCCGGTGTCGTCGATGACCAGGCTCGGGCCTCCTTCGCCGCGCGTGCCCATGCCCACCAGCACGTCGTCGGCCGACTCGTCCAGCGAGCGGTCGGCGGGGATGCGCGGCGGTTCGAGGAAGGCGGTGTGGATGCTGGGGGTGCGCCTGCTCAGGTCCTGCCAGAGGATCTCCTGGTAGCCGCGCCGCGCCTCGATGCGCAGGAACCAGCCGCCGAGCGCGAGGGTGGAGGCCCAGAGGAGGCGATCTTGCAGGAGCAGGAAGACCGCGCCGAAGATCAGGGTCCACCCCAGCACCTGGCCGTAGACGGAGGCCCAGCGGGTTGCCGCGACGAGGTCGTCGTTGAGATACCAGAGTCCGGCGCGCACGACGCGACCGCCGTCGAGCGGGTAGCCCGGCAGCAGGGTGAGGATGGTGATGGCGGCGTTGGCGATGGCGAGCAACTGGCAGCCGAGCGCGACGGCCCCGCCCATGCCGCGCAGCGCCAGCCAGGCGAGTCCGAAGACGGCGGCGAGCAGGATATTCGCGCCCGGCCCGGCGGCGGCGACGAGCGCCTCGCTCTGCGGGCGCAGGTCTTCGGCGTCGATCTCGGCGGTGCCGCCGAAGATATGGACGGTGACCCGGCGCACCGCCAGCCCGCAGCGCCGCGCGACCGCCGCGTGGGCCAGTTCGTGGAGCAGCACCGAGCAGAAGAGGCCGACGGCGATGACCAGGCCGCCGAGGTAGGGCAGGGGCGACTGCGGTGGTTGCTCGGCGGGGTCGGCGAGGTTGGCGACGACGACCGTCACCAGGGCGGCCGTCAGCAGCCACCCGGGATGGATGCGCAAGGGGATGCCGTAGAAGGTGAACTCGGGGCGCGCTCGGGCCATCGCGTTACTCCGTCCGCCGGTGCGGTCGGCCAGGGGAACGATGGCCGCTGGTACAGTTGAGAGGTTCGAAGGTTCGAAAGTTCGAAGGTTCCGGAACTCTGAGGCCAACCTTCGAACCTATGAACTTTCGAACCTTCGAACTACCCGTTAGAGCCGCTCGTACCCTTCGAGGTCGAGGACGAAGACCGTCGCTGCTGCTGTTTGCACGGTGGTGCCGCCGTCGCCGCCCTGGGCGCGGGTGTGGGCCTTGCGACGGATGATGTCGATGACCAGATCGACCTGGGCATCCTCGACGCCGATCATCATCGTGGTATTGCCACGGCGCAGGAAGCCGCCGGTTGACGCGAGGCGGGTGGTCCGGAAGTCGGCCTCCAGCAGGGCGTCAACCACATCATTGGCATCGTCGTTCTGCACCACCGCGATGATCAACTTCATGCCGTGTCCTTTCCGAATCGCTCACCCCAACTCCGCTCGCTGCCCCCGCAGCGCCCCCCGCACGATCCGCCCGGACGAAGCATGATCACGCGCCGGAACTAGTGATGGCAGGAGTATAGGAGCGCGACAGGCCACTGTCAAACGCGCGCGGCCCTTGTCGGTGGCATGGAATTTGCGGTATAGTTTGCACACGGGGTTTCGTAGCGCATTGACGTTGCCTGCCCCGAGTTGCCTGGAGGTCCGAGAGCTTGCAGGCATGGTTTTCGCAGGAGCCGCTGCTCGATTCCACCCTCCTGGGTGGTGCCCTGGTCGGCAGCGGCGAGCGCCTCAGGTCAGCCTCTTTGTTCGGATGTGCCGACCGGTCACCGTTGTCCGGGACCCGGCGCACCAACCTCAACCCAATCCTCTCATGACATCCGGCTCGGGCCGCGGTCGGATGTGACCCCAGCAATGGGTAGCGGCCCATTTCCATTTAACAGGAGACGTTTTGAACCGCCAAGAAAGAACGTTTTGACCGCAGAGGGCGCGGCGGATGCAGAGACGAGGAGAGAAGAGAGAAGAGAGACGGATTGAACCACAGAGGACACAGAGGACACCGAGACGTTTGATTGAAAACAGGGCGGGGCGAGGATTTTTCCTCGCCCCCGCCTTTTCAGTCATTGTTGGCGCTCTTGGCGACCTTCTTGGCGTCTTGGCGGTTCAACCGGTTGTTTACCGCCGGCCGGAGCGGAGTCGCCACCACCAGTGGCGCAGTTTGGCACTGAGGCCGCCGCGCGGCTGGAATTCGACCACGTTGCCGCGCCAGTATTTCGGCCCGGTGTCGGCGGGGGCGCTGACGCGCATGATCAGGGGGCTGAGGAAGAGCAGGACCATCAGCACGGCGCAGATCACGCCGAGGATCGGCAGGACGCTCTTCAACAGCAGGCCGAGGACGCCCATGCCGATGGTCAGGCCGATCCAGACCCAGCCGCCATACTGGCCGGCCTGGCGACCGATGCCGCGCAGGTCGTTGAAACTGCGCTGGACTGTCTGCTTGCGCTGCTCCACCGCCTGCTTCGCCTGGCGCTTGGTCCGCTCGGCACGCGGCTCCTCGCGATCCATGCGCTCCAGGATTTCGGCGATCTCGCGCTCGTATTTCTGTGACCCATCGGGCATCTGAACCATCCTCCGCAGAGGAATTGTACCATGCGGGGGTGGAATGAAGAATGGAGAATTGAGAATGGAGAAAAGGGTCCGTGGTGAGCGCAAAGCTCTACTTGCCACCGACCCCTTTCTCAATTCTCCATTCTCCATTCTACATTCCAACATATCGCGCGTAGAGCGAGCGGGCGACGGCGGGCTCGTCGGTGCCGTGGATGATGGCGCGGCCGTTGGGGAAGATGACCAGTTCGTGCGCGTCGTGCTCGGTGGGGCGGAAGCGCAACAGGTGCGCATTGTGCTTGACCGTGCCGATCGGGCGCAGGCGGTCGGCGAGTGCGGCGAGGGTGACGGTCGGCGCGGGGTTGACGTTGACCTGCACGGCGTTGCGCCCGCAGAGGGTGACGGTGCGGCTCGACGCGGCGTGATCGAGGAAGGGGTAGCTGCGCGCCCCGTCGCCGCAGGTCGGGCAGTCGGTCTGGCGCGTGGCGGGGAGGCGATCGACGGTCAGCCGCCAGACATCGAGCGCCAGCAGGTCGCGGTTGACGACGTCGCGCGCCCCGACGAGCAGCTTCAGCGCCTCGCTCGCCTGGAACGCGGCGATCATGGCGACCGCCGGGCCGAGCACGCCCGCCGTCTCGCAGGTCGGGGCACCGCCGGGCGGCGGCGGGTCGGGGAAGAGGCAGCGCAGGCAGGCGGTCTCTCCCGGCAGGATGGTCATCGTCATGCCGTAGGAGGCCAGCACGCCGCCATAGACCCACGGCAGCCCCGCGCGCAGCGCCGCGTCGTTGAGCAGGTAGCGGGTCTCGAAGTTGTCGGTGCCATCGAGGATCAGGTGGACGCCATCGATTAGCGCGGCGATGTTCCCGGCGTTGGCGTCGTCCACGATCGGCTCGATGGTGACGGTGGAGTTGATCCGGCGCAGCTTCTCGGCGGCGGCGATCGCCTTCGGCACGCCGCGCGCCTGGTCGTCCTCGTCGAAGAGAACCTGACGCTGGAGGTTGTGGAGCTCGACAAAATCGCGGTCCACCAACCGCAAGTGGCCGACGCCCGCGCGCACGAGTGGTCGGCCAGGTGAGTGCCGAGCGCGCCGCAGCCGACCAGCAAGACGCGAGCCTCGGCGAGGGCACGCTGCCCGGTCTCGCCGATCGCCGGGTAGATCATCTGCCGCGCGTAGCGGCCCAGGTCGGGGACGGTCATCGGCGGTAAACTCCCACGAAGGCACGATACTTCCCGAAGTATAGCAGGCCGGGGAACGGCGCAGCCGCACGCTCGTTCGGATGTGGCGGGGGGTGGTTTGGTACACTTGCCGCATCGGGCAATGTCGCCGGGGGACTTCCGGGGTGTCCGCGATGGTAGTCGCGTCGATGCGACGCGGCGAGGTGACGCGTGCCCGTGGCGGGCGGAGGATCGAGCGAGACGTGACGAATTTTCGATTGACGGTGATCGACCCGGCGGGCGCGGTGAGCTTCGTCAGCCCGGCCCACGGTGCCAAGATCTTTGCCGCCGCGTGCAGCCGCAACCCGCCGACGCTGGAGGATCTACTCGCCGTCGCCAAGCCATACGACCCCGAGCTGATCGAGACGCTGATCGATGGTTTGGCCCTGTTCGATGAGCACAACGCACCCGGCAATTATCAGACGATCCACGACATGGTGGCGACCAGTGTCTCCGCCGATCTGCCGCCCTTTCGGGTGGTGGACGACGTGACCCGCCGCGCCAGCCTCGCGCCGGTCCACAGCGGGCTGATCCTCTACAACCTCCCCGCGCGGCGGATCGTGCAGGTGCAGAACTCCTACTGTGGCCTGCTGCGCCGCGACCGGGGCCGCATCCGCGTCTCCGGGCGTCCCACGCGGCACCTCTACCGCTACGAGCTGCCGAGCGAGTGGCGGTTGGTGCCGTAGCGTGTGGGGATGTGAGGGCGTGAGGGCGTGAGGGCGTGAAGGAGCGAGGAGACGGTTGAACCGCCAAGACGCCGAGGACGCCAAGGACGAAGACACACGAAGGGCGGTGGCGTTCTGAACGCCACCGCCCTTCGTGTGTTAAGAGTCGAGTAAGTTACGCTATCACGCCCTGCCCCCACGATCTATCGTCGGTCGGCGCGCTCGGGCTTCTTCTCTTCCTTCTTCACGAGGTCGTCGGGGCGGCGACGGCGGGCGAGGCCGCCGAAGAGCATCTGGCTGAACTGGCCGGCCATGGCGTTGCGGCTCAGTTCGCCCTCGGTGTCCTGGGCGAGTTGGCCGACGACGCGCTCGGCGGTGGCCCAGTCGGCGCGGGCGTCGCGCGCCTTCGTGAAGAATTCGGTGAGCGCGGCGGGGCGCGCTTCCTCGGGGCCGACCAGCACGCCGCGAATCTCCTGCAAGTTCGCGGCGAACTCGTCGATCCAGCGCACGA
Source organism: Chloroflexia bacterium (assembly GCA_046328475.1). Taxonomy (GTDB): domain Bacteria; phylum Chloroflexota; class Chloroflexia; order Thermomicrobiales; family CADCWN01; genus CADCWN01. The sequence continues at coordinate 51,445 of JAXLWN010000014.1, read as the reverse complement.
TGCTGTCGGTGTTGGTGAGGCAGATGTCGCGGTGCATATCGACGCTGCCGCCCGCGAGGCGCGAGACATCGCGGAAGCCGCTGGCGCTCAACAGTTTCATGTCGCGCCAGCCCGGCCCGCTGCTGACGGTGTTCATCAGCACGCTGGAGAGCATGAAGGGCAGGTGGCTGACGCCGCCGACAAAGCCGTCGTGCTCGTAGGGGTCGACAAACTGCGATTCCGCTTCGAGCGCGGCGACGAGTCCGATGACCGTCTGCACCGCCGCTTCTGGGGCGCGCACCGACGGGCAGATGCACCAGGTTGCGCCCTTGAACAGCGTGGCCTCGGCGGCCTCGGTGCTCTGCGTCTTGCCCGCCATCGGGTGCCCCCCGACGAAACTGGTCGTCGTCGGCAGCAGCTCGCGCGCCCAGTCCATCACGTTGCCCTTGGTCGAGCAGACGTCGGTGACGACCGAACCGTGCTTGAGGTGATCGCCGATGGTGCGGAAGACGTCGGGGACCGCGCCGACCGGTGTCGCCACGATCACGACATCGGCATCGCGCACGACTGCGGGCATATCCCAGGCGGTGTCGTCGAGCGCCTTCATCTTCTTCGCCAGCGACTGCTGGGAGAGGTCGGAGTCGAACCCGACGACGTAAATGCGATCTTGATTGTCTCGCTTCTTCTCGCGCGCGTTCCATTCGCGCAAGCCGAGGCCGATCGATGTGCCGATCAGACCGAGACCGATGATGGCGACTCGTTCCATGGTGGTGGCGGTCCTTTCCCTCGCCGAATCTGCCGCGTGGCGACCGGCTCATTGGCGACGTGCGCTGCACAATGCCTTCGGGAAAGTATAAACGAAGTACGAAGTGAGAAGTACGAAGTACGAAGTAACGTGGTGCTAATCACCCGCTACTTCGTACTTCGTCGTTCGTACTTCGTACTTCAGAAGAGTCGCGACTGCGACAGCTTGGGCTGGGCGGCGGCTTCTTCGGTCTCCAGTTTCTGGCGCATTTCGGCGAGGATGCGGGGGAGTTTGAGGAAGTCGGCTTCGATGGCCGGTTTCAGGGCGGCCTGGTGGAGCGCGGCAGCCGGGTGGAACATCGGGACGATGATCCGGCCGTCGGCGAGCTTCGGCTGGCCGTGAATCTGCGAGATGCGCCCGCCGGGGAACCAGCGCGCCATCGAGAAGCGGCCGAGGGTGATGATGATCTTGGGGTTGACGAGGGCGATCTGGCGGTCGAGATAGGGGCGGCAGGCGGCGATCTCGTCCGGCAGCGGGTCGCGATTGCCGGGGGGGCGGTGCTTGACCACGTTGGTGATGTAGACCTGCGAGCGGTCGAGGTCGATCTTCGCCAGCAACTCGTTCAGGAACTGTCCGGCCGCGCCGATGAAGGGCTGCCCGCGCTGGTCCTCGTGATAGCCGGGTGCCTCGCCGATGAACATCATCTCGGCGGGCACCGGACCCTCGCCGGGCACGGCGCACTTCGTCCCGCGATGGAGTTCGCAGGCGGTGCAGGCGCTCACCAACTCGCGCAAGAGCGCGATATCGGCCCCCGCAACCTGGGCAGGATTCGCTGACACGGCAGCCCCCTTTGACGAGTAACGAGTAACGAGTGATGAGTGACGAGTGACGAGGGTTGAAGTGTACGTTCACTCCGGAGGGTAGTATACGCCGTTGTGTGGGGTGGGGCAAGCGGGGCGACGGGATGAGGGGAGAGGGGAGAGGGGAGAAGGGAGACGGAAGACCGCAGAGACTCGGAGACGCAGAGGACGACGCAGAGGCGAAAGACGATTTAACCGCAGAGGACGCGGAGGACGCGGAGACGAAGGGAGACGGAGACGAGAGAAGGGGGACGGATACTAGGATGACAAATCAAGGCCAGCGCCTTACCCTGACATGCTGAGCGCAGCGAAGCATCCGTTTCCCTCACTCTCCTCTCCCCCGTCGCGGCGTCCTCCGCGTCCTCTGCGGTTAAATCCGTCCCCCTCTTGGCGTTCTTGGCGTCTTGGCGGTTCGGTCGTCCCTTACGACCGGACGAGTTGCAGCACCTCAGCCGTCTTTTCTTTCAGTTGGGCGTCGTCGGAGGCTTCGACGTTGAGGCGCAGGAGGGGTTGCGTGTTGGAGGCGCGGAGGTTGAACCACCAGTCGGGGTATTCGACGGTGAGGCCGTCCAGCTTGTCGATCTGCGCCCCGGCGGCGCGGTGCGTCTCCTCCACGCGGGCCAGGACCGCCTTGATGTCGGCGACCTCGGAGTTGATCTCCCCGGAACGGACGAACGGATCGAGCGGCTTAAGCACGCCCGAGAGGGACTGGTTCGCGGCGGAGAGGAGTTCCAGCGTCGTCAGGAAGGCGATCAGGCCGGAGTCGGCGTACCAGTTGTCGCGGAAGTAGAAGTGGCCCGAGTGCTCGCCGCCGAAGACGGCGTCCTCCGTCCGCATCGTCGCCTTGATGAAGGAGTGGCCGACCCGCTCGCGGATCGCCCGCCCGCCCGCCGCCTGGATCGTCTGCGGCACGCTGCGCGAGCAGATCAGGTTGTAGACGATCGCCGCGCCAGGATAGCGCGCGAGCATCCGCTGCGCCACCATCGCCGTCACCATGTCGCCACCGACGAAGGTGCCATGCTCGTCCACCAGGAACATCCGGTCGGCGTCGCCGTCGAACGCGACCCCGAGGTCCGCGCCGGTCTCGCGCACCTTGTTCTGCAAATCGCGGATGTTCTCCGGCTCGATCGGGTTCGCCTCGTGGTTCGGGAAGGAGCCATCCAGTTCGAAGTAGAGCGGGATCAGTTCGCAGGGCAGTTGGGCAAAGACGCTCGGCAGCGTCATCCCGGCCATGCCGTTGCCGGCGTCGGCGACGACCTTGAGCGGGCGGAGGGCCGCGCGGTCGATGAAGCTGAGGCAGTGCTCGACGTAGGCCGCGAGCACGTCGCGGTCGGTGATCGAGCCGGTGCGCGTCGGCTCGGGCAGGCGATCCTGGAGGATCATGTCGCGCATGTCGAGCAGGCCCGTCTCGTCGCTGATCGGGAAGGCCTCGGCGCGGCACATCTTCAGCCCGTTGTACTCGGCGGGGTTGTGCGAGGCCGTGACCATCACACCGGCGGGGTAGCCGAACTTGCCGACCGCGAAATAGAGTTCGTCGGTGCTGGTCAGGCCCAGATTGATCACATCCGCGCCCTGGTGCGCCATGCCGCGCATCAGCCCCCCGGCGACCTCGGGACCGGAGATGCGCATGTCGCGCCCGACCGCGATCTGCTCGACGCCGAGGTAGGCGACGGCCGCTCGGCCGATCTGGTAGGCGATCTCCTCGTTCAACTCGCCCGGGTAGACGCCGCGCACATCGTATGCCTTAAAAATCCCCGGATTCACCCCCACCTCCTATCGCTGTAGACTGTGGACCGTGGACTGTGGACTGTGGGCCGTTGGCAGGTTCGCCACCGCCGCAAAGCCCCCCATTCCTGGGGGATTTCGGGTTGGATGCGGGCCGCGCCCGTTCCGGGGCTAGTGTACACTACGGCTGCGGCTGGATTCGATTCGGGGAGTTGCGATGCCTGCACTGCGCGCCGACGCGACGATTGATCTGCACATGCACACCACCGCCTCCGACGGGCGCTGGACCCCGGAGACGCTGGTCGAGCGGATCGCCGCGCTCGGCATCGCGGCGATGGCGGTGGCCGATCACGACGCGCTTGACTCGGTCGCGCCGGTGGCGGCGCTGGCGGCGGCGCGGGGGATCGCCCTGGTCAGCGGCGTGGAGGTGACGACGCGCTGGGATGGTCGCCAGTGGCACCTGCTCGTCTACGGCGCGGATGCCGCGCGCGGGCCGCTGCGCGAGTTGGTGGATCGTCAGCGGCAGGAGCACATCGACCGCGCGACCGAGGCGATCAACCGATTGCACCGGGGTGGCTATGCGGTGCCGTCGCTGGAGGTGGCCGTGGCGGGTCGCCCGCCGCTGCCGATCTACGTGATGGATGCGCTGATCCGCGACGACCTGGCGAACACGATGCTGGAGGCGAACCAGTTCGTGGAGCATCGGCTGGGGGTGCCGTTCTACATCGACGTGCCGCTGGCGGAGGCGGTCGCGGCGGCGCACGCGGCGGGCGGGGTGGCGATCCTGGCGCACCCCGGCCGCGACGAGGGCGCGGGCATCCTGAGCCCCGAGCGGTTGGCGCAGATGCTCGACTATGCGCCGCTCGATGGCCTGGAGGTCCACTACCCGACCCACACGCCCGAGCAGGTGCGCGAATACGCGGCGCTGGCCGACCGCCACGGCTTGCTGCGCTCCTGCGGCTCCGATTCGCACGGGCCAGGGCGACCGCGCGACCCGATCCCCTATCCAGTCGAACTGGCGCGCGACCTGCTGTCGCGCCTGGGGCTGACGCTGGCGGAGTAGTCGCCGGGCGAAAGGGTTGCGGGCAGGGGGAGCAGCGCCGATGGGCGACATCGCGATTGTGCCGTTCGGAGATGCCCACCGCGCGTGGGCGACGGCGCTCCTCACGGAGAGTTGGGGGGCAACAGTTGTCGTGTCGCGCGGGCAGCAGCACGATGCAGCCCAGTTGCCCGGCTTCGTCGCGCTGCGGGGGGACGCGCCGGTTGGCCTGGCGACCTATCACGTCGCGGGCGACGACTGCGAGCTGGTCTCGCTCGATAGCATCACCAGCGGGCAGGGAATCGGCACGGCGCTGATCGCGGCGGTGCGCGACGCGGCAGCCGCAGCCACCTGCCGTCGCGTCTGGCTAATCACGACCAACGACAATCTCGACGCGCTGCGTTTCTACCAGCATCGGAGCTTCGTGCTGGTCGCCGTCCACCGCGACGCCGTGACCGAGGCGCGGCGACAGAAGCCGCAAATTCCGCTGATCGGCGATCACGGCATCCCACTTCGGGATGAGATCGAGTTGGAACTACTGGTGAGTGCTGAGTGCTGAGTGCTGGGTAGGGTCGGGCAGTTGGGTAGTCGGGCGGTCGGGCAGAAAACCCCTCCCTCGTTACTCGTTACTCGTTACTCGTTACTTCGTCCCAACTCAGCACTCAGCACTCAGCACTCAGCACTCAGCACTCGTAAGGAGGACGCATGGACCTGGGGCTTGGCGGGCGCGTGGCGCTGGTGACGGGCGGGAGCCGGGGGATCGGGGCGTCGATTGCGGCGGGGCTGGCGGCGGAGGGCTGCCGGGTGGCGATCTGCGCGCGGGGCGAGGAGGTGCTGCGCGAGACGGCGGCGCGGCTCGGTGCGGGCGGTGCCGAGGTGCTGCCGCTCGTCGCCGATCTGACGGCGGCGGGCGAGGTCGAGCGCGTGGTGGGCGAGACGATCGCGCACTTCGGGCGGGTTGATATCCTGGTGAACAACCTGGGCGGCGGGCGCGGCGGGGATACCGACGAGGCGTGGGATTTCACGCTCGACGTGAACCTGGGGGTGGCGGTGCGGGCCACCCGCGCGGTCATCCCCGGCATGAAGGAGCGTCGCCAGGGCGTCATCTTGATCATCTCGTCGGTGTCGGGCTGGCAGGTGGGCGGCTCGGCGGCCTACAACGCGGCGAAGGCGGCGGAGATCATGTACGCCCGTTCGCTGGCGAAGGAGTTGGGGCCGTTCGGCATCCGCGCGAATGCGGTCTCCCCGGGCTCGATCATGTTCCCCGGCGGCGGCTGGGAGCGGCGGCAGGAGCGCGACCCCGACACCATCGCCGACTTCATCGCGCGCGACATGCCGCTCGGGCGCTTCGGCACCCCCGAGGAGATCGCCAACGTCACCGTCTTCCTCGCCTCCGACCGCGCCAGCCTTGTCACCGGCGCGAATGTCGCGGTGGATGGCTGCCAGTTGAAGCCGAGCGTGTGACGAAGAGCGGGCGAACGGGCGAGCGGGCGAACGGGCGATATCTCTCCCAAAGTCTACCGCTCGCCAAGCGAAGCCCCCTCTCTCCTCGCAAGAGAGGGAGCCAGGGGATGTCGCCCGCTCGCTTATTCGCCTATTCGCCCGCTCGCTCGCCCTCCTCCACGTCGTCCTCCGGGTCATCTCGGTTGTGGCGCGGGCGGCGGCGACTGATGGTGTACGCGGTCCCGACGAGGAGGGCACTGAGGAGGAGGCCGAGGATGAGCGCGGCGGCCCCTGCGGGGTTGTAGCCGACCGCCTGGAAGGGATCGTCCTCGTCCTCGGGGCCGAGGACGTAGGCCTCGACCGTGTTCAGGTCGTATTGCGGGTCCTCGTAGCAGCCGCCGATGGCGTAGAAGGCTTCGCCTATGGTCGCGACCCCCTGCCCGTGGCGCGTCGTCGGCATCTCGGTCGCGTTCAGCCAGCGGTTGGTGCGCGGGTAGTACGACTCGTGGTCCTGGTGGTGCAGCGCGTAGATGCGGCCGTCCAGGACCGTCGCGCCGAAGTTGGACATCGCCTTGGGCATGGCCGGGCCGATGGACCAGGTGCCGCTGGCCGGATCGAAGATCTCCATGATGGTGCTCGGCGCGTCGTTCAGCCAGCCGCCGAGCGCGTAGATCTTGCCATCGTCGACGACGGCGGCGAGGTTGTAGCGCGGGTTCGGCAGCGAGGCGACCTCGCCCCAGGTGTTGGTTGCCGGGTTGTAGGTGTTGACCGTGCCGATCCCCTTGCCACCGCTATAGCCGCCGATGACGTAGATCAGCCCGTTCAACTCGACCACGGCGTGTCCGAACCGGCCGGTCGGCAACGGTGCCAGCGTGCGCCATGTGCCGGTGGTCGTGTCGAGCGCCTCGGCGGTGTCGATGCCGAAGGTTTCGAGCGACGCGCCACCGAAGACGTAAATGGTCGTGCCGATCGCCACCGCGCGGAAGGAACTGCGCCCGCTCGTCATCTGCGGCCCGGAACTCCACATGTCGGTGGCGGGGTCGTAGATCTCGATCGTGTCGAGCCGGTTGCCGCGCTCGCCGGTCATCCCGCCGAGCACCCAGATCTTCCCGTTCACGGTCGCGATGCCGAAGTCGTCGCGCGGCATGGTGACGCCGCGCTTCGCCTCCCAGTGGGCCTCCGGCAGCTTGCTCGGGCGCACCTGCGGCAGCGGCAGGTTGTCCCAATCGCGCAGCGACCAGCCGACCGCCATCAGCAGGAGCGGGAAGAGGAAGATCAGCAGGATCCCGATCGTCTTGGGGGTGCGCCACCAGCGGCGCGTATCGGTGGAAACTGGAGCTGGTTGTCGCATGCCTCGGTCTTTCCAATCGTCGCGATGGTCGCGATCGTCGCGGTGCCGCGTCGGGCGCACGCCCTACGGGGATCATCCCACGGTAGGGGGGAGGGGCCAAGGTGGCGGGGGCGGACACACGGAGACGGATCCTGCGCGTGAGCGCAGGATCCGTCCTCTCATCGTGCTCGCGGCTGCTCTGTGGCCTGCGTTCGCGTGTCAGTCATTCAGGCGCGGGTCGAGCGCGTCGCGGAGGCCGTTGCCCAGCAGGTTCACCATCAGCGCGGTGATGAAGATGGTGATGCCGGGGATGAACATCAGGAAGCGCCCCTTCGGGTTCAGCAGGAATTCATTCGCGTTGGTGAGCATGTTGCCCCAGGAGGGGGTCGGGATCTGCACGCCGAAGCCGAGGTACGAGAGCGTCGCTTCGAGGATGATCAGGCCGGGGACAATCAACGTCGCCCAGACGATGATGATCGGCACGACGTTCGGCAGGATGTGGCGGAAGATGATCCGCCCGTTCGTCGCGCCGAGCACCCGCGCGGCCTCGACATAGTCGCGACTCTTCAGCGACAGGAACTCCCCGCGAATCAGCCGCGAAATGCCGGTCCAGGAGAAGGCGGCGATCACGAACGGCAGGAGGAGCCAGCCATAGTTGGTGTAGATCGCGCTCCTGGTGACCAGTTGATTGTTGTTGAGCATGGAGGAGATCAGGATCAGGATAAAGAGGCTGGGCACCGAGATGACCACATCGACCGCGCGCATCAGGATCGAGTCGGTCCAGCCGCCGAAGTAGCCGGCGGCCGAGCCGATCAGCAGTCCGATGGTGAGCGCAAGGATGAGGGTGATGAAGGCGACCGAGAGGGAGATGCGCCCGCCATACACCAGGCGGGTCAGCACGTCGCGTCCCAACTCATCCGAGCCGAGCCAGTGCTTCTGCGTCACCCGTTGGCCGCTCTGCGGGCCGCCGATCTTGATCGTCTGCACCGTGCTCCCCGGCTTGGCGAGCTTCGTCATCAGGCTCTGCGACGCGGGATCTTGCTTGGTGATGAATTTCGAGACGAGCGGCGCGCTGAACGAAATGAGGGTGATCAGCGCGAAGATACAGAGCGCGACCAGGGAGAGTTTGTTCCGCCGGAACCGCCGCCAGGCACGGGCAGAGTAGCCGGGGCTCTTCTTGGGGGTGACGCTCTCCAGGCGTGGCGTCGCCGTGCCGCGAGCGCCCGCGATTGCGCCGGCTCCGGCGGCGGGGGTGGCCCCCTCCTCGCTCTTGCTGACCATCGCATTCCTCCAGGTTACTCGTGCTTGTCACCGCTGCCGGGGAACGTTAACTCTGCTTGATGCGCGGATCGAGCAGACTGTAGCCGATATCCGAGAGGAGATTCCCCAGGATGACCATCGTGGCGCTGAACATGACCGTGCCCATGATCACCGGGTAGTCGCGCTTCACGGCGGCTTCGAAGGTTAGCAGCCCGATGCCCGGCCAGGCGAAGATCGTCTCGGTGATCAGCGCGCCACTGAAGAAGTTCGGGATCGTCAGGCCGAAGAGGGTGACGAGCGGCAGGAGCGCGTTGCGGAGCGCGTGCCGGAAGATGACGACCCGCTCCTTCAGCCCCTTCGCCTTGGCGGTGCGGATGTAATCCTGGCGGATCACCTCCAGCATCTGCCCGCGAATGTAGCGCGTCCACCCGGCGATTTCGGTGATGGCGAGGACGAAGGCGGGCATGATCAGGTGCTTCAACTGGATCAGGAGCGTCGCATCACCCTTGGTTGGCCGCACCCCGCCCGTGGGTAACCAGCCGAGTTGCACGGCGAAGAGCAAGATGAGCATCAGCCCGAACCAGAAGGTGGGGATCGAGACCCCGGCGACCGAGAGGACGGTCGCGACGTAGTCGAAGATGCTGTTGCGCCGCACCGCGCAGTAGACGCCCACCGGGATCGAGAAGAGGATCGCCAGACAGAAGGCGGCGAGCGTCAGCTTCAGCGTGTTCGGCAGGCGCTGGAAGATGCTGCTGCGCACCGAGCGGAAATCGACCAGACTCTGCCCGAGATCACCCCGGACCACCTTGCCGAGCCAGTAGAAGTAGCGCACCGGCAGTGGCTTGTCCAGGCCGTAGGCTTCCTTCAGCGCCTGCACATCCTGGGGGCGTGTACCCGGATTCAGGATCAGTTCGCCGAAAGGATTCCCGGGGGTGGCGTTGACCAGCATGAAGACGAGGAAGGAGATGCCAAACAGGAGTGGGATCGCCCCGAGTACACGCCGGACGAGGTAGCGTGCCATCGTCGTACCTCCATGGCTGCCCAAGTGTCGCCCCACCCCTACCATCGCCGGGGCGAATGAGCAGGGGTGGGACGGGGGGACGGACTGTCTGGCCCGCCCCCCGCACCGGGCGACTACTTACCGTCCTCCACCCAGATCAGGTGAGAGGCCCAGCGGATACTTACCGCGTTCGGGAACCAGTTCTTCACCCGCTTGTTGGTGAGCACCGGGGCCTGCGGGAAGTCGAGGATGACGTTCGGCACCTCGTCCGCGATGATGTTCTGCATGTCGAGGTAGAGCGCCTTGCGCTTCTCCGGATCCAACTCGCCGAGGCCCTGCTTGAGCAAGTCGTCCACCTTGGTGTTCGAGTACTTGCCCATGTTGAAGCCGCCCTCGAAGGACTCGGTCGCCCACATCGTGGTCTGGTCCGGGTCGGTGCCCCAGGAGAAGCCGACGAGGAAGATCTCGAAGTCCTTCGTCTCGGTGATGCGCGTCAGGAAGGCGGCCCACTCCTCGGTCTTCGGGGTGGCGTCCACGCCGATCGCCTTCCACTGCTGCTGCATGACCGTGACGTACTGCTCGCGGGTCTTGTTGCCGGCGTTGGTCCAGATGGTGAACTGCAGCTTCTTGCCGCCCTTGGCGCGGATGCCGTCCGAGCCCTTCACCCAGCCCGCCCCGTCCAGCAACGCCTCGGCCTTCTTCGGGTCGTAGGTGTACTTGGTTGTGATCTTGTCCGGCTGGTAGGCGAAGCTGAGGGTCGGCATCGTCCCGGTCGCCACGGTGCCCAGGCCGAGCAGGATCGCCTGCACCATCGCGTCGCGGTCGAGGGCGTAGACGAGCGCCTGGCGAACGGCCTTCTCCTGGAAGATCGTCGTCTTGGCCTGATCGAGCTGGTAGGAATAGAAGGTGAAGCTATAGGTGTCGTACTTGAAGTTGTTGAAGTCGGTCAGCTTCTGCGCCTCTTCCCAGAGGGAGGAGGTGATGCCGCCGAAGTCGCCCTCCTTCGCCTTCAGGGTGGCGAAGACGACGTTGGCGTCCTTCACGACCCGGAAGACGTAGCGATCGAGCGCGGGCTCGCCGCCATAATAGGTGGGATTCTTGACGAAGACGGCGCGGTCGCCCTTGACCCACTCGGAGAACTTGAAGGGGCCAAGGCTGACCGAGACCTTCGGGTCGCCGGTGCTGAACGGGTGCGCCTGGAGGTCGGCGGGCGCAACATCCTTGAGGATGTGCGACGGCATGATGCGATAGACCGCGTTGTCCACCATGAACGGCGCGACGATCTTCTTCAACTTGAAGACGACCTTGGTATCGTCGGGCGCGGTGATCGAATCGACGCGCTCGGTCAACTCGGCGGCGCGGGGCGACTTCGACGCCGGGTTCCGCATGGTGGTGTAGGTGTAGACGACGTCCTTCGAGGTGAAGGGGGTGCCGTCGTTCCACTTCACGCCCGGGCGGATATTGAAGGTGTAGGTGAGGCCGTCGGCGGAGATGCCGCCGTTCTGCCGCGTCGGCACATCGGTTGCCAACCGCGCGAAGGGGAGGGCGGTATCCGGGTTGAGGTCGACCAGACCCTCGTATTGGATCTGGATGCGCTGCGCCGAGGAGGTGTCGCTCGACAGCATGGCGTTGTTCGTCGCGGCATCGGCGAAAGAGACCTCGACGAAGGTGCCGCCCTTCGTGCCAACCGAGTCGAACTTGGTGTATTTGCCACCGAGCGGCGGCATGCCATTTGCCCCGGCAGCGGCCGTACCCCGACGCGGAGGCCGAGGCGCTCGCGGGGGCACTTGCCGCCGCCGAAGGCGCGGCGGAAGCACTCGGCCGCGCCGATGCGCTGGCGCAGCGGCGCTGGCGGCGGCGGTCGGGGCGACCGAAGCGGCGGCGCTCGCGGCCGGGGCGGCGGAAGCGGCGGTGCTGGCGGCGGCAGAGGGGGCTGCCGAAGCGGGTGCCGCGCTCGGGACCGGGGTGGCGGTGGCGCTGGCACCGCAGGCGGCCAAAATACCCGCAATCGCGGCGGTGCTGACGCCCGCGCCGGTCAGCCGGAGGAAATCGCGCCGGTTCAGACCTTTGCGCTCCCAGGCTTTCGCCAGCGCATTGAGCTCGTGCTGGTGCTGCTCCATTGTCTCTCGCTCTCCTCTCCGAATGCATAATGACCGGTCACACCGCGTGCCGATCCCCCACATTCGCTCCACCGGACGAGATACGCAGAACCCACCCCCGCTCTTCCCCCAAGAGCGTGAGTTGGCGCTCACCCGCAGCGCGTCCGGTGCGACAATTCGCTTGTGCTGATCACGATCTGCTCGAACGTTCCCACCCCGAACCGGATTCCCCCGCAGTGACACGCGCTAGCGTTGGTCTCTGCTCTCCCTGCGCCCACCTCCTCAATGACTGGTTCGCAGCGCATCGACAGTGTGGACCCCTGGGCTGTGAATACACCCGCGCAACATTCCCTCGTTGTTGCGACGGGGCGGCGACACTCCCGCACTAGTCGAGACGTGCATTGCCGAAGGATCGTTCCGCGATAGTCTCCCCACTATCGCTGCTTGCGATGTACTGTAGCGATGATGCCGATACTTGTCAATTATTCCCAGTCGTCAGGGACGAAATCTGTCGAACGCAGCAGGGACAGTTGTCAACCTCCTTTGGCAGGCCAGGAACCGCTAGACTTCTCGCCTGCAAAATATGCGCCACATTGGTCAGCTTGCCCGAAAAGGGACGACGCGCCACCGCCGGGAGAACGCTCCCATTGACAGATCGGCGCGTGATTCATAGGATGGCGGGCGACGCGCACCGGCGACCTTCCGCTCAGATGATACGAAGGCACTATGGCGATTCTGCCCGCCCCGATCAGGGGAGAAGCGGTCGTGCGGGCCGCACAAGAGAGCATCAAGCAGTACATCATCGACAACCAGCTCAGCCCCGGCACGTCGCTGCCGACTGAGCATGCCCTGGCGCGCACGCTCGGCATCAGCCGCAATTCGCTGCGCGAGGCGCTGCGGGCGCTCGAAACGACCGGCGTGGTGGAGACCCGGCACGGTCTCGGCACATTCGTCGGTCAGGCGTCGCTCGCCCCGCTGATCGACGGGATGGCCTTCACGCTCGCGCAGCGCATCGGCGGCGATACCCGCGCGCTGCGCGAATTGCTCGAACTGCGCGAGATTCTGGAAGTGGAACTCGTGCGGCGGGTGACCGGCCTGCACAGCGAGGTCCAGCGGGCGCGGCTGGGCGCGCTGGTGGCGCAGATGGAGGAGAACGCGCACCAGCGTTTCATCGATCCGGCCCTCGACAGCGCGTTCCACGACGCGCTCTACGAACCCTTGCGCAATCGCGCCGTCACCCTGCTGCTCCACGCCTTCTGGGAGGTGCAGGAGCGCGTGCGGTCGCAATTGCCGAACACCGCTCCCGGACATCTTCACGATCAACGCCGCCTGGCATCGCGCCGTGGTGCAAGCGGTTATCTCGGGCGATCCCGCCGCCGCCGCCACCGCGATGCAGGAGCATTTCACCGGCATCGAACGGCAGATGGCATTGCTGGGGCCGGATGGGGATGATTGAACTGGCAAGACGCGAACGATATTTACCGGGCAGAGGACGCGGGGACGCAGAGACGGGAGTGGAGAAAGTAACGAAGACGAGAGAGAACACAGAGTATACGGAGGGCACGGAGACTAAAGGGTGCAGGGCGAAGGATGCTCTTCGCCCTGCACCCCTTTCACTTTTTCTCTCCTCTCCGCGTCCTCTGCGTCCTCTGCGGTAAATCCGTTCTATCTCATCGGCTCCGAGGAGGATCCGCCGCCCGAACTGGCCGAGGAGGACTTTGTAGGGTCCGGGTTCTCGGGGTGGTATTCGAAGCGGGCGCGCTCGAAGTACTGGACCTCGTAGGCGCGGCCATCCTCCAGGGTCTCGGTGATGACCTCGGTCAGCGGGAAGCCGAATTGCGCCAACCCGCCATTCCCCTCCCAGTAAGCCTGGAAACGGCCGGTGACGTTGTGCCCGGTCTCGGCGAAGTAGCGCGCCCCGGTCTTCGCCACCGACCGGCGCGTCGGCGGGGTGCAGCAGTCGCCCGAACTGGCCGAGCAGCAACTCGTAGGGCGCGGGATTCTCCGGGTGGTACTCCAGCCGCACGCGCTCGAACCATTGCACCGTGTAGACGCGGCCATCCTCCAGCACCTCGGCGCGCTCGGGGCTGATCGGGTAGCCGTTAATCGCCAACCCGCCGTGGCTTTCCCAGTAGGTCATGAAGGTGCCGCTGATCCGGTAGCCAGTTTCGGGGAAGAAACGTTCGCTGCGCGTGGCCCAGGTCGGAGTCAGGCCGTTGCCGAGCGGGCGCGTGCTGGCGAAATCGTCCACGGCGACGACGGTCAGGCGCTGGGCATCGGCGGCGGCATAGGCGAGCCAGCGCCCATCGGGCGAGAAGCTGTAGGTGCTGCCGCCGGGGACCGCGCCGAGCGTGCGCTCGGCACCCGTCGCCGGGTTGACCAGCACGAGGCTGCTGCTCGGGCTATTCGGGCCGGACTGGCGGCGGACGGCGATCTCGCGGCCGTCGGGCGTCCAGGTCGGCTGGTAGTAGTAGACGCCGCCGCGCGGCAGGAGGGTCCGCAGGCCCGTCCCGTCCGGGGCGATGACAACCAGCCGCGAGCCGGGGATGCGCTCTTCGGAGAAGGCGTCGTCGGTCAGCGCGATCCGCCCATCGATCGGGGAGATGTCGAAGCGGGCGGTGCCGACGCCGTAGAAGAGTTCCTCCGGCGTGCCCCCGGTGGCCGCGACGCGCATGATCGTCGTGGTGCGGCTGCCGCCGCTCATCAGGTAGTAGACGAAGCGGCCATCGTTGCTCCAGCGCGGCTGGAGGTAGGTCCAGTAGGTGCCGAGGTCGGGGTCGCGCAGGCTGGGGGCGACGAGCACGCGCGTCGCGCCGGTCGCCGGGGTGACGACCACGAGTTGCCCCTTCGCTGGCCCGGTGGGCAGCTCATCGTAATAGACGATCTCGCTGCCGCTCGGAGACCAGCGCGGGGCGTAGGCATCGCCGCGCGTGGCGATGATCCGGTCCCCGGCACCACCGGCCTCCACCAGATGGAGCTTGCCGTCCGAACCCTGATAGGCGATCTGCCCGGTCGGCGTCGCCGCTGCGGCCCGCACCGCGCCGATCGGCACGGACGAGCGGAGCAACAAGGCCAGCGCCAGCATCGCGACCACCCGGAATCGTCCCCCCACGGAATGCCTCCCTCTCAGTCGGTATGCCAACTGTCCATGCAGAACATTTGTTCTTTTCGCCACTTTACCATATCTTCACCCGGGAGGGAATACCCTATTGAGCCTTTTCTGGCCCTTTGCTTGCAGGAAATGCAGCGGAATGTTGCGCCGGGCTTCGCTGTTGCAATGCATAGTGAATGGTTTTGAACGAGGCGAGGCAGAGATGGCTGGGGTGGTGGCAACGGCGACGAGCAATCGGGCACTGATCGAGGAGTGCGTCAACGAGCGGGTCTGGGCGGTCGTGGGGGCCTCAACCAACCCGGCGAAGTGGGGCAACCGGATCTATCGGGCGCTGAAAGCGAGCGGCTACCGCGTCTACCCGGTCAATCACCGCGCGCAGACGATCGACGGCGACCCCTGCTACCCCTCGCTGGCGAGCCTGCCGGAGCTCCCGGGCGTCGTGGACGTGGTGATGCCGCCGAAGATCGGCCTCCAGGTCGCGGAGGAAGCCGCCGCCGCGGGGATCGCGCGCATCTGGTTCCAGCCCGGTGCGCAGTCGCCCGAGAATGTCGAGCGCGCCCGCGAACTCGGCCTGGATGTCGTGCATCACGCCTGCGCGCTGGTGGAACGACATGATTGGAAGTGGGAAGTGGGAAGTCGGGGAAGTCGGAAGTGCCTCGCTCGGAGTAGTAGCCTGCCATGTCGAGCAATGCCGAGCGAGAGGGATACTTCCGACTTCCGACTTCCGACTTCCCCACTTCAAAGTGGGCGGCCTTACGACTTGCGCCGCAAGACCGCCCCATCCACTCCCGCTCATATCGACGCCCGGACATCTTGGCGGGACCCGAACGTATCGTATGAGACCACACTGGAGTGCGTTGCCGCGCGCGGAGTATAGCACAGGTGCGGCGGGTGCAAGGGGCGCGGGGGACGTGGGCGGTTGAAACGCGGCTGAGGGCGACTGCGGTCGCCACCGAAACCGACCTGCGTCGGTTAGGTCCCACCGTGCAGGCCAGCACCTAACCCGCGCAGGCGGGTCTTGTGGCCGCAGCCCCCAGTTGTGGTTTCAACGGCCAACGCCTCCATCCACCGCGCACTTTCCTGGCTATCCTGCCGAAGGCTACGTAGACCGGCGCACCGCCCCCCGGCGGGCTGACGCCGCCGAGTTCGCGCAACCCGGCGGCGGCGGCAAAGCGGCGGGCGGTGGCGAGTTGCTCGTCGAAGTCGAGTTCTTCGCTGCGGATGACCAGGAGGAGCAGCCCGGGCCAGGCCAGCAGGCGCGGCGGAGGTCGGCAGGAGTTCGCGCAGGGTCGCGTCGCCTGCCGTGAAGCGCAGCACCTCGTAGGAGCCGCCGGTGAGGAAGACGCGGGGGACGTAGGCGACCACGCTCGAGGTAAGCTCGTGCGCGGCGGCGACGGCCAGCCCCGCGCGCGTCTCGCCGACATGCTGGAATTTACCCGGCACGCGCCGGTCGCCCGGCAGGCGGATGAAGTAGAGCCAGAGGTTGATGCCGACTGCCAGCGCCAGCCCCGCCGCGACGATGAAGGCCGAGGCCGCCCGGCGCAGCCAGCCGGGCGCGTCGCGCGCCGCCAACCGCTCCCAGAGCGCGACGACACCGATGGCGGCGAGCAGGTAGGCGGCGGGGGCGTCCATCGCGCGGACGGCGCTCGGCGCGTCTACCGAGGACGATGCTGGGGGCGAGCAGTGCGCCAGCCAGCCGAACAGGAAGAGCGCCCCGAAGTCGAAGCGCACCGCCGCCGCGAGCGTGAGCGCCAGCCCCAGCGCGAAGAAGGGCGCGGTCACGGCGTCGAGCATCGGCCAGCGGCGCGTGGTGGCGCGCGTTCAAAGCCTCCCAGTTGAACATCACGACGTGGCGCAGCAGGTTGCGCTCGACCGCCTCAACTTCGTCAACCCCTCCAACTGATTATCGGCGAGCAGGAAGACCTGCTCGGTGCGCTTGAAGAAGTTGTCGGTTGCTCGACCGCGTAGCGCCGAGCGGCACCAGCGTCAGCGCGGCGACCAGGGCGACGAGGATCAGGCCCGGCCAGGGCCGCGCGACGGAGGAAGGTGAGCCGGTCGCGCACGATCAGCACGAGCGCCGCGCCCGCCAGCACCGGCAGCGCGAAGCGGCCGGGGTAGTAGCAGTAGATCGCCAGCCCGCCCAGCAGCCCCGCCAGCGCGAATTGCCACAGGCCGCGCCGTCCCGCCCGCACCGCCGCCGCCGTAGAGGAAGGCGGCGAACGCGCCGAGGGTGCAGAGCGTGGTCGGGGCGGTGTCGAAGGCCAGACGGTCGATGCTGACCCGCCAGGAACCGACCGCGCGCTCAGCAGCGCCGCGACCAGCGCGACGCGCGGCCCCAGAAACTGGCGCGACGAGCCAGAGCGCCGCGACGCCCCGACCCCGGCGGCGGCGGTGAGACCGCGCAGGCTGGCGATGTTCTCCCCGAAGAGGCGGAAGACCCCGGCGATCAGCAGCGGATAGAGCCGGGCAGCGGAATTCCAGCTCGTAGACCAATGGCGGACGGCCGTCGAGCCGGTGAGGATGCGAATGCGCCACCAGCGCATCCAGCGCCTCGTCGCCGCCAGAGCCGAACGGGATCTCGCCGAGCCGCCAGAAGCGCGCGGCGGCGGCGAGCACCAGGATGCCAGCGAGCACCAGCAGTTCCGTGCGGGTGGTGCTCGCGTGTGCAACCTCGGGCGTCGCATCGGGTAGGGGCGGGTCTGCGACCCGCGCGTGGTATGGCCGCTGGCGACACGTTTGCCTCCAGCACCGGGCGGGTCGCAGACTCGCCCCTACCACGAGCAGGGCAACCAGCGCCAGCGCCAACCCGAGGAGCACCGATGATAAGCGCGAGATCGGTTGCTGCTTGGAACTGAGGAGCGCCTGCGCGGCGGCGGGGCGGGGATCGCGGCGAGCGCGACCAGCGGCGGGCGTAGTCCCCAGCGTCGCCCAGTGAAATCGAGGAATGCGTGCCGACCAGCGCGCGGATCGCGCCGCCAGACGACCGGCTGGGCACCGAGCGCCAGCAGCAGCAGATGGATATGTTCCAGAAGCGCCCGCGATCGAGCGCGGCGAGCAGCGCCAGCAGCACGACGACGCCAGCGGCAACAGCGCCGCGCGCTCGTGGCGGCGCAGCAACGCCAATGCCACGCTCCACGCAGGCGCGATCGTGGCGAGCCAGCGCCACCACGCGCCGACCGGCGGTAGGGCGATCCCGTCACCGGGTCCTGCGCAATTGTGGCCGAGGCTGAGGACCGCCACGCCGAGCTGGCGGCAGTCACCAGGCCGGCGTGAAGGTATCGGCGGTGGTCAGGGTGACAGCGGTATCCACGCCGCCACCTGGCCGTTGCCGACGGCGAAGCGCGACTTGCTCTCCCCGGTCACGGTCGCCTCGCCCACCGGGGCGCATTTCACCGCGACGGCGCGCGGCGCGGCGGCGCCCGCCGGACGGTGACCACGAGGTCGAGTTCGAGGCCGACCAGGCGGTTGGCCAGGAAGGCGAAGCCGGCGGCGCGGAAATCAGCGTCGAGTCGGTGTCGGTCCAGCGATAGGTGGCCCCGGCGGGGTACTGCGCTCGCGGTCGAAGAAGCCGAGCGTGGCGGCGCCGGTCGCCGGGTCCGCCGACGTCGATCGCCTGGCGATAGGGAACGGAGCGTAGACGAGGATCAGCGCGATTGCCGCGACCACAATGACCAGCGCGAGCGGCGGCGGGCCGGATCGGCGGCAACTGCGGCCGATTGCTCGCCCGGCGTCGGCGCGGCGCTCCGGTTCGCTGCGGGTTTGTCCGTTGCCCGTTCTGGCGGGTCGTTGGCGCTTGCTTCGTCGTGTTGGTGGTCTCGAATCGCACACACTCCCCCATCCGTTCACGGGAAGTCTCCTCGGCCACCCGCGACCCTGTCTCGGGGCGCGCAGGCGCGGGAACCCCCAGGGCGTGAAACAGCGTTGGGGCGGGGTGGTCGCGCGCCGCGTCGGAATGGGACGGGCGCAGAGAACATCCCTCGCGCCCGCAGTGTCCTCTGTTTCTCGGCACGCGCGACTCGTCGTGCCAGTGTAGGCCCCGCGTCGAGGCTTCGGTGAGCGCGCGGTGCCTGCCTGCCTTCGGCCTCGGCGGGCTGCTCGGGATGCGCGTGTCGGGCAGCAACCAGCTCGCGCCGAAGCCGAGCAAGACGAAGAGGGAGGCGACCAGCGCCGCCCGGCGCGCGGCATCGGTGAGCGCCTGCCCGATCACCGTGACGAGCGCGGCGGCATCCGGGCGATTGCGCAGTTCGCCGAGGATCTGCCCGGCCGTGGCCTTGACCAGTTCCACCGTCTGGGCGCGCACTTCCGGCGAGAGGTTGGGTATTTGCGCCAGGCGGTCGGCCGTCTCGTTGCCGAGGCTCACCGCCAGCACGGTCCCGAGGATCGCGATGCCGAGCGCCGAGCCGACCTGGCGGAAGGTGCTCTGCATCCCCGACGCCTGCCCGGAGCGGTTCGCCGGGACATCGGCCAGCACCACGCTGGTGAGCTGCGCCGTCGCCAGCCCGATGCCGATGCCGTAGACGAAGAGCGAGGGGACCAGCGCCCAGGCGGACATGGTGGGCGAGAGGATCAGGCTGAGGCTGAAGATCGCGAGCACCTCCAGCCCCATGCCGGTGGTGACGACCCGGCGCGGGCCGATCCGCCGCGCCAGGGCGACCGCGCTCGGCCCGGCCAGGAAGCTCCCGGCCGCCAGGGCCACCAGGAGCAGGCCGGTGCGGAAGGCGCTGAAGCCGAGGACGCCTTGCAGGAAGAGCGGCAGCACGAAGACCATCCCCAACTCGCCGAGGCTGACGATCGACGCGGCGATGTTGCCGAAGCTGAAGCTGCGGAACCGGAAAAGCTTCAGGTCGATCAGGGCCGGTTGCCCCGCCCGGCCGCGCCGGATCTCGATCAGCAGGAAGAGCGACAGGCCGAGGAGGGCGAGGACGAACGCGAAGGGGACGATCGAGACGTTGTCCAGCGGCCAGGTCCACGAGCCGAGCGCGAACGCTTTCGTCGGGCGGAGCCAGCCGTAGCGCTGCCCCTCGATCAGGCCGAAGACGAGGCTGCCGAGGCCGATGGTGCTGGCGAAGAATCCCGGCAGGTCGAAGCCGGGCCGCGCCGTTTCGTCGCGGCTCTCGCGCACCCAGGCCAGCGCCCCGGCGAGGACGATCAGCCCGATCGGCAGGTTGATGTAGAAGGCCCAGTGCCAGGAGAACGAGGTGGTCAGCCAGCCGCCGAGCAGCGGGCCGAGCGCGGCCATGCCGCCGATGACCGAGCCCCAGATGCCGAAGGCGATCGCGCGGTCGCGCCCCTGGAAGGTGGCGTTCACGGTCGAGAGGGTGGAGGGGAGGATCATCGCGCCGCCGATGCCCTGGATGAGGCGCGCGGCGATCAGCAGCCCGCTATTGGGCGCGAGGCCGGCGAGCATGCTGGCGGCGACGAAGATGCCGAGGCCGATCATGAACATCCGCCGCCGCCCCACCAGATCGCCCACCCGCCCGAGGGTGATCAGCAGGGAGGCGAAGACGAGCGAGTAGATGCTGTTGATCCACTCCGCGTCGCCCAACTCGATATTCAGCGACTTGATGATCGCCGGGATGGCGACGTTGACGATGGTCGCGTCGATGATGATCATCGAGACGCCGAGGCTGAGGATCGCCATCCCCAACCAGCGGCGACGGTCGGGAGTCTGTTCCCTGGTCTCCATGGCTCCATGCTCCTGGCGAATGCGCTGTGGTTGCCTGCGTGGGTGAACACGGCATGAGATGCGGTACCAATCGGCTCGATGCCTGGAAGCGGCTCCGGTGCGCGGCCTGCGCGGCTGCGGGCCGGTCGCGCCACCCGCTGGCCGAGCCAGATTCACCACTGAATAGTCACGATGGACTATCCGTTGCGAGTAGCATAACGTATCACCAGTAATTAGTCAATATTGACTAAGTGGCTGACCATTGCACTTGTTTAACTGGGGATTGGGCGATGGACGAGTCCGACCTGCTGCGATGTGTGGGGGCAGGGAACAGGGGAGGCATTTAGCCTCGCCGCTGCGTTGCTAGGGGATGGTCGGTGCCTCGGCCGGTAATGCGGCCCCGCGACGGCGGATGCCGAAGGTCGCTTGCAGGCCGCGCACCAGCTCGTCGCGCTCGGCGTCGCTGAGGCGCGCGGGGGGGTGCAGCGGGGTGTAGTAGCCGGGCGGCATCGTCCCGAACCGCACCACCTGGTCCGACTCGCTCGTCTCCTGCGCGCCGATGCCGAACTCCGAGAAATTCAGCTTCTCGCGCCCCTCCTCGACGTGGCGCTGCACGTACCAGGAGGCCGGGGCGACGTTGCTGTACCAGGGCCAGGCGCTCTCGTTGCTGTGGCAGTCGAAGCAGGCGCGCACCGCCAGCTCCCGCGTGCGCGGGCTATCCCACGGCGGCTCCCGCACCACCCCCGGATTCTCGTGCGCGCGGCCATACGGGACCGCCTGGAGGAGCAGGAAGAGCGCGATCAGCATCCCGCCCACCCATCCCAGCTTCTTGCGCCAGCGCACTGCCTACTCCGGTTGCGTTTTGTCTCGACTGGAGACGACCACTCTCCCAGCGCCTGGGAGAGTGGTGCCGTGCCGCAGCACGGCGGGGTGAGGGCTGCGGCTATGGCGTGAACAGCCCCTTGACTCCCGGCGTGGCCGCATCGTCGATCGGGGCGAGGGAGGGGGCGGGGACGCCCGGCGCGGTGCGGACGATCAGCGTGTGCCAGCCGGTCGCGCCGTCGGGCAGGGTAGGGGAGAACTTGTCGGTCTGCGTCGCCCCGGTGCCGTCGGTCGCGCGCACGGCGATGGTGTACTCCCCCTCCGGCAGGTTGAAATCGGCGGTCCAGAGCACCCAGGTGTACGGCCCGAGCGGGCGGCGGATGCGCGCCGCCTGCCAGGTCTTGCCGCCGTCGTTGGTAACTTCCACCTTCGACACCCCGCGCCCGCCGGCGAAGGCGATGCCGCCGACGCGATTCATGCCCGTCGGCAACAATTGCCGACTGCGCGGGAAGTCGATGCGCGACATCGTCTGAACGGTCGCTATGTCGCTCCAGCCCTGTTCCTGCCAGAAACCCTGGAAGTTGTAGTTGATCACATCGACGCGGTTCAGCCACTTGACGTTCTTCATGCCGAAGATGTTGGGGACGAGCAGGCGCAGCGGGAAGCCGTGATCGTCGCCGAGCGGCTTCCCGTTCATCTCGTAGACGGCCAGCACATCGGGGTCGAGCGCCTTCTCGATCGGGAAACTCTCGCTGTAGCCGTCGCGCGCGTAGAGCGCCACATCGACCGCGCCCGCCTTCACCCCGGCCTTTTCGAGCAAGTCCTTCAGCCGCACGCCCTTCCAACCCGCGTTCGAGATCAGATCGCCGCCGATCTCGTTGCTGATGCAGGAGAGGGTGCGGTAATCGCTGACGGCGGGCAACGACTTGATCTCGGCGAGGGTCAACTTGTAGGGGCGCTCGACCATCCCGCCGATCTGGAGACTCCAGCCCGCTTCCTCGACCTTCGGGTCCACGAAGTTCTTCGAGACGTGGTAGAAGTCCTCGGTCGGCGTGACCTCGGGCGGCAGGTCGCCGTTGCCGACGCGCCCGCCGCGCCGCCCGGCACCCTGGGCGGTCGGGGTGCGCGTCAGCCCGAAGATCGCCCCGGCCCCGACGACCAGTGCCGCGAAGCCCAGGACCGAGCGGACGACAACCTGGCGGCAGGACAACTGGCGCGCGGGGGGAGCGGACGGTGCGCCTTCCAGATCAGCGGCTCGGCGCGGGGTCATCAGCAGCTGATAACCCAGCGCGAGCGCCGCGCCGAAGGCGGCGGCGTAGCTGGCGAGGGCGACGGTGTTCGGCCCCAACCCCGTCAGCAACTCCGCGCCGAACGCCCCGGCCCCCACCGCCGGGAAGGCCAAGATCTCGACGAAGACGAAGAGGAAGATCGCGTAGAAGAGGCCGCCGGGGACATTCGCGTTCCAGAGCGAGGCGAAACGGCGCTCGCCGCGTGCCTCGCCGGGGAGCGCCGAGGCGAGGCTGGCCCAGAGCATGCCGAGCAGGCCGAAGACGACCACCTGCCCGATCGTCGTGCCGACGAGCAGGAGCTGCTTGGCGTTCGGGCCGAACGTCTCGACCATCAGCGAGAAGGTCGAGAGCGGCAGCAGCGCGATGATCCGGTAGCCGACCAGTTCGGGCAGCGAGAAGGTGTTGAAGACTTGCCGCGCCACGTACATCGCGATGGTGACGATCGCCCCGGCGATCAGCCCGGCGAGGAATCCGGCGCGGTGGTGGCGTTGGAATCGGGAACGTTTCATCTGGTGACCTGACGTGGGCGGTTGAAACCGCTGCTGAGGCGACTGCGGTCGCCACAAAACCCGCCTGCGTGGGTTAGGGCGCTAACTGCGCGGCGGTTCCCTCTCTATAAGAAGGGTACGACGCCGACTCTGCGCCGGATGCTTCGATTCACCACAGCGTAGTGCCGGTGCGATGCGAATGCAAGGGTTGCGCGATTACGCAGTACTTACGGATTTCTTACGGGCGGGGGCGGTTGGGGGCGGTCCAGACTTGCAGGAAGGCGAGCGTCCGCTCCAGCATGTCGAGCTGTTCCGGGTCGCGCTTGCTGATGTCGAGATAGTGTTCGAGGTCGGGGTAGAGCAGGATCTCGTGCGGGATCCCCGCCGCGCCCAGCCCCGCAGCCGCCAACGTGCTCTGATCGACCGGCACGATGATGTCCTTCTCGGCGTGGACCAGCAGCGTCGCGGGATAGCTCGCGGGGCCGAGATCGTAGCGCGGGCTGAGCCGTAGGTAGAACTCGGGGCGCGTGTCGGGCCGCCCGAGCGCGACGATCAGGTATTCCAGCTCGGAGATGCCCGGATCGATCGTCACCTGGCCCGTTTCCCAGCTGTGGCGGAAGGTGAAGAAGTCGAAGAGGCCGCCGTACTGGATCAGCGCCGGGACGTTGGCCGCGAAGGGCTGCCCGGCGAAGGTTTTCGCCAGTTGGTAGGTGTAGATTGTCGAGACGCTGCCGCCGACGAGCACGATCCGGCCGCCATCGCCGCGCGCGGAGAACTGCCCGCTCGCCGCGAGGTTCAGCAGCACGCGCAGGTCGTCGAGGTCGCCGTCGTGGTCGAGCAGGCGGCGCGGGAAGTAGCTGATGACGACGTTGCCCCGCGCGGCGAGCGGCACCGACACGCCTTCCCACGACGCGGCTTCGCCCGGATAGATGATCAGCAGGATCGGGAAGGGGCCGGGGCCAGCGTCGGGCAGCGGCTCGTGGACAATCCCGCCGTCCAGCAACTTGCCGCGATTGGTGAAGGTGAAGGGGCGGCGCAGGACGGTGCTCGTCTGCAGGCTCTCGATGGTGATCTCGGTCTGCTCGCCGAGTTTCAGGCTGTCGTTCGCCGCCGGGTCGTAGGCGGGGCGCGGCTGCAGCCGGAAATCGACTCCCTCGGCGGCGCTCTCACCGCGCACCGTGGCGACCCGCCCGAACCACCCCGCGCGCCCCGCTTGCCGATAGGTCGGACCCGTCGCTAGTGGCAGATAGTTCCCCGCCGGGATGGCGGCGATGCGATAGCGGCCATCCGCCCCGCTGACGGCGCTGTAGACCTGCCCGGTGATGTCGGCCACCACGACGCTCGCCCCAGCGACGGGTTGTCCGGTCTCGTCGCGCACGGTTCCGGCGAGGCTGCCGGTCGCGGTCGGCACGGTCCGCTGGCTGCCCAGGACGCCTTCCCAGAAGATCAAGACGCGGCGCTCGACCGTGTTGCGCGCGAAGACCGCTTCCAAGTCTTCGCTCGTCGCGGCGTAGGCGAAGGTGAGTGCCAGCAGCACCAGCACCAGCCAGCCGACCTTGCGGGCGTTGCTGCGGAGGTGGGTGCGGAGGTTGAGGAGTTGCAGCCCGAACAGGGGTGTGCCGAAGAGGAGCAGGGCGATGGCCGGCAGGAAGAGTTGCCGGACACCGTCGCCAAACGCGACCGTCAGCGCCACCCCGAGCGCGGTCGCGACCGCGCCCCAGCGCCAGAGCCAGCGGCCATAGGCCCGCGCCACCAGCGGCCAGAGCCGTTTCCCACTCGCCCCGCTGCGCTCGTTCCAGCGCAGCGCCAGCGCGGCAACGCCGAGGCCGAGCGCGAGCCAGTTCAGTTGCGCGATGCGCCCATTGAGGATATCCGGCGCGGTCGGCGGCGGCGGAAGGCGATCTGCCGCTCTAGCTGAGTGCGGAGCCAGAACGCGAGCACGGCGAGCAGGGGTAGCGAGGTCGAGCGCGCGGTCATCCGGGCGGCGCGGGCGGCGCAGGACGCCGGTGTAGATGAGCGCGAGCGCGCCGAGCGAGCAATGCCGGTGGCCCGCCAAAGCGCCCGAGCGCGGGGCTGAGCCACGCGGCGACCGCCGTGGGCAGGAAGACGCCGAGCGAGAGGAGGCAGCCCGAGGACGATTGCGAGTGTGCCCGCCGTCCATGCCGCAATGCTGCCAATAGGCCGCAGTCGTTCACGGAAGGAACAGGCCACGCCCACCCCGACGATGCCGACGAGCGCCATGCCCGGCGCGAAGAGCGTCGCTGCGTCGCTGAGCACGCGCCAGGCGACGACCACCGCCGCCAGCAGCCCGCACCCGAGAACTATCCCCGCCAGCCGTTGCGCCCAACCCGTTGCCGTGACCATCTGCCGCTCCATCGCCTTGCCGCCGAATCGTAGCACGCGAGGGGCGCGATCAGGGCCGATCCGCGCTCCTTGCCGTGCTGTTGGGTTCGAGCGTAGCGCCGGGGCGGCTGTATTCGACAGGCGCGGGACTGTATGAAACTGTACGCGGCCGATAAAACGCGCTATTCGGCTTCCGGCAGCGGGCAGAGGCACCAGCTGTCGCCCAGATCCTCGGCGGCCTGGGTCCAGCTATCGCCACGGTCGCGCGAGACGTAGATGCGGCCATCCCAGGTGCCGAGCCAGAGCGTGTAGGGGTCGGCGGGGTCGGCGGCGAGGACGCTGATCAGCCCATGGAAACTGTCGGGCAGGCCATGCGCCGCGCCGAGATGCTGCCAGGTCGCGCCGTCGTCGTCGGAGCGGAGGAGGTGGCTGCGCGCACCGTCCGTCTCGCTGTCCCAGCCCCAGATATCGACCTCGGCTGGCCCCGGCGAAGAGGAGCGGCGGCTCGTCGGCGAGCGCGGGGGGCAGGATCGCGAGCGCGCGTGTAGCCCGCCCCGGCGTCGAACGAGCGCCACTCCCAGTTCGTGCCGCCATCCACCGTGCGGTAGACGCCGGTCTCGGTCGCGGCGAAGAAGGTCTCCGGTTCGAGCGGGTGGGGCACGATCGCGTGGACCGCGAGGCTCGGCAGGCCCTCATCGCTCTCGCGCCAGTGCGCGCCGCCGTCGTCGCTGCGCCAGACGCCGCCAATCTCCACCCCCACCAGGAGCGCGTCGGGCGGGCCGGATCCGCCGCGAAGGCGCTGACCCGCGCGACCGGCACCGTGGCGAGCGGCGTGTCGCCGGGGAGATGCCACTCGGCGCGCTCCTCGGGCGTGCCCAGCCCGGCCAATTCCTGCCAGGTCTCGCCGCCATCGTCGCTGCGCCAGGCGGCGGCGGGCTGCGCCCCGGCGTAGATGCGCCCCGGTCGCGCCGGATCGAGCGCGAGCGTGCGGACCAATCGGCTCCAGCACCCGCCCACGATTCGCCGCCGTCGAACGACCGCAGCAGACCGCGTCGGTCCCGGCCAGCAACGCGCCGTTCGTGGGCGCGATCACCAGTGCGTAGACGCGCCGCCCCCACCGATTCGTCGGTGCGCTCCACACCTCCCAGCCGAACGGCTGCTCCTGAAGCACGACCAGGCCCTGTGTGCCGCCGACGAGGAGGGTTGCCATGTTGCTCCGTGAGTTTGATCGAACGGGCGAACGGGCGCATAGGCGAGCGGGCGAAAAAAGATGGTCTTACCCGATAGGCACCAGTCCCGCCGAGAAGATATCGCCCGTTCGCCCGTTCGCCCGTTCGATCCGCCTATTTCCGCCCCGCCAGCGCCACCAACTCCTTCGCCATCATCTCCAGACGCTGGCGGAATTGCGGGTCGACCAGCTTGTCATCCTCGATCGCGCGGCCGACGCCGGTGATCGGCACGGCGAGCGGCACGACCTGGGCGCGCAGGGCGTGGGCGACCTGATTGAGCTGCGTGAGGGTGTTGACGGCGGCGATTGCCCCGGCCCCGGTCGCGACCATCGCGGCGGTCTTGCCGTAGAGGAAGGAGGGATTGTCGCTCGAGAGGAACTGGACATAATCGAGCACGTTCTTCACCGCGCCGCTGAGCGAGCCGTGGTAGGACGGGCTGGCCCAGACGAAGCCATCGGCCCAGCGCAGCGACGCGATCAGGTGCTCGATGGTCGGCGCGGCTGCCGCGCCATACTTCGCCGGGCTGTCGTAATCGGGCCGGTACATCGGCAACTGCAGATCGAGCACCGACAGCAGGCGCGTCTCCGCCCTCCGCTTCGGCGATCGAGCCAGTGTCTCCTTCAATGCAACCAGGCTGCGCGATGTGGGGCGCATCCGCCCCCGAGACCGACGATGCGAACCGTGCTCATGCTGCTCCTGTGGGCGGTGAGTCCGGGATGAAAATCCCGGCGAAGGGCCTACGGCCACACAGTCGGCCTGCGCCAACTGAGGCGACCGATCGCGGTCGGCTGCATTGCAGGAAAAGAGCAATGGGCGTGCCCTATTCCCCGCTCCCAATCTTGGGAGCGGGGACCGCCCGCAAGCGGCGGGGCGAGGGCCGTCCTCTCCTGACGACTGACGACTGACGACTGACGACTCGCGACTACCCCCGCACCTCCACGAACGGAATCTCCAACTCCGTCGCGGTCGCCGCGGGTCGTCGATCACGGCCTGATTGATCGGGATGCCCTCGGCGCGGCGGATCGCCTCCTCGGTCCACTCCGGCTCGCCGGGGACCAGCACGCGCTCGGCACCGGGGAGCGGCGGGCAGTCGTGGAGCATCTGGATGTATTCATCGAAGCGCGCCCGGTACTCCGCCATCGGCACGAAGGCGTCGATCTTCCACGCGCTGAACATGTGCGCGCTGCCGAGCGGCTCATCCTGGCGATTACCCATCTGCGCGCTGTAGCGCCCGCCGGAGAGCAGCCCGCAGAAGAGATCGACCGCCATGTTCAGCCCATACCCCTTCTGGCTGCTGTGTTCGCGGTCGCCGCCGAGCGTGGTGAGGTAGCGCGCGGTCTGCGAGTCGGTCGTCGGGCGCATCTGCGCGTCGTAGGCCCACCCGGACGGGATCGGCTTGCCCTCACGGCGGTAGACGCCCAGCTTGCCGGCCGCCACCACACTCGTCGCCATGTCGATCACGAATGGCGGGCTGTCGTCGCCGCCCGGGAAACCGATGCAGATCGGGTTCGTGCCGAGCAGCGGGGCCGCGCCGAAAGTCGGCAGCACGGTCGGGCC
This sequence comes from Chloroflexia bacterium, assembly GCA_046328475.1. Taxonomy (GTDB): domain Bacteria; phylum Chloroflexota; class Chloroflexia; order Thermomicrobiales; family CADCWN01; genus CADCWN01. The sequence goes on along the minus strand of JAXLWN010000014.1, from coordinate 23,460 downwards.
GGTGCTGGTCATCGTCATCCCGGCCATGCCTGCCTCGATGGCGACCAGCGGATAGTAGAAGCAGGAGGCGTAGTGGTTGCTGTTGCGCACGGTGACGGTGGCGACGCCCGCCACCTGCGCCTTCTCCACCGCCCGGCGCATCGCGTAATCCCCGACCACCGCGCCGAGGCCGTTGTCGCCATCGAGCACCAACGTGCCGGGATACTCGGAGACGACGCTGATCTTCGGGTGCGGGTTGATCAGCCCGCGCAGCGTGCGCGTGATGTAGCCGCGCACCGGCGGCGCACCGTGCGACTCGATCCCCTTCGCGTCGGCGGTGATCAGCACCCGCGCGACCGTCGCGGCATCCTGATCGGTGTACCCGGCTGCGGCGAACGCGCGGCGGTAGAAATCTTCCAATGCATCGGCGTCGATGCGCGGGCGAGTATCGGTCCCCGAGACAACGGCCATGCCCCCAACTCCTTTCGACAACTTCACGGTTGACGCCGCGCGAGTATACCCGAGCGGGCGCGGGGGCGAAACGGCGAAACGGCGAAATGGCGAACGGGCGAACAGGAGAACAGGGGAACAGGAGAGAATGGGGACGGATCAGCTATGATGTGCAAATGACGTACAGCCACCCTGCCCGACTGCCCGACTGCCCGACCCCACTCAGCACTCAGCACTCAGCACTCAGCACTCAGCACTCAGGAGTGTCGCATGGACAAATCGCTCCGCACGTCGTTCGATCAGGTTGACGAGACGACCGATCCGCAGGATTTCGTGCGCTACCTCGATACGACGCGCGGGACGGAGTTTTTTCGCGAGATCAAGCGGCGCAGCCTGTCGCTGCTCGACTTGCGGCCGGGCGACCGCGTGCTCGATGTCGGCTGCGGCACCGGCGACGAGGTAATCGCGCTCGCGGAAATGATCGGGCCGTCCGGGCTGGCGGTCGGGGCCGATTTCAGCGCGACGATGGTCGCCGAGGGGCGGCAACGGGCGACCGAACTCGGCCTGCCGTGCGTGTTCCTCCAGTCCGATGTGCAGCACCTCCCCTTCCCCGATTGCAGCTTCGACGGCTGCCGCGCCGAGCGACTCTTGCAGCACGTCCCCGACGCCGATCTGGCGCTGCGCGAACTGGTGCGCGTGGCCCGGGCCGGGGCGAGCATCGTGATCTGGGAGGCCGATCTCGATACGCTTGTCTTCGACGCGCCCGACCGCCGCACCAGCCGCCGGATCGCCCACTTCATCTGCGACGGCTTCCGCAACGGCGCGATCGGCCACCAGCTCTACCGCCGCCTCAAGGATCTCGGCCTGGAAGAGGTGCAGGCCGAACCCCGCATCCGCGCGATGACCGAATTTTGGCTGATGGAGACCGCCTTCGACCTCCGCGCCTCCGCCCAGAAAGCCGCCGACGCGGGCCTTGTCACCCCCACCGAAGCCGCCGACTGGATCGCCTCCCTCGAAACCGCCGCCGCCAACGACACCTTCTTTGCCGCCGTGTCGGGCTTCCTGGTGAGCGGGAAGAAGGGGTGAGCCAGAATATACTTCTGGCGAGGAAGGGCTAAAACTATGGAACCGGTTGATCCCGATTGGGTTATTGAGGCCCGGCGTAACTCTGACTGGATCGAAGCCCATCTTGACGAATTGTTGCAACTCTACGATGGGCAATTGATCGCGGTTGCCAATCAGCAGCTTATCGAGTGGATTGATGCCCATCGTGAGGAACTACTATCCCTGTATAATGGGCAATGGCTTGCGGTTGCCGAGCAGCAACTCTCGCGCATGACCCGGATTGGGAAGTTGTGGTGCGCCAGGCGCGCAGGCGTGGCTTCGCTCAGCCGCTCTGTTATTTCTCTCTTCGGAAGCCATAGCGTTCGCCTGATGGCTGATATCATCGAATTCTCAGGCGAAGCCTATCGTGACTTTCGGGGGACGCTTCTCCCCTCCGTGTACTACTTCCTCCGCTTCGGTGAGCGTTTCACCCCACCAGAACTCGGCATCGTTGATAGTGGCGCGGATTACGTCACAGTTCCGCAGCGCCTCGGACGTGACCTCGGCCTGGATCTGGCACAGCTTCCCAGGAGGCAGTTCTTCACTCTCGCAGGGCAAACGCACGCCCTACCAAGAGCAAAGGTAACCCTGGTATGTCATGGCGTATCAGCCGAAGTGGAGGTCGTCTTTTCTCAGGTGCAATTCGCTTTCCTCGGTCGGACAGGCCTATTCGAGCATTTTGTCTTTGGAATCGATGAAGCACGACAACGCGTGTTGATTCATCGGCATAGCAGGTGAAGCTGGAACAATGGACGAACAGCCGAGGGTGAATCACGAGGTATCGCTCTCCTGGACCCAACCCACCTGGCTCCCCGAAGTCGAATCCTGGGTGCGCACCGAGTTGGAGCGCCAGGGGATCTCTTTGCACGGCCCGCTGGCCGAGCGACAGCTGCGCCCCTGGTCGGCGGTGCTGACCGCGCCGACAAGCGAGGGCAATGTCTACTTCAAGGCGACCGCGCCATCGCTGGCGCACGAACCGGCGCTCACCGAGCTGCTGGCGCGGCGCTGGCCCGAGTGGGTGCCCACCGTGCTGGCGAGCGATCTGGAGCGCGGCTGGCTGCTGCTGGCCGACGCGGGCGTGACGCTCCGCAGCCTCGTCAACTCCGCCGCCGACCTCCACCACTGGGAGCGCATCCTGCCGCGCCATGCCGAGATGCAGATCGCCCTCGCCGGGGCACAAGATGAACTCCTCGAGCTCCGGTGCGCTCGACCGGCGGCTGTCCACGCTCCCGCGCAGTACGCGGCGCTGCTGGCCGACACGGAGGCGCTGCGGATCGGACTTCCAGACGGCCTCAGCGCCGACGAGCACGCCCGACTCGTCGCCTTCGCGCCGCAGTTCGCCGCGCGCTGCGCCGAACTGGCGAGCTATGGCCTGCCCGAGACGCTGCACCACGACGACTTCCACGACGCCAACATCTTCGTCCGCGACGGCCGCTACGCCCTCGCCGACTGGGGCGAGTTGCGTCGCCCACCCCTTCTCCACGCTGCTGGTGAACCAGCGCAGCATCGCCTACCGGCTCGGCTTCCTCGGCGAAGAGCACCAGCGTCCCGAGACGACGCGCCTGCGCGATGCCTATCTGGAACCGTGGGCAACCTACGCCCCGCGCACCGAGTTGCTGGCCGCGTCCGTGCTGGCGCGGCAGTTGGCGATGGCTGGGCGAGCGATGACGTGGCACCATGTCGTCTCCAGGCTGACGGGATCAGAACCGCGAGGCCGGAGGCCGACGCGGTGCCCGGCTGGCTGCAAGAGTTCCTGGGGAGCGGGTTGCTCGACTGATCGCCCCTGTCCCGCTCCTCCCCAGGGAGAAACAGGGAACAATGTCCACGCTGACCACGATCCTCTCCTGGCCGTCCCCTACACCGCCTTCGGCGCAGGGATGATGACGCGGGGCGACGCGCGTGCGCGCGTTGTGCGGCAGGCTGAACGCCTCCCGTTCGCCACTATCGCCCTTGCCTGCCTGGTTGGCATCCCCTCTCTGCTGCAACTCCCCTTCCCGCGCCTCCTCTACGCCCTGCGGCGCGACGGCGACCTGATCCTGCATCACGGCGAATGGTGGCGCATCGTCACCGCGCTGGTGGTGCAGGATGGCGGCGCGGCGGGGCTGATCGGCAACCTGCTAATCCTCGCGCTGGTGGGCCTGATCGCCGAGCGGATCTGGGGCAGTTGGCGCGCGGTCGCGCTCTTCCTCGGCACCGGCATCCTCAGCGAATTCGTCGGCCTCGCCTGGCAGCCGATCGGCGCGGGCAACTCCGTCGCCAACTTCGGCCTGGTGAGCGGCGTCCTGCTCTGCTGCCTCCTCCGCGCCCTCAGCATCCCGCCGCGCGTGCTGTCGGCGGTCGGCATCGCCAGCGGCCTCGCCCTCCTCTTCGCGCGCGACATCCACGGCGGCGCAACCGCCATCGGCCTCTGCCTGAGCGCGGGGTTGCTGGCGCTGAGTTGACCCGCTACTCTCGATCCGTGCTCATAGTCATAGCGGCACATTGAGCAATTCCCAGGACCTCTGTATCCGCCCCGATGGGACGAATGTGCCGCTCTCAACCGGCAGGCTGCCTTGCATACTCGTTGTATCGACGCGCATCCCAGAACCGCCGCTACCTGAGGCAAAGGCAATGGCCGTGCGAACACTCCTCTTGCGCACGCTTCTGGCTGGGGCCATCCTCCTCGTCTGCTGGCTACTCCTGCCGCAGGAGTGCATCGGCTGCACCGGGTGCGGCGGCGCTGGGGCACCCATCCAGAGCCTGAACACCTCCGATGTCGTCTTCCGTGGGACGGTCACTGAGGTGAAATCGACTCCCTTCTGGTCGCAGGTCTTTGGTCGCCAATCGGGTGAACTACCGGCCAGTACACAAGCGATGGTGCTGGTAAGCACCGTCTGGAAGGGGCCAATCACCGGCGAATACCGCGTCCTCACCGGTTCCGGCGGCGGCGACTGCGGCTATGAATTCAAGGTTGGTCAGGAATACCTGATTTATGCCGACCATCGCAGTGGCTGGGAAGCGAACAAAGTTTTCACGAGCATCTGCGCCAGCACCATGCCAATCTCCGCCGCCGCTGGGCATCTCGCGGTGCTGGGGCCTGGCACGCAACCGACAACCGGCTTTCCCGGAACAACACGCTGGTTCGGGCATGCCCCTCCCGTTGTGGTCATTGTTGGCCTGTTCTGTATCGGCACAATCGGCCTGCTCATCCGGGCCAGCCGCTCGCAGTTTCGGCGTCAGCGAACGATTCTCCGCTGGCTTGCTGCAGCGATGCTTCCGATCGGCCTGCTGGCGACTCGAATAGCGGTGTCGCCAGCCTCATTCGGCACGGTGGCGTTGGCCCCAACTCCCGCCCCGCCATCACCTCACATTACCTCCTTACTCACAGGAACTAGCGCTGCACGTCTCCCCAACGAGTGGGAAGAGGCCGGGCGCATCGTCTTGACGGAAGGCGTGTTCGGAATCGACTGGTCGTCCGATAGCCGCTCGTTCGCCGCGCTTTCCGGCGGCAAAGCGCAGCTCTGGCGCATTGATGGGACGCCCGTCGGAACGGTCGGTGGCAGCTCATGGGAACATGGAATCGCCTGGTCGCCCGATGGCGCGCTATTGGCTACCTTCGATTCGGGCGAAATGCACCTGTGGACTACCGCAGGCGAGCGGTTGCGAACGGTCCCTCAACCTAGCGGTATCATGGGCATTGCCTGGTCGCCAGATGGTCAACTCCTCGCCGTAGCCAGCCCACAGGGCATCGAACTTCTGGCGCGCGATGGCACCCTGCGCAAGCAACTCGCCCCGCTCCCTGGACAACGCATCCGAGAATTCGATTGGTCGCCTGACGGGCGCAGAGTGGTCGGCGTGCTGAGCGATGGACGCTTGCAGGGGTGGAACCTCGACGGCACGCCATTCACGCTCAATGGCGGGCAGCCTATCGCCGGTGCCGAAGATCCAATTCCAACATTGATCCCTGGCTTTACCGCGCCCGTTCGGGACATCGCCTGGTCACCGGACGGCGTATTCCTCGCGACTTTGACGGAGAAGTCCCTGCGCTTCTGGCCGCTCAACGCCGACGGCGTCCCGATCGATATCGCGCTGACGGTTCATTACCCCTCCCATCTCTCATCCACCATCCTCTGGTCGCCGACCAGCCAGTTCGTAGCGGTCGGCTACTACGATGGCGGGATCGAGTTCTGGGATTCGAACGGGAATCTCATCGCTACACAATCCACCGATACCTTGGGCTACGGACAGGGATTCGCCTGGTCGCCCGACGGCACAATGTTCGTGACCGGCGACCGCGCTGGCATCATCCGCATCTGGCGTTGAGTTGACGTTGTGCCGGGTCGCTATCTGGCACGCATCGTGCCCTCGTGGACTCGGGCGGTGACGAGTCGCCGTCCGACAATGATCACGAGACGAGGTGACAGCGATGGCAGATCAGCAGGAACGCGAGCGCAACCAGACGACGAATCCCCCGACCATCGAGTGGAACGAGCACACGCGCGCGGCGGGCAATCGCGAGGGTACCCCGCAGGAAGAAGCGGAGCAGACCCCGCCCGGCGGCGATGCCCAGACCATCTACTCCAACGACCGCGATCCCGGCGACGCGCAGCCGGACCTGCCGCAGCCGTAAGTTGTCCTCCTCGTGCTGCCCGGTTGGGGATGCGCTCCCTACCCTTTCGTGCAGTTGACACTACCTCCTTGTGTGCCTACCATTAGGGTAACAAGTGAATGACGCTGAACGGGAGGAGTAGGCGGCGCAGTTGTCGACAGGGAAGGTGGGGCCACCGATTGAGAGCCCCCCGCGACGGACAACCGCCGAAGTCGCCCGGGAGTCGAGGGTCCGAACCGCGCCACTCGCGCGCAAGTAAGCCCTCCGGGAGCGCCCGATATCGCGCATTGTGAGGGCCTGCGCCCGCACCCGCCACCAGTCAAAGTCCCCCGTTTACGGGGGATTTAGGGGGCCAAGCATCGCAGGCCGAAGCAGGGTGGTACCACGAGGTGAACCTCGTCCTTGTAGAGAGGACGGGGTTTTCTGTTTAACACCGCCTTAAAGTCCCCCCAGGATTGGGGGGATGTAGGGGGCCGAGGAGGCAACAATGGCGCGAGCAACACGAGAACTGGCGAAAACCTACGAGCCGCAACTGGTGGAGCGTGACTGGTACGAGCGGTGGGACGCGGCCGGGGCCTTCACCCCGCCGCCCGGCGAGGGCAAGGCAGACGATCCCTTCGTAATCATCATGCCGCCGCCGAACGTGACCGGTGAGCTGCACATCGGCCACGCGCTCTTCTCCACCGTGGAAGACATCATGTCGCGCTGGCAGCGCATGAAGGGTCGCCCGGTCCTCTGGCTGCCCGGCGCCGACCACGCCGGCATCGCCGGGCAGTGGGTGGTGGAGAAGGAGATCGCCAAGGACGGCCTGACCCGCCACGACCTCGGCCGCGACCGCTTCCTCGACACCGTCTGGGACTGGATGGACTCCTACCGGGGCCGCATTCGCGACCAGCTCCAGATTCTGGGTGCCTCCACCGACTGGTCGCGCTTCGCCTTCACGATGGACCCCGGCCCGGCCCGCGCGGTGCGCACGGCGTTTAAGCACCTCTACGACAAGGGGCTGATCTATCGCGGCACCCGCATGATCAACTGGTGCCCGCGCTGCCGCACCGCCCTCTCCGACCTGGAGGTGAACTACGAGGAGGAGCAGTCCAACCTCTGGCAGGTGCGCTACCCGATCGCGGACATGGAAGACCGCTGGATCACCGTGGCGACGACCCGCCCGGAGACGATCCTGGGCGACACCGCCATCGCCGTCCACCCGGAGGACGAGCGCTACGCCGACCTGATCGGCAAGGAGGCGATCTTGCCGGTGCTCGGGCGGCGCATCCCGATCATCGCCGACGACGCAGTGGACAAGGCGTTCGGCACCGGCGCGGTGAAGGTAACGCCCGCGCACGACCCGACCGACTACGCGATCGGCCAGCGCCACAACCTGCCCGCGATCAACATCATGAACCTCGACGACACGATGAACGCCGAGGCGGGTCCGTTCGCCGGGCAGACGGTGCTGGAGTGCCGCAAGAACATCGTGGACTGGCTGCGCGACCACGATCAGCTGGTCAAGACGGAGCCCTACACCCACTCGGTGGGCCACTGCGACCGCTGCGACACGATCGTGCAGCCGCTGATCAGCACGCAGTGGTTCGTGAAGATGAAGCCGCTGGCCGAGCCCGCCGCCCGGGTGGTGCGCGACGGCACGATCCGCATGGTGCCCGAGCGGTTCACCGGCATCTACCTCCACTGGATGGACAACATCCTCGACTGGTGCATCTCGCGCCAGCTCTGGTGGGGGCATCGCATCCCGGTCTGGTACTGCGCCAACTGCGGACAGGTGACGGTGACCACCGAGGAGACGATCACCACCTGCGCCCACTGCGACAGCGACACGATCGAGCAGGACCCGGACGTGCTCGACACCTGGTTCAGTTCGGGCCTCTGGCCCTTCAGCACGCTCGGCTGGCCGGACGACACGGCCGATTTGCACCGCTTCTACCCCGGCTCGGTGATGGAGACCGGCTACGACATCATCTTCCTCTGGGTGGCCCGGATGATCTTCTTCGGGATCGAGCTGATGGGCGAGTCGCCGTTCCACACCGTCTACTTCCACGGCACGGTGCGCGACGAACGCGGTCAGCGCATGAGCAAGACCAAGGGGAATGTGCTTGACCCGACCGAGATCTCGAAGGAGTTCGGCACCGATGCGCTGCGCTACGCGCTGATCACCGCCGGGGCGACCGGGGCCGACAGCAAGTTGAGCATCGGGCGCGTGGAGGCGAGCCGCAACTTCGCGCAGAAGATCTGGCAGGCGGCGCGCTTCGTCCAGGCCAATACCAGGGACGCCGCGATCGTGCTCGACGCCAGCGGCGCGCCCGCCGAGCCGCTCGCGGAGACGCTGACCGTCGCGGACAAGTGGATCATCTCGCGCCTGCACGGCACGATGCGCGACGTGACCGGCGCGCTCGAACGCTACGAGTTCGGCGAGGCCGCGCGCGGTGCCTACGACTTCTTCTGGAACGAGTTCGCCGACTGGTACATCGAGGCGGCGAAGGTGCGCCTCCAGGGCGAGGACGAAGCGGCGAAGGCCCCGGTGCGCCAGACGCTCGTCTACACGCTGGAGCGCACCCTGCGCCTGCTCCACCCGGTGATGCCCTACGTGACCGAGGAGTTGTGGCAGCACCTGCCGCACGGCGGCGAGTTGCTGATCGTCGCCCCCTGGCCGTCGGCGGGCGCGACCTACCCGGCCGAGGAGCGCGCCTTCGCGCGGATGCAGGAGGCGACGCGCGCCATCCGCAACACCCGCGCCGAGAGCAATATCGAGCCGGGTCGCCGGATCGCGGCGATCGTCGCCGGGCCATACGGCGCGGACTTCGACGCCCTGCGCGCCGAGTTCGCCTTCCTGGCGCGCATCGCCGCCGACAAGCTCGACATCGCCGCCGAGGCCGCCGCGCCGGAGGGCGCGATCACCATCGCCGTGGAGGACTTCGCGGTCTACCTGCCGCTGGGCGACCTCGTGGACCTCGACGCCGAGCGCACCCGCCTCGCGCGCGAGATCGAGGCCGCCGAGGCCGAGGTCGGCCGCGCGACCGCGCAACTCTCGAACGAAGGTTTCCTCGCCCGCGCGCCCGAGAAGGTGGTCCAGGTGCAGCGCGATCGCCTCGCGGGGGCGCAGGAGCGCGTGCGCCTGCTGCAAGAGCGCCTGGCGGCGCTGGGTTAAGCGCGAAGATTGCACCGCCGCGACGATGGGGATCGTCGCGGCGGTGTATCATTCTTCATGCTGGTGATCTGGCAACAGAAAAGGGAGAGCGTGCGATGACCGCTTTACCGAATGATTACGAAGAGGTGCTGGCGCAAGTGCGGCGGCTTGATGCCGATGCACAGCGACGCTTGCTGATCGAACTGACGCTCCTCATCGAACAAGAAGCGTTGCCACAACCCAAACACAGCCTTCGTGAGTTACGTGGGCTCGGCAAGGAGATCTGGGAGGGGATCGACGCGCAAGAGTACGTGGCACGGGAACGGGCCGCGTGGAACAAATGAGCGCGTGGCGCGGTCGGATAGTGGCCCTTGATACCGCACCGTTAATCTACTACATCGAGGACCATCCAATTTATGCGCAACGCGTTGACCCATTCGTCGAGTTGATGGAACAAGGCAATCTCACACTCGTCACGGCGACCATCACCCTGGTCGAGGTGCTCGTCCAACCATACCGGCGAGGCGATGTGCCACTGATGCAGCGCTACCGCGACATCCTTCTCCATACTCCTGGCTTGCACGCAATTCCGCTCACCCCGCTCATCGCCGAAGAAGCAGCGAAGCTTCGCGCGACCTACAACCTCTCGCCACCGGATGCAATCCAGTTGGCGACTGCCTTGAGCGAAGGAGCGGACGCTTTCCTGACAAACGATCACCGCCTCCCCCAAGTACCATCGCTTCCTTTGCTCATGGTTGATGATCTGTGATCGGTGTCAACCTCATGAGTAGGCTTTCATAGTCTCTGTGCTTCGGTGCTTCAATGAAGCTTCTCCCCTCGTTCGAGCATCGCCAGCAACGCATCAAACCGTCGCTGCCGCGTCTCGGGCTTCTTGGCGGTTTGCAACCGCCAGCCGATTGCATATTTGTTGGCTTGATTGAGAGTGTTGAAAAACGCGAGCGCCTGTTCGTTCTCCCCGAGCGCCTGCATGAAATCCTCCGGGATGACCATGTTCTTGGGCGAGTCGTAGGCAGCGTCCCAGCGGCCGTCTCGCTTCGCCGCTTCGACCTCGGCCAACCCGGCTGGCTGCATCTTTCCAGCTGCCGTCAGTGCGGTCACCTTCTCGATGTTCCGCTTCGACCAGAGGCTCTTCGGTCGCCTGGGCGTGAACTTTTGCAGATAATAGGTGTCGTCAAAGGTCTTGCCCTGCCCATCGATCCAGCCGTAGCAGAGTGCCACGTCGAGCGCCTCGTCGTGGGTCACCGAGGCGATCCCCGACGCCTTCTTCGCTACCATAATCCAGACCCCGTCGGCAGCGGCGTGGTGCTCGGCCAGCCATTCCTCCCACACTGAAGCCGATGCGAAAGGGAGGTTCGGATACTCCTTCGTTGCAGCCATGCGTCTCCTTATGCCGTGCGCGCTGCGAGCATTTCCTCATAGTGCGGGTTGTACATGATCCCCAGCACATTACCGAATGGGTCGACGACCGACGCCGTGACAAAGCCGGTGTTGCCGCGCGGCGTGATCGGATCATACTCGGTCGCGCCCATGCCGATCAGCCGCGCGAACGCCGCCTCGATGTCATCGACGTGCCACAGCAGGATCGCACCCCCCGGTCCCGGCTGCATCCCCTTCGGCGCATACTTGCGGTCGATGATGCCGAATTCGTCCTCGTCATCGCCGATCCGAAATTCAATATAGGCCGGGTGCTCGGCGTTGGGCTGCTGAAAGTATGCCTCAACGCCGAAGAGTTCGGCATACCAGTCGCGCGCCGCAGCCACATCGTCGGCCCAGTAGCTCACGGTGGGCCCATCCCGCGCAAGAACATTAGCACTCGCCATCGCCTCGCTCCTTCCGATAAGCGATCCACCACCCTATAATAGCCAGCAGCATGAATGATGTATTCCAAAAATCCGCAGCAACCTACGAGCCACGCGGACGCCTCGATCCGGCCGGATTCGAGCGCCACGTTCGTTTCCGCACCTACCCACCTCCAGATCGATCTAGCCCCCTTCATCGAGCACTGCTGGATTATTTCGCGCTGGGAAGATGTGGCCGAGGCGTATCATTCCGAAGAGGTGATGCACCGGCCCTACGTCGACCTCTTTCTCTCGCGGCGGAGTCGGGTATCCAGGGCGCACCTTTCGCGGCAAGCGCGTCTATGTGGCGTCCGGGCAGCGGCCGGCTCGTCGGCGTGCGCTTCCTGCCGGGGCCTTTCGCGCGTTCTGGGATGGGGCCATCGTGGACATTCAAGATCGCGTCATGGACGCGCAGCAGGCATTTCCCCAGGCGGATCAGCGATTCGATGAACAGGTTGCTCGCGAAGGACGATCAGGCTGCCGTCACCGACCTTCATGCGCTGCTGCGGACGAAACATCCGCAGCCGGACGCCAACATCGCGCTCATCAACGCGCTCATCACTGCCAGCGAAACCGACGAAAACACTCCAGACGGTTGCGGCGGTCGCAACGGCGTTCGGCAAGAGCGAGCGTTGGCTCCAGCAACTCTTCCGGGACTATGTCGGCATCAGGCCAAGTGGCTGCTCCAACGCCAGCGGCTGCTCGCCGCCGCCAGTCAGATCCGCGCGAACGGTGACCCGATTGGGCGGCGATTGCCTACGAGTTTGGCTACAGCAGCCAGCAACACTTCATCACCGCGTTCAAGCAGGTGCTGGGCAAAACGCCGCTCAATACAAACGAGACCTTATCGCACAGTAAGCGCGATCCCATAGCGCGCCACCTTGCTGTGCTAGACTCGCCGTGGTGCAGCGGCGACGGGGTGATCACTATGCCAGCAGGGCCAGCATCGTCTCCTTTCCTGCGCGTCGAGCAGTTACTCGACGCGCAAGCGTTGGCCTCACCGGGAGATCCGGGGCTGATCCACGCCGGTCGCGTCTGGACCTATGCCGCGCTGCGCGACAGTCTAGCGGCGGCGGGCGGCGGTGCTCCACGCGGCCGGATTCGTCGCGGGCGATGTGCTGGTGACAACCGCGCCGATCACCGACGACGTGCTGATCACCTGCCTCGCCTGCTGCCGCCTCGATCTCGTCTTCTGCCACCTCTCGCCGCAGTACACCGCCGCCGAGGTCGGCCACCTCGCCGCCAGGGCTGGCGCACGCGCGACGTTGACCGTCGATGGCGCGGCCCATCCTGGCAGCGATCTGCCGTCGCTCCCGCTCGCGCTCCCCGGACCGGATACCGACCAGGCGGCGGCGGATGAACTGCCGCAAGGGAATCGCCGGAAGCGCCCGCCGTCCTGGCGACGACCTCCGGCACCACCGCCGCGCTGCCGAAGCTGGCGATCGTGCCGCACCGAGCCTACACCTGGCGGCAGCGTTCGGACCACTGGATGGAGGACCGGGCCCAGGGCGACCTGTAGCACCACCAAGAGCTTCAACAGCCTGCTCAGGCAGTTCTGTGTCTCCGTCGTGAACGGCAATGCCCACCTGATCTCCCACTTTCCAGGCCCCGGCGCGGTTGGAGCAAGAGCTGGTCGAGTATCGCGTCGCGCTGCTGATCATCCAGCCGCCGCTCCTGCAACTGCTCGTTCGCAACCAGCAGCCGCCGTCGCCCGACCTGCGACTCGGGTGATCAGGGTCGGTGCCGCGCCGTTGACCCCCGAACTTGCCGCCGCCGCCCGGCAACGTTTCTCCGTGCCGGTTGTCCCGTCCTATGCCTCCACCGAGAGCCAGGCGACAATCGTCATGTAGAAGCCGCGCTGGGGCCGGTGGAGAGCGTGGGAGGCCTACGACGCCGTCGCTCTCCGCGTGGACGGCGATGGGCGCGATCTGCCGGTCGGGAGGTGGGCGAATTGCTCGTGCGATTGCGCACCCCGGCCTGATGCTCGGCTATCTCGGCGACGACGCGGCGACAACCGACACCATCCGCGACGGCTGGCACTGGACCGGCGACCTCGCCTCCGCGATAGCGCCGGGTATCTCTTCTTGCGCGGTCGGCGTTCCCTCCCAGATCAACGTCGGCGGGCTGAAGGGTCACGCCCGACGAGGTGGAGGCGACCTTGCTGCGCCACCCGGACGTTCGCGAGGTGGTCGCGCTAGGCACACCGGACGCTGGGCGCGGCGAGGTTGTCCGGGTCGTCATCTGCCCGGCGATCGCGGAGTCGTCGCTGGCCGAGTTGCGCCGTTTCTGCCGCCGGTCGCTCGCCCCGCACAAGGTCCCGCGCGTGTGGGAGTTCCGCGACGAGTTGCCCCGCTCCCCCTTGGGAAAAGTCTTGCGAAACAAGCTCTAATCGGGCGGATGGCGCAGCTCGATCGGGCAATGCGCGTCCGCTTGCTCTCGCCTGCCATGAAAGGTTGCCCGATGACCGATCCTCGCCCCGCTGTCAAACTCGCGCGCGAGTTCTACGACCGCCCCGCCCTGATCGTGGCGCGCGAATTGCTCGGCATGGCGCTCGTCTGGAACGGGCCGCAGGGGCGGCAAGCCGGGCGTATCGTCGAGACCGAAGCCTACGACGGCCCCGAGGATTCCGCCTCGCACGCGCGCTCCGGGCCGCAGGGGCGCGCGGCGGTGATGTTCGGCCCGGCAGGCTATGCCTACATCTACCTGATCTACGGCATCCACCACTGCCTCAACGTCTCGACTGGCCCTTCCGGCTACCCGGCGGCGATCCTGATCCGCGCACTGGAGCCGCTGGAGGGGATCGCGGGCGGCACGAATGGCCCTGGCCGCCTCTGCAAAACCCTCGGCCTCGACCGCCGCCACAACGGCCTCGACATGACCGGCGACCAACTCTTCATCGAAGACCGTGGCTTGGTGGTGCGCGACGAGGAGGTCGTCGCGAAGGCGCGCATCGGCATCCAGTTCGCGGGCGAGCCCTGGATCTCGCAACCCTGGCGCTTCTACGAGCGCGGCAATCGCTGGGTGTCGAAGAAGTAACGAGTAACGAGTAACGAGTGATGAGTGGCTAGCTGGAAGCGGCCAGCATCATCGGTTGCTCGTGGTGGCGCTCTGCAAGGCGCAAGAAGTCGGCGATTGCAGCCGCCGTCTCCCTCGGGCGCTCGACGTGCGGGATGTGCCCGCAATTGGGGAGGATCGTGAGGCGACCGCGCCGCAACTGGGCGCTGGCCGCGTAGGCCTGCCACACGGGGAAAACGTAGTCATTCGCGCCCCAGAGCACGAGCGTCGGCATCGCCAGGCGCGGCAGGTGCCACAGCAGCACCTCGCGCTGCCCGGAGGGACCGGTGATGGCGCGCAGCGCGGCGAGGGTCGCCGCCGCGAAGCCGGGCCGCTGCGCGAGGCGTTCCTGCTCGGCATACCAGGCGGCCGGGACGCACCCGGAGCGCGCGAAGAGCATGGTGTGGCGGAGCCAGTTGCGCTGCGCCGCGCCGAACGGCGTCTGTCCCCAGCCGAGCGCGGCCTCGCCATAGCCGGGGAGCGCCATCGCGGTCGCCACCGGCGTCATCGCCACCCCGAGCCCGGCGCTATCGACCAGGCCCAGGGCGCGCACGCGCTCGGGAGTGTCGAGCGCAAACCGCAGCGCCACCAACCCGCCGAACGAGTTGCCGACAATCGCGGCGCTCGGGATGTCGAGCGCGTCGAGGAACGCGCCCAGGAAGCGGGCGAAGCGCGCGGGCGCATAGTCGGGCAACCGCGCCCCGTCGAAGCCGGGCAAGTCGAGCGCGTACACCCGGTGGGTGCGCGCCAGCGCGGGCAGCACCCACGTCCACGAGAACTTGCTGTCACCATCGCCGTGCAGCAGCACCAGCGCCGGGCCATCCCCAGCCACAACATAGCGCGCGACCAGCCCATCGACGACGACACGACGCTCTTCAATACCCGTTTCCACACTCGCCCCACCACAGATGCCGACCGCCCCACTGCCGCCAGCGCAGACTTTGAATCGTAGCCATACAAACACCGCATTGCAAGCCATGAATCCCGTCTTGCGCCTCACGTCCCACGCCCCCACGCTCCCACGCCCCCACGCCCTCACACCCATCCGCCCACACGCCCCACGAATCTGCTAGACTACGCCTGCGCGATTTCACGCCAGCCGCGAGGTTGGCGCAGTGCTGGCATACGGGGAGGTCGGACGGCGTGAGCAAAGATTTCTGGGGGATGTGGCTCCTCTTCGCACTCTTCATCGCCTTCGCCGCGGGCATGACGCTCTGGGGCGGGTACGGCCCCTACGCGCTCTTCTGGGTTATCTGCGGTGTTGTCGGCACCGTCGTGATGGCCTACTTCTTTCGCCGTGACGCTTCGCGCGAAGGCTGAGCGCCGCGCGCCCGGGAGCGCGGGGCGATGACCGCAATCTTCCTCGCCCCGCACTACGACGATGTCGCCCTCTCCTGCGGCGGCACGGTCGCGGCGCTGGCCGAGGCTACCCGCCGGGACCCGTCTGCGGACCCGGCTGTGGCCTCCTCGCCAGCGCCGCTCGTCGTCACCGTCTTCGGCGGCACCCCCGGCGGCGAGAGCCTGACCGCCTTCGCCCGCTGGCAGCACGAGCGCTGGGGCACCGACGGCCACGACACCGTCGCCGTGCGCGGCGACGAGGAGCGCGCGGCGGCCAGCATCCTCGGTTGCGCCACGCGCACATTTCCCTATCTCGACGCGATCTATCGCGGCGACCAGTACCTCTCCGACGAAGCCCTCTTCGGCCCGATCCTCCCCGGCGACGCATCGCTGGTGGCGCAACTCACCGTCGCTATCGCCGCCCTCCCCAACCTCTCCACCCTCTACGTCCCCCTGGCAATCGGGAACCATGTCGATCACCAGATCGTCTACCAGGTGGGCCAGATCCTCGCGGCGCGCGGCCTGCGCGTCCTCGGCTACGAGGATTTCCCCTACGCCATCCTGGGCGACGAGCGCGAGCGACGCCTGGCGGCGATCCGGGCCGCGCTCGGCGAACCGGAACTGGTGCCGATTGCCGCGACGCTGCCGCGCCGGATCGCCGCCATCGCCGCCTACCGCACGCAGTTGCCGACGATTTTCCGCTTCACCGACGATTGGCCGGGTGCGGTGATGGCCTGGGCGGGCGAGATTGGCGGCGATCACGGGGCGGCGGAGCGCTTCTGGCCCCTGCTCGGCCAGAATGGTTCCTGACAATTCAGTCCTATTTGGCTATTGGGAAGGTCAGCGGCATTGCGGTACTATCGTCTATAATGGTAACGATCTGGTCGTGAACTGGTTGAGCAGGCGGCGAGCGGGCAACGCAAGAGACGGCGAGCGTATCGTCGCTGGTTGCGTCAGCGTCTCGACCGGGAATATAGAAGGATAGGGCGGGGCGCAATGGCACGGCAGGAACCACGGCGGCTCGAAGCGTTGCCTTTCAGTCAGGTCCGGGTGGACATTATCATCCCGGTCTACAACGAAGAAGTGGCATTGCCCAAAAGTATCGCCACCCTCTGCGAGTACCTGGGTACCTACTTCCCGTATGACTGGCGCGTCATCATCGCCAACAACGCCTCCACCGACCACACCCTGGAGATTGCCAAGGGGCTGTCGGAAGCGAACCCGCGCGTGCAGGTGCTGCACCTCGACCGCAAGGGGCGCGGGCGGGCGCTCAAGGCCGCCTGGCTCGCCTCGGAGGCGGATGTCGTCTCCTATATGGATGTCGATCTCTCCACCAACCTCCAGTCCTTCCTGCCGCTCGTCGCGCCGATCGCCACCGGGCACAGCGAGGTCGCCATCGGCTCGCGCCTGCTGAAGGGCGCGGTCGTCACTCGCCAGTGGAAGCGCGAGGTCATTTCCCGCTGCTACAACCTGATGATCAAGGCGATCTTCCGCAACAAGTTCTCCGACGCGCAGTGCGGCTTCAAGGCCGTCAAGCGGAGCGTCGCGCAGCAGCTCATCCCCGAGATCGAGAACAACGAGTGGTTCTTCGACACCGAACTCCTGCTGCTGGCCGAGGAGCGCGGGATGCGGATCTACGAGGTGCCGGTCGATTGGATCGAAGACCTCGACAGCCGCGTGAAGATCGTCTCCACCGCGACCGAGGATATCAAGGGCCTGCTGCGCGTCCGCGCACGCCAACTGCGCCAGCGCCGCCGCGCCCTGGCGATCAGCGGCGATTAGTCGCCAGCGGTCCGCGCGCCGGGTCCCCGGCCCCGCGAGTTGCAAAGGAACCCCATGCGCGTCGCCGATATCCAACTGCTCTACGAGTACAACTACTGGGCGCATGACCGGATCCTGCGCCAGGTCGCGCACCTCACCCAGGAGCAGTTCGTCGCCGACCTGGGCTATAGCTGGGGTGGCGTGCGCGGCACGCTGATGCACGTCCTCGGCACCGAGCAGGCGTGGCGTTCGCGTTGGCGCGGGGACAGCGCCGCCGCGCTGACGCAGCCCGATTGCTCCACGGTCGAACTCCTCGTTGCGGCCTGGGCAGAGAATCGCGCGGCGATGGGGGCCTATCTCGCGACGCTCGACGCCAGCGAGTTCGACCGCGACATCGCCTACATCCGTCAGGGGCAGCGCTACGCCCACCCGCTCTGGACGCAGCTGGTCCACGTTGTGAACCACGGCACGCAACACCGTGGCGAAGTCGCCGCGATGCTGACCAATTACGGCTATTCGCCGGGCGACATCGACTTCTCGCTCTTCATGCGCGAACGCACGTCGTGATGGGGCGTTGTTGCAGGTTGGCAAGTTGCAGGTTGCAGGTTCGGAGCGAGAAACTTGGAACTTGCCAACTTGTAACCTGCAACAACGCACGGAACTTCGTGTAACGATGGCGCGTTGCAATCGACAGTATAGGTGTGCAGCGTTGCACCGCGCGGTTCCGCTGGTCGGAATACGCCTGGTTACAGGAGCACCAGACTACTCGCGCCGGTCGGGATCGCCGCCTGAGCGCGATACAGCGGAGAAGAATCTTGGCAAATGACGTACCGCTTCGCAAAGCCCGGGCGAATCAGCCGCTCGCCGCTGTGGCGAGTCCGTCACGCCCGCGCCGCGCACCCGAGCGGCCCGCCACGACACCGGATACCGCCGCGACCAGGCAGGGGCGCGGCGTAGCCTCGGCCATGCAGGGGGCGGTCGCCGCGCGCTTCCACTTCCCGACGCGGATCAGCATCGAGGGCGTGCTCTACCTGCTCTTCGCCGTCGCGGCACTCTTCTCGCGCTTCTATAACCTCGGCTACGAGGCCGAGCACCACGACGAGAGCCTGCACTCCTTCTACTCCTGGACCTACTACGTCGGCGGCGGCTACATCCACGACCCGCTGATGCACGGCCCGTTCCTCTTCCACGGTGCCGCGCTCTCCTACCTCCTCTTCGGCGACAGCGACGCCTCGTCGCGCTATTTCGCCGCCGCCATCAGCGTGGCCACGGTGCTGCTCCCCTGGTTCCTGCGGCGCGAGTTGGGCAAATGGGGCGCGCTGACCGCCTCCGGCTTGCTGCTGGCCTCGCCCTCGTTCCTCTACTTCGGGCGCTTCCACCGCCACGATGTCTACTCGGCCTTCTTCACCCTGCTCCTCTTCATCGCCATCGTCCGCTTCGTCGCCGAGCGGCGTCCGCTCTGGATCTTCGTCGGGGCGGCGGCCTGGGGCTTCCATTTCACCAATAAGGAAGACTATTTCATCATCACCGCCATCTTCGGGTCGGCGCTGGTGCTGGCGCTCTTCTGGACCGCCGCCCGCCGCATCCTCTGGATCGGCGGCGGCATGGTGGTGGCGCTCGGCTTCGTCGCGAAGGTGCTGCCGAAGCTGCTCGGCTGGCCGAAGATGCCGCCCATCCCCTGGGACCGGCCGACCAACGAGCAGATCAAGAATTACATCGCGGCGCTCTCCTCCCACCCGGTGGTCCTCTGCGGCATCTTTGTGCTGGCAGGCTTCGTCGTGATCCTCGTGCAGCAACTGAACGCCATCTCGGGCAAGTCCAACTGGAACGACGCCCTCTTCGGCGATGCCGCGCCCGGCACGCCCGCGGCGGCGGCACACGCCTTCTTCAGCAACCGGCGCACCCTCTACATCGCGCTGACCCTCTTCGTCGGCATCTACACCGTGCTCTACACCGCCTTCTTCTCCAACCTGATCGGCATCTTCACCGGCTCGCTCGGCGCGATCTTCTACTGGCTCGGCCAGCAGGACGTGCGGCGCGGCGACCAGCCCTGGTTCTACTACCTGCTGCTGGTGCCCCAGTACGATCCGATCCCGGCCTTCTTCGGCGGCATCGGCCTGGTGCTGACCGGCTGGCGCCTCTTCGCCCACCGCGCCTTCGGGCGCTTCGAAGGCCCGTTCCCCTTCGCGCGCGGCTTCATGGCCTATTGGGCCTTCGCCAGCATCGCCCTCTACACCTGGACGGGCGAGAAGATGCCCTGGATCGTGGTCCATCCCACCCTCCCCTTCCTGCTGCTGGCGGCGCTGGTCATCGGTCGGCTGATCGAGTACGGGATCGCGGGCGTCGCGCAGGCGCAGGCGGTAGCCCCGGCGTCGCGCTTCGCGTCTCTTCTGCCGCGTTCCGGCTGGTTCTACGGCACCCTGATGGTCGTCGCGCTGGTGGGCGGCTTCTTCGCCACGGCGCAATTGGCGAACGGCGACCCGCGCCTGCTCGACTATTCGCGCTGGAACCTGCTCTTCATCCCCTGGCTGGCGATCCTCGCGCTGGTGGGCCTGCTGGCGCTGGTGCGCGGCTGGCACCATTCCGGGCGGACGACCCTGCTGGCGTTGTCGGCGGCGATGCTCTTCTTCCAGATCCACGCCGGGTGGGCGCTCGCCTTCCAGAACGGCGATGTGCCGAAGGACATGCTGGTCTACGTCCAGACCTCGCCCGACGTGACCCGCTTCATGAAGGAACTGGACGAATTCTCCGAGTTGCAGACCGGCGGCAAGGACCTCCCGATCTACTTCGACGACAGCACCTCCTGGCCGTTCAACTGGTACCTCCGCAACTACACCCGCAAGAACTTCTTCTCGTGCAGCACCAACGGCTGCACGCTGGCCGGCGCGCCCAACGAGGGCACCGCGATCGTGCTGGTCGGCAACGACAACCTCGCGAGCCACCCGGAACTGACCAGCCAGTTGAGCGACTTCGTCGGCCAGCCCTACGAGATGCGCTGGAACTATCCGGAGGAGGTCTATCGCGTCTTTGCCCTCGCGCCGGAACTCGATCCGGGCTGGAATGCCTGGAGCACCGAGCAACAGCCATATACCCTCACCAAGGTGATCGGGAGCGTCTTCGCCTCGACGACCGCGAGCTTCACGCCGCAGGGGCAGGCCAACATGTTCCGCATCCTGGCCTACCACGACCTGCGCCAGCCGCTCGGCACCTATGGCTTCACCGTCTTTGTCCACAAGGATCTGCTGCCGCAGTTCAACGCGATCCGCTACCGCTGATCGTTGTCAGTCAACCGACCGTCAATCGAGAGGAAATCGCACGAATGCTCGAAGTCGAACAGCGCCCCGACTTGCGCGAGGCCGAGGATGAGGTCTACGTCGAGGAGCGCGGCCCGGTCGAGGCCCCGCTCCAGCGTACGATCGATCTGAGCCGCCACGGCGTTGAAATCCTGGCCTGGGGTGGCGTCCTGATCGTCGCGGCGGCCCTGCGCCTCCTGGCGCTCGGCAGCGACGCGCTCAGCATCGAGGGCTCGCGCCACGCCTACGCCGCCTTCGCGCTCTATCAGGGGAGCGGCACGACGCTCGACGCCTCGGCGGGCGGGCCGTTCGCCGTCGTCTTCAGCGCGATGCTCTTCTTCCTCTTCGGCGTCAGCGACGAAATCGCCCGCCTCGGTCCCGCGCTGGCGGGTGTCGGGACCGTCATCGCCGCGATCTGGCTGCGCCCCTATCTCGGGCGCACCGGCGCGCTCTGCTCCGCCCTCATGCTCGCCGTCTCGCCCAGCCTGGTCTACTTCGCGCGGCGCGACCAGCCCGACGCCTACGCCACCTTTTTCGGCACGCTCCTTTTCGTCGCGATCCTGCGCCTCTTCGATCGCGGCCGTCGCAACGACTTCATCTTCGCCGCCGTCGCCGCCGCGCTCCTCTTCGTCTCGACCCCGCTCGGCATCACCACCCTGCTGATCGTCGCCGCGGCGACCGCCCTCGTCGCCCTGCGGCCCGTCGCCGCGCCCGCCGAGGATGACGACGCCGCACCGGTGGCCGAGGAAACGTTCGGTCGCGCCAACTTCGCCGCCGCCGCCCGCGCCGGTGCCCTCCCCGCCGCCCTGATCGCCGTCGCGACGCTCGCGCTCGTCTTCAGCGCCTTCGGCGCGGTCCCCGGCAATCTCTCCAACGGCCCCGGCGATTGGTTGCTCGCCTGGACGGAGAGCATCGTCCCGATCGGCGACAACCTGGCCGGGCGCGGCCCCGGCTTCGCGCTCGCCCTCCTGCCGCTCTACGAGCCGCTGGCGCTGGCGGCGGGGATCTGGGGCGCGGTGAGCCTCTTCACCGGGCGCGGCAAGCCCTCGCCGCGCGGCGGGACCGAGGCGCGGGCGATGCTGGTCATCTGGGCGGTCGCCGGGGTGGTCCTGCTGCTGGTCGGCGGGGCGCAACAGCCGGAACTGCTGGTGCTGGTCTCCTTCCCGCTCTCCATCCTCGGCGGCGTGACGCTCGGGCGGCTGGTGGATGCGCTCGACTGGCGGCGCGAGGGCTCCTTCTGGACCGGCGGTGCCCTGGTGCTCCTCTTCGCGGCGCTGGCGCTCACCGCCTGGGGCGCGGCGTTCGGCAATATCCTCCAGCAGTCGTCGCTCTACGACGACTCGACGCGCACCTTCCGCTTCCTGCTGACCCTGATCGGCTTCGCCCTCCCGCTGACCGCCGCCGCCGTCTGGGCTGGGTGGCGTATCGAGGGCGCGGTGGCGGGGCGGGCGTTGGCGCTCGGGCTGGCGGTCTTCCTGCTCGGCTTCACCCTCCGCTCGGCGGTCGGCCTCGGCATCTACCGCCCCGATATCGCGAGCGAGCCGCTGGTCTACGGGGCCAGCACGCCCGAGATCGGGCCGCTGATGAACCGCGTGATCAAGCTCTCGCGCGACGAGACCGCGCTGAAGCGCTCCGCCGTGGACATCACCGGCGGGCATGGCCTGGTCGTCTACGTCGATCCGACGGTGGAATGGCCGGTGCGCTGGTACCTGCGCGACTTCCCCTATCTCACCATCGCGCCGATCAGCAATGTCGGCGCGGTCGCGGCCCAGGGGACGGCGGTGCCGCAAATCTACTTCCGCCCCGCCGATGGCACGCCCGCCCCGCCGCTCGGCTATTCCGAGGTCGAGTACAAGCTGCGCTGGTCCTATCCCGCCGACCAGCCGCTGACGGGCGGCGGCAATAACGCCCTGCTCCAGGCGCTCGGCTTCTGGATCTTCCGCAACAACGTCGCGCCCGCGCCGAGCTACAACCTCGTCGTCGGCTACGGCCCGACCCTGGCCGAGCGCCTCTTCCTGCCCCCGGCGGCGACGGGTCCCTTCGGCATCAACGAGCGACCTGGGCGCGGCAAGGCCCAGGGGCAGTTCGACTCGCCGCGCGGCGCGGCCATCGGGCGCGACGGCTCGATCTACGTCGTGGACATGATGAACTCGCGCGTCCAGCAGTTCGCCCCGGACGGCTCGTTCGTCCGCACCTTCGGCACCCTCGGCCACGGCGATGGGCAGCTCTGGCGCGAGAGCAATCGCGGCCCGACCGGGATCGCGGTCGGCCCGGACGGCGCGGTCTACGTCGCCGACACCTGGAACTACCGGATCGTCAAGTTCACCGCCGATGGCACCTTCGTGAAAGCCTGGGGCACCTACGCCAACATCGTCAGCGTCCCGCCGGTGGGCGACCGCAAGGAAGGGCTCTTCGGCCCGCGCGGCCTCGCCTTCGCCCCGAACGGCGATCTCTTCGTGACCGACACCGGGAACGGCCGGGTGGTTGTCTACAACCAGGATGGCACCTTCCTGCGCGAGTTCGGCACGAAGGGGGTCACGGCGGGGCAACTCGACGAGCCGGTCGGCATCGCGATCAGCGCCGATGGCTCGCGCATCTACGTCGCCGACAGCAACAACGCGCGGATCGCCGTCTTCGACGCGCAGGGCGCGCCGGTCGCCCAGTGGCCGGTCGCCGCCTGGGAAGGGCAGGCCTTCTACGAGCCCTACCTCGCGGTTGACGCCGAGGGCAGCGTCTACGCGACCAGTTCGCCGACGCGCCAGGTGCTCAAGTTCGACCGCGACGGCAAGCTCGTCGGCGTCGCCGCCATCGGCCTCACCCCCGATGACGCCTTCAACGCCCCCTACGGCATCGCCATCGCACCCGACAACGTCGTCTACGTCGTTGACGGCAACC
>JAXLWN010000139.1:0-11987 GCA_046328475.1 Chloroflexia bacterium | reverse complement strand
CTGGAAACCGTCACCGCGCAGAGCATCACCGGCACCAATCGCATCCCTCGGCTCCCCGCTCCCTCTCGGTCCTCGTCCTCACCACCCGCGTCCCCCAGTACTCCCACCCTCTCCTCATCAGGGGAGGGTCGCCGCCGCAGCGGCGGGAAGGGGTCCGTCCCCCCTCGTTACTCGTTACTCGTTACTCGTTACTTAACTCAGCACTCAGCACTCAGCACTCAGCACTCCCCAACACCACGCGACCGCCTGCGGTATCATCCGTTCAGCAAGTGACGGCTGCAAGAACGATGGAGGATCAGAGCGCCCGTGGCAGAGAAGTGGTGGCGGACCGACTGGCGGCGACCGAGCGTGCGCCCCGACGTGCTCGCGCGCGAAGAGGCCCAACGCACCGCAGCTGAAGAGTGGGAAGCCCGGCGCACCGCCCGGCTGATCGACCTCATCACCGGCTGGGGCGCGCTCGTCGTCTGCGCCCTGCTCACCATCCTCGTCTACGGCGACGCGCTCCGGTTCGCCTTCACCTTCGACGACCCGCTCGACCTGCCGCGCGCCGAGGGCCGCAGCGTCTGGTCCATCTTCACCTCCTCCGAAGGCTACGCCTACTACCGCCCGATCCCCTTCGTCATCTGGAAATTCCTCCACGCCGTGCAGGGCCGCTACAGCGAATTCACGCTGCACGGCCTGACGCTCGCCTGCCACGCCCTCGCCGCCTGGCTCCTCTACCTGCTGCTCCGCCGCCTCACCGGCAGCCACTGGGGTCTCCTCGCCTCCGTCCTCT
Organism: Chloroflexia bacterium; assembly: GCA_046328475.1. Classification (GTDB taxonomy): domain Bacteria; phylum Chloroflexota; class Chloroflexia; order Thermomicrobiales; family CADCWN01; genus CADCWN01. The sequence goes on along the minus strand of JAXLWN010000139.1, from coordinate 11,212 downwards.
TCATCACCTACCCCTTCAGCTACCAGGCCGCCTTCGGCGCGCACACCCTCTTCCACCCGCTGATGACCGCCGCCATCCTCCTCTCGCTCCTCCTCTACCACATCGCGCGAACGGGCGAACGGGCGAACGGGCGAACGGGCGAACGGGCCTACCTCTACCTCACCGGTTCCGTCCTCGCCGCCCTGGTCGCCCTCTGGACCCACGAGAGCGGCGTCATCATCTTCCCCCTCATCCTCGGCCTCGAAGCCCTCATCACCCTCCGCGCCCACTGGCAACCCACCGCGCCCGACGCATCCTCGAACGCTTCACGCCCCACGCTCCACGTCCCGCGCCCTTCGCCCGTTCGCCCGCTCGCCCGCTCGCCCCTTCGCCCCTCGCCGTGGCCCCTGCTCCACGGCGCGGCCACCGTCGCCTTCCTGATCACCTGGCGACTCGTGCCCAAATTCGACCGTCCCGACCCCTGGACCCGCGCCTCCCTCCTCCCCAACGCCAAGTATTTCCTGCAAGATGTCATCTGGCCGGTCGCCGCCCTGCTCAACCCCCTCGGCAGGCGGTTCGGTTTCGAGCCGCTGCGCGCCGTCTGGCCCGCGATCGTGCTCACCTTGCTGGCCCTGGCCGCGATCTACTGGCTCGCCCGCCGCCCCTGGGTGCCGCTGATCGCGCTCGTCGCGACCGGCATCGTCCTCTTCCCCGCCTGGCTCGTCCTCACCTGGGTCTACGTCGAGGACGCCCCGCGCCTCCTCTACCCCGCCGCGCCCGCCATCGTCGCCCTCTGGGGCCTCCTCCCCAGCCTCCGCTTCTCGCACCGCGTCGCCACCATCGGCTGGCGCGTTGTCGCGCTCCTCCTCGTCGGCGCGATCACCCTGCAAAACCTCACCTTCATCGATCTGCGCCGCGACATGTGGTCCGAGGGCACCACCCTCGTCCACGGCGTCGCCGACGCCGCCGCCGCGCACGAAGGTCGCCCGCTCCTCTTCCTCAACGTCCCCGCCTGGTTCGCCCCCAAGCAGCCCGAATACCCGCTCGGCCACGTCGGCCTCACCGCGCTCCCCGGCTACGTCGGACTCGGCCGCGTCACCTACATCCATCGCGGCATCCAGCCGCCGATCGAGTCGCGCGGCTACTACCCCGACCTCAACGGCTGGAAATACGACTTCAACACCCACGGCGGCCCCGCCAGCCTGGACGACTTCGCCACGCTCCTGCGCAACGTGGACGCCACCTACCTCGTCGAGATGCTGCCGACCGGTGCCCGCATCCGCAACGTCGGCGACCTCCACCCCAACACCGCCGACCCCCGCGCCACCGGCCCGCGCTTCGGCCCCGGCATCGTCCTCACCGACAGCGACATCCTCTTGGTGGACCGCGACCTCCAGGCCGACTTCACCTGGGACATCCTCGCCGCCGTCCCCGGCGACGTCCTCCCCGTCCTCACCATCCGCGACGAAAGCGGCGCGGTCGTCGCCGAATGGCGCAAATACCCCCTCGCCGACATCGCCGCCCCGCGCCTCTTCAAAGTCGGCGACCGCGTCCACGACCGCCCCCTCATCCCCCTCCCCGCCGACCTGGCGGGCGGCACCTACGCCATCACCCTCACCTGGGAAGGCAAAGACACCCGCGCACCCCTCCCCGGACTCGCCGCCAACGGCACCCCCCTCCCCCCCGCAGGCCTCCCCCTCGGCACCTTCACCCTGCCCTAGTGCGGGGATTGCACTGCACAATTTCTGCTGCTACGCTTGCGCCACACAGATTTCTCCGCCTTGGGAGGTCACCAATGGTTGCCCAACCCAATCGCCTCCTCACCCCCGATGAGTATCTCGCCTTCGAGCGCGAGAGCGAACTGAAGCATGAATACGTCGCGGGAAATCTTCGCGATGGCCGGGGCTGCAGAAGGAGCACAATCTGATTGTTATGAACTCCGGGGCTTGGTTACGGCCGCAGTTGCGCGGACGCGGCTATCGAATCTACCCGGTGATATGCGTGTAAAAGTTGAATCACTCGGGATCTACATGTACCCCCGATATCGTGGTTGTCTGCGGTACGCCGCAATTCGAGGATGGCCGACGCGACACCCTGCTCAATCCACCCTACTCCTTGAAGTGCTCTCCCACTCCACCGCCAGCTACGACCAGGGCCTGAAGTTCCGACGCTACCAGCTCATCACCTTCGCCGAGTACCTCCTGATCGCCCGGGATCGCCCCTTGGTCGAACACCGCCTCCGCCTCCCCGACGGCACCTGGGAAACCCGCATCACCAACGACCCCACCGCCACCCTCACCCTCCCCTCGATCGGCTGCACCCTCCCCCTCACCGCCATCTACGAAGACATCACCGCGGACCCACCACCTGGCCCACGGCCGCCCACATCCGCCAGGGCTCGGGCACAGACCATCAACCACAGCGACGACACTACCCCAGCCTTCGTGCTCTGTTTCGCCAATACTTGTCGGGATGTGTCCTTCCTCTCCTCGCGGGAGGGGTGCCGCCCGCAGGCGGCGGGGTGAGGTCCGCAACCTACCACTCACCCCACAACGCGCTCGTACAATCGGAGGAAATTCTCCCCAAGAATGCCGCGCACCACCTCATCGCTGTACCCGCGCCGCAGCAACTCCTCGGTGATGCGCGGGAAGTCCGCGACCGTCTGAACCTCGACCGGCGCATGGCGCGTGCCGTAGAAATCGGCCCCCAGCCCGATCCCCTGCGACCCGCACAGCTCGAGCAAGCGTTCCAGCTCATCCACGAGCCCGCCGAGCGTCGGGATACTGTAAAAGATCGCACACGCGACCCCGCCCCCCTCGCCGAGGCGGCGTAACGTCCGTGTACGCGCATCGTCCGTCAGCCGCGTGTGGGAGAAAAGCAGCGGCCTGGTCGCGCGCTCCAGCACCTCCTCGATCGCGGTCGGCCCGAGGTGCGCGAGGTCGATCAGGATGCCGAGCCGTTCCAGTTCGCCGATCGCCTCCTCGCCGAGCCAGGTCAGCCCGCCCGGCCGCCGCGCGGTCGAAGATCCATCCGCGAGCGGGTTGCGGTTGCTCCAGGTCAGCGAGGCGATCGTCACCCCGAGGGTGCGGAAAAGCCGCAGCAGGCGCAGATCGAGCCCGAGCGGATCGAGCCCCTCGAACGCCAGAATACCCGCGATTCGCCCCTCAGCCTTCGCCCGGCGCACATCAGCGGCGGTCGTCGCCAGGCGCAGCCGCTCGGGATACCGTGCCAGCGCCTCGTGGAAGACCGCCAGCATCGCCAGGGCGCGCGGCTGCGTCGCCCCGGCATACTCCGGCCGCACCACGCGATAATCGAGCCCATACGGTGCCGTGAAGAGCGCGAAAACCTGGGCCGTCACGCCCCCAGCGCGCAACAACGGCAGCGACACCTGCCCGTCGCAACCCTCCCCCGTCGGCTCCGCCGGCGCACCATCCTCCCACGACGCCGTCCCATCCGTCAGCCCCATCAGAATGTCGGTGTGGGCATCGATCACCACACTCCGCCCATGGATCGCCGCCGCCCGCGCGCGGAGGTCGTCTGTTGCCTCGTCCACGATTGTCCTCCACACACTTCCGTATCACCGGGGCATTCCCAAGAACACCTGCCCAACGCATTCGCCAATTTTGTTGGCAGATCGCCAAAACCAGCGACCGACCACCGCCACCGTAGCCCGCAGTCCCCCTACTGTCAAGCATCGGCAGCGTCAAGCAGCACCAGCACTCACCCTCGTCGGAACGGCAATCACCTCACCATCCGCCACCGAACCCCAACAGCCGTAGTGGCGTTCAACTGAACGCCCGGCAGCCACAGTCAGGCGGTTGCCACATGGAACTTCTTTGGACTTGCCATCCAAACTAACATTCAACCAATTTCCCGCCAACCTGGCATGATTTCCCCCACTCCACGGGTCCGTAAAGATAGCGGCAAGAGATCATCAGGCGATCCACGAAGCCACCTCGGCCACGCCCTACCATTACCCGGAGGCCCCACCATGATCACCACCCACGCCCCCGGCCACCACTTAAAGTCCCCCGCATGCGGGGGATTTAGGGGGCCAACCCCACCCCAGCCACACACCCACGCATCCACCACGGCCTTAAAGTCCCCCCAGCATTGGGGGGATGTAGGGGGGCCTTGCTCGCCCGCCCCACCCTACCTGGGGAAGAAAGAAAGAAAGTTAAAAACCGCAAAACAAACCTACTTTCCAGAAACCCTAAATTCCGTATCACCAAGCCCCAAACCTCATCATAGCCACCCACCCAGACCCCCCATTCACCGGGGATTGAGGTGGCCAATAGCGGGCCGACCAGCCCCAAACGGAGGCCAAAATGCCCCCTACCCTACTTCTTCTCAATCCACCCCCGCACCCGCTCGCGATACCCCCGCCCAGCCATGACCCCTCCGTGCGTCCGTGCGCCCGCGCGTCCGTGGACGCCTCCGGCCTGAACGTGTACAGTGGCAGCGGCATCGTCGCCGGAACCTTCCCTCGCCACCCGGCCCTTACGGACACACGGACACACGGACACACGGATGAACTACGAAGCCGCCCTCGCCTACCTCCTCGCCCCCACCGACCCCTCCCGCCCGGTCGTCCATCGCCCGGACGCCAACCTCAACCTGCCCCGGATGCGCCGTCTGCTCGACCTCGTCGGCGCTCCCGACGCCGCCTACGACGCCGTCGTCATCGCCGGGACCAAGGGCAAAGGCTCCACCTCCGCCATGCTCGACGCCCTCGCCCGCGCCACCGGCAAGCGCGTCGGCCTCTACACCCAACCCCACCTCCACGACTACCGCGAGCGCGTCCGCGTCAACGGCGTTCCGATCAGCCGCGACGCGCTTGTCGCCGCCGTCGAGCGCCTGCGCCCCGCCGTCGAAACCATCGCCGCAGCGGGCGATCTCGGCTCCCCCTCCACCTACGACCTCGGCACCGCCCTCGCCCTGCTCCACTTCGCCACGGCGGGCGTCGAACTCGCCGTGCTGGAGATCGGCCTCGGCGGGCGCTACGACAGCGTCAACACCGTCATCCCCCGCGTCTCGGTCATCACCTCGATCAGCATCGACCACACCGCCGTCCTCGGCGACACCATCGAGCAGATCGCGGGCGAGAAGGCCGGGATCATCAAGCCCGGCGTCCCCGTCGTCGCCCAGCCCCAGCGCCCCGCCGCCTGGGACGTGATCGCCGCCACCGCCGCCGCGCAGCGCGCACCGCTCCACCGCGCCGACACCCTCGTCCAGGTCACCCCCGCCGCGCACCAGCCCGACCCGCTCACCGGCCAGCAGGCCATCACCCTCACCCTCGCCCCGAGCGCGCCGCTCCGCTCGACCTCCCCACCGACTACACCGTGAACCTGCCGCTCCTCGGGGCCTTCCAGCATGCCAATGCCGCCACCGCCGTCGGCGCGGCCCTGCTGCTCGCCGAGCAGGTTGCCTGACCCTCACCCCCAACACCATCGCCACCGGCCCCGCCGCCACCCGCTGGCCCGGCCGCCTCGAAATCGTGCGCCACGCCCTGACCGTCGTGGACGGTGCCCATAACGCCGACTCCGCCGAACAACTGTGCCGTGCCCTCGCCGAGAACTTCCCCGGCCCCTCACCCCTCGTCCTGGGCACCTCGCTCGACAAGGATCTCCCCGGCATCGCCCGCGCCCTCGTCCCCGCCGCCTCACACGTCATCCTCACCCTCTCCACCCACCCGCGCTCCGCCTCCCTCGACCAGCTCCGCGCCGCTCCTGCCGCACACATTCCCCCGATTCGCAGATATCACCGTTCCCCAAGCAACCTAAGGGGATATGTCCCCAGCCTTCATTCGCGTCCCCAGCCTCGCCCACTTCCTCAATCCCTGACATCCCCACACCCAAATCGCAACTTTCCACACAACCTGGCACGATTCGCCCCCCTCAACGGGTCCGGATAGACAGCGGCATCAGACACACCGCCGCACCGCCGCCGCCCTCACCCATATCCTGGTAGGGGCGGGTCACCGACCCGCCCGCGTGGGAACGGCACCCGCACCGCCAATCACCACCCAACCCCACCCAGCACGCCAAAGGCGGACGGCGCAATCTCGCGCCGCCCGCCTCATCAGGGCATCTATTCCAGTGGTGACTACCTCAGCGCACCGGCAGCGGCAAACGCCCCACCAGACCCCCCTGACGCCTTGGCGCCTCGGGCGGCAGCGGCGCTGTCGGCGGTGGCGCTGGCGGCGGCGGTGGCTCTGCCGCGCGAGCGGCCGGTTCGGTCACAATCGGCGCGGCAGCCTCCCCCCGGAAGAGGGCTTCCAGGCGAGCCAGATCGTCGCGGGTCGTGTTCGTCCGGTTCAGCTCGTAGATCGCCTCGTGGTTTCCCGCATAGACCAGCCCCAGCGTCTCGTCCGGGAACGCCTCCAGTCGGAAGAACCGGATCGCCTCGATCTGATTGAGATTGATGAAGTGCGTGCTCTGCTCGGTCCCCACCCCGGTGGTCTGGAACCAGTGCCCATCGCGCACATACTGCTCCAGCCGCGCCCGGAATTGCGCCAGCACCAGCGAATCGCGCACCTCCGGCGTCGGGTTCTGGTGGTGCGCCAGGTGGACATTCGCGCGCTTCACCCCGCGCGTCGTATAGAAATGGACCGCCAACACCTCGGCGAGATTAACGTAGCTGTCATAGGTCAGCGCCTGCTCCGGCGGCGTCGCGTGAAAGGCGACCGGCCCGAAGGGATCGAAGCGCCGAAACGTCTGCATTATCCACCTTCCCCACTGAAAACCTGCCCGAAAACCCTCCTCTTGTTCTAGCAGATGGGCGGGCGGATGGGGATAGCCCTTTCCGGCTAAATGGCGTCAGGCCCCGGGCGCAGGCCCCTCGTCCCGCACCAGGTACCCGAGTATCGCGCGCACATAGACCCGTGCCGACGCCAACACCTCGTCGATGCGCACGAACTCGTCCACCTGGTGCGGGATCGTCACATCGCCCGGACCATAGACGACGATCGGGATGCGCCGCTCGCGCCAGAGGATCGTGCCGTCGGTGGAGCCGGGGACCCCGCCGAAGGGCGGCACCGCACCATACTCCGCCCGGTGCGCCGCGACCGTCGCGGCCACCAGCGGCTCGGCCGGGTCGGTATCGGTCGGCGGGCGGTCCTCGAAGCAGTCGAGCAGCAGCGTGCGCCCGGGATAGGCGGCCTCCACAGTGCGGATCGCCGCCCGGAGGTGCGCGAGCACAGGCGCGTGCGGCGTCAGCGGCGTGGTGCGAATATCCAGGTAGGCCACCGCCTCGTCGGAGATGACATTCACCTGCGCCGCCTCGCCCGCCGCGATCACCGTCGGCGTGAGGTAGAACTTGCCCAGGTATGGGTGTTCCCCGGCGTCAGCCTGAATGGCTTGCTCCAGCTCGCCGCAGCGATGCAGGAAGTCGGCCAGCGCCGGGACCGGGTTCGCCCCCGACTCCGGCATCGCCCCGTGCGCCATCCGCCCGCGCGCCGTCACCCGGCAGCGCAGCACCCCCTTCTGCGCGATGCAGACGCGCCCCCCCTCCGGCTCGCAGACGAGCGCGGCGGTCGCCCCATCGGCGTGCCCGCGCGCCACGAACTCCTTGATGCCGGTCATCAGCCCTTCCTCGTCGGCGACGACCGCCAGCGTGATCTGCCCGCCGAACGGCACGCCCGCCCGCTCGATCGCGCGCACCGCGAAGAGCCCCGCCGCCAGCCCCGCCTTCATGTCGGCCGTGCCGCGCCCGTGCAGCTTGCCGTCCGCGATCACCCCGGCGAACGGCGGGTGGGTCCAGCGGGACGGCTCACCGGGCGTCACCACGTCGGTGTGCCCCTCCACGATCAGGTGCCGCGCACCGGGGATTGCCCCCTGCCGCCGCGCGACCACGTTCGGTCGCCCCGGCGCGGCCTCCTCCCACAGCGGCGACCAGCCCCACTCGGTCAGCAGCTCGTGGACCAGCCGCGCGGCCGGTTCCTCGGTCGTCCCGGCGACCGGATCGAAGACGCTGGCGGTCTGCACGAAGCGCACCAGCCAGTCGAGCAGCGCGCCCTCGTCCTCGCGCAGCGCCGCCAATGCCCGCGCGATCCCTTCACCGGTCCCCCGCACGGTAGTACTCCTTTCCTATTTGTGCCCCTCGGGCAGTATAGCGCGTGACACGAATGTGGGCCTGTTGCGTTACATGAGTACGGAGGTCCCGCAACGCGGGCCGTCCGGTTGGCCAAAGGTCTGGCCCGGTCGGTACGGTTGGTTGCTTTTAAGAAGGTAGTGGTGTAGACTATGTACGTACAGGCGTTCGATTACGGGATTGAGGCGGGTGCGATGGAGCGACCGACCGACCCGATACTGATTATCGGTCACGACTTGCTGGCGCTGGGGTTGGCCGCGCTGCTGCGCTCGCGCGGGCAGCGGGTCGTCGTCCGGGGTGGCACGCGCGAGGATATCGCCGCGCTGCTCGTGCCGGCGAGTCCGGCCGCGATCATCGTCGATCTGATGGTCGCCTGCCGCGACGATTTCGCGCTGCTCCGCCGTTTGCGGTCCATGACGACCCTGGCCTCCACGCCGATCCTCGTCCTCTCTCCCGGCACCGTCGGCCAGGATGGCGGGGCGCTGGAGCGCCAACTGCGTGCTTTCGCCGCCCAGCCGATGCTCAGCCCGCACGACCTGGACGCCGTTCTCGGCGAGCTGGCGCGTTCCCGCGTCTCCGTGGCCTGAGCCCGTTCTGCGTTCCATCCGCCGATCATGCGTGCCCGCTGCGGCGGGCGCTCGTCGTTTCCCCTGGTACTTCCGGCCCGGAACTCGGAATCGGCACATAGCCCATTCTTCCCATCGTGCGGTAGGAATCTCGGCCCGGTACTCATGGCCCTTTCGTACTAATGCACACTTGTGTCGGGGCAAGGCATAGCCCATACTGCCACCAGAGGAGCAAGGCAGCGGGGGGGACTCGATGAGGAGGAAGCGGTCGTGATGGACGCCACGTTGGCTATCCCCAGCGAGTGGTATTTCGGGTGCCAGGCATTGCGCGAGACCCTGGCCGGTCGGCTCGATAGCCAGACGACCGTCGCCGCGCGCCACCTCGTCTGGTCGCTGCTCCAGCGCCTTCGCCGGAATCACAGCCTGGCGGAACTGCGCGTCGAGTATGCCACCGCCGGGCGCTGGCTGCGGGTGATGCGCCCATTCTGCAACGAGGAAGAGACGGTCCGCTGGATCGTCCTCGCCGCGTTCGCCGCCCGGTTGATGGAGTTGCTGCGCGGGCGCGATCTCGAATCGCTCGACCGCCTGCCGCGCCCCCTCCTCTCCGAGTTCATCGTCTCCGACGACATCTAGTTTCGCTCGACGAGACAGCGCCGCCCCGGCATGCCGGGGCGGCGCTTTGCGTTCCACGAATTGACGCCGGGGCGGGAAATCCGCAGAATGGGGCCAGCAGCGCAGCGCGTATCGTCCGCCCATCGCCGGGTCGGACCTTCGGAGGAGAGTGCCATGTTCCCGCCACTGCCCCCGCCGAATGCCCAGACCATCTTCGTCGGTACGCAGCAAGGCCCGCTCCCGAACCAATATTCGGTCGAAACCCTCGTGGAGCAAGTGCGCAACGGGCAGCTCCCGAGCGATGCCGCGATCTGGTACGAGGGTCTGGCGAACTGGGTGCGGCTCACCGACCACCCCGAGCTGCGCGATCGCCTCAACGCGCCGCGCGGCGGGGGTGCCGACCCGGCACCGCAGCAGCAGGTGATCGCGCCGGCAACCAACGCCCCGCGCCTCGGCGACGACCAGATGGATCGTCGCTTCGGCGAGCTGATCAAGTCGAGCTGGCACTATTACCACGCCAATGAATTTGCCCATCACGTGGACGAGGTCTTCATCGGCGCGGTGATCACCAGCACGCTCGACAACGGCTACTCGCTGATCGACATCAACAGCGATGGCAGCAACCACTACCTCCGCTTCCAGCAGATGCAGGAGGGGACGCGCATCCTCTACCAGTTGCACCACCTCGCCACCAGCCCGGCCGAGGCCAAAATCCTCGGCCACATCTCCAGCGTGACGATCGGCTATGGCGAGCGCAGCCCCAACGTCGGACGGCTCTGGAACGCGCTGAAGGCCGAGTTCAAGAGCGGCTACATCCAGACGGCCGAGCCGGGCACGATCACGATCGACGCCGAGGTGGAGTCGGGCTACATGTACGCCCAGGTCGACATGTACTGGAACATCAGCGACTATGTCTCCGACCACTACGAGACCGACTATCCCAAGCTGACCGAACACATCGCGGTGAGCATCAATGCGCTGCGGAAGTATCTGCACGGGCGGATGAGTTGAAGTACGAAGTGAGAAGTACGAAGTACGAATGAAAGCTCTGCTGAGGGCGAGCCTGGACCCTACTACGTACTTCGTCGTTCGTACTTCGTACTTCCCCGGAGGAGCCATGATCAGCATCCTGAATAACTTCAATAATCGGTCGGAGATTCGCGAGTCGAAGGACGAGATCCTGGTCGGGGAGATCGTGCGCGCGATGGCGCGCCAGGGCGCGGTCAGCATCGCGTTCGCCGCCGATACCGACAAGCAGCGGGTGACGTTCAAGACGTTGCAGGACCCGGTCTTGTCCTACGTCCACATCATCCTCGACCGCAAGACCGGCGGGGGGATGGTCTCGCAGGCGCTGCTCGGGGCGAAGGCGACGCTGACCTTCTCCGCCGAGATCAAGAACTACATCTCCGACCCGGACGACCTGATCAGGATGTATCGCACCGACCTCGCCAACATGTTCAAGTTGCCGGTGCTCGGCGGGGTCAGGCTGAATCACGAGCTGAACAGCGTCTTCGCCACGACGACGAAGATCATCGAGATCAACAACTATGTCCTGAAGGGCGAGCAGGGGGTGCAGGGGCTGATTTCCCTCCTCGACGGCACGATCAACGACTTGCGCGAGCGGCTACGGCAATATAAGCGGTAGCGCGGGCTGGGTGGCGCGGGATAGCGCGAGATGCGCCGGGCGGGGGATGCAGATGACATCGAAGCCACTGCCGGTGGGCGACTCCGCCGGGGCCATCGCCCGGGAACTCGCCCGTTGCCGCCCGAACCTCGTGCAACGCCTGAACCAGCATCTGGCCGCGACCCGGCTGGTCTCCTGGCTCTTCGCGCGCAGTCTGCATCGCCTCGATGGCGCGATGCTGCGCCTCACGGGAGGGCGACGTGCCTTCACGGAGCTGGTGGCCGGGTTGCCGGTGATGACGCTGACCACCACTGGCGCGAAGAGTGGGCGCAGTCGCACC
>JAXLWN010000138.1:0-12383 GCA_046328475.1 Chloroflexia bacterium | reverse complement strand
GCGCCGGCGGTCGCCGAGGTCCGCGGCGGGCGGCTCACGAGACGATCTGCAACATCCCCGGCATCGGCAGTTACTTCGTCCGCAGCGCCACGGGCCGCGACTATCCGATGCTGATGGCGCTGACCTTGCTCCTGGCCGTCCTGATTGTCATCGCCAATCTCATCGTCGACATTGTCTACGCCTGGCTCGATCCGCGCATCAGCTACAGCTAGCGACGATGCCGCGCGGCGCGCGGTGCTTGGAAGGACACGCCAATGAGCAGCGTCACCACCACCAGCAAGGAATCGCCCCAGGTCCAACTCGCCGACCAGGTCGCCGCGCGCACGCAGCGCAGCCTCTGGATCGACGCCTGGCGGCGACTCCTGCGCAACAAGGCGGCGGTTGTCGCCCTGGTCTTCATCGCGTTGGAGATCGTCATCGCGCTGGCCGCGCCGCTTGTCGCGCCGTATACCTACACCGAGCGCAACCCGCTGGATAACAACGCGACGACCCTCGCCCCCTCAAGTCGCCACCTGCTCGGGACCGACGGACAGGGGCGCGACGTGCTGAGCCGGGTGATCTACGGCTCGCGGGTGTCGCTGGCGGTTGGCTTCGTCGCCGAAATCATCATTCTGGCGATCGGGGTGCCGCTCGGGCTGCTGGCCGGCTTCTACGGGCGCTGGGTGGACACCCTGCTGATGCGCTTCGTGGATGTGATGTACGCCTTCCCCGATCTCCTCTTCATGATCATCCTGATTGTCTTCCTCAAGGCGAAGGTGCCGGCAATCCGCAGTAGCGAAATCGGCGGCGTCGCGGGCATCCTGCTCGCGCTCGCCTTCACCTCGTGGCTGACCCTCTCGCGGCTGGTGCGCGGTGAGGTGCTGTCGCTGAAACGACGCGAGTTCGTCGAGGCGGCCGAGGCACTCGGGGCGACCAACAAGCGCGTGATGTTCATGCATCTGCTACCAAACGTGCTGCCGCCGATCATTATCTCGGCGACCATTGGTATTCCTGCGGCGATCCTCGCCGAGGCGGGACTCTCCTTCATCGGCATCGGCATCAATCCGCCAACCCCTTCATGGGGGCAGATGATCTCTGAAGGGTTGCCGGGCCTCCGCTCCGTGCCGCATATCGTGCTGGCCCCAGCCACCGCGCTGGCCTTGACCGTCCTCGCCTTCAACTTCCTCGGTGATGGGCTGCGCGATGCGCTCGATCCGCGCATGAAAAGCTGAAGCGAATCAAAGCAGGCTAACGGTCACAAATCGACCCTGGCGGGCAATCCCGCCAGGGTCGGTCGTTTAAGTGTGTTGCCGATGGCAAAAGGGCTATTGAATACCGAAAAGGGCCCCAGATAAAACCGTTCGTATTCCGTACCTTCGCAGTGCCTACATCAGACGAAAAACAGAAAGCACGGTGTTGACCAGCGTGAGGCGGCGCACGCGCGACCGCACACGACTGCGCGGCGTGACCTGCGCGCGACCGTAGTCCTGCCTGGTCTGGCGCTCTTGCTGGTCGAGCTCAAACAAGCGCTCGAGGTCGTATAAATTCGCCATCGTTATCGCTCCTGGCTCCCCAAGGTTCCCGGTCTGTTCGCGGTCGCCGTAGGAATCGCCCTAGTATCTGTCGTCCCGGCCTCCCTGAGCCTGAATCCAGTCTACGATAGCTGCCCCAATACCGAATCGGCCAAAGAGACCGCATTTCGGACGGCAACTGGACACCACCAGCGTGCCCATTTGACCGTCCATTCGGCTGCCAAACGCACGACAGAATAGCTGTCCGAAGGTACAGCCCACGCACCCATGACTTGCGCGTGGGGGCCACCGCGCAGTCGTCCAGTTTCTTGGATTGAAGGGGATGGATCTCGCTGCGCTCAAGGATGACAGGGGAGAGGCTGAGCCTTCCGGGGTGGTGTTCTGAGCGTCAGCGAGGCCGGAGACGAGTCTGCGGGTGTACTTCCGTTCCGCGCAGTCAGCGTCGGCCATAATATCCCGCAGATTGTGAGCGCCGCCCCTCAGCCACTGCGCCGCCGCGCGGCCAGCAGGAGGTCGCGCGTCAATTCAGCCTGACCCAGATGTTCGGCACTGTGGCGCGCGACGACGATCAGGATGTCGCGTCCGGTGATCGTGCCCCGGCGCGGGTGCAAGCGAGACAGATTCAGCGTCTCCGCCGAGAGATCAGCCAGATATTCGGCTAGCCGAGACCGCAACACGCGCCAGCGCGAGCAATCGCCTCCCGCCGAGCCATCCTGCACCGCAGATTCAGCCTCACGGTCGCCGATCACCTGGCCGCCGAGTGTTTCGAGCAGATTCTCCTCGGCATTGCCGAGCGTGTGCGTTGCGAGCGCGCGAAGGCTGTTCGCCCCGGGCGCGGGCGGTCGCCAGTCGAGGTCAGCCGGGCTCAAACCATCGAGCAGGGCGACGAGGCGATCAAGGGAACTGGCGATGTAGCGCCAGAAGAGGAGGGCTTCGGAGGGAGCTGCTGCTGTCATGCGGCCTCCGAATCTGGGTGGTTGGATGTGTGACGGGGACTGAAACAGCAGAGGCTAGCGGAATGAACACCGCTAGCCTCTGCTATGTCTTGGATCAAGTGACTGGACTGAATTTACTTCGGCCGGTAGTTCGGCGATTCTTTGGTGATGATGATGTCGTGCGGGTGGCTCTCGCGCAGGCCCGCGCCGGTGATGCGGATGAAGCGGGTGCGGGACTTCATCGCTTCGATGTCGGGCGCGCCGCAGTAGCCCATCGCCTGCCGGAGTCCGCCGATCGTCTGGAAGACGATGTTGGTCAGCGGTCCCTTGTAGGGCACGCGCCCCTCGATTCCCTCCGGGACGAGTTTGCTGACGTTATCGACCTCGGCCTGGAAGTAGCGGTCCTTGGAGAAGGACCGCGCCTTCATCGCGCCGAGCGAGCCCATGCCGCGATACTCCTTGTACCGCTCGCCATGGTAGAGGATGACCTCGCCGGGGCTCTCGTCGGTCCCCGCGAGCAGGCTACCGAGCATCACGGTATTGGCACCGGCGGCGATCGCCTTGGCGACGTCGCCCGAATACTGCACACCACCGTCGGCCATGATCGGGATGCCGTAGCGCGCGGCGACCTGGGCGCAGTCGAAGATCGCGGTGATCTGCGGCACGCCGGTGCCCGCAACGACGCGCGTGGTGCAGATCGAGCCGGGACCGATCCCGACTTTGACGGCATCGGCACCGGCGGCGATCAACGCCTCGGTCCCTTCGGCGGTGGCAACGTTCCCGGCGATGACCGGGACCGCATAGCGCGCCTTGACCCGACGGACCATCTCGATCACGCCGATTGAGTGGCCGTGCGAACTATCGATGACGATGCAATCGACCTCTTCTTCGATGAGCGCGGCAACACGCTCGAACTCGGCATCGCCCGCGCCAACCGCCGCTGCGACGCGGAGCCGCCCTTGCAGGTCCTTCGTCGCGTTCGGGAATTGGATGCGCTTCTGGATATCCTTGACGGTGATCAAGCCCTTCAGGTAGCCGCCGCCATCCACCACCGGCAGCTTCTCGACCTTATGGCGATGGAGAATCTCCTTCGCCTCGTCCAGGGTCGTGCCGACCGGGACGGTGACGAGCCCCTGCGAGGTCATTAGGTTGGCGATTGGCTGCGCGGCATCATCCTCGAAGCGCAGGTCGCGGTTCGTCAGGATGCCGACCAGCTTGCCGTGCTCATCGGTGATCGGCACGCCGGAGATGTGGTAGTTCTCCATCAGTGCCAGCGCATCGGCAACGCTGTTGTCGGCGCGCAATGTGACCGGCTCGACGATCATCCCCGACTCGGAGCGCTTGACCTTGTCAACCTCAGTTACCTGATCCTCGACCGAGAGGTTGCGGTGAATGACGCCAATACCACCCACGCGCGCCAGGGCAATCGCCATCCGCGCTTCGGTCACAGTGTCCATCGGCGAAGAGATCAGCGGAATGTTGAGTCGGATATCCCGCGTCAGGTAGGTGTCGGTCGCCACCTCCTTGGGCAGCACAGCAGACTCGGCCGGCATCAGCAGCACATCATCGAAGGTCAGGCCCTCTTTCCCAAATTTCTCGTTGTAGGCATCGCTCCCCATGCTTGTTGCCAGCCCACCCAGCACCCGCTCCATGTCACCCCCTGCTTGAGTAGTCAGTAGCCGGTAGTCAGTAGTCAGTTACTCGCCGCAAACGCCCGCCGGATAAAGCCTGTTCCCGTTCATTCCACACGCCGCACGCCGCACACCGCACTCACGAAAGTCTCGCCACGAGACGCGATAGCCACTTACCGACACCGGCCTGCGCCGGTTGGGGGGCGATCAGACCGAGGCGAGCGATCAGTTCGTCGGCGGCGGCGCTGTAAGCCTGCGCACCGCGCGAATTGGGATCGTAGGCCAGGATACTCTGTCCGTAGGACGGAGCTTCCGCCAGGTGGATGCCGCGCGGGATCGTGGAGGCGAAGAGGCGGTTCGGAAAGAAGCGCCGAACCTCGTCGGCCACCTGCGCGGAAAGGCGGGTGCGCGCGTCGTACATCGTTAGCAGCACGCCCAGCACATCGAGCCGGTCGTTGAAGCTTCGCTTGACGAGTTGGATGTTGTTCGAGAGCTGCACCAGCCCTTCCAGGGCCAGGAACTCGCATTGGATCGGGATGATGACCCCCTGGGACGCGACGAGCGCGTTGAGCGTCAGCAGGCCGAGCGAGGGGGGGCAGTCGATCAGGATAATATCGCACGCATCGGTCGGCAGACCGGCGATGGCCTCGGCGAGGCGGTGTTCGCGACGCTCGGCCCGCGTCAGTTCGGCCTCCGTCTCCGAGCCGAGCAGCACGGAGGTGGAGGGGACGAGCGCGAGTCCGTCGTGCGAGGTCTCCACGATCGCGTCGGTCAGCGGCAGCGCGTCGTTGAGGACATCGTAGACCGAGAGGTCGCACGACTCCTTGTCGATGCCGAGGCTGCTGGTGGCATTACCCTGGGGGTCGAGGTCGATCAGGAGGGTGCGAAAACCACGCAAGGCAAGGTAGGCACTCAGATTCACTGCGGTCGTCGTCTTGCCGACGCCGCCCTTCTGATTGGCCACCGCCAGGACGCGCACCATGCCTCCCTCATCGTCGAGGTAAGAAGCGTATTTTGCTAATTTTACTGCCTGCACGGACAGTCTGCAACATCCAATTATGTTAAATCTTGGCCGATTGAAGCCGCCGCCCGCGCGATGAGTTGTGCGGCCCTCCGCTCGCGATCCAGATCGGCTTCCAGGAGCCGCGTTCGCTCTTCCGCAAGCCAGGCACGGTCGGACTGGAGCACGGAAAGGTGGACCGCGAGGGAATGTTGCATCGCCTCGGGCGCGGGGCCGCCGGGCAGGCTGCGCCGCCGCACGAAGGTCCAGGGATCGAGCGCGGATTGCAGCGCCTCGCCGGTCAGGTCGAGCGGTCGCCCGATGATCGCAACGGCGGCCTCGTCCACGAGCGCGGGCGTGACCTGGGAGGCTTCCAGGCCGCGCGCAATTGCCAGTTTCACCGTCGCGGCGGCGACACCGTGCGCGCTGCGGAAGGGGAGGCCGTGGTCGCGCACCAGGGTGTCGGCAAGCTCGGTGCTGGTGGTGAAGCCGAGGCCAGCGCGCTGGGAGAGCAGATCGCGATTGATCGTGGCCGTCGCGAAGACGGCGGTGAGGAGTTCGAGCACGCCACCGAGCGCGTCGAAGGCGCGGGCGAGCGGGACGTAGATCTGGTCGTTGATGTCGGCGGTGTCGCCGAAGGCGCTGCTGTGCAGCATCGTCGTCACGGTGGCGGCGTCGCCGTGGACGTAGCCGATCCGCGCCCGCACATGCTCCAACACGACCGGGTTGCGCTTCTGCGGCATGATCGAGCTGATCTGCACGAACTCGTCGCCGATCCGCAGAATGCCGACTTCGGAGCGCGCCCAGATGAGGAGGTCGTGGACGAAGCGCGAGAGACCTGAGGCGAGGATGGTCAGCGTCGTCATCGGCTCGATCATACAATCGGAGCCGCCGACCGCGTCGTAGCCATTCTCCACCACGTCGACGAAGCCCAGCAGTTGCGCGATCAGTTCGCGATCAATCGGGAAGCCGGTTGTGGTGAAGGCCGCCGCGCCGAGCGGGCTCTGGTTGACCCGGGCGTAGGTGGCGCGCAGCCGCGCGGTATCGCGTTCGAGCGGTCCGAGCACCCCGGCCAGGTAGTGCGCGAGTGTGGTCGGTTGCGCCGGCTGCGTGTGGGTGATGCCAGGCATCAGGGTCTCGACGTGCTCCGAGGCGAACGCGATCAGGCGTTCGCGCAAGTCCAGCGTCTGCCCGAGTGCGGCCAGGAGCCGGTCGCGCAGCAGCAGGCGGCACATCGCCGCATCGAGGTCGTTGCGCGACCGGGCGATCTGCAGGTTGCCACCCGCCTCCGGACCGGCGAGCGCGATCAGTCGCCCCTCGACCGCGAAGAAGAGATCCTCCACCGCCGGGGCGTACTCGAACGATACCGGCCCTGCCGCCTCAACCTGCCGCAGCGCGGACAAGACTCGCCCCGCCTGTGTCGCGGGGATGATGCCGGTTTCCGACAGCATGATCAGGTGCGCGGCATTCGCCGCCAGCATTGGGCCGAAGAGCAGTCGTTGGGCATCCTCGAAGAAGGGGCGCAGGATGTGGCGGGCGTAGAGAGGGTGGGGGAAGGTGTGCGGAGCAGAGGTTGTTCGTGCCTCGTCATGATCGTGCATCGGCTCACCCCAGATCGGCTTACAGCCCCAACAAGCGCCGTGCGTTGCCGCCGAAGATCAGTTGCAACTGCTCGTGGGAGAGGCCCATGAAGCGGCAGATGCGGAGTTGGTCTTGCAGGTAGCGGAGGGCGAAGCCGCGCGGGAACCAGCTCGAATCGGTGCCGAAGAGGATGCGCTCGGGGCCGATCGTCTCGATGAAGCGCTGGAAGAGGTCGTCCAGGGTGAGTTTGTAGGGCATCCAGCGGACCCACTGATTCGAGCCGGAGGTATCGACGTGGACATTGGGGCAGGACCAGCAGAGGAAGAGGAGGTCGGTGACGTACTGGATGCCGAAGTGGGGGACGACGAAGTCGACCGTGGGGAAGTCGCGCGCGACGGGCTCCAGCACGGCGGGGGTGATGTTGGGGTGGTAGGAGACGCCGCCCGCGCCGCCGAGCATGCCGAAGTGGATCAGCACCGGGAGGCCGAGGCGTTCGCAGACCTCCCAGACGGGGTAGAGCGCGCGGTCATGCAGCGGCATGTCGATGGTGGGGGCGAGCATTTTGTAGCCGCGCAGGCCAAGTTGGGTTGCGGCGCGCTCGAGTTCGGCTGCGGCATCGGGGCGGGTAATGTCGTGGTGCGCGAGGCCGACGAATTTGTCGGGGTGGAGGGCGACGGCGCGGGCGAGTTCGTCGTTGTCGCGGCCGGTGACGAAGACGACGCGATCGAGGCCGTGGCGCTCGACTTCCGCCGCCCAGCGCGCGGCTTGCTCCTCGGTGGAGCGGGGTTCGCGCTCGGGTTCCGGGAAGTCCCAGGCGAGTCGCCACTGCTCCTGATAGCGCCGGAGCTGGGCACGGCGGGCGGCGTCGCGCTCGGCGCCCACGGTGCCCTGGGCTGGTTCGCGCGTGCGATGACCACCTTCGGTGATGTCGCCACGGATGGGGAAGTGGGCGTGGAAGTCGATGACGTGGAGGTCTTGGAACATGGTGTTGGCCCTCACCCCGCCGCGCTGCGGCGCGGCACCCCTCTCCCAACGACTGGGAGAGGGGCAGATTCTCACATAGAGTACAGGCGAATGCGACAGGGGTGGCTGTCAGGCGACGACGGTCTTGGGGGCTGGATGGTCGTCGAGGCGGAGGGAGAGCGCGCGGGAGACGCCGTCGGAGCCCATGGTGATGCCGTAGAGGGTGTCGGCACCCTCGATTGTGGTGCGATTGTGGGTGATGACGACGAACTGGGTCTGATCGGCGAGGCGCTTCAGGCGCTCGCGGAAGCGGATAACGTTGCTCTCGTCCAGCGCGGCGTCTACCTCGTCCATCACGCAGAAGGGGCTGGGGTTGACGCGGAGGATGGCGAAGAGCAGCGCGGCGGCGGTCAGCGCACGCTCGCCGCCGGAGAGGAGCGAGAGCGATTGCAGCTTCTTGCCGGGCGGCTGCGCGATGATCTCCACACCGGAGGTGCCGTCGGCATTGCCCTCGGCGAGGACGAGGCGCGCGGAACCGCCACCGAAGAGGTCGGTGAAGGAGTCGGCAAATTCGTCGGCGACGCGCGCGAAGGTAGCGTTGAAGCGCTCGGCCATCGTGCGATCGAGCTCGGATAGCACGGCGCGCAGCGACCGGGCCGCACTCTCCACATCGCTCAGGCCATCGGTGAGCGTCTTCCAGCGCGCGGACTCGGACTCCCACTCGGCGACGATGTCGGGGTTCGGGGGGCCGAGGCGGCGCAGGCGAGCGGCCAGGCGCTCGACCTGGCCTTCGAGCGCGGCGCGCTCCTCGGTCGGGAGCGGCGGTACTGGTGCGGCGAAGAGTGCGGCGGGATCCTCAACTTCGAGGTCAGCGGCGATGCGACGCAGCAGGGCGTCGCGGTCGGCGCGGCGGCGGGCGGTCTCTACGGCGCGTGCGCCGAGCGCGGATTCGCGGCGCAGGGCTTCCTCGTTGGCACCGTGCATCGCGGCGCTGGCCTCGGCCTCGGCGCGCCGGGCGGTGACGAGCGCGGCGTCGAGCGGGCGCAATTGCTCGGCGAGCGCGGTGGCTTCGGCCTCGGTGGTGGCGAGCACTTCGCGCTGCCCGGACTCGCCAGCGACGAGATCGCGTTCCTCGGTCTCCAGCTCGGCGATGTGGCGCGACAGATTCGCCTCTTCGCGCGCCAGGGCAATTTCCTGGTTGCGGGTCGCGGCGATCTCGCGGCGGAGGCCCCGACCGCGCTCGTCGGCGCGGGCGACTTCGGCGCGCAGACCCGCGAGGCGCGAGCGTTCCTCCTGGCCCGACTGGTCGGCCTCGTGGGACGAGGCGAGCGCCGTTGCGCGCTCGCGCTCCAGCTCGGCGAGGCGCGCGGTGAGCGCCTGCTCGTCCTTCTCGATGGCGGCGAGTTCGCCACCCAAGGCAACCTCGGCGCGGTCGAATTCGGCCAGGCGACGCTCGATCGCACCGAGGGACTCGACTACCGCGCGGCAATCGCGCTCGAAGCGGCCGAGGCGATGGCGCAGGTCGTCTCCTTCCTGGGCCACGTCACGACGCAGTCGCTCGAAGCGGGCCAGCGCTTCGCGGGCGGTGCGCACGGCCGTCGCGCGCTCCTCCAGCGTCGCCTGCGCCTCGGCGACCTCGCGCTCGGCCGCCGCCAGGGCGCGGGGGAGTTCGCGCAGCGTGCGCTCGCGCGCCAGGATGCCGGTTTCGCGCGCGGCGGAGCCGCCGGTGACGGCTCCGCTGGTGCGCGTGATCTCGCCGCCGCGCGTGACGACGCTCCAACCACCGGAGAGACGCGACAGCACCCGGCGCGTCGTCGGCAAATCTTCGACGACGAGGACGCGCCCGAGCAGGCCACAGATCAGTGTGTTGAAGCGATCTTCGTACTGGACCAGATCCGACGCGACGCCGACGACGCCCGCGCCACCGGGCGAATTGCCGCCACCGGCACCGCCCCGGACAGTATCGAGCGGCTGGAAAGTGGCGCGGCCGGCGCGCAGGTCTTTCGGGGAGGGCGATGGCGGCCTCGGCGTCGGCCCAGCGCTCGACTACGATGTCGCACTGCAGGTGCCCGCCGAGCGCGACCTCCAGGGCAGTTTCCAACTCGGCGGGTACGGTCACGATGCTGGCGACCGGGCCGATCACGCCCGAGAGTTCGCCACTGCGCGCCGCTTGCAATGTCACGCGCACGCCGGTGAAGAAGCCTTCGCCGGCTCGCCGCGAGCTTCTGCAAGCCTTCGACCCTGGCGCGCAATTCGGCGACGCGCCGTTCGAGGGTCGCCAGGTCGGCGGCGGCCTCGCGCTCGGCGGCGCTGGCCGTGTGCGCCGCCGCTTGCGCCTCGCGCTCGGCCGCCAGTGCGGCCTCGCGGGCGGCGGTGTTGCGCTGGAGGGCGGCGGCGATGGTGGCCTGCTCGTCGGTCAGGGCGGTGACGCGCTCGCTGGCGTGCAGATGCTCGGCGGTGGCGCGGTCGCGGTCGCGGACAAGCGCCGCGCGGCGCTCCTCGGCGGCGGCGCGTCGCCGGGCCTGCCCAGACGTTCGCGCTCGATCGCGGCGATGCGCTCGACCGAGTTCGCGCTCGGCGCGGCAGGCGGCGGCGCGACGCGTCTCGGCGGTCGCCAGTTCGCGCTCCAGGGCTTCGGCGGCGCGGCGCGTCTCGGTCAAGGCAATGTCGAGGGCGGCGATCTCCTCGTCGGCCTTCGCGAGCTGCTGCTGGGCCGCTTCGCGCTGCGCGACGAGGAGGGCCGAGCGCTCGCGGGCGTCGGTGAGACGCCGCCGGGTGGCGACGAGGCGCTCTTCGCCGATGGCCAGTTGGCGGCACCCGTGGCTCCAAGCGCCGGGCGAGGCAGATCGACCTGCCCGGCCAACACCTGCCGCTCGCGGGTGCGGGTCTCGGTCGCGGCGCGTCATTGGCCTCGGCGTCGGCCTGGAGGCGCGCGATTTCGACGCTGGCGGCCTCGCGGGCTTCGCGGGCGTCCTGCTCCTCAGCGCGCTCGGCCGTGGCCAGCGACTCGGCGGTCTCGCGCCAGAGGTCGGCGAAGAGGCGATGCTGCAGGCCAAGCAGACGTTCGCGCGCCTCGCCGTATTCCTGCGCGTGCCGCGCCGAGCGTTCGAGCGAGCGGAGGCGCGGCTCAAGTTCGGCGCGAAGATCGAGCAGGCGGGCGCAGTTGGCGTCGGTCTCGGTCAGGCGACGCTCGGCTTCGATACGCTTGAGGCGATAGGGGGCGATCCCGGCGGCGTGCTCGAAGAGGCCGCGCCGCTCGTCGGGACGCGCGCTGAGCGCGGCGTCCACGAGTCCCTGGCCGATGACAGTGTAGCTCTGGCCGAGCGCGGCGGTGACTTGCAGGAGGTCGCGCAGGCGCACCCGGCCGCCGTTGATCAGATAGTGGGTGTCGCCGTCGCGGAAGATGCGGCGGGCGATGGTGACTTCGCTGAACTCCAGCGGCAGCTCGCCGTCGCCGTTGTCGAGGGTGAGCGCGACTTCGGCCATGCCGAGCGCGGCGCGACCGCTCCCCCCGGCGAAGATGACATCCTCGCCTTTCCGGCCACGGAGGGCGAGGTTGCTCTGCTCGCCGAGCACCCAGCGGACGGCTTCGCTGAGATTCGACTTGCCGCTGCCGTTCGGCCCGATGACCGCCGTGATGCCGGGCGACAGGTCGAAGACCGTCCGCGTGGCAAAGCTCTTGAAGCCTTGCATTTCGAGCCGCTTGAGTCGTATCGCCATGCCCAACCGGGAGATTGGTGGCTGCAAGTATAACGGGCGCAGCCTCTCATGCCGTACCGCTTGTGTACGTACGAGAAATGGTAGCAGATCGGGTGGGGATCGGCTAATCGGGGGGCGCGGAGGCGTTGCGTTGGCGGTTGGATGGTGCTGCGGCGGTTAAAACCGCTGCTGAGGGTGCTGCAACCCGCCTGCGCGGGTTAGGAGGGCGCGGCGCGGCTTGACAGGGGGTAGGGTGCGGATAGACTGGCGCGGTCGTGCGAGCATGAGATGAGGGAGGATGGCGTGGCGAGTCGATTAAATCGGGCGATCGAGCTGCTGGAGCAGGATCAGGCGATCTATTACGTCGGCGGGCACACGGGGCATGTGCTGACGCGCGAGCAGGGTCGGCAGGATGCCCACACCTGGGCCGACTACATCAATGTCGGGATGGAGCACGGGGCGCTCGATCTGGCGGGGCTGGACGAGTACATGGCGGGGTTGATCGAGGGCGGGCCGACGAATGCGGGGCACCGCACGCCGCCGGTGATCGTCGAGGCCCCGGTGAACGGCATCAACGAGGATCACATCCGCTACAACGCCTGGCAGTTCCGGGTGATCCTGGGGCGCGGGGTGCATGGCATCCTGCTCTGCCAGGTGGAAAACGCGGCGGCGGCGCGGGCCTTCGTGGAGTCGTGCCGCTACACACACCAGACGATCGGCCTCGATCCGGCGATCCCGTCGGCGCTGGATCGGATGCGCGGGGCGAAGAGCGTGCCGCCGGGCATGGGGCCGGACGGGCGGCCGTACCTCGGGGTGGGGACGCGCGGGCGCGGGTCCGAGCCGACATCGGCGGTGGTGTGGGGGATGTCCACGGAGGAGTACCTGCGACGCGCCGAGCCCTGGCCGCTGAATCCTGATGGCGAGTTGCTGCTCGGGGTGAAGCTGGAGAGTCCGGAGGGGATCGCGAACTGCGAGGAGATTCTGGCGGTGCCGGGCATCGGCTTCGCGGAGCTTGGCCCTGGCGACCTGGGGCTGTCGCTCGGCTATGTGTCGGTGCCGCGCA